>CAZFHS010000021.1:0-97095 GCA_964518955.1 uncultured Gemmatimonadaceae bacterium | reverse complement strand
AATCAGCTAGGACGGAGTCCGCTCTTGACAATCACTTTCATAGAACCGCCCTACCACCCATCTTATCCCCATGGCTATCCCAGCTGCCACACTCGACGCGCTGCACAACGTAGTTGGTAAGAGATGGGTCTTATCGAGCCGCGCTGACCTCGAGACGTACGCGAGCGACGGTTTGCCAACCAATCACGCCACGCCAGGCGCTGTCGTATTGCCGGAAACGAGGGACGAGGTCGTACAGGTGGTGCAGATTTTGGCCCGCCACAATGTGCCAGTTGTTGCCAGAGGAGCGGGCACCGGTCTCTCGGGAGGGGCTTTGGCGGCCGACCCGTCGGTCCTCTTGGTGTTGACTCGTCTCACCCGAATTCTCGAAATCGATCCCGTTAACCGGACTGCAGTCGTCGAACCTGGAGTGGTCAACGTCGATCTCACGGCGAAGGCGGAAGAACACGGTCTGCACTATGCTCCCGACCCTGCCAGCCAGTCGGTTTGCACCATAGGAGGTAATGTTGCCGAGAATGCCGGCGGCCCCCATTGCCTGAAGTATGGAGTAACCACGGATCATGTGCTTGCGATCGAAGTCGTTTTACCGGATGGTGAGGTCGTGACGCTGGGTTCGGAGAATGGCGAGCCGTGGGGTCCGGACCTCGTGGGTCTTTTCGTTGGCAGCGAAGGGGCGTTCGGCATCGCAACGCGTATCACGGTTCGACTGACGCCAAATGCCCCGGTGGTGAGTACGGTGCTGGCGGTGTTCCCTTCGATGCGCGTCGCGGGTCAGGCGGTGACGAACGTGATCGCGTCTGGAATCGTCCCCGCGGCGCTCGAGATGATGGATAAGAATTGCATTGCCGCCGTTGAGGCATCGTCATACGGAGCTGGTTACCCCAAAGACGCGGCGGCGGTTTTGATAGTCGAAATGGACGGCAGGAACGCCGAACCGGTGGAGGACGACAACCGCAGGGTGGAGGCGATTCTGCGAGAGTCGGGCGCGACCGACGTTCAATCGGGGTCCGACCCCCAGCAGAGAGCACGTCTGTGGCAGGGTAGAAAGAAGGCATTCGGAGCCATGGGCAGGATCAGCCCCGACCTCAGGATCCAGGACGCCGTCGTGCCAAGATCTGCGCTGCCGGACATTCTCGAGCACGTAGACCAGATAGCGGCAAAGTACAACCTGTCGATCTGCAACGTCTTCCACGCGGGCGACGGAAATCTGCACCCGAACATCAATCTCGACAGTAGCGATCCCGAGCAAGCAGATAGGGTAGAACGCGCTTCGGCGGAGATCATGAAGGCGTGCATTGAAGCCGGTGGGACAATATCGGGTGAGCACGGAGTTGGAACCGAAAAGCTCCACCTCATGCATCTGGTATTTGATGCTCCCACGCTGGGCGTGCTCAGGGATGTGCGCAGAGTGTTCGATCCCTACGAACATTCCAATCCGGGCAAAGCTGTCCCTGCCGACACCGCATCCGCCGCTGAGGCGATTAGCGGTGGTTGAACAACGCGTCCGCTCAATTGTCGGTGCCGGTGGCGTGGTGGATGTCGATGCAACTGGTTGCGTGCAGGTCGCGCCTGAATCGGAGGAGGAGTGCGCTCTCCTTCTCGCCGTCGCCCACCGCGAACGTTGGTCCGTGCGCTTCTGCGGGTGTGGCAATTGGATACCGCTCGACGCCCCTGCTGACCTGGCTATGAGCACCAAACGATTGCGGGCAATATCTGACCTCAGCGCGGCGGACATGGCCATGACTGCGCAAGCTGGATCGCCGCTGGGGGACCTCCAAGCCGCCGCAGCCAAACAGGGCACCTGGATAGCCCTGGATCCCCCTGGAGGGACGCGTACGCTGGGATCGATCCTCTCAACAGGCACCGCGGGTCCCTTGCAAACCGGCTTTGGAACGGTTCGGAATCGCATACTCGGCCTAACCTTCGTCACAGCCGATGGACGGCTAATTCGAGTGGGCGGCCGAGTCGTGAAGAATGTGGCGGGATTTGACCTCACGAGCCTGTTGATTGGGAGTTTTGGCGCATTCGGGTTGATCACATCAGCCCACATTCGGCTGAACGCAGTGCCCGCCGCCGATATCACCTCGGTGGCACGCGCGGACCGTGATACTCTGCTGGATTGCGCGCGCATCATACTTTCGGCTGGGGTGACACCAGCAGCGATGGAACTAGTCGCACCGGACACGCATGAGCGCGACGGGTGGGCGTTATCGGTTCGAGTGACCGGCTCCGAAGCCGCAGTAGCGGCGGATCACAAAGACGTGGTCGACGCCGTGCCGCAATTCGCATTCGAAGAACTTGATGACGCTTCTGCCTCACGTTTCTGGCAGTCTACGCTCAACGCAGCCACGGACAAATCGACCACCATTCGCTTGGGCTCGCTGCAGTCTGACATTGGGCCAGCCCTGGACTCGCTCAAAGCCGAATTGGATGGGGAAACCGGGGCCGTAGTCTCCACAAGTGTGCTCGGCGGGGTCATTCGCTGGAGCTGCAACACATCGGCAGAACGGATTCGGAATTTGCGAACTCGAGCCACCGACCGAGGCTGGCCCGTCACTCTGGAACGCGCACCCTGGGAAGTCCGCAACAATGTGGGTCACTACGGGGCGTACCGGGACGGTGTAGAAAGAATCGTGGGGTCGCTTCGGGGCGTGTTCGACGATCGCGGAATCCTCACAGTTCCACTGGGACCCGCAGAATGACCGGCGGAACCTTTAGTGGTCTCGAATCTTGCGTGCACTGCGGTTTCTGTCTGCAGAACTGCCCAACCTACAGGGAAACTCAGGTCGAGGGAGACAGCCCACGAGGTCGCATACTCCTTATGCGGAGCGTGGCGCGCGGGACTCTGGACATAACCGAGCCAGAATTTGCGGCCCACCTGGACCGCTGCCTTGGGTGCCAGGCGTGCGAGCCAGTGTGTCCCTCGGGTGTGCAATACGCCGAAGCGCTGACAGCGCTTCGCTGCCAACTCTCAGAGGTCCGCCCGATTCCTTTGGCGGCGCGTGTGTTGAACGCAACTATGGCGGAACCGCTGCTGCGAAAGCCGATTCTTCTTGCAGCGCGTGCCATTCGACCTTTCGCCCCGCTGCTATCCGGAAATTCGCAGTTGGGATATCTATTTGGGATGATCTCTGCAACACGTCCTTGGTCGCCCAATCATGCAGACAACCTCGGCACCAACCTGGAAACGATTCCCTACGCCGATCCTGGCACCCCGAAGAAGCAGGGAACCAAGGTTGTCCTGTTCGAAGGGTGTGTGATGTCAGGCCTCTTGTCGCACGTACATGCGGCGACCGAGCGGACACTAAAAGCAAACGGATTTGAGATTCTACCGTTGGCGGGGCAGGCCTGCTGCGGCGCGCTTCATTCGCACGCAGGTCAGAGAGAACACGCAATGGCCCTAGCACGAAAGAACGTCGCAGCATTCGCCGAGAACCCAGACTCGATCGTGGCTGTAAACAGCGCAGGATGCGGGGCGATGCTCAAAGAGTACGGAAAGCTGCTCGCAGGAGATGATCGGGAGGAGGAAGCAGTCGCCTTAGCCAGTAGGGTGCGGGACGTATCAGAGTTGTTAGAGGAAAGAGGCCCCCGGCGGGGCAAGCCAGTGAAGCTTCGCGTCGCATACGACCCGCCATGCCATCTAATGCACGCTCAGGGCATCTCCGACGCACCGCTTGCTCTACTGAACGCCGTACCTGGCCTCGAACGGGTAGCTCACGCAGACGCGGAGATGTGCTGCGGCAGCGCGGGCAGCTACTCATTCACACAGTCCGATTTGTCTCGCGAGGTGCTGGATCGGAAGGTGAAATCCATCCTCGAGGCTGCGCCGGATATCGTTGCCACAGGCAACCCCGGTTGCATCATGCAGATAGGGGCGGGAATCGCGGCCGCAAGATCAAATATTTCGGTCGTTCACCCGATCGAGATCCTCGACCGATCGTACGCTCGCGCTGGATACTACAATTGAGCGCCACCAAGACCTTCTTGGAGCTTCACCCATGAAACGATGGGCGGGGATCGGGCCTGGAGTCATAATCGCGGCCGCTTTCATCGGGCCGGGCACGGTGACGACAGCCACCTTAGCTGGCGCTCGCTTTGGAACGACATTGCTGTGGGCGTTGGTGTTTGCGACACTCGCAACCATCGTGCTCCAAGAAATGAGCGCACGGCTTGGCCTCGCCACTGGAAGTGGCTTGGGACAAGCACTGAGGTCGGTGAGCGGCTCGCCGTGGCTCGGCATTACCCTGGCTTCTCTGGCCGCGGTAGCTGTAGTTGGAGGTGCCGCAGCTTACCAGGCCGGAAACCTCACCGGTGCGGGATTGGGGTTGGCGTCTGCAACTGGAGTTCCGCTCCGAATATGGGTGGCGATTGGAGCGATCTTTGCGGGTGCATTGTTGTGGACCGGCAAGTACAAACTCGTGGAACGGGTCTTGGCTGCATGCGTGGCAATAATGGGCGTTGTGTTTCTCGCGACCGCTCTGCTCGTAGTGCCGCATCTTACGGACATCATGCGCGGAATGTTCGTGCCCCGGCTACCGCAGGGTGCGGAACTCACCGCACTCGCTCTGATAGGTACCACAATCGTACCGTACAACCTCTTCCTCCACGCCGCCGTAGTCCGTGAACGTTGGTCCAGCGTGGAAGATCTACCCGCAGTTCGATGGGATTTGATTCTCGCCATAGGACTAGGAGGTATCGTTTCGTCAGCGGTGGTTGTGACAGCGTCGGCGGCGCTTGGAGGAGCCGAGGTGCGTTCGGCCGGCGACATGGCAGAACAACTGAGACCGCTGCTCGGACCATGGGCCGGCCACGCATTCGCAGTTGGATACGCGGCAGCCGGTGTCACGTCAGCTGTGACTGCACCGCTCGCCGCGGCTTACACGTTGCTCGACGCGCTCGGGCACAAACGAGATGTGACGACACCATTGGCAAGATCGGTGTGGGCGGGTTGCTTGTTGATAGGAGCAGGTACGGCTCTGATCGGGTTCCGACCGGTGCCTTTGATCGTCTTCGCCCAACTAGTAAATGGTTTGGTGCTACCGATCGTTGCAATCGTTCTGCTCGTCGCAATGAACGACCGCACGCGACTCGGCGACAACGTGAACGGCTGGCGGGGGAATCTCATCGGTGGTGCGGTGGTACTCCTTTGCATAATCCTGGGCGTACGCGCAATCGTTCTTGCGTTGTAGGAGCCGAGCTTGCTATCCCAAATGAAAGTGTTCGTAACTGGAGGAACAGGTCTCGTCGGTAGCCATGTGATCGAGAAGTTATGCCACGACGGTCACACCGTACGAGCATTGGTGCGGGACGCCGAGGGCAAAAAACTGATCGAAGGAATGGGCGCATCTTCGGTATTTGGCTCGGTGGAGGACGCTGACACGTGGTCGCACGCAGAGGGCACAGATGCAATCGTGCACTCCGCCGCGATCATTGCGAAACGGCGGCACTGGAACACCTTCCACTCGTTCAACATCGACGGTGCGCAATACGCCGCCGTCACGGCCGCAAAGCTCGGAATCAGGCTAGTCCATATCTCGTCAGTGGCAGTATATGGGCGAGGATTAGGATCAGCTGCGAGGAAAATCGACGAAGACACACAGTTCGCCGAATTGTCGCCGACAGATTTCTATGCCAGGTCGAAGCGCCAGGCCGAAAGAGCGATTGCCGCCGTGGTTCGAGAAACAGGGCTGTCTACGGTGAGTCTCCGTCCATGCGTGATCTACGGGGAGCGAGACCGGACGTTCCTTCCCCACGTAGTCCGTATCCTCTCACGCGGATACGGTCCGGTTATCGGCCATGGAGCAAACCCATTGGCAGTTGTGTATGCGGGGAACGTTGCAGACGCTGTCCTGGCAGCGCTGGACCACCCTGAAGTAACAGGACCCATCAACGTGACGAACGACGGCGATGTCACTCAGCGAGAATTCCTCTCGGCCGTCGGCTCGGCGATGGGAAGGAAAGTGCGTCTCGTACGCGTACCACTCCCGGCGGCATACGCCTTTGCCGCCGCCAGGCACACGCTTCGCAGGGTATTCGCGCCCAAGAAGTACCCTGGATTCGGTGCCTCTGCGGTCAGGTTCCTATCCAACGCAAATCCGTATACTTCAGAGAGGGCACTGAGAGAGCTCAACTGGCAACCGACGACAGCACCGTTGGACGCAGTTCCGCGATCGATTGACTGGTTCATGCGGTCTCGGTGAATCTCGGGTTGGTGGAAAAAAGGAGACATGCCAGCCTGACATTCAGTTGACATCGCTAAGATCAACGCTCACTGTGTCTATAGAGAGTACGAGGAGAGTCGTTTTGGACCTATTCACCTTCATAGCCATCATCGCTGTTGGTGCGCCAATCGCAAAGGCGATTGCGAGCCGGATCTCCAACCAGCCCGATGCCGGAGGTGGTCGGCTGCGCGCGACCCTGGAGAACACCGATCACCGCCTGGAAGAGACCGAACAGCGATTGGCAGAAACTGCCGAGCGACTCGCTGACATGGAAGAGCGACTCGATTTCACCGAACGCATGCTGACCCGCCAAAACGCAAGGGACCAGTTGGGACCCTGAAGCCACCAGGTGCTCTGCAGCACCAGAAAACGCGAGATTACTGAATGGCTCATCTGAACACTACAGACCCTGAGATCTTTGATCTGGTACAACGTGAAGAGAATAGACAGAGAGATAAGATTCGGTTGATACCGTCTGAGAACTATGTCTCAAACGCTGTCCTGGAGGCAACGGGGTCTGTTCTCACGAACAAGTACTCGGAAGGCTACGCGGGCAAGCGTTACTACGAGGGCCAGGAGTACATCGACGCGGTCGAGATACTGGCCATCGAAAGGGCCAAGAAGCTCTTTGGCGCAGATCATGCAAACGTGCAGCCATACTCCGGCTCACCGGCCAACATGGCCGTGTATTTCGCGTTCTGCCAACCGGGCGACACGGTAATGGGCATGAGTTTGCCACACGGCGGCCATCTGACCCACGGGTGGAATGTCAGCATCACCGGCAAGTACTATCGTGCGGTCCAGTACCCGGTCGAGAGGGGAACAGCCCTAATCGACTACGACAAGGTCAGGGATCAGGCGTTGGCTGAGAAGCCCAGACTAATCTATGCTGGAGCCACAGCGTACCCGCGCATACTCGACTTTGAAAAGTTCGGTGAGATTGCCCGTGAAGCGGGTGCGATATTTGTCGCAGACATCGCTCACATCTCGGGACTGGTAGCTGCAGGAGTACACCCGAGTCCAGTACCGCACGCTGACGTGGTGAGCACCACAACGCACAAGATGTTGCGCGGCCCCCGTGGGGCGATGCTCATGTGCAAGGCCGAACATCAAAAAGCCATCGACAGGGCGGTTTTCCCGGGACTTCAAGGCGGACCGCACAACCATACGACTGCAGCAATCGCTGTTGCCCTCAAGGAGGCTGCGACACCCGAGTTCACAACATATGCCGAACAGGTTGTGTCGAACGCAAAAGCACTGGCCGCCGCATTGCTCGACCACGGATTTGATCTGGTATCGGGCGGAACAGACAACCACCTGATACTGATCGACATGACCAACAAGGGACAGCCGGGCAAAGTCGTGTCACAAGCTCTCAACAGGGCGGGAATCGTATGCAACAGCAACACTGTGCCGTACGACCCGCGCAAGCCTTTCGACCCCTCTGGCATTCGTATTGGTACACCATCGATTACGTCGAGGGGTATGAAAGAACCTGAGATGCAGCAAGTCGCGATCTGGATGAACCAGGTGGTCGACCGCATCGATGACGAAGGATTCATGGCAAACACCGCGGCAGAAATCGCCGAGTTCTGCAAAGACTTTCCACCGCCTGGGCTGGGTATAGGATAGCGTTAGCGCATCAACGGGGATGGGAAGGTTGGCGGTGTTGTTGAACAGCATGCTGCTGATTCCATCAACAGGAGGGGGCTCACGATGCCAACCTACATCCTCGCAACACGGCTTTCACCCGAGGCAACCACAAAAAAATTCCACCACTACGAAGAGGAAGGGCACTCTTGGTTCGACCTCGTCAAGCAGAAGTGCCCCGAGGTCAAGTTCATCAGCCACTACACCATTCTAAGTCCATGGGATTATCTGGACGTATTCGAGGCACCTAACGAGGAAGCCGCCGCCAAGGTGTCTTTGATAACACAATCCTGCGGGGCCTCCCGCGCGGAGAGCTGGACCGCCATTCCATACAAACAGTTTTCCCGACTGATGAAGGAGCTGGAAGGGTAAGTTCAGGCATCGTCCATTTCGCCGATTATAGCAGGTACCTCACGGATGTCGATGGCCGTTCGGTACTTGTACGCGCTGAGCACCTCGTCGGGAACGGTTTCGTGTTCCCAGGTGGTGCCGTAGGGAACGTGAATAGCGTTGCCACCAATCTCCGCTATGGGAAGGATGTCTGATTTCAGAGAGTCCCCTACCATCACGGCTGTGGCGATGTCGATGTCGTGCCTAGAAGCGATAGCCCGGTAAGTCGTAACTGACTTTTCGGCCACAATCTCTATGGCATCGAAGAGCTCCGCGAGCCCCGATCGGGCGAGCTTCGATTCTTGGTCGAAGAGGTCACCCTTGGTAACCAGAATCAGCCGGTGCCCGTTTGCCATGCTGGCGACCACATCCTCGACATGGTCCAACAAACTGACGGGTGCTTCGAGCATCTCCTTGCCAAACTCCAGCACGACAGCGATTTCCGCCCCGCCTATCCGGCCTTCGGTGAGCTCGATGGCGGTTTCGATCATCGACAGCACGAAACTCTTGATCCCGTAACCGTAATAGCGAAGGTTGCGGACTTCCGTATCGTAAAGACGTTCCTGTATCCACTCGGTCGAGTGATAGGGAGCGAGCAAGGTTAAAAATCGGGTCGTCATCTCGGCAAACAACGGCTCGTTGTGCCAAAGGGTGTCGTCGCCGTCGAGCAGAACAGTATCGATCATGATCGAAGATACCGAGGTGCGAGGCCAAGTGTTGGGCCCAGCGGACCTGTTTCCTGCATAGATTAATGCACCGTGACTGACCGTAGACGATTCATCACAACACTCTCGGCTGCAGGTGTATGGCTCGCTCGGCCAAATTGGCCGGGTGAACCCAGCAACTCCTTGAGCGTTGATGCCAACCCGACCGTGTTCTTTGCACATCCTGACGGCGCGAGAAACCTCGTGCGGTTCGTGGTGAGTGGCATCGATGCGCCGGCTGCTCGTCTCCGCGTTTTCGACCGAAGCCGCCAGCTGCTGGGTACCGCCGGGCTACTGCGTACGGGCGACAATCTCTACGGTGAACTCTGGATGCAACTCGAGGGTGCTACTCGTGCTGTGTCCGAATTGGAGGCACCGGGTTTGCGCGGACCGTTTCGTACAACGCACAGACTCGCACCAGGGCGCCGGTGGACCATTCACCTCATGACCGTTGCGGATCCTGACTCAATCGCTGGTACGCTGTCGGGCCTTCGCACCGTTCATAGAGCCGTCCAAACCGCACTTTACCGAGATTCGGCGGTTACTCTGAATCCGATTCGAAGTTCCGGCCATTCCACCAAGGAACACATTCCATTCCTCAGAATGGCGGAACGAGCACTCACAGTAGAACGAGACTTTGCGATTCCGGTAGGTGCCGCCGCGTACCTTCCACCCGGGACACATCTTCCCAACACAGGTGCTCTTGCCCTGGCAGGGGCGGGTGTCAGCGTTCTGCTGAGGGAGCAGGTGGACGGTGAGCCCTACCGGTGGTGGAAAGTGCCAGGCGGGTCGCGGATTCTCGTTGTTTCGGTACCCCAGGGGAGTACACCAGCGGCTCTGGGTTTTGACCTGAATCAGAACGACATGACCGGGCGCGTTGAAGAATGGCTGAAATCTACAGCGCTCCGGTTTTCTCCTGATGATGATTCCGGTACCGCAGTGGTCTTGAATTCCAACGCTGACGATGCGCTGCCCGCAACTCTCGCAGCGGTGTCCACCTGGAACTCCAGGTTTGCGTACCCCCGGGTTGTCGTAGGCAATCATCAGGTTCTCTTCGACGACATCGAAGAACGCACGACAAGCACATCGGTGTCCGAACCCGTATCGATTCAGCCGCCGCAGTCAGCACTGGAAATCGACCGCGGGAGGATGAAGAATGCGCGCACGAACCATGCGCGACAGAGAACCGAGAATCTGGGGAAAGTGCTCGCAAATGCTGTCGGCCAAGAGCTGACCGAACTCGACGCAGTAGCTCCATTCGTTTCGACGGCGGTGGCCGGTACAATCGTATTGAACCCGTCTCCCTACCAGCACTCAGACCTGGTGCGCATGAGTGATGGCTCAGAGCGGTTGGCGACAAATGTGCCGGGCTTAGGGTATGCGTTCTTCCCCGATCAAGCTATCACAGGTGACACGAATGCCTGGGAATCCGTTGTATCCACGTATTCGGCGGCAGGGGAGCAGCTTCGTGTAACGGTAGACAGGACTTCCGGCGCGATTTCGTCGTTGGTGCAGTTGAACGAAGGCAAGGAGTGGGTGCGGCCGGACTCGGAGGGATTGAACGCTGTGCGGGATGCTCGATTGCTTCGTGTGTCGACCCAGCGCCTGGCCGGAGTAGCAACCAGGCTCGTGATCTCGCGAAGAGCACCGAGCATCGGGGCGTTCACGAGCACCATAACTCTGTACGATGAACTTCCTCGGATCTGTTTGAGCAACGAGTCAGACCCGGCCGGTCAGCGGGAAACATCTTACCATTTTCACTTTGCAGTTGAGGAGCCGGAAGTTGTGTGGGAGGTACCCGCAGGACGCGACACGGCGCCATTGCCGATATCAATATTGGAGCACATTCGGTGGGTGAGCCTCGCGGGCAGTGACGGAACGATGATGTTTCGCGGATACGATGCTCCACTTGTCTCGGTCGATGTCGATGCGACGCTCACCAGCCTGGCGCCGCGCGGAATTTCACGCTACCGATTGGCTCCACTGCCTAGGTACTCCAGTCAGGATATGCCCTGGATCTTCGGATGGGATTCCGAACCGATGGCGATCGCCCGAGTAGAACCCAACGGCAGGAACGTAATGCCAAGATACGGCGCTTTGTTCACGATCGAGCAGGTCGGAGTTGCCGTCCTCGGTGTGCAGCCCGCGTCGGATGGTTATGGCGCTATCGCATACGTCCAGGAGACACTCGGCGTTTCGCGCACAGTTTCTGTTGGGCCGGGAGTTCTGAGCTTCAGAAACGCAGAGACCGTCGATTTTCTAGAGCGGTACTTGGAACAGCAATCGCTGAGAGCCGACGGCTCTATCCAACTGCACCTGCCAGCGCATTCGGTGGTCGCCATAAGGCTCTCGGGATTGGAAGTGAGCGGAGCCCGGTGATGGGCCTTCATTGTAGGCGGTTGTTCTTAGGAACGACCCTGCTCCTGTCCGTATCAGCATGCGATGCGCCGCCGTTGCCGGTCTCCCACGTTCAGATAGACTGGCAGCCCTTGACGTCAATAAACCAAAACCTGCCATCGGGTGTGCAAGCCTATTCGGGCGTCAACGACGCACTGCCGCTGAGAGCTTGGTACGTTCACATTGACGAGTCCGATCCGGCAATCACCACCCAGGTGGTGATGTCGGACGACGATACTGACAACCGCGAGACTGTCTCCAGCTTTGCTCGCGACTTGGGCGCGTGCGTTGCCGTGAACGGCGGCTACTTCAACATGAGTGCGACCCCGGCGAGACACGGTGGACTGCTGCAAACCGACGGCATCCTCATAGAGCCGGCTACGAGGACAGTTACCCGAGATTCCGTGCAGTATCAGGCAGTGCGTGCAGCAATCGGTTTTGCGGAGGACGAGGTAATGATCGCCTGGGTGACAACCCTGGATCGCATCGTCTATCAGTGGCCCGAACCACCAGCCCACCGACCCGGTCAGCCCGCAGATTCAATCGAATACCTGAACGCATCCGAATGGGCAGTGCGTGACGCTTTGTCGGCTGGTCCTGCACTGATAATGGGCGGTCGGGTGCACATCACCGCAGACGAGGAGGTCTTCTTCGGATCTTCAATACCGAATGTGCATCCCCGCTCAGCGGCGGGCAGAACTGCTGAGGGCGCTCTCATCATCATGGTCGTCGACGGAAGGCAGGACGTTAGTAGAGGTGTTTACCTCGAGGAGTTGGCAGCCATGATGAGAGATGTCGGCGCGGTAGATGCGATGAATCTGGACGGGGGCGGTTCGTCGACGTTGGTCGTTGATGGTTCGCTCTTGAACCGGCCGACGGGAGGAACGACCGAACGCGAAGTGATGTCGGCCCTCGTCACTTTCTGTCGATAGGCGTCACCGACCATCCACCAATTCGTACTTCGGCAGGGCGTTCAATTCCTGTTCCACTGCGGCAAGGCTATCCCGCAATTCTTCGTTGACCGGTAGTACCATCAGGGGCGTGTGCCAGGCAACGGCTTCCCGAGTGGCCTGGTCTACGACTCTACCCTCTTCGATGGCCATCGTCGCTTCAGCAAGCGCTAGCCCTGATACGGCACTGCGCATTGCTGCGAAGGATCTGGCATCTTCTGGGCGGACGAACACGAGATGGCGACGGCCCAGTGCTGCCATGTAGTAGTGAGCGGGCACGAACATTATTCCGTCCAACCCAATTCGTTCGCACATCACCACCATCAAGGCAACTATCTCCGGCAACAATCCCAACCCCGGATGTTCCTGCCCAGGTAGGCGCGGGCGGTCCTCGCTGAACCGGTTGCGTGGATTCTGGAGCAACAGCCACTCAGCGTATAAGAACTCCATTCCACTCAGGGTGGTTTTATCGCGCCGCACCCTGAGTTCCATGAGAAGATCCTGCCGATCGGCGTCGCCATACATGCGTAGTGTGTGACCCAACGACGATGCTAGCTGGACTGTGACTGAGGGATGCGTGAACCCTTTAGCGCGCACCTGATTGAGAATACTCAATCGCTCCAGCGTCAACTCGATGCCGTGCCGAGTATACTCTCCCAGGATTTTCGTATCCCGGTTTTCCGGAGGCACCATGAGTTGCAGATCTTCTTCGCTCAGACTCCAATCAGCGATTCCGGATAGACCTTGAACGGACCGTGACTTCGTGGGAGCTTCGCTTTCGATCCGTCGGAATCGCCTGACAATCGCATCCACGTCTTCGGTGGGATCGAAATCGCGACCTGACAACATCCAAGCGAGTGAACGGGCGGAATGGCGCCACGCAACATCTCCGTAACCTCCCCCCAATAGAATTGCAGTCGGTGTGGGCCGCCGGGCCGCCCTGAGGGTATTGATGACATACTTGTCGCGTTGAAGCAAACCGGCGGCGGATACCTGCCAGTTACCCAGCCGATCTTCCGCGGCTACATCGCACCCAGCAATGAAGACCACGAACCCGGGAGCATGCGATTCGACCACGGGAGGCAACTCTTGCAGCAGAACTGCCAGGTACTGGTCGTCCGTGACATCAGGCCCCAGAGCTATCTGTGTGTCCGCAACCGCTGTGCGAGAATCCCAAGTATCGTTGTGTATGGAAAAGGTGTGCACAGACGAATCCGCTGCAAATGCTGCACGTGTTCCGTTGCCGTCATGCAGGTCGAGATCGACAATCAAAATCGGTTCGTCGAAACCTTTCGACCTCGCCCATGCCACGGCGATGGCAACGTCGTTGAGAACACAAAAGCCCAATCCCCTGTCAGGAAGGGCATGATGGAATCCACCACAGAGGTTGACTGCCAAACCTCCGGTTCGGAGAACCAACCGTGTCGCTTCGATAGTCCCACCGGCAGTGGTACGCTGCGCGTCTACAAACTCCTGCCACGTGTCCGCGTCTGTACGATAGCCGAGGACAGATTCCATCGTCTCGGGCAAGTCGATGTCCTCCAAGTATTCCGCAGAATGCACACGAGATATCTGCTTTAGCGAGGCTGGAATGGGACGCACGAGTTCGGACGCGTCAATCAGACCTTCGTCATACAGATAGGCCAATGTGCGCTGCGCGCGCAGCGGATCGAACGGCACGCCCGGCAGCACATACTCGTATGCCGGATGGTACACGAAGCTCGTGCGCGGTGCGCCGAGTAACCGACGCGTTCTCCTGAACGCACGGCGCCCTACCCTCCGGAGCATGCCCATGAAAACAATCTAGTGCCAATACGCGTTATGATTGTTGGATGTGTGTTTCTGAACAATTCATGGGGAAACGCTTGGTTACATGTTGATACTCGATCTGATACGCGGATTGGTCTTCGGGATCTTCGTGATCTGCGGGCTCGTAGCATTTGGATCTTGGGCCGTGATGACGCGCCGCATCAACCCGTTCAGCAAACTGGGCCAGACGATCCGCAGACTCACCGACCCTGTTCTGGAACCGGTTGAACATTGGCTGCGGCGGCGCGGTGGAAATCCTCGAAATGCGGGATGGTGGATTCTCGGCGCCAGCATCGTGGGCGGGATAGTGGTCATCACGCTCAGCGAATGGGCTGTGATTCAGGCGGCGAGAATTTCCATGGCCGGTCGCGCCGGCCCTCGCGGCGTCTTGCGCCTGTCGATCGATTTCGCCGGCAGGATTTTGATGTTTGCCCTGTTCGCCAGAGTCATTGGTTCCTGGTTTGGGGTTGGCCGCTTCAATCGCTGGATGCGACCGGCATATGTGCTCACTGATTGGATTGTCGAGCCCTTGAGGAAGATTGTCCCTCCGATTGGGAGGATCGATATCACGCCGCTGGTGGCGTGGTTTCTGATCATGATCGCACTGAGACTCATAATGGGATTCATCTGATGCCGGCAGCATCGGTTTGGGTCCAGGTTCAGCCGCGCTCCGGCAAGACCGAGGTCGTTGGTTGGCATGGTGATGCAGTCAAAATCAGGCTCAAGGCCCCGCCTGTAGATGGTGCGGCGAACGAGGAGTTGATACGGTTTCTGTCCAAGGTAGTCGGTGTCCCACGCAATGCGGTAGAAATTGCCAGCGGTGCGACGGGACGTAGGAAACACATCAAGATCGACGGAGTGGAGCCAGGGAGGTTGAAGACCGCTCTGGGAATTTGAACCGACACGTCGTACATTTCGCGTACAACCGTATCACGTGGTGAGTTGCGGCATATTGCAGCCACGTTAAACAAGTCGCTAAAAAGCCTCCTCCGGAGTCACTGGCGACGGGGCTTTTTTTATGAGTAGGAGGGAAGCGGACAATGGCCAGGACAACCGGTTCACGTGCCGATTTGCTGGCAGAGGCAGCGGCAAATCGCATTCTGGTGCTCGACGGCGCAATGGGCACGATGATACAGGAGTACAGTCTCTCTGAGGACGATTTTCGCGGCGGCGGCTACGGCGACCACCCGCAGCCACTTGTCGGCAACAACGACTTGCTTTCCATAACCCGTCCCGATGTCATTGAAGCCATTCACACCGCGTATCTCGAAGCTGGAGCCGACATAATCGGCACGAACAGTTTCGGTGGATCCGCAGTTTCGCAGTCGGATTACGGTACAGAAGGATCCTCGAAGGCAATCAACTACGCCGCCGCGAAGGTTGCACGCGACGCTGCTGACCGCTTTACCGAAATGGATCCTTCCAAGCCGAGGTTCGTGGCCGGCAGCATTGGGCCGACAAACCGCACTGCTTCCATTTCACCGGACGTGAACGACCCAGGTTGCAGGAATATCACATTCGACCAGCTGGTTGAGGCATACGCCGAACAAGCCGAGGGCCTGATCGAGGGCGGCGCCGATCTACTGTTGATCGAGACGATCTTCGACACGCTGAACTGCAAGGCAGCACTCTTTGCCACAACGAAGCTATTGGACGAACGAGGCATCCAGATACCAATCTGGATTTCCGGGACCATTACGGATGCAAGCGGCCGCACATTGTCGGGGCAAACGGTCCAAGCATTCTGGCATTCCATTCGGCACGCCAATCCGTTTTGCGTGGGGTTGAACTGCGCTCTCGGAGCCAAAGAGCTGAGACCGCACATCGACGAGCTCTCGGTCATCTGCGACACACTCACCAGCAGCCATCCAAACGCCGGCCTGCCCAACGAATTGGGCGGATACGACCAGACTCCGGCAGAGACCGCAGACATACTAGGCGAATTCGCCCGGAGCGGCTTTCTGAACATCGTAGGCGGATGTTGCGGTACGACACCTGATCACATTGCTGCAGTCGTTGATGCGGTTTCCGGAATCCCTCCGAGGGAGGTGCCTGCGATAGATCCGCATACACGCCTCTCCGGGCTGGAGCCCCTCACTCTCGGCCCCGACAGCCTTTTCACGAACATCGGCGAACGCACCAACGTCGCCGGATCCGCCAAGTTCAAGCGTCTCATAAAGGAGGGAGATTACGAGACCGCCCTCGACGTCGGTCGTCAACAAGTGATGAACGGCGCTCAGATGATCGATGTGAATATGGATGAGGCGATGCTCGATTCAGAGACCGCTATGACGACGTTTCTAAATCTGATCGCATCCGAACCCGACATCAGCAGGGTACCGGTTATGATCGATTCGTCAAAATGGTCTGTCATCGAGGCGGGTCTGAAGTGCCTCCAAGGAAAAGGAGTTGTGAACTCGATCAGCCTCAAAGAGGGAGAGGAAACCTTCGTACACCAAGCCACCGAGATCAGAAGATATGGCGCCGCTGTGATCGTCATGGCATTTGACGAAACCGGACAAGCCGATACACTCGAACGCAAAATCGAAATCTGCACGAGGGCATATCGGATCCTCACCGAAAAAGTCGGGTTTCCGCCAGAAGACATAATCCTCGACCCGAACATCTTTGCCGTTGCGACGGGAATTGAAGAGCACAACCAGTATGCGATCGCATACATCGAAGCATGCAGAACGATCAAAGATACGTTGCCGCGAGCGTTGGTTAGCGGTGGTCTCAGCAACGTTTCGTTTTCTTTCCGTGGCAACAACACAGTTCGCGAAGCGATGCACGCTTCATTCCTGTATCACGCAACAAACGCGGGCATGGACATGGGCATCGTGAACGCGGGGCAACTCGCGGTTTACGATGACATTCCTGAAGACCTCCTCATTGCAGTGGAGGACGTTCTATTCGACCGCAGGCCAGACGCGACAGATCGTTTGGTTCAGTTAGCCAACACGCTGAAGGAAAAGCAGGGCGAAGCGAGAGAAGATCCGGAGTGGCGATCGCTTCCAGTCGAGAAGAGGCTGTCGCATGCCCTCACTGAAGGAATCCTCGATCACATCGAAGCAGACGTGGAAGAAGCACGGAAGGCTGCCGAGCGCCCTCTGGATGTAATCGAGGGCCCTCTGATGAAGGGCATGAACAGGGTTGGCGACCTGTTCGGCAGTGGGAAGATGTTCCTGCCCCAGGTTCTCAAGTCCGCGCGCGTGATGAAGAAGGCCGTGGGCTACCTCACCCCTTTCATTGAAAAAGAGCGCGACCGCGACGGGTCTGTGCACAAGTTCGAGGGCAAACTGGTGCTCGCAACCGTCAAGGGTGACGTGCACGATATCGGCAAAAACATCGTCGGCGTTGTTCTGGGGTGCAATAACTACGAAATCATCGACCTCGGCGTCATGGTGACGGCCGAGAAGATCATAGAGACCGCCCGAAGGGAGTTCGCAGATGCAGTCGGGTTGAGCGGACTCATTACTCCCTCACTCGACGAGATGGCTCACGTGGCGCAAGAGCTAGAATACGCAGGCCTCGACATACCGCTGCTGATCGGCGGTGCTACGACCTCCCAAGCCCATACAGCAACGAGAATCGAGCCTCAGTACAGTGGCCCGACTGTGCACGTAGTTGATGCATCACAGAGTGTCGGCATTGTCCGGAGCTTGCTGACCCCACAAGTCAGAGACGGTTTCGTGAAGGACGTCCGCCGTGAATACGACAAGTTGCGGATCTCACGAATGGCGCGCATGAGCGGAAAGGCGACTATCCCTCTGACTGCCGCGCGGGACAATGCGGTGCGGATCGAGTGGGACGGCTACGCTCCCCCCCGTCCTGAGAAACTCGGTGTGGAGGTGTTCGACGACTACCCCATTAGAGAGCTAGTCGATTACATCGACTGGGGACCGCTCTTGAAGGCATGGGGGATGAAGGGCCGGTTCCCAGGCAACCTCGATGACCCTACGACCGGAGAAATCGCTAGGAAGCTCTATGAAGACGCTCAAGCGTTGGTGGATCGCATAGCCAGTGAGAAACTCCTATCCGCGAAGGGTACATTCGGGCTTTTCCCGGCCAACAGCGTAGGTGGGGACGATGTCGAGATATATGCGGATGCTGACAGGGCCGAGGTGCTTGCCGTTGCCCATCACTTGCGACAGCAGATAGCCAAGCCGAAAGGCAGACCGAACTGGTGCCTAGCCGACTTCGTCGCACCGAAGTCCACCGGGGTTCACGATTACGTTGGCGCATTCGCAGTGACTGCCGGTATAGGGATTGAAGAACTCTGCGCCGAGTTCGAAGCGGATATGGACGACTACATGAGCGTGTTGAGCAAAGCTCTGGCAGACCGGCTCGCAGAGGCCTTTGCCGAGAGACTGCACGAGAAAATTAGAAAAGAGCATTGGGGGTTCGCTGCCGAAGAGACGTTCACCAATGAGGAACTAATCAGAGAAGAATATCTCGGAATTCGCCCTGCACCGGGTTACCCAGCTTGTCCGGATCACAGCGAGAAGATCATGCTATTCGATCTCCTAGGGGCGACAGGCAGCATTGACATATCGCTGACGGAATCCTGTGCCATGTACCCTGCCTCGTCCGTGAGTGGCTGGTACTTCGCGCATCCGAAATCCAAGTACTTTGGCCTGGGCCGGATCGCGCGCGATCAAATCGAGGATTACGCGGACCGCAAAGAAATGGAAATTGCCGAGGTAGAACGCTGGCTGGCCCCCAACCTCGCGTATGACCCAAAATCTCCCTGAATCAACCTGAGTTCTGATTCGCGAAGGAAATCACAGAGAATCTCCCCGAAACCCATTTGCGCAATGCTCCGGATTACGGCTATTGTAGTTGTTCGGGATTTCCCGGCACTAACGACAGGTACCATTCGTAGGGCTCGAAGGAACCGTTCTGGGTACCCCGGGGTTCCACTGGGTGAACATCGGAAACGGTCAGGTGGAGGAAGTACATGAAACAACGGCGATTGGCCATCGGTATTACAGTAATCTTTGTTGCGTTCTTTTCGGGCGGGTGGCTGCTGCAAAGGCCCGGAGCACAATACTCTGACAAGGCCGACAAAGAGCGACTCTTCGAGGAGATAGTCGCATACGTATCGCAGTACTACGTTGACACCCTCGACACGGGTGACCTCTACGAATTGGCGATCGAGGGAATGCTCGAGCGCCTCGATCCATACACTTCCTACTTGCGGCGCGAGGGATACGAACAGCTTAACCTCAGCACCACAGGCAACTATGGCGGAGTAGGAGTCCGAATCGAATCACGCGACGGATGGATCACAGTCGTAGGACCGTTGCCCGACACGCCCGGGGATCGTGCCGGTATCGTTTCTGGAGACCTCATCGTCGAAATCGAAGGCAAGTCGACGAAGGACTGGCAAACTCAACAAGCCGCGGACCTCATGCGAGGGCCTCCGGGTACCGACGTGCGTCTGAAGATCGCGCGAGCCGGCATCCCCGAGCCACTCGACTTCGTCATAACGAGAGCACGAATCCACGTGAACTACGTGGAAGGCAAAATCAACGTCGCTCCAGGAATAGGTTACCTGAGCCTCACGTCGGTCAGCCAGACCGCCGCGCAAGAGCTCAGCGAGGCAATCGAAGATCTGCGCGCTCAGGGAGCCAGATCGCTCATCCTAGACCTGCGCGGGAATGCGGGTGGAATCGTGCAACAGGGTGTCGCTCTCGCAGATCTCTTCCTAGACCCCGGCGAAGTTGTAGTCGATATGCGCGGTCGGGCTCCCGGCGAGTCGCACATTCTCGGCACAAGCCGCCCCGAACGCTGGCCCGACCTGCCCCTGGTGGTATTGATCAACCGCGGAACGGCGAGTTCAGCCGAGATATTGGCCGGAGCCCTTCAAGATCACGACCGTGCCCTATTGCTCGGAACACGCAGTTTCGGCAAAGGAGTCGCCTACAGGGTATTCCAGCTATCGGAGACCGAAGCTGTCACCGTTACCACATCACGTTGGTTCACGCCAAACGGCCGCTCCATCGACAGGCCACAATTCCGATTTGAACGTGGCGGTGCCGTTGCACGGGCCGGCACCGAGCCTGATTCCGCGGATTCGGATTCGTTGGTGTTTTACTCCGATGCAGGTAGACGCCTCGAGGGCGGCGGCGGCATTCGCCCCGATATCGAACATCCCGATACCCTCACCGACGGCGAGCAGGCATTTGTCCGCGCGTTGGGCGGCGACATACCCAAGTACACCGATGTAATCGCTCGTTACGCGCTCGACATAAAGGGCCAGGGGATCATTTCGAACGAAGACTTCACGGTTTCGCAAGCGATGCTCAACGAGATGCTCACCAGAATCAGGGCGAGAGACGTAACGATGCCGGATTCAATTTGGGCCGGCGCAAGCCACTTGGTCGGCGGTCAACTCGGTTTCGAGATAGCCCGATACGTGTTCGGACGCCCAGCTGAACTCTTGCGCCGCGTTCGAGCCGATTTGCAGGTGGCCGCCGCAATCGAACTGCTCCAGCAAGCTTCGACACAAGCAGCCTTATTCGAGGCATCTCGCCAGCAGTAGTGAACCCTAGGAGCGAATCGGCAAGAACGCCACGTTGTTTCCCTACAGCGTGGCGTTCTTCTCTTTCCCCTTGTTTTCGGTACTTGACTTTGCAATACAAAGTACTTTATAGTACTATCATAAAAGGCCTTAGCCCGTCATCCACCTGCTGAGGGCACTGCGATGGCAAGCAATCTCGGATATCGGATGGTCCGATGGAAATGAAAGAAGATCGCCAAGAGCTACGATGCTTAGAATGCGACCGGTTGTTCCACTCGCTGCGTGCATTGCACTCCCACGAGACTCTAACCGAAACGCGAACGATCACAGCAATGTTGTGCGCTGAAGCACCCGGCCGCTGTAGGCCCAATCGCATATCCGGTCGGTGCGAAACGCATTCGGAGGAAGCGCGGAAGCTCATACGAGACCGTCAGCGCCTCCGTTACCTCAGGGCAGGCAAGAACGTTCCGCTACCTCTGAAAACGCAGAAACGGCGTCCCGCAATGGCGCGCCTCGTCGAAGCGTACGACGGTTAGCGGTTCCCGAAGCCGCACTGTTCGGTCATGGGATGATAGATCCCACAACCGAACACAGCACCTATCCACAGCACCCACACCCACACCCGTAAACGCTTTAATCACAACCAGTTACACACGTTCCACCATTTGGCATGCGCGTTGCCAATGAAACCCGTAGCGGTTACTGCTCGTCAATTACAATGTTGGTAGGCCCAAAGGGGGAACGTGGCCGTGGATATAGCAAGAGAGCCACCACCAAAACGCAAGAAATACATACCGTGGGGAATCGCCCTTGTTGCGATCGTTCTCACGACTATCGGGTTGTCCCGTCTGAAACCGGCAGCTCCTACAGTAGATCGAGCCACCATTTGGATGGACACGGTCGAACAAGGGCTGATGCTGATCCGTGTGCGTGGGCCTGGGAACCTGGTACCTGAGCAGATCCGCTGGATTCCTGCGCAGGTGCAGGGACGGGTTGAACGGAAGTATGTGCAGCCCGGCAACACCGTAACATCCAATACGATCCTGGTCGAACTGAGCAATCCGGACGTTCAACTTCAGCTGCTCGAATCACAGCGCCAATTGTCTGCTGCTCACCAGCAGCTAGTGATGCTCCGATCCAATCTTCAGACGCAACGCCTCAACCAGGAAAGCCTTATCGCAACGGTGAATGCGCAGTACCTGGCTGCTCAGCGCAACGCCGAGGCTCTCGCGGAACTTTCGACGAAGGGAGAGGGCTACGTCTCGGAGGTGGAGCTGCAAAACGCACTCGAACAGGGGGTCGAGCTCGAAACTCGCTTGGGCCTAGAGAGGCGGCGGCTCGAGATCATGCAGCAGTCCGAGGAGCCACAGCTCATCGTGCAACAGGAACAGATTGAGCGCCTCACAGGTATCGTCGCGTTCCAACAGGAGCGGATTGCATCCATGCAGGTCCGAGCCGGCATCAACGGTGTCCTCCAGGAGATGGATCTTGAAGAGGGACAATGGGTGATGAACGGTCAGACGCTGGCTCGGGTGGTGGTGCCCGAACGGCTAAAGGCCGAACTCAGGATTCCACAAACCCAAGCTAGAGATGTCGCACTAGGCCAGGACGCGTTGGTAGACACACGCACTGACACGATTATGGGCCAGGTCATCCGTATCGACCCGGCGGCGCAGGATGGTGTCGTGGTTGTCGACGTGGCGCTGCCACCGGAGCTGCCTCGGAGCGCTCGCCCCGGACTGGCAGTCGAGGGTATCATCGAGCTCGAACGTTTGGAGGATGTGTTGTTTGTCGGTAGGCCGGCATACGGCCAGGCACACTCCACGGTCGGACTCTTCAAACTGGTCGATGGCGGCGGGTACGCCGAGCGCGTGAACGTTCGCTTAGGTCGAAGTTCTGTCAACACAATTGAAATCGAGGAGGGTCTCCGGATCGGAGACGTTGTGATCCTCGTTGATATGTCGCAGTGGGATGCATATGACCGGGTGAGGATCCGGTAACATCGAGAGGAAAGACTCCATGGTAGAACAAACCGAAACGTTGATCAAGCTCGAAGGCGTGAAGAAGGTGTTCTTCACCGAAGAGGTGGAGACACATGCGCTGGCCGGCATTCACCTCGAGATCAAAGAGGGTGAGTATGTCTGCATCGCGGGGCCTTCAGGGTGCGGCAAGACAACCCTGCTATCGATCCTCGGTTTGCTTGACACGCCGACCGACGGGGCCTACACGCTTGCCGGCACGCCGGTCGCCAACATATCGGCGTCGCAGCGGGCTCGAATCAGGAACCGCCAGATCGGCTTCATCTTCCAGGCATTCAACCTGATCGGCGATCTAACGGTATTCGAGAATGTCGAGTTGCCCCTCACGTATCGTGACATGCCCTCGGCCGAGCGCAAGAAGCGCGTGCAAGAGGCCCTCGAGAGAGTCGGCATGTCTCACCGCATGAAGCATTATCCCTCTCAGCTATCGGGTGGTCAGCAGCAGCGCGTTGCGGTTGCACGATCGGTGGCTGGCGATCCGGCGATTCTACTGGCCGACGAGCCGACAGGAAACCTCGATTCGACGAACGGCGAAGCGGTGATGGAATTGCTGCGTGACCTCCACCGTGAGGGAGCGACGATCTGCATGGTCACTCACGACCCTCGCTACGCCGCGCATGCCGACAGGGCAATCCATCTGTTTGACGGCAGGGTAGTCGAAGACGAGTCAGGCGAGGCCGCGAAGGAACACGAGACGAAGCTCGAGGAGAGCGGTTTCGAGATGACATGATTTGTGGTGAGCCGCGTTCATGGTGACCCGTAGACGGCGGTCGCGGGTCACTGGCTCACACGATCTTTCATAGAGCAGCTATACTGGTGGGGAGCACTGCCTCACCACTATGGCTGCTCGTTGTTTTTCGACACGAACCCTTTTTCAATTTTTTGGCCTGGACGGCAAAGTGTTCGATTTTGGGATTTTCACTTTCCATGATTGAACAGGAGACGTAATCTCCGGACAAGGGCAGCCTCTGTAACATGTTGTTGTATAATAAGTTAATGCCGACCAGCTACCGGGCATCGATATTGCTCTATAGATATTCCAGGGGCATCGTCTTCTGGAGTGGGATGTGGCAAATCCCGACCCGGCAGCTAAGATTCCACATAACTCAATATTCAGGGTTTGACGCATGATATCACTGCGAAACGTAGAGAAATTCTACCCACTCGGAGCCACCAAACAGTTTGTACTTCGTCAGATCACGCTAGACATCCACCAGGGCGAGTTCGTCACCGTAATGGGCCCATCCGGCGCCGGCAAATCCACGCTGCTGGGCATTCTGGGCATGCTCGACGGAGCCTGGGCTGGAGAATTCTATTTTGTGGACAACGCTGTGCATGAGCTCAAGACCAAGAAGAGGAATGAACTACACAAGCAGTACATCGGGTTCGTTTTCCAGCAATACCATCTGCTCGACAACCTCACGGTGTACGAGAATCTCGACATTCCTCTCTCGTACAGGAACGTTCGCAGATCTGAGCGACAGGCCATCGTAGCCGACATGCTCGACAAGTTCCAAATCGTTGGAAAGAAGGATCTCTATCCGACTCAGCTCTCAGGCGGGCAACAGCAGCTGGTGGCGGTAGCCAGGGCGATGGTTTCGAGCCCCAAGCTGATACTCGCAGACGAGCCAACCGGCAGCCTTCACTCCTCGCAAGGCGTGATGATCATGGACCTGCTCAAGAGCCTGAACCAAGAGGGAACCACGATCATTCAGGTCACTCACAACGAGGATTACGCCAAGTACGGCAATAGGATCATCCAGCTCCACGACGGATGGATCGTCGATAGCTGACGCCGGAGCGCGAAATGACCACTTCATCGTCCCCACGGATTCTGATTGCCGACGACCAGCGAGACGTGCTGGAGGCCCTACGTTTGCTGCTCAAGGGCGAGGGTTTCACGACTGAGACCGCAACTTCTCCGGGGGGAGTCCTGCGCGTTGTCGAGAGCAAGGATGTAGATGCGGTCTTGATGGACATGAACTACACTCGTGACACAACCTCGGGCCTAGAGGGGATGGACCTGATTTCCCGCCTTCAAACCATGGACTCACATCTGCCAGTGGTCGTCATGACAGCTTGGGGAAGCGTCGACGGAGCGGTGGAAGCCATGCGGCGAGGCGCCAAGGACTACGTAGAGAAGCCCTGGGACAACGCGCGTCTGGTTGCGACGCTCAGAACCCAGGTCGAGTTGGGCCGAGCTCTGCGGAAGGCTCACCGACTCGAAGGTGAGAACCGGCTCTTGAGAAAAGAGGGGTTACCCGAGTTCATCTCAGAATCGCGCGCTATGCGACCCGTTCTCCAGGTCATCGAGAGGATCGGCCCCTCCGACGCAAACGTGCTGGTCACCGGAGAGCACGGCACAGGAAAGGAAGTAGTTGCCCACTGGCTGCACGCTTCATCCAATCGAGCATCAAAAGCCCTGGTTGCAGTGAATGTCGGGGGTCTACCGGAGGGTGTGTTCGAAAGCGAGTTGTTCGGGCACGTGAAGGGAGCGTTCACCGACGCCAAGGCAGATAGGGTCGGCCGCTTCGAGTTGGCAAACGACGGGACTCTGTTCCTCGACGAAATCGCAAACGTACCGATGAAACAGCAGGCTACACTGCTGCGGGCGCTGGAGACAGGCGAAGTCCAAAGAGTGGGGTCGTCGAAGACCAGACAGGTCGACGTGCGTGTGATCTCGGCCACCAATGCTGATCCACAGGCAGAAGTTGCGGCTGGTCGATTCCGGGAAGACCTGCTCTATCGGCTCAACACTGTCGAAATACACCTTCCGCCGCTCCGCGAGCGTCGAGAGGACATACCGTTGCTGGCGCAACATTTCCTAGAGCGTCAGGCGAAGCGCTACAGAAAACCCAAAGCGGGCTTTTCGGAAGACGCCTCGCAGGCACTGCTGGACCACCCTTGGCCAGGTAATATTCGCGAGCTCAGGCACGCCGTCGAACGAGCGGTGCTCCTAGCCATGGACGACCACGTTCGTGCACACGACCTCGGGCTCGTAGCACCGTCGGAGGGCAGCGGCCACATAGACGATTTGACGCTGGACGAGGTCGAGAAGATTCTCATCGAAAAGGCACTCCAGCGTCACGAGGGGAACGTGAGCCAGGCAGCCGACGCGCTCGGATTGAGTCGTAGCGCACTGTACAGGCGCCTCCAGCGATACGGATTATGACTGACGGGCGGGGGGAGAGGAGGTCTGGGATTTCGTACGACCTCCTCATCCTCGGATTGGCTCTTCTGGCCGGCCTCCCAGGCAGCTCAATAGCCTTGATACTGCTCTGGCTAGGAGAATACAGCGCCAGATTGCAGTGGACCCTTACCACATTCATAGGGATCGGCTGGTTTGGCTTTGCAGTGGTTCTCCGCGAACGCGTCGTACGCTCCCTTCAAACTCTCTCGAACATGCTGGCGGCGTTGCACAAAGGCGATTACTCGATGAGAGCCCGCGGACTCGGAAGCAGCAACGATTCGTTGGGGTTGGCCCTGCTGGAGGCGAATACCCTCGGCGAGACACTCCACCAACAGCGCCTCGGCGCACTCGAGGCGACTGCCTTGCTCCGCAAAGTCATGGAGGAGATCGACGTCGCCGTCCTCGCATTCGACGATGCACTCACTCTCAGGTTGGTGAATCGTGGAGGTGAGCGGCTGTTCGGCAAATCCGCGCTCAGCCTCATCGGGCGCTCCGTGGCGGACCTTGGCGTCGAAGACTGCTTGCACGGTGACGCACCACGTCTCCTGGAAAGAGCATTTCCGGGCGCGTCCGGGCGGTGGGAAGTGAGAACTAGCACGTTCCGACAGGGCGGGCGTCCGCACCAGCTTCTCGTGCTCACAGACCTGAGTCGCCTACTACGAGAGGAAGAACGTCAGTCGTGGAAACGGTTGATCCGCGTTCTGAGTCACGAAATAAACAACTCGCTCGCCCCAATTCGTTCCATAGCAGACAGTCTCCAAACCATCGTGAAACGTGAAACTCTTGGTTCCGAGAACAGCGAAGACTTGCAGCAAGGCCTCTCGATCATCGCCTCACGGTCCGATGCTCTGAGCCGTTTCATGGCGTCATACGCTCGTTTGGCGCGATTGCCGCCCCCGGTTTTGGCGGACCTGGACGTGGGCACTTGGATCAAACGGATAACGGCGCTCGAGACGCGGATGAACATAGAGGTGACGGAAGGTACGGCCATCCGCATTCTCGCGGATGGTGACCAGCTCGACCAGTTGTTGATCAATCTCGTTGATAACGCTGTCGACGCTGCAGAAGAAACCGGCGGTTGCGTTGCAGTGCACTGGCGCACGGACAACGGAGCGGTGGAAATAGTCGTTGAGGACGAAGGACACGGAATTCCTGACAGTTCGAATCTCTTCGTACCCTTTTATACCACCAAGACAAAGGGGTCGGGTATCGGCCTAGCGCTGTGCCTTCAGATCGCAGAAGGGCACGGCGGAACGATTACGCTCGAGAACCGTGACGACAGATCTGGGTGCAGGGCTCGGCTGCGTCTACCGGTAGAAGGCCCCAAGAATGCAGCTCGTCGCGAGGATGCTGTGAAGCCCTGAGTCGGGGCTGTGACGGCACCGCTTGACATTGAGATCCTTGTTACCAATGGTTCTGAAGCCAATTGGCCCGACCCTTGCGTGAGAAGATTGGTTCGGGCTGAGGTAGGCGGCGAAGAACCACTGAAACCGAGCTAAAATGGGACTGTTTCACAGCCGGCGGGGCTTCACGATCATCGAACTAGTGTTGGTGCTAGTGGTGACGTCGATCCTGGCATCGTTCGCGATACTGAGGTTGGCGCCAACGCTTGAGCGTGCGCGAGTGCGGCGTTCAGCGACCATGATTGCCTCGGACCTGCAATACGCACAGATGATTGCAGCTCGCCAGCGCCGACCTGTGGTTTTCATTGCTAGCGAAGCATTGCGTGGATACATGATCCGCGACGCCGCCTCTACGACTGTGTATCGCGAAGCGTACATGGGCAACGACACCGAATTCAATTTGGATCAACTACAAGCGAACCCCACGACGCTCGAGATCTTTCCCAACGGAGTCGTCAGGAGTGCCGGCGACTACACAGTGAGAGTGAACACAGTACAACGCAACGTGCGAATCACTCGTGCGGGCCAGGTACGAATTACCAGTGTCCCATAACGATTCTTCGGACGAGAAGGGCCTCTCGCTCCTCGAGGTGGTGGTTGCGATCACCATCCTGAGCGTCGTGGTGCTCGCCCTCGGAGTCCTGATGTTCCAGATTGCAGGACATACGCGTGCGTCCGCAGGCGTCGCGTATCGAAGTGCCGCATCCGAGTCGGCGGCGTCCTGGCTGCACGGATTACCGTGGGACAGCATACCGTCGTCTGTGGGGTGCACCGACAGCCTCGCCACCGGTCTGTTAGAGTACACGCGGTGCGTCGACCTCGTTACGAACACCCCGCGATATCGCCTGGCGCGCATTACCATATCGCCGACAGGAGCCCTGCAGCCGACCGTGAGGCCCGACACCATCACCGTGGAGCGGACGCGAACGCGGTCCGAGTCCCCTTTCGGGTTCGAATGAACGCGCGCGGTTTCACTCTGATCGAATTGCTGCTAGCCATGACGCTGACGGCGATTGTGGCGACCGCACTCACCCGTATCCTACTGAGCGATGCACGGTTCGTGAGTCAGCAGGATTCCATGATGGCCGCACGCAATACAGCGCGGGCGGCACAGAATGTCACGAGCGTCGAGCTACGCATGGTATCGGACGGCGGACTGATTGCGGCATCACCCGACAGCGTGATCGTGCGTGTGCCTTACGCGTTCGGAATCGCGTGCGGTGTCTCTGGAGGCAGGAGGATTGCCTCTCTCATGCCGACGGACTCGCTAATGTATTTCTCCGCAACTCCACTCGGCGTCGCTCGCCGCCTGCCCGGGGGTAACTACACGGTGCGGGAAGGCATTGCCGTAACGGCTACCACGGACACCGGCACCTGTGTTGCCGAGAACATCCGTAGGGTGCCAAATGGAACTTGGGTCGGCATTGCGCCGCCAAGCGTGGCTCCAAACGGATATATGTTCTACCTGTACCAGTCTGTGACATTCAGATTCAGCGCTTCGACCGATCTACCTGGGCGAATTGGACTTTGGCGACGCGTGAACAACGGGGCATATGAAGAACTCGTAGCACCCTTCGATTCAACGACGCGATTTCGGTTTCTGGTCGGTTCGAACCCTCAGCCTGTCGATGTGGCGCCTGCGGATCTGTCCACGGTCGCTGGCCTCGAACTGAACCTGGTAGCCGAGAGTTACGAAATCCCTCAAGGCAAATCGACATATACGGACTTCGATTTGCCAATTCAGATAGTGTTTCTGAATAGGGCGAATTGAAGATGCCCTCAATGCGCGACGAACGAGGCTTCGCTCTACCGCTCACGATATTAGTGGTCACCGTGATGACCATGTTGATAGCCTCTGCTCACGTGCGCGTTCGTGCGGATCGCATTATCGCTGAGAGCAGTGGCGCAACCGTTGACGCATTTGCGGTAGCCCAGAGTGGGTTGAACCGTTACCTGGCCTACTACGACAGTGTAACACCGAAGGTACGCCCCCCCGACGGCGACTCCGTGCGCATCAACGTACCGCACGGTTTCGCGGACGTCCGCGCTTTCAAGGTCATGAGCCCGGCCGACACGATGGAACATGAATTGTACATCGTGCGATCTACCGGTTTTCTAATCGAGCCAACGCGCGGTTCCGATCCGCAAGCACAGCGTACAGTTGCTCAATTCGCTCAATGGCAGAGTGCTGCAATGACCATTACTGGAGCGTTCACGGCGGCCAACGGGTTATCGGTGAACACTTCAGGTACGCTGCGGGTGAGAGGTTTCGATCAATGCGCGTCACCGGCTCCCGCCGAGACTGGCGTCCGCACAACAGGGGCGAGCCCCATCAATGCGGGGGACTTCGACGTAATAACGGGCGTACCCGCGCTCAACCTCGGCGGTGGAGGCTCGTCAGTCGCGAATGAGACAATGATCGGCTGGCCGTCCATCGTCGGCGGGCAATTCGATGCCGAGTACGATTCCTTCCGTGCATGGGACGCTTCTTATCCTTCGATGGTCATCACGGGAGATCTAACGGTCAACGATGGCGGTGGCTACGGATTGTTGGTAGTGACCGGTGATCTCATAGTGAACGGTTTCTTCTTTTCGTGGCGAGGAGTCGTGCTCATCGGAGGCAGACTCATAACGAACACGATGTTCACTACCATTCGTGGTACTACGGTGACCGGTTTAAACGAGCAGTTGGGCATGAGCCCGCCGACGGGAACGATTGGAGGAGGGTGGTTCCAAGACTATCTGTACTATGCGTGTGAGATTGAGAACGCCCTGAATTCGCTGACCGGGTTCGTCCCAATAAACAACGCGTGGATCGACAACTGGGCGATGTATTGAGGCTCAGACGGAGTCGATCACCTCATCATCCCACTCCCGATAGCCAATCAGCCCCTCGCGGCGGAACACTCTGACTAGATGCCCGAGCCGCTCCTCGGCAGGATGAACCGTTTCTCCAAACTTTGCCCGCAGCAGTTCTGAAACCTCCCCGACGGTTCGCTCTCCATCCAGATTCACCCAAGCAAACGTTCCTATGGGGTCGAGTCGAATGCGCCTGGCCGACAGCAGATACAGAAACCGGTCGATCAGACCCACGAGGCCTTTTCGTGACGATGTCGGACGAATCACCACGACGCGCTCCGCGCGTTCTTCCCATTCGGCGATCCTCACTGGGATTAACTCCAGGAGATTGACTGACTCGAGTTCATCCGGACGCTTGCGCCGCAAGAATGCCATTTGCCTCCAAGATGCAGATCAAAGCGAACGAGAGCCACCCTTCTTTCGTTGGGCGGCTCTCGTGTTGAAACAACGTATGTGATGCCTGCTAGTGCTCCCGCATCTTGCTGATCGTGAACCACGCCAACAAGAACGCCACCGCCGGATACGCGATCACACTCAAAAGGAGGCTTGGTTCGAAGCCGAACGTCAGACTCTGGAAGCTCAGCAACGAAGGCATGAAGTCGCCACCGATTACAAGCAGCGCAAGCACCACCGCCATCAACGACTCACCAGCAATGAACCCCGACGATAGCAGGATTCCGGTATTGTTGGCTCGAGTCGATTCCTCTTCCGTGGCACCCGAAGCCTTCAAGCGCAGATCGAAAAGCCACTTGATCAATCCACCAACGAAAATCGCGGAGGTGGATTCGAACGGCAGGTACATGCCCACCGCCACCAGCATTGGCGCAGGAGCATTGATCAGAATGAGTCCGACGGCCAAGAACATACCGGCAATAACCAAGGGCCAGGCCATCTCCCCCGCTACGATGCCCTGGGCCATCAGCGCCATGAGACCAGCTTGCGGGGCGGGCAGCGCGGCCGAACCGATTTCATATGCCCGGTGCAGCGCCATGAGTGGGAAAGTGAGAACCAGAGCGGCGAAGATCACACCGATGATTTCGCCAATCTGCATCTTGTACGGAGTACCACCCAGGATGTGACCGACCTTCAGGTCCTGCATCATATCGCCTGCGATGCCGGCAGCACAGCAAACGATGCCGGCTACCGCGAGGACAGCCGCCACACCGCGCACATCAGTCAGGCCGAGAATGACCATCAGCACAGCTGCAATGATCAAAGCACTGAGCGTGAGGCCCGATATGGGATTGTTCGAGCTGCCGATCAGCGCAACCAAGTAGCCGGCAACAGCCGCAAAAAGGAAGCCGATGATGACCATCACTACTGTGAGTGTCAGCGCGCCGATTACTGAATGCGAGAAGTGGAGGTAAAGGAAGAATACGGCTACCGAAGCAACCGCTATTCCGATTAGCACCTTCTTGAGATCGAGGTCGATTTCTGTACGATCAGCGCTACCAGCTTCTCCAGAGGCGCCAATGTTCAGCACCGCTTTCGAGATTCCGGCAATCAGCGAAGTCCTCAGATTCCACAGCGTATAGAACGCCGCAACGATCATCGTACCGACCGCAAGCGGTCTTACCTGGTTCGCCCAAACCGCGTTGGCCAGATCGAGCATCCCCGCGTCAGGGCCGAGAGTTGCGCTCAGACCAGGATTCAAGAATAGCGCAAGCGGCACCATGAGCAGCCAACCCATGACCGCTCCGGCGAACAACACGGCTGAGATCTTTGTGCCGACGATGAACCCAACGCCCATGAGCATCGGTGAGGCTGCCGGTGTCGCGACCAGCATTCCTCCCACGTACTCCAGGCGTTCCTGTAGTATGTCGATTGTCGATCGGCCAAAGGCGAAGAACCGCTGGGTGCTCGCCTGCACGTATTGCACGCCATTGCTGTTCTTCAGCAACTCCCAAAAAGCTGCGATTCCCATCGCCATGAACAGATGAGACGCACCGGTCTGCCCACCCTGACCGGCCTTCACGATTTCTGCTGCGGCTACCGCCTCAGGGAACGGCAGGTCGGCCTCTACCACCAATGTGCGTCGCAGCACGATCACGAAAAGCACGCCTAGAAAACCACCAATCAACATGATGGCGGTGCTCTCCAGATAACGGAGTTCGTCCCATGCGCCACTGATTAGGAAAGCCGGTATGGTGAAGATTGCCCCGGCTACGAGCGCTTCACCTACAGACGCTGTAGTCCTGGCGATGTTTTCCTCGAGGATCGAGCCGCCTAATCCTCGGAGGGCCGCCATGGCAACCACTGCTGCAGGGAATGTCGCAGCAACAGTGAGACCCGCGGTCATCCCAACGTAGGCGTTTGCGGCGCCGAGTGTCACGGCCATGATTGCGCCGAGCAACACTGCCTTCATTGTGAGTTCGGGCAGGTCCTTCGATGCCGGAACAAAGGGTACGAACGGTTTGTTCTCCATAGCGGCCTTCCCAGAGCAGAGTGGATAGAACCCGCAAATTCTAGCCGCTATTACAAAGCTCTGTCAAATCGGATTCTCGTCCGCAGGGCTTTCGCCAGACCCACCTCTCGTGTAGCGGCGTCACAAGGTTTACAATTCGACTGCGAACAGGAGGCAGAAATGACATTCGTAGAAACTCTCGAGCCACAGGCTCTTTGGTCGCATTTCGACACGATACTCACGATCCCACGTGGGTCAGGTAACGAAGCAGCTTTCCGCGAGCACATCATAGGCATCGCGGAACGAAACGGGCTCGAATACCAGGTCGACGGGATGGGCAACCTCGTGGTGCGGAAGCCCGGCTCGGCAGGTCACGAATCGGCGCCAACGGTCGTTCTTCAAAACCACATGGATATGGTCAATGAGAAGAACTCCGACGTTGAGCACGATTTCGAGAAAGACTCCATCAAGCCCGAACGCGACGGCGACTATCTCACTGCGGTAGGAACCACGCTCGGCTCGGACAATGGGATCGGTATTGCCGCGGCACTGGCAGTACTCGAATCCAAGGACCTCGTCCATGGGCCCATCGAGGCACTCTTCACGGTTGATGAAGAGACCGGGCTCACCGGTGCTGCCGGCCTGGATGCCGACATGATACGAGCCCGTATTCTCCTCAACCTGGATTCGGAAGAGGAGGGCATTCTTTACGTGGGCTGCGCGGGCGGCGGAGACAGCGCAATCACCGTGAATATCCAGGAAGCCGCTACATCTCCGTCCAGCGCCGGAGTCGAGATTACGCTTCGAGGCCTCAAGGGAGGTCACTCGGGTTGCGACATCCACTTGCAGCGCGGCAACGCCATCAAACTCCTCGTGAGAGCGCTGCAAACATGCACTCTTCAGGGCTCTGTTGTGAACATCGCGTCATTGCAGGGAGGAAGCGCCCACAACGCCATTCCGCGTGAGGCGTTCGCAACCGTCGTAGTGCCCGCGGCAGACGTCACTTCGTTCAAGAGTGCATTCGAGAGTGCCCTCTCCACTATCGCCGACGAATTCCGACCGGCAGAGCCCGACATGAAATCGGAACAGAAGGATGTACCGACTCCGGACAAAGTGTGGGACGATGCCACCACAGGAACTGTGCTGCGACTCATCACAGCCCTGCCGCACGGCACAATGGCGATGAGCTACGACATCCCGGACTTGGTCGAGACAAGCACAAATCTCGCGACAGCAACCCCCAAGAACGGCTCCATTGAAATCGGATTGAGCAGTAGGTCATCGGTGGAATCAGCGCTGGAGGCGCTGCGCGTACGGATTCGCTCGACCGCGGAACTCGTTGGTGCCGACGTGGCCGAAGGAGACAGCTATCCAGGCTGGAAACCCAATTTAGCTTCCCCGTTGCTGAAGCTCGTCAAAGAGATCCACAAGCGCGAGCTCGGCACCGATCCGGAGATAAAGGCCATTCACGCAGGCCTGGAATGCGGGATAATTGGAGAGAAGCTCGATGGAATGGACATGATCTCGATGGGACCTCAGATCGAGTTTCCGCACTCTCCTGACGAACGGGTCAAGATTGACACCGTTGCCCAGTTTTACAGGCTGCTCTCGGCGGTTTTGGCCGATCTGGCGAAAGGGACCTGAATAACCGGATCGACGCAAAAACATCCTGACCGAGTGGTCAAATTGGCCGCTCGGTCAACTTTGTAATAGAGGTTTCTTTGACTGATACGGCCGTAAGGAGACAGATCTCATCGACAGTCGGGAGTGAACAGGTTTCGGTTGACGGAGTTGACTTGTTCACCCGGTCCGTCGGTGATGGACCTCGAGAGGCCGTTGTCATTCATGGCGGGCCCAGTGCCAGCCATGCTTCGTTGCTGCCAGCCTTCGATGACCTCGCTAGCGGCAGGAGACTCCGTTACTACGACCAGCGGGGTTGTGGCGCATCTCCCGTTTCGCCTCGGGTCTCTCTCGACTGGCAGAATCATGTGAGCGACCTACGAGGGTTGCTTGATTATTGGAATATCGATGAGGCAACGCTGGTAGGGCATTCGTGGGGTGCGTTGCTCGCCCTTCTCCTCGCTATCGAGAAGCCTGACAGGGTCTCACGCATGCTCCTCGTCACACCCGCGTCGATAACGGCGGAGGGGCGAAGCGAGTATCTGGATCGGTTGGGGCGCCGCATGACCGACCTAGGCATTCTGAGGCAACAAAAGGAGTTGCTCAAAACGGACCTGAGGAGTAGCGATCCGCAGGCTTTCAGGCGACGGGTGTTCGAGTTGTCGCTAGCGCCGTACATGAAGGATCCGGAACGGATTCCCCCTATTGCTCCATATCAAATTTCGCACCGGGTTCGAGAGGCTGTGTGGCGGAGTCTGGGCAACTACGATTTTGCGGATGAGATCTCCAAACTCACGATTCCGGCGCTCGTGATTCACGGTCGGCACGATCCAATTCCACTAACATCATCCCAACGAACTGCGGCGTTGCTGGATGCTGAAATCGAGATATTCGAGGAGTCGGGGCATATGCCGTTTTTCGAAGAACACGAGCGATTCACCAAGGTGGCGGAGAGCTTTCTTACCGAGGCATGAGGACCAACGATTCATGAAGACGGCGAAAAAACGCATCAAGCCTTTGTTGCGCAAACTGAAGAAATCATTTCCCGAGGCTGGCTGTTCGCTACGGCACGCAGACCCCCTGGAACTGCTCGTGGCTACGATTCTCAGTGCGCAATGCACAGACAAGCGCGTAAACGAGGTCACGAAGACTTTGTTCCGTGAGTACGAGAGTGCCGAGGACTACGCCGCAGCAGATCCGGAGGTTTTCGAGGAGCAAATTAGGTCGACCGGATTCTTCCGCAACAAGACCAAGTCCATAATCAACATGGCGCAGGCCCTCGTCGATCGTTCCGGCGGGGAGGTTCCCAATTCTATGGACGAACTGGTGAAACTTCCCGGCGTGGGGCGGAAGACTGCCAACGTCGTACTCGGAAATGCATTTGGTGTTGACGAGGGAATCGTAGTCGACACTCACGTCAAGCGAATTTCCAATCGTCTTAAACTCACTCGGAGCCAAGATCCCGAGAAGATCGAACTGGATCTCATGAAGCTCGTACCGAAAAAAGACTGGACCTTGTGGCCCCACCTACCTGATTCACCACGGGCGCGCGGTATGTGTGGCAAGAACTCCCAAGTGTGATGAGTGCTCACTAATCGACCTTTGTCCAAGTAGTCTCATATGAGCCACGGTCCGAGCTACCCCATGGATCGGGCTTGGAGCAAAACCATATGAAAATAGATTTCGCGGTCGTGTGTGATTACGCACTCGTGGACCAATTCGGCAAGCTATCCGTTATCGGATTGTTCCAACATATCTGGGTCCAGAAATTCCCAACCATTCATCCACGACTACACCTGGTGATTCGAATCAAGGGATCTCGCACCGAGGTGGGGCAACACGGTGTGCGTATCCGTTTGATGGACGAAGAAGACCAGGAGATCATCAGTGGCGATGGGAAGGTGAACCTCCCGGAACCACCCGCCGGAGTGCTCGAGGTAGAGGCTGGAGCCGTACTTGCGTTCGACGTGCCGTTCCAGAAACCGGGGCTGTACAGATTTGAGATCGACATCGACTCCGAGGCCCAGACTATTGTGCCCATAGCAGTCTCCCAGGGTCCGAGCCCCGCCCAGACATTGCCGGATCAGCATCGACCGCCTGAGAACGCGTAGCCGCCCGCTCTGGTGCAAATACCAAAGCCCACCGCGTCGAATATTTGGATGATGGCCTGCATCGTCCTGTGCTTCGTGGGTCTCACACACAACATGAGTGGTTACGCGCTCTTCGATCCTGACGAGGGACGCAACGCTGAGGTCTCGAGGGAAATGATGGCGACAGGTGACTTCGTTCTCCCTCATCTGAACGGCCTCCCCTACCTCGACAAACCGATTCTGTACTTTGCAGTTGGGGCCATTTCCATGAAGGCACTGGGCCCAACGGAATTCGCCGCTAGGCTTCCTTCGCTGCTCTTTTCTCTCGCCACGATCGGACTCGTTGGCTGGTTTGCAAACAGGATCTTTGGTCGTGGTGCGGCAATGACCGCCGCAATCGCCACTGCGGCGACTCCGTTTACGTTGGCGTACGCACGCATTGTGATATTCGACAGTGCACTGACGTTATTCGTGGTCCTGGCACTTGTGAGCTTCTATCTGGCGATTGAGGAGCGGATAGAAGGCGGACAGGCGGACAGGCGGACAGGCGGACAGGATGCATCGAATGACCCGTCCGCCTCGGGGGTACGTGGTGTGGAGGGTACCGCCCTACCGCCCTACCGCCCTACCGCCGGGGTGGTAGGGAAGGGGGAGGGCTGGTCCGCAGTCGCCTGGGTAGCCATAGCCTTTGGCGTGCTGACCAAAGGTCCGATCGCCATAGTGTTACCACTCCTAGTTGCCCTTCCTTTCGCAATTCGCTACCGAGCGTGGCGTTCGGTAACCGATCCGATTGCGATTCTTCTGTTCCTTGCGATTGTCGCTCCCTGGGTGATTGCCGTTTCATTGCGGATACCGGACTTTCTCGAGTACGCCTTGCTGACGGAGACGGCGGGTCGATTCTCGACTACCGAACTGGGGCGGACCGGGCCGATATGGTACTTCCTCGCGATTTTGCCGGCGGCGGCGCTGCCGTGGTCCGCGGTGTTGGCAGGTGCCGCAAAGAGCTGTTTTCAAAAGAGAAATGCTGCGGGTCAGCTGGATCGACGGATTGTGTACTTGATGTTATGGGTTTTCCTCCCGCTGATTTTTTTCACGCTGTCACAATCCAAGCGTCCACAGTACGTGCTTCCATTGGTTCCAGCCGTGGCGTTGTTGATCGCCGGAGCCTGGCAAGGCAGGTTTTCGGAATTGATTGGGAGCCGCTGGGGCGCGGTCAGCCTGGCAATGCTGGGCCTGTTTTTCATAGGCGCCAGCCAAACGATACGGGGGTTTGTGCCGGCCAATCCTGAGGTTGCCTCCGCAATCCCTGGCACAGCCATGTTCCTGGGGTCGGCATGCCTCTGCGGTGGCCTGCTGGCATGGTTCGCTCGACGTCGTCTGGGGCTCGTGCTATTTGCCCTCTCATTACCCGTTGCGGCGATTCCGATCTCGAGTCATGCCCTCATGCAAGCAATCGCAGACGATCGTTCGGCAGCATTGATCGCAAAGGCGATTACAGATGCAGGCGGCGACGGCACAAGAGTCGTCGGAGTCGGCGTCTACCCACCGTCGCTGCCGTTCTACCTACGCCACACGATGGTCGTCGCAACAGCTGACGGGCAAGAGATGACCAGCAACTACCTCACGCGCCACATTCGAGAGTACCGCGGGTTTGGATCCCCTTTGCGACGAGCAGACTGGTGGCAGGAAGCTCTTCTCACCTGCTCGGAACCAACGGTTTTCGTCGCTTCGACGGAAGACACAGGCTCGAGGGAGGCATTGAGTCATCTCAACCTCATCGTGACGACCGACAAGTATGTCGCATACGGCCCCTGTGGAATGGAAACTCTGGCTCGAATGGGGCAGTAGTCGTGTGCGGAATCTATGGAGCCGTTGCTACCGGCGAGGAGCCGCTCCGGCACACTGAAGTTCTGGAAGAGATGGGGCACCGACTTCGCTACAGGGGGCCCGACGCGCACGGAATTCGTGTAGAACCTCGTGCGGCATTCGGTGCGGAGAGGCTTCGAATCTACGATCCGACTCCCGCCGGCGATCAGCCGTTCGTCGATCCTGCAGAGCGGGTTTGGGCGGTGGTGAACGGGGCTATCTACAACGCACCTGCGCTGCGCGAACGCTATGCAGAATACCCCTTCAAATCACGCGCAGATGCAGAGGTTGTAGTGCCTCTCTTCTTGGATTTGGGCGCAGCTTGCGTGTCCGAACTCGATGGCATGTTTGCGATCGCGGTCTACGACGCCAAAGGTCACGAGCTGACACTTGCGAGAGATCGAGCCGGTGAAAAGCCGCTGTTTTACTGCTGCCAAAACGGTGAAGTCTGGTTCGCCTCCGAAGTGCAGGCGCTCCTGAGTTTGCAGAACCTGGCAAGGAACCTCGATGTCGTTGCGCTCCGCGACTTCGTGACTCTCGGCTACATCGCCGAACCGAGGACGATGTTCGAAGATGTCAGAAAGGTCGGTGCCGGGACGACTGTGAAGTTCTCCTCAGGGAGCCGGAAAGAAAACCGCTATTGGGACCCGAACATGGAGCCCGGGAAACCAAAGAGCACCGGAGACGCAACTGTAGAGCTGGAATCGCTCTTGTCCCGGGCAGTCGAGAAACAGCTTACTGCGGATGTGCCGGTGGGCATCTTCACGAGTGGTGGCGTGGATTCATCTCTGATAGCGGCTCAAGCATGTCGCCACAGAGATCCCAGTGCAGTGAGCACGTTTAGCGTGGGCTTCACCGAACCGGACTTCGACGAGAGGCAGTACGCCCAGGAAATCGCTTCGCACCTCGGCACCAGCCATCGATCCATCGTCGTGGATCATGCTGCTATGTACGGGGCAGTTGGCAAGATAGTGGGGACGCTGGCCGAACCCAGCGCGGACCCGGCGATACTTCCCACCTACCTGCTCGCCGCAGAGGCGCGAGATCACGTGAAGGTGGTGCTCGGAGGCGAAGGAGCCGACGAATTGTTTGGGGGGTACCCAACATACCTCGGCCATCGAGCGGCTCCATGTTTCGATAATCTACCAAGCGTTGTTCAGCAGACATTGAGTCGTCTTTCAGGGTTGGCACCAGCTTCCCTGGAAAGCAAGGTGTCCGTTGAGTTCTTGTTGAAGCGCTTCTTCTCGGCTGTGGCGTTGCCGTTGCCGGACCGACATATGTCTTGGTTTGGCACTGGCGTTGGAGTTGAAATTCTCAATCCAGACCTGGCCAATCAGGCCTACGATCCTCCAGAATTCCCAAAATCGAGCGACCCCATATCCGGCGCATGTCTTTTCGACTACTGCACGTATTTGCGCGACAACCTGCTGACAAAGGTCGATCGAGCAACGATGCTCGCCTCGATTGAAGCAAGAGCTCCGTTCCTGGATACGGACCTGACGGAGTTCGCACTGAAGCTCGACCCGAGGTTCAAGGTGAGGCGCACTACCACTAAGTGGTTGCTCAAGCGGGTCGCATTGCGATGGCTCCCGCGGAATCTGGTATTCAGAAAGAAGCGTGGACTGAGCGTGCCTGTGGCTACCTGGCTGAACAAAGGACTGAGAACGGACGTCGACAGGCTGCTGGATCACGGGCGGATGGAGCGCCAGGGCCTGTTGCATCCCGACAATGTTCGCCAACTTCTCAAAGAACATCAGAACCGTGTAGCCAACCACGGGCGGGCCCTGTGGGCGCTGTTGATGCTCCAATACTGGATCGAACGATGGGTACCGGAGAGGAACCTATGAATTACCAAGAAGCTCTCGACTTGATGCACGAATACACTGAATCCGATGCACTGCGCAAACATATGTACGCCGTCGAAGCAGCCATGCGTGCATACGCAAAGGAATACGGAGAGGACGAGGAGCGGTGGGGCATCGTGGGTCTCCTTCATGACTTCGACTACGAGCGTTATCCCAATCACGATCGCTCTCCGACGGAAGAGCATCCCTCAACGGGGGTAAAAATCCTCCGTGAGCGCGGCTACCCCGACGACGTGTGTGAGGCCATTCTCGGGCACGGCGAGCACACTGGAGTGCCGCGGGTCAGCCTCATGGCAAAGATGCTCTATGCGGTTGATGAGCTGTGCGGCTTTCTGAATGCGTGCGCGTTGGTGCGCCCGTCGAGGAGCCTTCTGGACCTCAAGGTCAAGAGCGTGAAGAAAAAACTCAAAGACAAGGGATTCGCTCGTGCGGTCAACCGGGATGAAATACGGCAAGGTGCAGAGGAAGCCGGCCTGGCATTCGACGAACACGTTCAGTTCGTGATTGAGGCCCTTAGACCCGTCGAAAAGACACTCGGTCTTGGAGACGCGTGAAGCGCAAGAACGGAACTGACGGTTCCGCGGGTCAACACGAAGACCCTGCCGCGCGTACTGATAGTAGGGTTGAGGACGACCCAAAGCTTTCGGGCGACGAGGAGCTTGCGGTTCGCGCTCACTCCGGAGATCGAGAGGCCTTTGGTGAACTGGTCCAACGGTATGCGGGGCAGGCACGACGGGTGGCGCGCGCGGTGCTTGGCAACGAGGCTGACGCAGACGATGCGGCGCAGGACGGGTTCCTGGCCGCATTGCGCAACTTGGGCCGATACGACCCAAGCCGTCCGTTCGGCCCATGGCTCATGCGGGTCGTTTCGAACGCGGCGACCGACAGGCGTCGAAGGCGCAAGGTCAGGGCAACGGAAGAAGTCCCGCATGACACCCGAGATTCCGGGCCGGGGCCCGACGGCCTTGCTGTCAGGAGGGAGTTCCATGCTGCTCTGGAGGGGGCGTTGGCGACATTGCCGGAGAGAAGGAGAATAGCGGTGGTGCTATTCGACGTTGAGGGGTATTCGCACGACGAGGTAGCAGCAACTCTGAAGATACCTGTCGGGACGGCAAGGTCTGACGTCTTCCATGCCCGCCGCGCTCTGCGAAAGGCCCTGGCAGGATGGGAGCAGTTGAAGGAGGATATGCGATGAGAGTATCTCCATTTGATCATCGCCAAGATCGAGAACTCGGCGATGCCCTGAGGGCTGCACTCTCCGGGCGAGACGAGACCGCATTCGTCAGGCGCGTGGTTGATTCTGCCGCGGAGATTCACCTGCGGCAGCTCGATGACGGAGAATGGTGGGAAATCCTGAACGCTTGGGCGAGACCGGGCCTGGCTGCTGCTGTGATCGGAATGCTTGCGGCGGCGGCTCTTTGGTGGAGCGGTACAGGGGCGCAATCCAACGTGTCGACGGCTCTCGATGACCCGCTTCAAGCGGCGGTCGAAATACCAGCCGCTTTCCTGGCGAGTCAAGCACCGGACCTCAATGAGGTGCTCGCACTGGAGATGGGGAACTGAATGGGAAACGAACTGAAGCCCTCGGCTGTCAACATGAGTGATGCCGAGATTCAACGTACAACGGGACTGGAGTAAGAGGCCGGTATGCTCAACCGATCTAAGCTCTGGGCAGCTACACTGCTGATTGCCGTCTTCGCGGCCGGCGTCGCGGTCGCCGGTCCGGTGTGGAGTACACTCGGCGACGACGGCCATGACGATCGCAGTAGACGCAGCGGTTCGTCTGATTCACGGGACCGCGAGCGCAAGAGCTATTCTGAGCACCTACAAGAGGACCTCAACCTGACGGTGGATCAGCACGCCGCTGTTGACTCGATCTTGGCGGTGAGTCAGGCAGATATGCGCATAGCTTGGCGAGACCTGCGGGCGAGGATCGATACCCTGCGCCAGGAGGTTGCTGCCGAGATCATGCAACTGCTGGACGCCGAACAACAGACGAAATACAGTGAAATGATAGAGCGAAGTAGACGCAGGGGAGATAGGGAACGTGAGTCAAGAGAAAACAGATATCATGACTAGAACAGTTTGGCTGTGGGCAGTGGCTAGCTGTCTGACGGTTGGCACAGCGAATGCTCAGGGTCAGTCCATCACGCTAGGTGAAGCAATCGAACGGGCCATGGAAACGCTCCCGTCGATGGTTCAGGCTCGCGGCGCAATAGAGAACGCCAACGCCACCAAACTGCAAACCTGGGGCAGTTGGCTTCCCTCACTCTCTTCGAGTGCAAGTAGTAGCGTGAACTCTTCTACGCGCTGGGACGAACGGACTCAGACGACAATCTCCGGATCGTCATCGTCGTACTCCGCCGGCCTTTCGGCGAACATGACTCTATTCGATGGATTCGCTCGGCTCGCCGACCATCGCATTGCCGATGCCGAGCTGGCCAGCGCTGATGCTTCCTTTGTCAGTTCGCGGTTCCAAACGATTCTTCAGGTCAAGCAGGCGTTTTTCAACGCACTGTCCGCAGAAGAGTTGGTGCGCATTTCTGACACTCGGATCGAGAGAGCCCAGGAGCAGCTGAATATCTCGATCGAGAAGCTGAATGCCGGAACAGCTACGCGGTCCGACACGCTGCGGTCGCATGTCGAGGTAGCTAACGCGGAATTGCAGCGCCTGCAGGCCGAAACTCAACTATCAACCGCGGAAGCGGATCTTGCGAGGCTTGTCGGGTTGGACGGATCTGTTTCCGCAGCGACTGATGACGACCTCCTGGTCATTTCCGATCTGGACACCACGTCACTTCGCACCGAAGCTCTGGCGCGTTCGCCGTTGATCCAAGAAACGGACGCAGGGGAACGCTCCGCTGCGGCACAGTACTCAGCTACCACATCGCAGTACCTGCCGAGAGCGACGGCATCGGCGTCTAAATCGTGGTCTGCAAACCAGTGGCTCGATCTGAACCCAAGCTGGTCTGCCCGGCTGAGTTTCTCTTGGACCTTGTTCAACGGCTTCACTCGAGAGATGAACCGCACCCGCTCCTCGTGGGCTTTGGAGACCGCGCGAGCGCAAGCCGAGGATGCCAGGCGCCAGGTCAATGCCGATCTAACGGTGTATCTGGCTTCACTTGCATCGGCGCGCACGCGGCTCGAGATCGCTGAGGCAAGTCGCGCAGCGTCGGAAGAAGATCTACGTGTGCAGCGCGAGCGCTACCGCTTGGGCGCGGCAACTATCGTCGACGTGTTGGCATCGCAGGTAAACCTCGATCAGGCAGAAGTCGACATCGTGCAAGCGCGATTCGACTACCTGGTCGCCAAGGCCCAGGTAGAGGCCTTAGTGGGGAGAGAGCTATGAGCGGCATCGTCCATCAGGAATTCCAGACCGGTGATATGCCGACGGCGGATGTCGTCATTCTCACGTACAAGCTGACACGAGACTACGAGCTTGGCGCCGAAGTCGTTCACGCATTGCGATCCGCGAATCTGCAGATCCGCCGCAACGAGTTCGTAGCCATCATGGGACCATCTGGATCGGGCAAGTCGACGCTCATGAACCTGCTGGGGTGTCTCGATACGCCAACTGCAGGCGAGTATTGGCTCAATTCCCAAAAGGTGAGTGAGCTGGAAGACGACGAACTCGCTCGTATACGTAACAAAGAAATCGGGTTCGTGTTCCAGACATTCAATCTCCTGCCTAGAGCCACAGCGCTGCACAACGTCGAGTTGCCACTCATTTACGCAGGAGTTCCGGCAAAAGTGCGGCGCGAGCGCGCCCGCACGGCGTTGGAGCGGGTCGGGCTCGGAGACCGCGTAGAACATCGCCCAGCCGAGTTGTCGGGCGGAGAACGTCAACGCGTTGCGTGTGCGCGGGCATTGGTGAACGAACCGAGCATTCTGCTCGCGGACGAGCCCACAGGGAATTTGGACAGCGCCACAAGCGCCGAGATCATGGGAGTAATGGAGGGATTACATGCAGCCGGTCAAACGATAGTCTTGATCACCCACGAGCAAGACATCGCTAATCACGCCGCTCGCCAAATACGCTTGCGGGACGGCCGAGTAGAACAGGACATGATTGTAGAGAAAACAGCATGATAAGGAATGTGATCATAATTGCGGTGGTGGCGGTGAGCGTCATCGCCGCCACGAGGTTCTTCCGATCGTCAGACGAGGAAGAAACACAACAGATGTACCAGCTACTGACCGTGGAGAACCGTGATATCATCGTAGCTGCAAGCGCCGCGGGTACAGTCGAGCCGATCAGAACCATAGAGGTCAAGTCGAAGGCGTCGGGAGAGATCTTCGAATTGCACGTCGAGACAGGTGACGTCGTGCGTCCGGGGCAGTTGCTGGTACGCGTCGACCCGCGCGTCCCGCAGGCGACGCTACGACAGGCACAAGCCGACCTGGAACTGGCCGAGGCGCAGCTCGAGAATGCCCAGGCGCAATTGCGGCGAGCAGTAGGGTTGTTCGAGACGCAGTCGATCACCGAGGAAGAGTACGACAACACGAGGCTATCGGTGGCCAGCGCAAACGCACAGCTCGTGCGGGCTCAACGTTCACTTTCGGATGCAGAGATTGCCGCCGAGGACACTGACGTCAGAGCACCTGGCGATGGCGTCATCATTCAGAAGAACGTTGAAGTTGGCACTGTGATCTCCTCAGCTACGCGTGAGGTGGGCGGCGGAACCATTCTGTTGCAGATGGCAAACCTCGACACCGTGCAGGTTCGATCTCTTGTTGACGAAACCGACATCGGGAAGATCAGCGAGGGGCTCGACGTAACGATCCTGGTTGATGCATACCCCAACCGCCCGTTCGAAGGAAAGGTGCTGCGGATCGAGCCCCAGGCCACTGTCGCACAGAACGTTACAATGTTTCCTGTTCTGATTCGGATCCCCAACCAGGACGGTTTGCTTCGGCCAGGCATGAACGCCGAGGTGGAAATGCACGTTGGGTCGAAGTACGGTGTGGCCGCGGTTCCAAACGCAGCTCTTCGAACCGATGGTCCTGATGTGACCGCCGCCGCGCAGGTATTGGGATTCGATCCGGAAGCCGTGACGCAGCAGATTGCTGCCGCGCGAGCGGGAGAACAGGGTGACGGAAACGAGACAAATGCGGCGGATCCAACGGCTGAGTCGCGAACCGTCACGCTCATGGGACGGTCGGTACCCGTCCCTGAGGACATGGACCTGGAGGCAGTCCAGGCACTTGCACAGAGATTGCAGGGCGCATCTGACATGCGCTCGATGATGGGATCTCTGAGTGACGCCGACCGCAACATCATGCGGCAACTCATGGGTAGGGGCCAGGGAGGCGGTGGAGGTGGTGGCCGTCCGGGCGAGAGTCAGAGTGCCACCGACGCTGCGCTCATGGGAGGCAACTACACGGTGTTCGTGATGCGCGATGGACTGCCGGTACCGATTTCGGTACGAACCGGACTCACCGATCTCGACTATTCAGAGGTTGTGTCGGGACTCGAGGTCGGCGATACGGTGCTCGTATTACCTAGCTCCAGCCTGCTCGCGAGCCAACAGAGAATGCAGGAATTCATGAGTCGCCGTGCTGGTGGGCTCCCGGGCGTCTCGCGCAGGTAGAGGAGTTTGTCAAATGCTCTTTGGAGAAATTTTCAACGTTGCACTCGGCGCCATACGGGCGAACAAACTGCGCTCGTTTCTCACAATGCTCGGCATTGTCATTGGTGTGGGTGCGGTCATCACAATGGTGGCCCTGGGAAGCGGGGCGCAGCAGGACGTGCAGGAGCGCATCCAAGCCTTGGGCACAAACCTCCTGTCCGTTCAGGCCGGACAGTCTTTTCATCGAGGTGTCGCTAGCGCTGATCGGGTGAGCCTGACGATTGACGATGCCACTGCGCTGGCAAGCGACGCAGGAGGTCTCTCTGCGGTCGTACCTGAGATAAGACGAAACCAGCAGGTCGAATTCGCGAACAGCAACATCAACGTGAACGTGAACGGCACGGTGCCTGAATACATCGGCGTGAATAATTACGATGTTGCGGCCGGCCGGATGTTCACAGCCGGTGACGGCATCTCGCGCAAACGTGTTGCAGTGCTTGGCAGCCAAGTACCGGCGAACTTGGATGCGAACGGTCCGGCAATGATAGGTCAGCAGATCGTTATTCGGGGCATACCATTCGAAGTGGTTGGATTGCTGGAGGAGAAGGGGTCGTCGAGCGGCTGGAACAATCCCGACGAACAGATCCTCGTTCCGATCCAGACCGCACAATACCGCATCTTTGGCAGCGATAGAGTAAGCTCGATAAACGTGCAGGTTGCACACCCCGATTCGATGACGATTGCAATGATCGAAATCGAACGGGTGTTGAGGCGCGAGCACGGCATCGCTCCGGGAAGGGACAACGACTTCAACATCATGGATCGGTCTGAGTTCTTGGAGACGTTCGAAGAGACCACACGCACGTTCACGTTTCTATTGGGCGGCATCGCCGCCGTGAGCCTGTTGGTTGGTGGCATCGGGATCATGAATATCATGTTGGTCTCGGTTACCGAGCGAACGCGTGAGATCGGGGTCCGAAAGGCACTCGGCGCGACCAGAAAGAACATTATGCTGCAGTTCCTGGTGGAAGCGTTGGTTCTGTGCCTATTGGGCGGGCTCATCGGAGTAGCAGCTGGTGCTAGTGGGGCTGTGGCGCTTTCGAGATTGGCCAATTGGAATACGTTCGTTTCACCGCAGTCCGTATTGGTGGCGGTTGCGTTCAGCGCAATGGTCGGAATCTTCTTCGGTCTCTGGCCTGCACGGCGCGCGTCATTGCTGGACCCGATCGAAGCTTTGAGATACGAGTAAAGGAGGTGTTGGAATGAAGGCAATCGCACGCGTTGCAGTGAGTGTTCTTGCATTGTTGGCGGTCTCTCTGCCGCTGCAGGCGCAAGAGGCAGCCAACGTCGCCGGAAAGTGGGAGATGACCAACGAGACTCCACGCGGCACAATGACGACGATATTCACGTTCGAGCAGGATGGTAACACCCTAACCGGCACCAGCGAGGGGCAGAGGGGTGGTGAAATCCCAATCAGCTCGGGGTCCGTCGAGGGCAACGTTGTCACGTTCACGATGGTCAGGGGCCAGGGCAACCGCTCAATGGAATTGACCTACACCGGTACCCTCGAGGGCGACACCATCACAGGCACTATGTCGACCCCCCGAGGCGAACGTGAGTTCACGATGAAGCGGGTCGAAAGCTAGCGGACACCCACTCGAGCGCAGTGGTCGAGAGATGACGACCATTGCGCATCTAACAAAGCCCCGCCAATGCGGGGCTTTGCTGTTCCAAGATGTGGTGACAGATTTCGGCTGTGAACAATTCAGAGATTCTCCCAGACGTTCGCGTGCCGTCTTCGACTTCAAACCTCGGTGCAGGGTTCGATTGCCTTGGGCTGGCCCTCGACATTTGGCTAGGTGCGCGGATAGTAGAGGGTGAGGGACCACCAGAATACGCTGGGACCCTCACCGGTTTCGATCCTACGGAAGACTTCACCACCCATGCGCTCGGCGAGTCCATGTCGGCCGGGTATCACCTAGAGGTCACCTCGGGAATCCCGCTGAGTCGCGGCCTCGGATCGTCGGCTGCGGCAATCGTCGCGGGGTTCGCGCTCGCCCGCCTTTTGACAACGGGAGATCTCGACAGGGAGAGGGTGTTCGACCGAGCAGCCAAGCTGGAGGGCCACCCGGACAATGCGGGGCCGGCCGTCTATGGCGGCCTGTTCCTCCACGCGGGAATCCCCAAACGACTCGAGTTCCACCAGAGTCTGGGTGTCGCATTGGCGATCCCGGATCAGGAGATTAGCACACATCAAGCTCGGAGCCTCATTCCAGCCCAATTACCGCGCAGGGATTCCATAGGGCAGGCCTCGAGCTCTGCGGCATTGCTCCTTGGACTCACCACAGGCGACGGAGACCTCATCGGCCACGGCATGACCGACCACATCGCCGTACCCGTGAGGAAGTCGCTGATTGTTGGTTATGACGAAGCGGTGCAGGCCGGGATCGACGCCGGAGCTTACGGCGTGACAATATCGGGAGCGGGATCGACGCTAGTTGCGATCTGTGCTAAAGAAAGCGCGGCGCTAGTCGCCGAAGCCATCGCGCAAACGCTGACTTCGATGGGGAACCCAGCTGAGTCCAAGAGCCCTGATGTGGTCGAAACGGGGCTGGAAGTATTGGCATAGAGGAAGCACGCGGCGCCATCGCACTCTTCGTCCTACCGCCTGTCCGCCTTGCCGCCCCTTAGTGCAGATCAGCCAACCGCTTTTCTATTTGCCGCGCGTGTAGCGTGCAATGGACGAAGTGAAACCGCACCCACTCCGGGAGATTCAGGTCGCCCAACACCGGGTGCCGCAAGAAGGTCGACAGCTGCCGTTCTTCGGCCCAGTCCTCGACTAGGGTTCGCGTCTGTTCGATGCCCATCCTGAACCGCGCAACCACCAATTCGGGATCTGGATCATCGCTCGGATGGGAAATGTCGGGAGCCCTCATACCCTTCGGTAGCTCTCCACTACCAAGCAGCGTATGGCGCAATACCGCCTGCGCCGGCGTCGCTTCCCGCTCTTTCGGCTCCTCCTCGGGAAGCGCCGCAAACCCGGTTGCAACTATGTCGAACACGATGGCCAGATGCTCGACAATCTGGGCGATGCTCCATTTGCCTTCGCGAGCAACGGTCCACTCCGAAGCGCTGATATCGACCAACGGATCTAATACAGTCGACTCGAGGCTCTCCAGCTGACGTGTGACTTTCATCGGCCTGCCAGAGCAATACACTCGATCTCGACTTGCGAACCGAGGGCGAGGCCGGTAGCAGCCAACGCCGACCGGGCAGGTGGATTCTCCGTGAAGTACGTTGCGTACACTTCGTTCACCGCTGCGTAGTCATTGATGTCCAGTAGGAACACCGTGCATTTCACCACTCGTTCCATCGAACTGCCCGAATACTCCAGCACGGCTTTGATGTTCTCGAGCGTTTGCCGAGCTTCCGCGGTCACTCCGCCGGGCGCTAGGTCGCGCGTGCCAGGGAGCGTCCCAATCTGTCCGGATAGAAAGAGTATGTCGTCCACGCGAACGGCAGAGGAAAAGGGCAGGCCCTCGAGCGAACCCGGCATCTGAATTACTTCTTTCTCTTCGCGTTCGTCTTCTTCTACAACCGGGGCGGCGCATGCCACGAACACCATAGCGGTCAATAACACTGCAACGCGCATCGGACTCCCTCCTAGTGAACAAATCGAGCGATTACTTCTCCTCTTCGCTCGCGAAAGCTCGCGAGGGACCCCCCCAATCGCAAGACTGCGTCCGCAAGACTGCAGCCGCAGTATTGCGGCCGAGATAGCGCAGAGGGGCAGCGGTGCTGGGGCGTGTGGCTCTACATTTGAACGTTGGACTGCAGAGAACAGCCTGATTACGAGAGGACGTACCGTTGCTTGAATACCACCACGTAGGCATTCCGACCGAAACGAGCCACGAAGGTGAGTACTATCTGGAAGCCTTCGGAATGTTTGTCACACCATACGACACGAACCCTTACGGAGTCGAATGGCTGCGGTTCGAACCCGACAGCCCGCTGCCTGAGCTCGTAAGGACGGTGCCGCACGTGGCGTTTCGGGTGGACGACCTCGACGCTGCACTCCAGAACAAGGAAGTGCTCATTGAGCCCAACAGCCCCTCGGAGGGCGTGATGGTTGCATTCATCGTGGACAACGGAGCACCGATCGAATTCATCGAGTACTCCTGAGTTCGTGACCTCCGTTAGGATCTCATTTCTCTGAGCTCATCAGTCGCGCGACTCAGAATATCGACGACATTCTCCATCTTCTTCGAATCCCCGCGGACCTTCCAAGTAGTACGGTACGCCTGACTCACGAGTTTTCCGACAAGCCGTGTTACGTCAGGCATCGGATCATCCAGAAAACCGTCGATAGTCTCCTCAACCCTGTCGAATATTTCGTCTACCGTGGTTTTGTTGTCCTTCAAAAAGCTCTCGCCGTCCTCCGTGATCGAATACACTTTCTTGCCGTCCACTTCTTCACTGCTCACCAAACCCTCGTCCTCGAGCCACTGGAGGGTCGGGTAGACTGTGCCTGGAGAAGGCTTGTAGCAGCCATGAGTGTGATCCTCCAGCGCTTTCATCACCTCGTAGCCGTGCATGGGATTGTCTCTGAGCAGCTTCAGGATCACGTACTTCATATCACCAGATCCAAACCACCTGCCTCGGCGACTGCGGCGATGGCGTCCTCTCCCCCCCATCCACCAATCCCAGGGTGCACCATCGAAATCCCAATCTCGACGTCCCATTTGAACCTCCTGCAAGCCGAAAACAACGCCAACTACGACATGTCACGATATTACGTACGATATATCGTAACATATCGTGGGTTAGCAGTCAATCGTCCTACTGTCTGATGATTGTGCCGAGACGCTCTACCCGCCCGTCAGCCTCCGAGGCTCCACGGCCACCATCAACCTGGCGCCGGAAGCTCCTTACTCTGTGCGTATGCTACAGTGGCCTCGAGTTGCACTAGGTGCCCGACTCCGCTTGCGATGAAGATCATCGAAAAGAAGATCCTGCCAAAAAGGTGCACCGTCACTTACCTTCGTGGCGCACTCAACGGGAAGACAACGATGATCACCATGAGAAGTTCAATAGGCAGATCCCTGGCGCTGTTGGCATTGCTCACCGGTTTGGCAACGCCCGCTGTACTCGCTCAGGAGAGTTTCAGCTTCTTCGACCGAGGGCCGTATCACGACGGTGTGCCTCGCCCTGACGATATACTCGGTTATTCGGCTGGGGAGCGGCAAACCCAATACGCCGAGCTTCAAGACGTGTTTGACCGCATGATGGCCGCGGCTCCGGACCGAGTACGCACCGATGTTATCGGCACCACAGAAGAGGGCCGTTTGATGCGCACTCTGATCTTTTCCGCACCTGAGAACATCGCGCGACTAGATGAGATCAGATCCGACGTCAACTCTCTCGCCGATCCTCGTGTAACGAGCGACGCCGATGCAGCGGAGATAGCAGAGCGTTCTCCCCTAGTGGTGATGCTCTCCTACTCGGTCCACGGCAATGAGTCGGCCGGCCTGGAAGCGTCTATGTGGGTAGCCTATCAGTTCCTGGCTTCGGACGAACCAGCGACACTCGACATGCTGCGCAACGCGGTGATCGTGATGGTACCATCGGCGAACCCCGACGGCCACGAGCGATTTGCGGCGTGGTACAACTCGGTGTCGGTGGGAACAGACGAGCCCTATTCGTTCGACTCGAGGGCGCCATGGAGTATTGCGGGGCGATACGGTCACTACAGATTCGACATGAATCGTGACCTGATAGCGGTGTCACAAGCTCCCACTCGCGCAATACTCGGCGCGGTGGTACGGTGGCGCCCACAGATATACGTCGACCTTCACAGCACAACCGAACAGTACTTCTTTGCCCCACCAGCGCAGCCGGTGAACATGAACATCCCCGAGCGCACGGCTCGTTGGTATGAGACTATCGGCGAAGGCAACGCCGCGGCATTCGACCGCTACGGCTGGCAGTACTTCACACGTGAGACATTCGATCTGTTCTACGCCGGGTACTTCGATGTCGCCCCTTCGTTACACGGCGCCACTGGAATGACCTACGAGACCGACGGCGGACCAGACCTCATGCGGCGGCGTGGCGACGGTACGGTCATCACGTTTGCCGACGGCATAGCCCACCACTTCGTCGCATCTCTTGCCACGGTCGAGACCGCTGCAGCGAATCGCGAGGAACGGCTTCTCGACTACTACGATTTTCGCGTGAGCGGCGCGGCCGAAGGCGAGTCAGCGCAGATGAAGCGTGTGGTCATTCGGCCAGGCCGAGATCATACAAACGCAGCGCGCCTTGCAAGTATCCTCTTACGTCATGACATCGAAATCAGACAACTGACCGAACCGTACAGATCTAACGCAGCGCACGACTACATGGACGGCCCGAACGCAGCAGCGTCCCGGCAAACATTCGCGCCAGGTGCATTTGTGGTCGATCTCAACCAACCGCAAGCGCGAGCCGCCAGGGCGTTGCTCGAGCCGAATGCGGAGATGGATCCGGAGTTCGTACAGCGACAACTCGAGAAGTTCGAGCGCAACAAGCGTCGCGGTGACAATGCTTCGGGCGACCGGTACGAATTCTACGACGTGACAGCGTGGTCGCTGCCATACACGATGGGGGTTGATGCCTATTGGACAGAAGACCTCGCGCCAGTAGGTGGCGACCTACTGACTCTCGAGAGCGACAGAGATCCGGTGCGCGCCCTAGCATCAGCTGGAGCGGTATCTGGCCGTGCCCGCTCGGCATACCTGTTCCGCAACGATCGCCAAGCCGCCGCAGAGTTGGCGATGGTTCTGTTGCGCGAAGGGTATGTGGTGAATGTGGCGACCGAGCCACTCAGCGCTGACGGAGTAGACTACCCTCGCGGCACCTTCGTAATACGCACGTCGCGCAGCCCAGAGTCGCTTCACGATAGACTTCCTGCTCTGGCAGCTGAGATCGGCATCCAGGTCGATGCAGCGAATTCGGCGTTTCCATCGGTGGGGCGCATCGGTACCGGCTCTGGCCGAGTACGTCCTGTATTCGAGCCCCGAGTTCTTGTTGCGGCTGGCAACGAGGTGAGTGTGACGAGCTACGGAGCTCTGTGGCATTTCCTCGATACGGAACTCAGGCATCCGTTCGTCCCGGTATCGCTCACGTCGCTGGGCGGAATGGCAACCCTGAACGACTACAACGTCTTGATCATCCCCAGCGGAAGTTCCGGTTCAATTCGGCGTGCGTTGGGAAGTGGCGGGATCGATCGTCTCACCCAGTGGGTGCGCGATGGCGGGGCGTTGATTACGTACGGTAGCGCCGCACTCTTTCCCGGCCACGACGATGTTGGCCTGAGCTCGGTTGCTGCCTTGGGTGACAATGAAGATGAAGGCGGCGAGGCGAACGACTCACTAGAAAGCGACCCCAGCCTCACCCCTCCCCTGGTTTCTCCTACGGCCGGTGGAGACGGACCCGAACGCCTACCTGGCTCGATTTTCAAGGCAACGCTGGACCTCAGCCACTGGTTGACCATGGGTTACGAGAGTCCATCGCTAGCAGTGATGATGCGCGGCGGCACAATGCTCAAACCGTCGGAGCGAGGTGACAACCCGGTCTCTTTCGTGGGCGACGAAACCCTGCTCGCTGGATTCGCATGGCCCGACAACACCGAGCGCCTGTTGAATGGCGCAGTATGGGCGGCAGCCGAGCGTCAGGGCAGAGGCAACGTGGTGATGTTTGCTGACGACATCTTGTTTAGAGGGTTCTGGAGAGGACCGGCACGGTTGCTCACCAACGCGATCCTGTTTGGGCCGGGGCGGTGAGATGAATGGAGAGCAAAGAATCGCGGTGATGCGGCGAGCAGGAAACAACGAGCAGCGAACAACGGCCTCCTAAATGAGAGACCGTTGCTCGTTAGTCGCTGCACGTCACCATGACGTCATGCACTCTCCACTCCCCGTCTAAAATCTCCCGTTCCTGCGCCAAAACACGTTGGAATCACGCTCGGGAACGGTCACCTCAATCGTCATCGATTCTCGCTGCCGCATGATCGAGAATTGCATGGTCTCACCTTCCTCATACGACCGCAATATGCGCATCAACTGCGATTGACTCGCAGGCTGACGGCCGTCGACGCTCACGATCACATCACCGCTGCGCAAGTCCAGATCGCTATCGTCATCGGGCGCACGCACCACGAGCAACCCCTCGTCGACACCGAAATACCAGCCAAGCTCGGGGTCCAGCTCGATCAACTCGACGTCGAGCATGCCCAGGAGCGATAGTTGCCCCGAAAACGTGGTTGCCAAACTGAATCCACGGCGATCCTCGTCGAAGACGGTTACTTCCGGCACCGCTAGTTCAACAGCTCTGCCGTAGTTGCCGAGCGCGAAAGCGAAGTTGTCGAGGTAACGCAGCTCAATGTCGGCCGAGTGCGTAGTCGCCCCACGCCTGTACTCCACGCTGAGAGTGTCACCCTCATCCAAGTCATCCTTGATGCGGATCAGCTTATTGGCGGGAGATGTCCCACCTCGTCCGGTGCGCGAGAGAGATTCACCGTTTGCCACGGTTATTATGTCGCCATCCCTCAACCCCGCTTCGTGGGCCGGACCGTCGTCGGTCACGCTGTTGAGCACGACACCTATAGAATCGGTGGCTGGCCTCCGCTCGGTGTTGAGATATACGCCCATTTGCGGACCGCCGCGGCGCGATGAACCTGAGCTGAAGTACAAGTTGTCCGGGGAAGAGAGCCCCATGACGATGCCTCGATCGTTGCCCAGTCGGGACCTTGCCCTCTGCAGTTCCCGCATCGCATCGTCGAGCCGTTCGCGAGCCTCCTCGTCGTTCTCAGCCTCGGCAAGCAGCTGCAGGGCGTGCTCGAGTTCCCGCTGTGCTGCTTGAGCTCTCGCTTCGGCTTGCTGCATCCGTTGTCGTGCCCGCTCCTCCCTATTCTGCGCCCCGGCAAAACTCACTCCGCCTGCGGCGAGAAAACACACCGCGATCAAAACCCGTCTGTTAGTCCATTTCATGTTCCTATCCCTTCAGTAACCAGCCGTTAGCGGCTGTATATCAGAATCCCACGTTTACCGTTCTTTTTCGGTGTGTGTTTACCAGAGCATCCATGAGCAACACCCGTTGTTCCAGCATTTCCCGTAGTTCCGCTTCCGATATCGTGAATCGCCGAGCCGACGAAAGTCGCGAGTCGAGAATGATGATCCTGTCTTCGAGGTCCGCGATCGCAACTGCTGTTAGCCCGTTTACTACTCGTGACCTTTTTTCAATAGACTTGAGCATGCTGTCTAGATGCGCCGACTGAGCCACGAGCGTCCGAAGCTCGACCTCAGGCTCAGGTTCGGCCGCGGGCCAGGGTACCAAGCCGTTGGCTCCCAGAGCCAGCGCGATCGCTGCGGCGGCGGCCCAGCCCATCCTCGTCCACCAGACGCGCTGTCGCCCTGCTACTATTTGTTCCCGCACGAGCGGCCAGCGGTCTCTTGGAGCGTTCAGGCTCGGCAGTGCTTTCAGCGATGCGACGCGCTGGTGCAGACGGTCGAGCTCGTCCCGACATTCCTCACACTCGTCAACATGGATCTTCGTGCCGACCGACCCTTCGCCGTTTCGTACTTCCAACAACTCTTCAATCGAGCAATGTCTCAACATTGCGCCTCCTCGCCGAGCATGTCCCTCAGCCGCATATGTGCACGCGACAACTGGGATTTTGAGAAACTCACGGTTCTGTCCATCAGCTCGGCTATCTCCTCGTGCTTGTAGCCCTCAACATCGTGTAGCCAGACAACTGCTCGCGCCGTATCCGAAAGCCTCGTCATAGCGGTCTCCAAATCGACACGCAGGCCCGCATCCCCATCTCGTCCACCTACCCAGGCCGCATCCTCCCGCAACTCATCAGTCGTCCGGTACTTCTCGTAGCGGATCTTCATCAGTGCCTTGCTCGCCGCTACTCGCTTGATCCAGGCTGTCATGCTCCCCGGACCTGTGCCTCGAAACCCTTTCATGCTGCGGCAGACCTCAAAAAACGTCTCCTGCAGCACGTCCTCCGCATCTTCTGCCGTTCGGCAGATTCGTCGCGCCAGCGAGTACACCAGCCCCTCGTATGCGCGGTACACCCTCTCCAGCGCGGATAGATCTCCCGCTTTGGCCCGCTGTATGGCGACGTCGTCAATTGCAACCAGGCTCATCTCATGCATGCTCACTAGAATAGATGCTCTGCTGCCTATGATCGTCGCAGCGTCTTGGTTTTGGGTAACAGACTCTCGTAAACTATTGATTACCAGAGAGTTGGCCAAAAAGAGTGCGGGAAGCACCCGCCAGTGAGCCGAGCACTTCCCGCGCAATGCAGACCTTTGAGCCTACCTACACCACGAGGCTCACTAGTTTGTCTTGAACATAGATGGCCTTGCGTATGCTCTTTCCTTCAATGTGCCGTCTGACTCCGGGTTCAGCTAGCGCCAGCTCCACGGCGTCCGGTTCCGAGATGCCTGGGCTGACTCGAAGCCGGCCGCGTACCTTGCCATTTACTTGAACCACAAGCTCGATCTCATCCTCACTAGCAAGTTTGGCGTCGTATGCGGGCCAGGATGCATCGAACACGCTGGATTCCTCGTGTCCGAGTCTTTCCCAACACTCCTCGACAATGTGAGGTGCGAAAGGCGCAAGCATCACCACGAGTGGCTCCAGCAGTTCGGTCTGAAGCCGCGGCAGATCCTCGTCTCCCTGCCCATCCAGGGCGCGCAGGATATTCAGGTATTCCATGAGTGCCGAGATTGCGGTGTTGTAGCGCAGCCCTTCGATGTCGTCCGATACCTTGTGGATCGTCTGGTGAAGTGACCGAAGTGCCGATCGGTCCGGTTCTCCTGCCCTCTCATCGGTGTCTCTAATCAAACCCCAGACCTTGTCCAGGAATCTACGAATGCCGGAGATACCTTCATCGCGGAAATCGCCACCTTCGAGGTACGGCCCCAGGAACATCAGGTACATGCGAAAGGTGTCGGCTCCCCACCTCCCGATGTAGTCATCCGGAACCACAACGTTGCCCCGTGACTTCGACATCTTGGCGCCGTCTTTCACAATCGTCCCGTGTGCGCGGAACCTGCTGAACGGCTCCTCGAATCCCACCAGACCGGCGTCATGCAACACCATGTTGATGTATCTGGCATACATGAGGTGAAGCACCGCGTGCTCGTTCCCGCCGATGTACGATTTTACGGGCAGCCACTTTGCGGTCAGGCCCGGGTCAAAGGCCCGATCGTGATAGCCGGTCGACGGATAGCGCAGGAAGTACCAGGCGGAATCGAGGAATGTGTCTGACACATCGGTCTCGCGCCTGGCTAGTTTGCCGCACTCCGGACACGGCACTCTGTACCACTCTTCGTGTCGCGCCAAAGGAGAAACGCCGCTCTCGTCGGGTTTGAAGTCTTCGATCTCCGGCAACAGCACAGGAAGATCCTCTTCAGGCACCGGGACGGTTTCACAGTTGTCACAGTATATGATCGGTATCGGCGGGCCCCAGTATCGCTGCCGCGAAATGCACCAATCGTGCAACCGGTATTGGACCTGCTTCTTGCCGAGCCCTCGTTCTTCCAGCCACGCTGTGATTGCGGTAACCGCATCCTTGCATGGCAACCCATCGAACTGGCCCGAGTTGGTGGCTTTGCCGTCCCAAGTGATAATCGGCGCCTGATCTTCCTCGTTCGACGGCTCGATTACCTGCCGGATTTCGAGCCCGAACTCAGTCGCAAACTCGAAGTCGCGTTCGTCGTGCGCGGGCACGGCCATGATAGCGCCGGTCCCGTATTCCATCAGTACATAGTCGGCAATCCAAATTGGAACCGTTTCGCCTGTGGCTGGATTGCGAGCATAGGTACCTGTGAACACACCCGTCTTCTCTCGGTCGCCCACCTTCCGGGTCACCAAATCCTTTTGGAGAGCCTGTCGACGGTAGTTGCCAACTTCCTTCTTGCACTCATGCCCTGTGACCTCATCGACCAGCGGATGTTCCGGGGCAAGGACCAGGTAGGTGGCGCCGAACACGGTGTCGGGTCGAGTGGTGTAAACGGGGATGGGAGAATCGGCTGGAGTCTTGAAAATCAGCTCGGCGCCATCCGAGCGCCCAATCCAATTAGCCTGCATTGTTCTGGTCGAGTCCGACCAGTCCAGGTCAGTCAGGTTACGGAGCAGCCGCTCTGCATGGTCGGTGATCTTGAAGAACCACTGGGAGAGGGATTTCTGATGTACTCTGACTCCCGGGTGCCGCTCACAATAGCCGTCCTCGACCTGCTCGTTGGCTAGAACGGTCTTGCACTCAGGGCACCAGTTGACGGGCGCCTGTTTTTTCACGACACAACCCGCCTCGTACAGCTTCAAGAAAATCCACTGGGTCCACTTGTAGTAGGTTGGGTCGGTGGTAGATACCTCATGATCCCAGTCGACCATCAACCCCACTCGCCTCAGCTGTTCGCGGAAACGTTCGATGTTCGCCGGAATCAGCTTTGCTGGGTGAGTGTTCACCTTCATCGCAAAATTTTCGGAGTGGATTCCGAACGCGTCGAAGCCGAGGGGCTCGAACACATCCCAACCCTGCAGCCGGCGAAACCGCCCGTGAATGTCGCAACCGACAAAGGCGAAAACGTTGCCCACGTGCAGCCCCTCTGCTGAGGGGTATGGGAACATCATCAGGTTGAAATAGGGCCGGCGCGCGGCTTCAGTATCGACACTGTTCGTGCGTCGTTCTTGCCAGCGTTCACGCCAGCGGGCTTCGACGAGAGCGGGATCGTATATTCTGTCTTGGCTACGTGTATCTGTCATGGTAGGGTTAATCTAGCACTGCTTGCTTCCCCAGGAAGGCTCACGTATGGCGAGTAGAACACGGGAATTGCGACGTCGCATCATAGTCGCCGGCACGCCGGTGGCAATCGCGGCGATTGCATTCAGTGCATACGTAGCCAGCCGGAGCGTGGCACGAGAGTTCGAGCGAACTGCCGGTGTACAGCTTCGAGCGGTAGCCGAACGCGTTGCGGAGCAGGTGACCCAATACCTGGACGAACGAGCGATTGACGTTCGAATACTCGCGAACACACCGAGCATTGTCGCCGCAACTCGGTCAGCTGGGATCGTGGCCGCGCGAAGGGGGCTCGACCGACTATCGACCGCTGAGCTGGAGAGGCGTTACGAGGAGACGCGCGCGCTCAGTGAAGACGAGACTATCCGGCGATTCCTGCAAATCGTAAGAGATTCATCCGATTTCGTGGAAGTCTTCTTCACCGAGGTACACGGCCTGGTGGTCCTCGCAAGCAGTACAACGTCTGACTTCGTTCAATCCGATGAGGAATGGTGGGAAGAGGCGTTCGAGATCGGCACATATCAGGGCGAGCCGCTTTTTGACGAGTCGGCTGGTACCGTAGGCCTCGAACTGGCCGTCCGAATAGACGACTCCTACTCGGGCGAACCTCTGGGAGTGTTGAAAGCAGTGGTCGAACTTTCGAGGTTGACTCGACTACTGTCGCTCGGCAGTGAGTCGATGGAAGCAACGATCGAAGCCGTGGATTCGGCCGGGCGTGTGATAATGTCACGTGATCCCAGCAGGTTGCTTGCGGTGAGCGACGTGTCAGAACTCATATCGAGCACTGCTTCGTCGACGACGAACTCGTTGCCCGCAGTAGGGGGGGCTGGCGACGGAGAGCTAGTCGCGACAGCGCCCACCAACTCCGGCCGATGGTGGATCGTGCACAGACAACCCCAGGCTGTGGCGTACACTGCGGCGAGGTCTATTCGCGACGCGGTTTACCTTGCGGCCGGCGTTGCTTTGGTCGCAGCAATCGTGCTGTTGATCTGGTTCACCGAATGGCTCCACCGTCGCGTAACCAGGCCTGTGCGTGTAGCAGGTTCGATCGCGGCCCGCGTTGCAGACGGGGACCTCTCTGTAGCCGTAGTATCCAACCCAAAAGGTGCGGAGGAAGTCACCGGCCTCTTGGAGGCTGTTCGCACCATGGTCGACGCCCTGCGCAAGCTGGTCGGTGAGATACGATCGTCCTCACATGAATCGGCGGCCATGGCCGAGCTGATATCCACCAGCACTGAGCAAATGACCACGTCAATCCAGCAGATGGCCGATACCTGCCGGGACCTCACGAGCCAAGCTAACGAGCAGGCCGAACTCGCCAGGCAGGCAGCCAACGACGCGAGCAGGATTCTTGGCATATCGTCGAACCTCGCTGACGGTGCAAACGTGGCTGCAGAACGGAGTTCGTCACTCAGCGAAACCGCCCGCGAACACGAAAGGCACCTGATAGCGGGCAGTGAGCAGCTTGCAGATCTCGCTAGCGACCTCGAACTGGGCGCCGCCGAGGCTAAGACACTTGCCGACCTCTCGAAAGAGATTCAACAGTTCGTGACTCAAGCGCAGGCGATCGCCTCGCAAACGAACATGCTCGCGCTCAACGCTGCTATCGAGGCGTCTCGAGCGGGTGGGGGTGAGGGACGTGGATTCGAAGTAGTAGCTGACGAGGTGAGGAAACTCGCAACGCAAGCATCCAGGTCAGCCACGACCACAGCCGATGTGGTAGGTAGCGTGTTGGCGACGGTTCAGGAGACGCGCGACCGGCTCACGAGGCTGGCAGAAGCAAGTTCTGACGTGCGACAGATTGCCGAATCAGCCGCCGCTGCCCTCAAGGAGGTCGCCGGTGCAACGGCAGAGTCGAGCGCGTGGAGCGATGAAATCTCGAGTGCCGCAGGAGACGTAAAAAAGCTCGTGGAAGATATCACGCGTCGCCTTCAGACGATCGCGGCCGGTACCGAAGCCGTGGTTGCGGCATCACGCGAAATAGCGACAGCGGCCCAAGAGCAAACGGAGACAACCGACGATATCGCCCGATCCGCTACCCTGTTAGCCGATGCCGCCCTGAACCTCACCTCGGCGGTTGGCTCATTCAGACTCAGCCCCGGAGACGAGCGCGCCGAGCGCGCCGAGTAACTCTTTCAGCTCCTCGACTGAGTGGTCCCCCATATGCCCAATGCGGAGGGTCTCCCGCTTGAGCTTGCCGTAACCCGAGCCAACACGAAAACCTTCCAACTCGAGCGACTTGGCGAGGACGCGCGCATTTTTCCCACCGAGGGTTCTGAGGCACGACACCGCCCATGACCGACGCCCATCCGGCGGCAAGAACCCGACGCAGTTGTTCTGCCCCTCCTCTTCCGCCCACCACTCGACCGTCTTCCGCATAGCGTCGTGGCGGTCCCAGCGAGCCTCAATTCCACCCGAATCTTGAATCCTCATCAACTGTTGTTCCAGGCCGAAGAGGAGCGTCATCGCTGGAGTGAACGTCGGTTGATACGTTTCCGCCGCTTCCTGGTAGGCTATGATATCGAGGAAAGCGCCACGCTCCGGAATGGCTGCCGCTCGTTCGGTCATACGCTCCGAAGCGACGGCCATTGCGAGTCCGGGTGGAAGCGCGAGGGCTCCGTGTGAGCCAGTGAACACGTAGTCGAGGCCCCACAGATCGGTTTCCACGGGGGAGGCGCCTACTGATGTCACTCCATCGACGAGCAGGAGCACGTCGTCGAATTCGCTCACCACCTCAGCCAGTTCCTGCAGCGGAGCCAGCGCCCCGGTCGACGACTCAGAGTGTACGATCGTCACCGCATCGACGGCGGATCGTTTCAGCGCATCTGCAAGCATATCGGGCTCGACGGTGCGTCCCAATGGAACGTTCAATCGTACGACGTCTTTCCCTACCGCCTCGGTGATGCCTGCAAAACGCTCTCCGTACGCTCCCCCAATCAGGCAAAGGGCGCGCCCCCTTACTCCGGATCTGACAGCCATTTCCATGAACGCCGTAGCGGAACAGGTTCCGACGAGTACGTGACGCTTGGTCCGAAACAGTTGTTTGAGCCTCAATTCGATGCGCTTCAGCAGCTCCACCATTTCTCGACCACGATGCGGAATCGTCGGCTTGGACATGGCGTCGAGAACCGATGGGTGTACTTCGCTCAGACCCGGCATGAAAAACCGTCCGAAAGCAGGAGCACCCGACTCACCATGATTCATCCAGTTTCCTCTCTCGATTCGTAGTCGAGACGCCTGATTCTCAGCCAACGCACGCCGAGCGCATCCCTTAGCGCCACCAAGCCTCTGTTCCACATTCCGTACTTGCTCCTGCTTCTCAGCCGAGGGCGGTGAGAGACAGGCGTTTCAATCACCTTCCCGCCAGATCTCCGAATGAGCGTGGGAAAGAACCGGTGCATGCCGTCGAAGCATACCAGATCTCTGGCCGCCGCACGCCTAACGACCTTCAACGAACATCCTGTATCCCGAACCCGATCTCCGGTGAGCCAGTTTCGGACCGCATTTGCGATGCGGCTTTGCAAACGCCTCCAGCTCGAATCGGCCCGGTTGATTCGATATCCGACGACGGCTGCACAGTCGGGTTCACGGTCGAGTATGGCGAGCATCGCCGGCACATCTGCCGGATCGTTTTGTCCGTCCGCGTCCATTAGCACCAGCAAATCACCACGCGCCCTATCCATTCCAGCAACGAAGGCGGCGGACTGCCCGGAATGTCGAGCCAAGGAAACGACCCTTAGGGAATCGTGTTCTTTTTGGAGGCGCCGCAACTCCTGCAGCGAACCATCTGTCGAGCTGTCATCTACAGCAACCACCTCCAACGCTACGCCTCCGAGCGCATCTTCCACCTCTGCCAGAAGAGGCGCCAGGTTGTTCAGTTCATTGTGCACCGGAAATACGACGGAAATCATGAAAACACTCGGTGGCGGTCAGAGTGCGGGAACGTAGTCCCTCATGAGGGGTGAATCAAGTTGACAATCGTGCCTGAACGTTGGTTAATTCGGGTCCGCTTAGAGGTTTGGTATAAGCGTTGAAGGAGGTTTATCGTGTCAAATTCACTGTCACGCCGGGATTTTTTGGGTGCATCGTCCTGCATCGCCGCAGGCAGCGCGCTTGGTGGAGATGAGCCGGTTTTCGGTGCTCCTGCTGTGCATATTCGCCCACCGGCGCGCCCTGTCGCCGTTGCATCCGGAAACGGTCTCCGCGCGGTCGAACGGGCAGGCCAACTCATGGCAGAGGGTGTCGATACCCTCGATGCGGCGATTGAAGGCGTGAAGATCCAGGAACTCGACCCCGAGGATTCGTCGGTAGGGTACGGTGGTTTACCGAACGAGGAGGGTGTCGTACAGCTGGATGCCTCTTGCATGCACGGGCCCACGCGCAGAGCCGGTGCGGTTGGTGCACTGGAGGGAATAAAGACTCCGAGTGTCGTTGCGAAATACGTGCTCCTCTACACCGACCACGTCTTTCTCGTGGGAGAAGGTGCAAAGCGTTTCGCATTGTCGTACGGATTTGAAGAAGAGGATCTACTCACCGAGAGCTCCCGCGAACGCTGGCTCCAGTGGAGAGCGAACCGCAGCGATATGGATGATTGGCTGAATGTGCCTGGCGGCGAACAAATGCTTCCTCGCTCCACCGGCACAATCAACTGCAATGTCGTGAACCGGGATGGAGACATCTCCTCGGTCACGACCACAAGCGGACTTTCTTGGAAGATTCCTGGACGCTGCGGAGATTCGCCATTGATCGGCGCCGGGCAATACACCGACAATGATGTCGGTGCAGCCGGGTCGACTGGGCGAGGAGAGTCGAACATCAAGGTTTGCGGTGCATTTCTGACGGTCGAGTTCATGCGACGGGGCCTCAAGCCGGCAGATGCAGCACTCGAGACTTTGAGAAGGGTGCTAGCGACGTCTGAACCAAGACTCCTCGATGAGCGTGGGCGTCCGAACTTCGGCCTGAGTTTCTACGCGCTGAACAAGGAAGGTGAATTTGGAGCGGCCACGATGACTCCAAACCGTTATGCTGCGTTTGACGGCGAAACTGCATCCCACTATGACACGGCGTATATCTTCGAGGCGGATGAGTGAGGTTTCTTTGCCTAGTTGTGCTGCTGTTTGGGTTGCCGATCGCGCCAGTCAATGCGCAGATCCCGGATTTGCCCACGCTCGGCCAGAACTGGACCGACCTCGGCTACCCTAAGCTCTTTTACACTCCCAGAGACGGGCTCACAGCGGGCCTTTATTACGCGCAGATACACCCGCCCGGTTATCGCGACTGGTTCGACCCACAGCCGTATAGAGCATCTCTGGCGATAGACGGCCAAATATCTACATCGGGCAGCTATAGGCTCGGGTTCTACGCGCGCATGCCGAACATCGTTCCCGGATGGCGCTTCAGCCTGGAGGCGGAAACCAGAAGGCGGGCACGTCAGGACTTCTTCGGTATCGGCAACCGAACCGAGCGGGAAGGCGATAACGTCAACGACGCTCAGCCGCACTACTACCACAGCGACCACAGGCGGACTTTGCTGCGCGGCGAGATCCAACGGCGGGTAGTGTCGAACCTTCGAGTTTTGGCAGGGTTCCACGCTGAACGCTGGCAGTTCGACACGATCCCTGGAGTCACCCTGCTCGGTATTCAGTCGAACGCCGGTTTGGGCATTCCCCTGGGATCGTATACAGCCGATGTGAGCGCGCGTTTTGGCTTGGTGTTCGACACGCGTAACGATGAGATCGCACCGATGCGCGGCGTACTGTTGGAGGCGATATTCGGCGTTGCCGACTCGACCGTCGCTGGCGCCTTGAGCTATACACGCACCACTGTTGCGGCCTCCGGCTTCTACTCTCCAAGCGAACAGGTCACGCTCGCCGGTCGGGTGCTAGCTCAGGTCATGACGGGATCACCCGCGGTCGGCAGCTATTTGCTCGTCGAGGCAAGCGACAAACCGTTCGAGGGATACGGCGGACGCGGCACCAATCGCGGATTGGCCGGATTCCGATTCTTGGGCCAGGACATGCTACTCGCCAACCTGGAAACACGTTACCAGGTGGTCGGCGAACGACATGTTGTTGCTGCGAGCTTAGTCGGCTTTGTAGATATCGGCCGAGTTTTCCTGCCCGGTGAAGACGATTTTAGCCTCACTCTCGATGGGATGCACTTGGGAGTGGGAGGCGGGCCAGTCTTGTCGTTCGGGAGGGTTGCGGTGCTGGGCACGACGTTGGCGGTCGGGCCGGATGGACTTTCGCTGCAGGTTATGACTGATTGGGCATTTTGAGGGGTGTAGAATGCGCAGAGCAGGCTTGTGGTGACGCGGCGAGCAGGGTGCAGCGGGCAGCGAACAACGGATCGAGACCGTTGATCGATGATCGCTGCACGCAAAAAAGGCAATCTGTAATCAACCAGTCATAACAACTCCAACAGTTCCCTCAAAGTCGACTCTCCCTTGTCCTTCGCATACCATCGCCGCACCTGAGGGTAGCGCTCCTCTTTCGGAATGATGTCTTTGTTGTCCATCACCCACTGTTGGAGTTCCTTGGGTCTCGGGCCCCAGTGTCCAATCTCCCTGAACTCGGCATCGAGCAGAATGGCTATGGGTATCGATCGCGCACCATTCGTCAGGTAGCAGTCCATCACCTCCGGGTTCTCGTCGCGCCTGATGACGCGTGATTCGATTCCCTCGGCCTCATCTCCCAGCTTCGCCAGTATGGGTACGGTGTTCGCCGCGTCGCCGCACCAATCCTCGGCGATTATCAGCAGCTTCAGTTCGTCGCCGTGTTCTCTCACCCGTTTTTTAGACCAGTCCGGGATGTCGGTGGTGCGGTACACGCCATCCCAAAGTCCGACATTCTTTTCAGCTTCCTGCACGAAACGTTCGAACGAAATTGCACTAGACCACACGCCACGGAAATCCAGCATATCGAACCCTGCCTCCAAACGTTTTCATCAGAGTTGTTCATCCCGAGAGATTGCCGGTCGGTGTGAACCGTCACCGAGCCGACTCTGATGAAAGGTATCAAGTAGACGCCTTGCCCCAAACGCGCAAACAATCACAGTTCAGGTCTGCTTCTTGCGCGTAACATCTTGCTACGGAACGACCAGAGCAGCAGATTACGCCATCCTCCGGCAAGAGGTATTATCGAAGTGCGTCTTCCGCGCAACACATTGTCGATTCTTTCGGCCGCACTTGCCGTGACTCTCTCGGCGTGTGTGCTCGACGAACTCTTCTCTCCCGAACTACCTGCTGACCTTACCGTCGAAATCACCGGCGATACACTGGTGAGGGTCGGCGAGGTGTTTGCGATCGACGCTCGCGTACTTTCCGACGGAAACGTTGTCGAGGGCGTGCGACTAACGCTAACGAGCTCGCAACCAACGGTTGCGGAAATCACGGCGGATGGTGAAGTAGCGGTTCTGGCGCGAGACACCTTCAGTATTACTGCAACGGTAACGTCGGGTTCTCTTGCAGGTGATCCGGTATCTGTGACGGCCACATTTCGCGGCATTGCACACAGCGTAGTGGCATCGCCGGAGAATGTCCTCTTCAACAGTCTTACCGCGACTCTTCAATTGTCCGCAGACGCCCGCTCGGCACAGAATGATGTTCTGCCCGGTGTCGACATCGTTTGGCATAGCGAACAAACCGATATCGTGACAGTCGATTCAACGACCGGACTGCTTACGGCAGTGAGCAACGGCGGCCCTGTTTCGGTGATTGCTGAGGCAGATGGCAATACCGATGTGGTGCAAGTAACCGTGCGCCAACGCACCGGAGCGATAACGATCTCGCCAGACGACGTAATCCTGCACGTATCGGGTGATACGGCCCGATTGTATGCCGAGTTGCGTGATTCGTTGGACCAGTTAAACGATGTCAGCGACGTTTCGTGGAGTTCGACTGCGGCCAGTATAGTAACTGTGGACGGAAACGGGCTAGCGACGGCCGGCTCTGAGGGAGTCGCGCATGTCGTCGCGGTGAGTGACGGAGTAGCCGACACTGCCCGCGTGCTCGTGAGTCGCCTGATGGCGACACTCGACGTCGTTACCGATGGTGACACCCTTTTCGCCATCGACGAGACGGCACAGGTCAGCGCCACCGGCACCGATACTGACGGTAACCTCGTGGCAACACCGTTCGTGCGCTGGCAATCGTTGGACGAGAGTGTGGCCGTTGTTGATACCGCTGGAGTGGTTACGGCAATGGGTAACGGAGACGCTTCGATAGTCGGAGAATCTGGTGGGGTTGAGGATACGGTTACCGTCACCGTCAGCCAGACGGTGACCGGTGTCGAGATGGTTTCTCCTGCTGCGGACACGACATTCACGAGCCTTGGAGACTCGGCGAGTTTCGTTGCGCTTGCGCGAGATGCGAACGGTTATGGGATCCCTGGTACGGTGTTCAACTGGACTGTGGATGACACGACGATCGTTGTCGTGGATGGTGCAGGCATCGTTGTTTCGCGAGCGGCGGGGTCCGCACAGATCAGTGCAGAGGCCGACGGGTTTGGCGCAAGTGTCGGGGTTACGGTCGAGCAGCATCTCGCATCCGTTGTTGTGTCGCCGGATACGATGAACCTCTCTGTAGGCGAAGGCCAACAGCTGCAGGCCGACGGGTTGGATGCACGTGGCCACGAGATCCCGGGCATTGGTTTCAACTGGGATAGCCGCGACTGGGGGATAGTGAGCGTCGATGAAAACGGCTGGCTCTACGGTGAGAACGACGGAACTACCTGGATCATAGCATCAGCGGACGCGTTTTCCGACAGCGCTTTCGTGAGAGTGGGCTCATTAACGGATATATGCACAGATGGGACGGCCCACGAGAACGACATAACTGCTGACGAGACTTGGACGCAAGCCGATAGCCCGCATTGTGTTGGTGGATGGGTGACCGTCCTCGGAGGAGCAAGGCTCACCATCGAGCCCGGCGTTACGGTGAAATTCACTTCCGGATCGATTTTGAGGTTGGGTCGGGAAGATCTGTCGGAAAGCGGCAGCTTGTTCGCCGAAGGCACTCCAGCAGAACCGATACTGTTCACACCATTCAACGACACCGGTTCCCAGGGGCAGTGGCATGGTGTACACGCTCAGTGGGTCACCGCTGACGACAGTATGGTCCTCCGCCATGCTACTATCGAATATGCCGGCAGAGACAACTACAGTTCCATCTCCAATCTCAACACCTTCTCGGGAACAATCGTTCTCGATCACGTCACGATTCGTGAAAGCCAAGGGCACGGCATCAACATCGAGAACGCTGGTACATCGTCCAGCACTTTGATCGTTGACCACTCGACGATCCAGAATAGTCAATGGAGTGGCATAGTACTCGCGGATGGTGCAGCTAGCATCACAAACTCCCAAATCATCGACAATGGCGGGCACGGGATACGGGGGAACAATCAGGGCGGAAGTCTGGCGCTTTGGGGTAACCGCATTACAGGCAACAACTACCCGCTCCGCCTCTCCTCCGACTTGTTGGGCGGTATTGTCGGTCAGGATATCGACAGCCTGCTCGGAAACACCAACGACACTCTGATCGTTCGCTGCTGTGGAGCGGTCTCAGCAACCGACACGCTGCGCACAAGCCCGCTGCTACCGTGGCGCGTTGATACGGACTACCTCGAGTTCGTGAATGGCACTGTTTGGAAGATCGAAGCGGGCGGGACCATAGTCGCGAACACCGGCACTGACTACAGGATCAACGGTGGAGTTCTCCGAGCTGAGGGCACCGCCGACGCGCCAGTCTTGTTCACCAGCACCTGGCGTAGTCGAGGAGACTGGCGCAGCCTTGGTTTCTACTCTACCACCGGTACGAGCCTCCTGCGGAACGTTGAAGTTCGCTATGGCGGCGGTCACGGTCATGAGACCATGCTCGACATTGAGAGCGGCATTGCTCACTCCGTGATCCTGGACAGTGTTACGGCCATTCATAGCGCTTCATACGGCATTCGCCTCCGAGGCAGCACTTTCGTGACCGGGCCGGTGGTGGCTGACTCAAGCTCCTGGGATGGGATGCGGATTGAGGTGAGCGACATACACATTGCGGATTCCCGCTTCGTCGGCAACGACGGCAACGGCTTGTCGGGAAGTGAGAACGCTATACGTATGTCTGTCTTGCGGTCAGAAATCGCCGACAACGGAGGAGACGGAGCGGCGTTCTACGGAGACAGTGTAACCGTCGAAGGCAGTGAGTTGAGCCGGAATCAAAACACCGGCTTGCGCGTCAACCACAGCAACCACGACCCCTTGTCACCCGTCATACGGAACAACACGATCGAGTCGAACGGCAATAATGGGATGGATTTGGACGGTGCCCTTGACGCCGTTGTCGAGAACAACCGCATAATCAACAACAACAACGCTGGCGCTCACATTTCCGATGCGCTGTCGATATCAGGAAACCGAATCAGCGGCAACGATACTCCAGTTCACATCCGGACTTCGGCGCTTGCTGCATTCGCCTCGCAGGATATCGACAGCCTGCTCGGCAATACCAAGGACACACTCTACATGGATTGCTGCGGCGGCGAGGTCTCGTCGCCTGACACTCTGAGGACAACAGCTGGCCTACCCTGGCGCGTCGACAATGCAGGCGATATCCGCATTACTGGCGGTACGGTATGGAAGCTCGAACCAGGTGCTGCTCTACGGCTCACCGACGACGTTCATTTCCGTATAAATGACGGAGTGGTACTGGCGGAAGGAACCGAAGCCGAGCCAATCCGGTTCATTGGTGAACGAGACCGCAACTGGGGCGGACTTATTATCAACGACGGTCCCGACACAACGCGCCTGACGAACGTCGAATTCACTTTCGGAGGGTGGCACAGTGATCGCACGGCTACTCTAGAGGTGTGGGGTGGTGATGTGGTGTTCGACCGAGTCAGCGTCAAGTCCAGCGGCAACAACGGCATACACGTGGGTCAGCCGCGGTACTTCGATGCGCGCGGTCCAGTTGTCGCGGACTCCAACAGTGGCAGGGGCATGTATTTGAACAGCCCCGACGTGACGCTAGCAAATTTACGGTTTGTCGGCAATGGCAACCATGGAATTCGGACAGATGACGGAGCGACGGGATTTGTCGTCGTTCGCTCAGTGCTGAGTGACAACGGGAATTGGGGTGCTACGCTGAACACCGAGGGTGTCACCGTTGACAGCAACACGATTTCGGGTAACACCAACGGCGGCGTCTACAATGACCGTGGAACTGCAATCGCGCGAGGCAACACCGTCCAGAACAACGGAGGAGATGGAATCAACTTCGGCAATTCGAATCTGGTCGTGGTTGAGAAGAACATCGTCGAAGACAACACCGGGACCGGATTGCGATTCGGTCCGGCTCAGAGTGTGTTCGGAAATTTCGTAAGCGGCAACCAATACCCGGTATGGCTCGACTCGCGAGCACTGGGTCCGTTTGCATCCCAAAACGTTGACAGCATTCTCGGGAATGTGTACGACACCCTATTCATCGGCGGCCCCTGGAACGAAACCACCACGGCTACCGACACGCTGCGGACCGTTGCGGCTCTGCCGTGGAACGTAGATGCGGGCGAGGTCCACCTCGATGGCGGAACGGTTTGGAAGCTCGAGGCGGGAGCGAGAATCGTCATGCGCCAGAGTTCGGGGTTTGTGATCGACTCCGCGGTAGTGCTTGCCGAAGGGGAGGCAGACTCGCCAATAGTATTCGTCGGTGACACTCCCAACCGAGGCCATTGGAACACGTTCTATTTCAACAACACAGCGGACACGAGCCTCCTCAGAAACGTCGAATTCCGATACGGCGGTTCAGGCTGGAATACTACACTGGGAATGGGCGACGGTGATCTGATCCTGGACGGCGTGCACGTGTTTGAAAGCTCCACCGACGGGATCCGTATCGATGGTGCCCGCTATCTCGATATGCAAGGTCCGGTGGTGGCCGATTCCAACAGCGGAACCGGTATGAGCTTGAGCGTGCCAGGCATTACCATCGCAGACTCGCGGTTTGTGGGGAATGACGGGTCGGGGTTTTTCGCAAGTGACAACGCTCCTGATCTTACCCTGCTCCGCTGCGAGATAACCGACAACGGCGACTGGGGCGCACAACTGCACACCTCACGGGTCGTGGTAGACACAAACATCGTCTCCAGAAACAGAAACGGCGGCGTACAAAGCGATCGAGGCAGCTCGTCCTTTGCACGCGGCAACACCATCGAATCGAACGGCGGGGCCGGGCTCCACTTCTGGGGACCTTCGTCAACGCGTGCCGAGGACAATCGGATCGCCAACAATACAGGCGCAGGCGCTCAGCTCAGCAACGCACAGGTGATCACGCGCAACTTGATAACGGGCAATCAATATCCCCTCATGATAGAGCCCGTCTCGCTCGCAGCGCTCGAATCACAGAACACTGACAGTTTATTGGGCAATACCGGCGATACCCTCTTCATTGAGGGCGGCGGAAATGTGCCGGCAACAGACACAGTCCGTACCCGTGCGAGCCTTCCATGGCGTGTGAACACGTCAGTCAATATTGTCGGCGGCACATCCTGGGTCGTTGAGCCTGGAGCCACCATTGTCATGTCAGGAGGCGGAACGAACCTCTCGATCGATGGGGGTGCGTTGTTCGCCGACGGGCAAGATCAGGGCATAACCATCCGCGGCGTCAACGAGCTGCCCGGAGATTGGGGCTCCCTGTACTTGAACGCAACCAGCGACACCAGCTTGCTTCGAAATGTTGAAATCCGTCACGGTGGTGGGCACGGAGGCGACAACCTCGTCATTGAGTGGAGCGTCAGCCGACGGGTGCGGCTCGATTCCGTCCGGGTTGCAGGAAGTGATGCGGGCGGCATTCGAGCGAACGGTAACATATTGGTCGACCGATACATGCGGGCTGACTCCAACGCTGGCTACGGCCTCAGCTTGGGCTCGAGCGGCGTTTCCATACCGAGAGGGAGTTTTAGCGACAACGGCAACTGGGGAATTGAGGTTGGCGGTGCATCATTCTGGCTCGCCAACGCAACCGTGGACAACAACGGATTCGGGGGCAGCCAGGGCGGCATTCGGATCAGTGGCCCCGATAACGCCAACATCAGCGACACACATATCGGCGGTAATCTGTTTCAGGGTATCTGGCTGCAAAGTGGCGGAGGAAGCCACACTTTCACTCGGCTGACCATCGAGCAGAACGGATGGCACGGTGTTCAGCTGGAAGACGGTTCGACAACGTTCACCGACAATTCGGTTCTCGACAACGGCGGTGACGGAATCAACAGCAACTGGGGCGGCCAGATATTCAACGCGTTCTCGGGTAACACCGTTACCGGCAATGACGGTTATCCGGTAATCATAGACGTTATGTCACTCGGCCCGTTTGCATCGCAGAATCCTTTGACCCTGCTTGGCAACACCAAGGACACGCTGTGCATCTGCACAGGTCAGTACGACGTGATGTTCAACTCCGGCTCCCCGACTGTTGTAGCCGCGCTGCCCTGGAGGAACCAACAACGGCTGACTGTCGGAGGGGGCCAGACGTTGACGCTCAACCCAGGCGCCACGATCGTGATGGAGAGTGACTCAAGAATCATGATCGGGCGCGATGCATGGGGAGAAACAGGCCGACTGATGGCGCTCGGAACACCAGGGAACCCAGTGCAAATAGTCGGAAGCCAGTCGACAGCAGGCTCTTGGGGACAGTTGAGGATCGAGAACCAAAGCGACTCGAGTGTAATCCGACACACAGAACTAGCTTACGGAGGAAGCAACTCTTCGCAGCTGTTGTTTGTCGCCGACGCCTCGGGCCAGGTAGTCCGGTTGGACACCGTGACGGTCCACAACAGTTCGAGCCACGGTGTCTGGTTTGACGGTGGCCCGACCATACGGGTGGCCGGTTTAACCTCGAGAGATAATGCCGAAAGCGGATTGTTCGTCGCTAGTGGAGCTCAAGCGATCGACGGAAGCCGTTTCGAGAACAACGGTGATGCCGGGATCAGGATTGACGGTGGAAGCGGCCACGTGATCGGCGGCAGCCTGGGTGTTGGAAACATCCTGAGCGGCAATACAAACTGGGGCCTGATCAACAACACTGGGGACCTGGTGGATGCCACCTTCAACTGGTGGGGGGATGCCAGTAGTCCTTCTGGGGACGGTCCGGGCACCGGCGATGCGGTGGGGGGCAATGTGACCTTCACTTCGTGGCTAGCGACAGCCCCAATTGTGCCGTAGACCATGGTAGACACCACCCCCACTCCTATGTGCCCCAAATGCGGTGCTGCCAACAAGGCCGGCGCTCGCTATTGCACCGACTGCGGTGTGTACATGTCGGATCCTGCCGGCGGCACAACCGTCTCGCTAGAGCGCCAGGCCGGTGAGGAGCTGGAGCGTCACGTAAGAGAAGCGACAGCGGGTATCTACCATATCGAGCGGGAACTGGGCCGAGGCGGTATGGCCGCAGTTTACCTCGCCACTGAGATAGCCCTCAACCGCAAGGTCGCAATAAAAATCTTGCCGCCGGAATTCACATTCGGCGAGGGAATGATCGAGAGGTTCGAGCGCGAGGCACGCACTGCCGCACAACTCGATCATCCGAACATCATCCCGATATACAGAGTCGACACGGCCGGGCGATTGCTCTACTTCGCCATGAAGTACGTCGAGGGTCGTTCGCTGGCAGACATACTGCACGACCGAGGCGCGCTCCCTATCGCAACCGTGACCGGCGTGCTGGAAGCCGTTGGCTCCGCGCTTGCCTACGCACACGAACGCGGCGTGATCCACCGAGACATAAAGCCAGCAAACATCCTCATCGACAAACAGGGAGTAGTGTTGGTGAGCGATTTCGGGATCGCCAAGACCACACAAGAGGCGACGATCACGAAGTCGGGCGTGGTGATAGGTACGCCGCAGTACATGAGCCCGGAGCAGTGCATCGGCAAACGACTGACGCCTGCTTCAGACCAGTACTCACTCGGCATAGTCGGATTCGAGATGCTGTCGGGCAACGTTCCATTTGAAGCAGATTCGGCGGTCGTGCTGCTTCAGAAGCACATCACCGAACCGCCGCCGGAGCTGGCGCCTCTACGCCCCGACGCCCCACCTGAGCTGGTGAAGCTCATCGAGCGGACGATGCTCAAGCCGGCGGACGAACGTTTTCAGAATATGGGTGAGTTTGCGGAAGCTGTGGAGCTGCTGCGAATCACCGAGCAGCATGCACCGCAGGGCAGAGCTGAGCTGAGAGCGCTCGCCATCGGTGAGACGATTTCCGGTCTCCGCGTCGTTACACCACTGAGTGGCCCTTCACAGGTAAAGAAGAAGAGCAAGAAATCGCCGTTGCTGGGCTACGCCATTGGCGCCATTGCAGCGATTGCCGCCGGCGTCGGTGCCTGGCAGTTGGCGACTTCGAACCAGGACGAGACACAGCCGGCCGAGGAGACGATGCTGGCTGTTGAGCCGGAGGTCGCACAAGACTCCGCCGCAATCCGAGATTCGATTGCCCGGGCAGACTCGATTGCTCGAGCCGATTCGATCGCGGCTGCAGCTCTGGCTGCACAAGCACAACCCGAACCCGAGACGACCACCCCTCCCGCGGTAACGCGACCACAGCCGGCGGTACTCGTGCTGCAGGGCATTCCAGACGGGGCGATTGTCATCGTGAACGGGCAAACCAGACAAGGAAGCCGGCTTTCTCTTACTCCCGGCGAACATACGATCGCGATTCAGGCCTTCGGGTTTCAAGAGTACCAGGAAACGCTGATGCTGCGGGCCGGTACACGGACATACTCGCCTCAGCTGACACCTTTAGCACGAGATTTTGGCAGACTAAGCGTGGGATCGATGCCCGCCGGAATTCTTTGGATCGACAACGTCGAAATCGGTGAGTTGCCACAACGAGACCTTCAAATCGCTGCAGGTGAGCGTCGCATACGGATCGAGGCACCCGGTTGTACTACGTTCGACACCACGATCGTCGTGCAGGCGAACACTCCGGCCCGGATGGGAATGGTAAGGCTGACCTGCGGAGGTGATTCATGACCATGCGTACGCTGATCGCCTTCGTGCTCCTGGCATTCCCTTTGGTTGCTTCAGCACAAAGCAACACTGCACAGATTCTACGCGATGCTCAGGAGGCGTTCCAGAATCTCGAGTTCGAGACGGCGGCGAGATTCTACAACCTGGTTCTTAGCGCCGGAGCCAATGCCACGCGAGTTCAGCGCGACACAGCCCAGCTCTACCTCGGCGTCTCTTACGAGTACGCCTCGCAACGTGATGATGCTCTGTCCGCTTTTCGAGCCTTCGTGAGAGCCAACCCATGCACACCCGCGCCTCAGGCATTCGGTGCCTCGGTATCTGAAGCCTTCAATCAGGCGCGGGGGGATGTGATGGCCGTGGGGCTCTGCAGCTTCGACGAACAGAGAATAGCAACTGGCGAAACCCTGTCCCTGAATGTCGCGGTCACACGGACATCTTCGGTGAGCATAGTACTACGTGACTTGGACGGCGAAACAGTATCGCAGATGATGATGCCGGAGTTGAATGAGGGAGTCTCACCGGTCGCTTGGACGGGCCAACTGGATCCTGATGCATTTTCGGTTCGTCCCACTGAGTACGCGCTGGTGCTGACCGCACGCGACCGGAACAGAACCGCCACCGGTAGCGACTCGGTGCCCGTTCTAATTCACGTTACGCCCGTGGACACTCTGCGACACCCTATGCCGTTGAACGAGGCCGACTTTCTGCTGGAAGAGCGCCCCATGAGCGCAGCATACGGCGACCTCGGAAAAGGGCTCTTCATAGGGGCGGGTGTTGCTGCGGCGTCTCTGCTCTCTTACAGCTCGCTGAGTGGCGAACTGGGCAAGGCTGTGGCCATCGGAGGCGCAGTGTCTGTCGCGGGAATAGTCGCGCTAGTGAAGGGAAGCTCGAACCGCACGATCTCGGAAGCGCAGCAGCAAAACGAGTCGCTCAGAACCGAGTGGGAGGTGCGGCGCGATAGCGTGGCCAACGTGAACCGCGATCGACTGGCATCGAGACAGTTGGTGATCGCGCCAACCGGGGAGTCACGCTAGTGCGTTGGCTGATGCTGGCGTGCGCGGCCCTCACAGTGGCCAACGTCTCCGCCCACGCCCAGATCGCCGTCGGAGCCAGAGCGGGCTACCTCGATAGGAAGCTCACGGTGCAGAGCAACGTGGAACACCAGGCGGGCATGGTAGGAGGATTGGACATCGCGCTCAGGGCCGCGGTGGTGCGCCTCTCAGTACACGGTGGTGGAGGTAAGCTCTCAGCGCAATCCACGACTACGCCTGACGTAGACTACGGAAGACTGGAAGGCAATTTGTTCATTGCTCCGGTACCGTGGCTCGGATTTGGCGGAGGCGTGAATGTCTCGGCGTTCGTGTCGGACCTGGGCACGCAACGATGGATTTTGCCGCGCGTGGGTGCCGAACTCCGCCCCGCATTCGCCGGCATCCCAGCGGAAGCATACGTGCGCGGATTGTTGATCGTTGGAGCTACGACCAACAGCCCCATCGCTCCGAGCGGCGGCCTGGCGGTCGGCGGCGGTCTGGCTATTGATGTTGCCAAGCTGCAGATATTCCTGGACTACCAGCTCGAACGACTGAACTTCGATGCGGGCCTCGGGCGTGAGGAACAACGCGGCGAAATAGCCGCAGGGGCCCGATTCAAGTTCTAGCTTATCGACATCACGCCGCAGTTAGTGTACCGTTGTGAGTAGTGACTCACCAAAGTAGTGGCACTCCGGTGCCTGCAAAACGAACCAGAGATCCCAAGGGTACGCGGGAAAGACTCGTAAGGGCTGCTCTGGAGCTCTTCACTACTGAGGGATACCACGCCAGCACCACTCCTTTGATAGCCTCCCGGGCCGGTATCGCAGAAGGTACCATCTACCGCCATTTCGATAGCAAGGAACAGCTTCTCAACGAGATCTACAGAGCGGCGGTACGCCTGCTCGCCGCCCCGGTCAACGAGTCGGCAAACAGCCTCGGATGTCGCGACCGGCTGGAGCATATTGCTGCCGTGTGGCAGGAGATCGCTACAGCCAATCCTCCGTTGAACACGTTGATATTCGCGAGCGACTTGTCAGGCCTGCTCGATGCACGCAGCACCGCCGCATTCGATAACATGATGCGCGATCTCGAAGCAATTATCGCCGACGGGAAATCGGCAGGGCTGGTGCGAGCAGGTTCAGCGCAGATTTGGGCAGACGTCTGGTTCAAGCTGGCAGTTCTAATACTCGAGCGCGTCTCCAGCGGAGATTGGCCTCCGGAACACCACGGGCCGCGGCAAGTACTCGACAGCGCGTGGACTGCGATCAGCGCGCCTACCCCGTAAACGTTCTCCAAAAGATCGCTATTAGTATCGCAATGACGGCAACGGGCGCTGTGACGGCCACGTTGAAAACCCAGATGCGCCTGAGCCAGAAGTTCTTGCAGCCGTTTGCGATCTCTGCAAGAACATTCTTGAATCTCCAGACATAGGCGACGAACAGGCACATGAACAGCCCGCCGACGGCGAGGGAGATGTTGCCGAAGATCAGATCCATTTTGTCGAAGAAGCCAAACTCGGTGAAGAACTCCATCCCGCCGGCCGAAAGAGCAGATGGAATTCCAAGCAACAGTGCGATTGCCCCCAGACCGTAGGATGCCTTGTTTCGACTCCAGCCTCGTTCGTCCACCAGGTACGCTGTTGGTACCTCGAGCATCGAAATTGTGGAGGTCAGCGCGGCTATCAATAAGAGCGTGAAAAAGCCGACGCCGAAGAAGTACCCACCGGGCATCTGCGAGATGATGATCGGGAAGACCTGGAACATCAGCCCCGTGTCGACTTCGAACTGTTGCGTGAACGTTTCCGATGTCAGGCTCAGAGTATCAAATAGAGTCGGGAAGATGATAATGCCCGCAAGCACCGCAACGAGCGTGGTCGAGAAGCAAACCCAGCCTGCCGATGATACGAGGTTGTCCTTGCGATCCAGATAGCTCCCGTACGTCATCATCGTACCCATGCCGAGGCTCAAAGAGAAAAAGGCCTGTCCAACGGCATAGAACACCACACTGGGAGTGAGGCCGGAGAGATCCGGCTTCAGGTAAAAGATCAGTCCGTTCTTGGCTTCCGGCAGCATCAAAGCCCTAATCGCCATGACGATCACCAAGAAAAACAGGACCGGCATGAGGATCTTGGACCAGCGTTCGATTCCGCCCTTCACACCCTTGGATATGACAAACGATGTAATGAGAATCGTGATCACTAGACAGATCAAGACGGGAACCGGACTGGCTACGAATTCACCAAACAGTGCAGCCGACTCATCCCATGAGATTTCACTCGGGAAAGCGCCGACCAATGTCTTGTAGAAGTAACCTGTCGACCAACCTGCTATCACGGAGTAGAAGGAGAGTATCGCCACTCCACTCACGACACCCAAATAGCCTACGAGCTTCCAGGGGGATCCCGGTTTGATGTATTCGAACGCACCCACAGGGTTCTTCTGGGAATGCCGTCCTAGCGTCAGTTCCACCAACATGACCGTGAACCCGATGAACAACACGGCAATGATGTATGTGAACACAAAAACGGCCCCGCCGTTTCGTCCGGTGTAGAGAGGAAAACGCCACAGACTGCCGAGGCCAATGGCCGATCCGGATGCCGCAAAAATGAATGCTAGTTTCGAACCCCAGTTTCCTCGATGGCCTTCAGAACCTTCCATCCTCAACTCCCTCCGAACTCATTGGCACCCAGGAACTATCCATTGGGCCTGGACTTGAAAGACGAACTAATCCTAATGCGTGATATCAGATCGTGTAGCGATTAAGGCAGGCCTACTGCAAAAAGCCATGTAGGCGTTCCGCGTTCGGCCCCTCATACGCGGCGATGAGCGCACGCCCAAATTCAAACGCTGTCGGAAAACGATCGGCGGGCTCGGTGGCCATGGATTGCATCAGGACGGCCTCGAGCTTCTTGGGGAAGTCCGATCTGAATTTTCTGAGCGGTGTGGGTTTGCCTCGCAAACGGGCGATCATCATCTCCTGCGGTGAACGACCCTCGAACGGGAGTCGCGCAGTAAACATCTCGAAGGCGACGATGCCCAGAGCATACACGTCGCTGCGCGCATCGATGTTCTTGCCGCGGATCTGTTCGGGACTCATGAACTCCGGTGTGCCGAGTATGATCCCGGTGGCAGTCAGCTTAGCCATGCTCGGATCGGCCTGGCGCTGTTTTGCCAATCCGAAATCCATGATCACCGCGGTGTCCGACCCGTCGTTCTCACGCACGAGCATGATGTTTTCCGGCTTCAGATCGCGGTGGATGATGTTTTGTTTATGAGCGTAATGAAGACCGGCGCAGCACTGGATGAGATACGCCATCCCTTCTTCGGGCATCATTTGCCCGACTTTGCCCTCGCGATCTGACAACAGCTCGCCGCGGAGGTAGGGCATAACCAAGTAGATCAGTCCATCTTCTGTCTCACCCAGCCGCTGAATGCGGCATACGTTGGGGTGCTTGAGCCTCATTGCCAATCCAGCCTCGCGACGCAGTCGTTGAATGGAATTGGCGTCACGACTGAGCTTGGGGCTCAGTACTTTGATAGCAAGCTGTTTGCCTGTGTGGACGTCGGTAGCTTCGTAGACAAACGACATCCCACCCTCGCCCAGCCGCCCCTCCACCTTGTAACGATTGTCCAAAACTTCGTTTACGAGAGTCGCCGCCCTATCGAGAGACGCGCCCGTCTTTGGAACGATCTTCCGCGCCACTGTATGCGAGCCATCCATAACACCCGCTGGCGGAGTGGGAGGCGAATCTTTCCCATCAACGTCCACGAGCTGGCTCCCATCCTTAGGGCAGAAGCGCGCTTCGCCTGCATACACGTTATTACACCTAGGGCACCGTCTGCTCATGGCCTCACCCGGTTTCGACCCTCATTCTTCGCACGATAAAGCGCTTCGTCCGCCTTGGCAATCAGCGATTCAGGTTCAGTTACCCCAGCCTCGACGCTTGCGGACGCGACACCCACCGAAACAGTGATCCTGAGAGGGTCTCCAGCCTCCGCGAAATCACGCTCTTCCACCCGCTTCCTGAGACGTTCCGCAAACACCACCGCACCTTCCAGGTCCGTGTCGGGCAGCAGGATCACGAACTCTTCACCACCATATCTTGCCGCGAGGTCTACCGACCGCACCTCATCTCTGAGGAGATCACCCAGCTGACGCAGTACACTGTCACCTACAATGTGGCCGTGGCTGTCATTAACGTCTTTGAAATGATCCAGGTCGATCATCATAACGCTGAGCTTGACGCCGTAACGCCTCACACGATCGAGTTCACGTTCTAGACGTTCCGTGAACGCGCGTCTATTCATACACCCCGTAAGAGCGTCCACCGTGGCGAGCCAGCGGTACTTCTCTTTGTCCGACTGAACCGACTCGAGTTGATATGCCTTTTCGATCGCGTTGACGGCGGTTCTGATCACCTCTTCAGCAAACGATACATCTGCCTCTGTCAACGTTACGCCATCGGCCATGGTGCGTAGGAAAAAAACGCCCGATTCGGCACCATGGAGAGCAAACGGAATTGCGATGACCGACTTGGTCGCCACATTGATGCCGTCTTGGCGCCAGCGTTCTCGCACCTCGCTGTAGAGCGGATCGACCTGTACGTCGGCAATCAGCACTGGTTGGTTGGTTTCCAGCGCGCGCCGTATTTCCGGATACCCCTCGAGCTGGATTTCCAAATTGCGCAGCATCGGATCGTCAGACGCCACCATGATCAGTCCGACATCCCCGCCCGGCTGAGGTATCACGAGCGAGCACTTCGCGATATTCAAAACGTGGGCTACTCGCTGAGCGAGGATGTGGTAAATCTCCTCAGAGTTCAGCGCGTCGGTGACCTCATGCAGGATATCTACCATCTCCGATCGAATGGCAGCTTCTTCCGCACGAGCCTTCGCTTCGGCCGCTTGTTCCTGTGCCTCTCTGCGCGCATCGCGCAGTGCCCGCCCAGTTCTCAGATGGGCTTCGACGCGCGCCAGGAGTTCTTTGACCCGGAACGGCTTGGAGATGAAGTCAGAGGCACCCATCCCGAGCGCCTTGACGGTTCCGTCTTCGGGAGACATCGATGAGATCATCAAAACTGGAAGATCGCGCCAACGATCGTCACCCCTGATCTTCTCGAGCAACTGAAGGCCGTCAACCTTTGGCATCATAATGTCGAGCATCAAGAGGTCGGGACGCTCCTCAACCATGCGCGGCAATAGGTCGACGCTCTCGGACACAGGGACAACGACATGTCCCTTGTCATTGAGTATCCACGCTAAGGTCTTGAGCAGACCTTCGTCGTCGTCGACAACCAGGATTCTGGCCTTCTCAGCTGTCGTCATAGGCGTTCTAGACTTCGAACTTAGCCAATTCCTCGAGGACCTTGTCGTCAGCATTGCCCCCGCTGACGATCAGCACCGTAGGTCCGTCGGGCTGAATGACACCAGTGCGGATCGCTGCCGTAGTTACAGCGCCTGAAGGTTCCGTCAAAACTCCCGCTTCGCCTCGAAGCCAGAGCGTAGCCTCAGCGATGGCGGCCTCTGACACAGTAACAGCGTCGGTGCGTCCGCGCAGATGGTTGAAGGTAATGGTCCCGACAGAAAGCGGAAGCAGCCCGTCTGCAATACTCTCCGTTTTGTCTAGTCGCACCGGTCGCCCCGCTTCGAGCGCAGCGCCAAAGGCCGCCGCGCCTTCCGGTTCAACCCCTGTGAGCTTCGTCTCGGAGCGCAACGCGGACAGTGCCGTAGTCACACCGGCCGCAAGGCCACCACCGCCCACCGGAAACACCACATGGGCCACTTGCGGCAATTGCTCCACTATTTCCAGGCCTGTGGTTCCCTGACCGGCAATGATGTCAGGATGATCGAATGGCGGTATGACCGTCAGGCCCTCAGCTTCCGCGATCTCGAGGCCTCTCGTGTACCGGTCTTCCGAGGTGGTGCCGGCAAAGACGGTTTCACCACCCCAGCGCTTCACACCTTCGACCTTGGTAGTCGGTGCGGTCTCAGGCATCACGACAACCGCGCGAATACCCATGCGCTGCGCTGCAAACGCGAGCGCCTGTCCGTGATTGCCACTTGAATAGGTGAGAACACCGGCGTTCTGGTATTCCGCTGGCAGACGCCGAACGGCGGTGAGCGCCCCGCGCATCTTGAATGCGCCGGTTGCGTGTGTGTTTTCGAGCTTCAGAAAAACGGGAAAACCGGCGATCGCCTCGAGGCCGGGTGCCGGCACCAATGGCGTTGCCGGAGCCACGCCCCAAAAACCCTCGGCGGCCTCTCGTATATCTTCGATCGTCACCAAGGCGTCAGGCTCGTGAATTATTCTTGGCCCTCGGCCGGCGCGGCGCTAGTCTCAGCATCACCGGTTTCGACTTCAGCCTCATCATCTTCCTTTACGACCCGCGCTACGTCTTTGACAACATCACCGGCATCGAGGTTCATGACCTTCACGCCCTGTGTATTTCGTCCGATCACACGGATGCCGTCCACTGGCACACGAATGATAACGCCGTTGCCGGTTACCATCATGAGTTCGTCGTCAGGCTGTACTTCCTTCAGCGCAACTATGTAACCGGTCTTGTCGGTGCACTTCAGCGTGATGATGCCCTTGCCACCGCGTTTCTGCACTCTGTAGTCGGTTAGCTCCGAGCGCTTGCCCATGCCCTTCTCGCTGATAACCAACAGAGTCGCATCGCGTCGGACGACCACCATCTCGATGACGCGGTCGTCACCCTGTAGCTGAATCCCTCTCACGCCAGCCGTAGCACGCCCCATTTCGCGAGCATCCTTTTCCGAGAATCGAATGCTCATGCCTCTGGATGTGGCAAGCACGATGTCGTTGGTGCCATCGGTGAGGCGCACGTCGATCAATTCGTCGCCCCTGTCGATGTTGATGGCATTGATCCCGCTCGAGCGCGGATTGCCGTACGCGGAGAGCTTGGTCTTCTTGATGGTGCCGTCAGCAGTGGCGAACATCAAGTACTGTGTGTCGCTGAATTCCCGAACATTCACGAATGCGGCGATTCGCTCACCAGACTGTATTTCAATGAGGTTGATGATCGGCTTGCCTCGCGCCGCACGACCTCCCTGCGGAATGTCGTACACTTTCAGCCAATACACTCTTCCGGCCTGCGTGAAGAAGAGGACGTAGTCGTGAGTCGATGCCACAAAGAGGTGTTCTACCCAATCATCCTCTTTGGTGCCCATCCCGTTTAGGCCACGGCCGCCACGTCGCTGGCGACGGTACGTGCCTACAGGAATGCGCTTGATGTATCCCGCGTGAGAGATCGTGATTACCATGTCTTCTTCGGCAATCAGATCTTCGATCGAAAACTCACCTTCATCTGCAACGATCTCACTGCGCCGTGGATCGCCAAACCGCTTCACCATGTCGTCGAGTTCGGACTTGAGGATCTCGAAGCGCCTCTCCTTCGAAGCCAAGATGCCCTTCAGATCCTTGATCTCGGTACGGACTTCTTTGAGCTCGGCCTCGAGTTTTTCGATCTCGAGCGACGTGAGCTTGGCGAGTCGCATGTTGAGGATCGCTTCGCTCTGTTTCTCCGAGAGGTTGAACTTCTTTCTCAGTGCTGCGTCGGCCGCAGCAACGTCTTTCGCACCACGGATGATCTTGATGACTTCGTCGATGTTATCGACTGCGACCTTGAGACCTTCGAGGATGTGCTCGCGGGCCTGGGCCTTGTCCAGATCGAATTGAGTGCGCCGAGTGATGATCTCGTGGCGATGTTCGATGAAGTGCTGCAGAATCTCCTTGAGATTCAACACCTTCGGCACACCATCTACCAAAGCCAGCATGATGGAACCGAACGTGCTCTGCATCTGGGTGCGTTTGTAGAGCTGATTCAGCACGACCTTTGGATTCGAGTCGCGCTTCAATTCGATCACGATCCTCATGCCGTCACGATCGGATTCGTCGCGAAGGGCCGAGACGTCCGTGATTCTCTTCAGGCGAACGCCCTCGGCAATCTGCTCGATGAGGCGGGACTTGTTGACCTGGAACGGTATCTCGGTAACCACAATCTGGGCCTTGCCGGACGACTCCTTCTCTTCGACCTGCACCCGCGCGCGCATTACTATCCGGCCACGCCCAGTCTCGTAGCAGTCGACTATCCCCTGACGTCCGTAGATGTAACCGCCGGTCGGAAAGTCTGGCCCCAGCACGTGCTTGCGGAGCTCGCTGATCTCGCAATCGGGATTGTCGATCAGACATTTCAGCGCACCAGCAACCTCGGCGACGTTGTGGGGTGGGATGTTCGTGGCCATGCCGACCGCGATTCCCGAAGAGCCATTGACCAACAGGTTGGGCAGCTTGGACGGCAGTACTGTAGGTTCTTCCAGTCGATCGTCGAAGTTGGGAATGTAGTTGACTGTTTCTTTGTCGATGTCCTCGAGCATCGCGACAGCCGCCCGAGTCAGCCGAGCCTCGGTATACCGATAGGCCGCCGCGCTATCACCGTCGACCGACCCGAAATTCCCCTGCCCGTCGACAAGTGGATAGCGCAGCGAGAATTCCTGCACCATGCGGACCATGGAGTCGTAGACTGCGGAGTCGCCGTGCGGGTGGTATTTGCCCAATACGTCTCCAACCACGGTCGCGCTCTTCTTGTAACCGCGCCCGGGTTGCAGGCCGAGTTCGTTCATCGCGTAAAGGATCCGGCGGTGAACGGGCTTCAAGCCGTCACGTACATCGGGCAATGCCCGTTGAACGATCACGCTCATCGAGTAATCGATGAACGACTCTTTCAATTCGTCTTCTATCAAGCGGGAGAGGATACGTTCGCGGTTGTTCGGGCCAGTCATTTGCGTCCTAATCTAGATATGAGAAAAGGGGCCGCGCGGACCCCTTTGGAGGTCCGTAAAATATAGCTCATTCGGGGCGCTTTTTCAACTCTGTGTTGATGGTGTAAACCCTTGGAATAGAGGGACTTACGGATTGGAGCAGAGGGGCGGAGGGGCAGAGGGGCGGAGGGGGAGCAAAGGGGACGGAGAGGAGGGAGGAGAGGGAGGAGAGAGAGAGCGGCGTTTGCGGCATTCTAAAACGTGCGGCATATGCCGCTTTTGCCGCACATGCCGCCGTGATTTCAGATGTTTCAGCTGCGGTTCGATCAGTTGCCAGTCGTGTCGACCTGGACAACCTGTTTGAGGTAAATATTGATAACACCGTTGGCGCCCCGCTCACCATAAAGGGCTTCTGCTGCACCACCCTTCACAACCTCAATTCGTTCTATCGTTTGAGTGTCGAGCGACTCGATGTCGAATCTAGATTCGGGGCCCATGATCACGCCATCAACAACGATGAGCGGTTCGACGTCCACCTCTCTGTTCACGTCATTGTTTTGACGGACCACCACACGGACCGAGGTGTCCACAGCTACGTTGGGGCGCACCATGGTAACTGTGTATGTCGGTGCGTCTGAATTCGCGGCGGTCTCGGACGCCCGCGCACCATCAGGCTCCTCCTCGAACGGCAAAGGCATTTCGCAAGCCAGCAACGCAAACATCAGAGTGGCTGCCATCGCCAGTGCTGCTTGAGCAAAACGCTTACGAGGTCTAGATGTCATGAGCTTTATCCTCCGGAAGAGTGAAGAGCGGTTTCGCGAAAAGGCGAGTACCGATATCGGTGCCGAGATCGGCGCAGTGCTGCGTCTGGACCCAATGTCCAACAGGAGGCTGCTGTAGACTTGTAGGTCTGCTCCGCCTCTCAATAACCGTAGATCGCAGTCGGCTTCAACTGCCAGCCGAAGACGCCCGAAGTACCACCATAGGGCGACATTCCACGGCAGAAGTACCAGCATTGATAGTGCGGCCAGCAGCAGCCGTGAATCGCCGACCCGCAAATGTTCGTGCTCGTGCTGCGCCAAAAGCGACAATAGCTGTTCATCACACTCTAGGGCCCATTCTGGCAAGACTATCGACCCTCTTCTGAGCCCGACAACGGCGGGGCCCAGATTCTGTGACACCAACACCGGAATACCGCCGACATTCGACTTCGAGTATGTCCGAACTTCCCGGTCCAACCGCCACGCCGACCAAGAGTAGAGCAACAGTAGTGAGAGTGTTGCCGAAATCCACAGCGTGACAATCATCTCGTCGAGGATCGTGCCGTGGGATTCCGTGGACACTGTCGTCAAACCCGGAAGCTGCCACAGTGAAGCGGGTAGATCGGCTGCGCCTATCTGTGCCTGCGGCAGCGCCGGCAGGATAGAACGAGCTTCGGGCACCAGTAATCCAACCATCGGCAAAGAGATTGTCGCGACGAGTGCAGTCACCCAAACCCACCTGGCGGCTTTGCCGTACAACCTGAGGCAGCGTTCGGCACCGGCCGCCGCACCACCCAGCAGAAGGGCAACCGCAATGCTGTAGGCCATCCAGGAGACAATCATCCGTCTGCCTCCTCGAGCCGTTCGTCGAGCATGCTACGTATTCTGCGCAGCTCGTCCTGCGAAACAGCTTTGTCGGAGAGCAGACGCGTGACGAGCATTTCGCGGGAACCCAGATAGACCTTGTCGAGCAGACGCCGCAGCGTGCGGTCGCCGGCAACTTCGGCTTCGACGAGGGGGTAGTACCTGAACGCTTTCCCCTCCTTATCGTGCCGCACGTGCCCTTTGGCCTCGAGGGAACGCAGGACTGTGAGGATCGTGGTGTATGCGAGTTCTTCCGCAAGGTGCTGTTTGACCTCGCTTACAGTCGCCGACCCCCGGTCCCAGAGCACTGCCATCACGTCAATTTCGCGATTCGTCAGATGTACCGGCACGAGATGCCTTCCGCTAAGTAGTTGCAAATATGGAAGTTAGCTCAACACAACAAACAACTCCCACGTACCAACCATCCACCTAACTACTAAGTACGTAGTAGATCGTAAAAAGTTCCCCCGATGTTGTCAACCGAAGAATTGGAATGCGGTCGGCTGCCTACGGCCTGACGATTCTGGCCCTGATTACGTACGGCACGCCGAACTCGTCGGATGTCACGCCGTAGAGGAACCCTTGCCGAAAGAGAGGAAGCGGGCCCGAGGAAAGCCGGAACGGGAGGTTTATCCGGCCGAGGTAGCGCCCGGCGCTTTCGAACACGTCGAGGCGACGGCCGCGATCTGCTGTCGTCTGCGCTACCGGCACCACCCAGAGTTGGTTTTCGTCGTCCACGTACATCGTCGCTAGCGCCGGTTTCACACTGGGGAACTTCGACCTGTCGATCTTTCCACCCTGGCGCGTGAACCAGTCCAGGGAGATGATCGCGGTGTCGATTTCGGCCGCCGTCACCGGAATTGGCTCGAACTCTCGCGAGACGATCAGCGCTGTATCTCCTTCCATCGTTCTCTTGAAAATCCGGTATTCGCCTGTGTTGGCAAACCATAGGTGAGCCGCGCGGGAGAGCGTCCAGCTGATCCCGGCACTAAACGGCACACCGGCGCGCATGAACCCGCCTTCGGATTGAAGTTCGAAGTAGTGAGTGTCTGGAGCCGGCGGTATGCGGAGAGTGTCGAGGGAGTTCAGTGCCGAGTCGAACTGCACCATCACGAACCTGCTCCCGGCTTCCGCGTCCAGATCCAGTCCGTAGTGGTAGAACCGTCCGGCGCGGTCGAAGCGGCCTCTCCAGGGCATCATCACATATCCACCCTGGATCCGGTTCATGGTCAAATACTCTCCCGAGGTGTCGAACACTGAGATGCGCACGTTGCCTGGGTCGATCACCCAGAGGTTGCCGTCAGGCGCCCATGCCATCCCGATGCCCTGTTTGAACTCACCCGGCCCCCCGCCTTCGCGACCTATGGTGCGCACAAACGATCCGGACGAATCGAATACCCTGAGCTCCTGCGCCTGCCCCTCGAAAACGTAGATTCGGCCGTACTCATCCACCTCGAGAGCAGAAATCTGCCCGAACAGATCCGGTCCGGTCCCTTCTATACTACCGATGCGGAGCTCTTCGTCTATCCGCCAGGCAGATGCGGAATCCCATATGCCGTGGCTGGGGTTGTGGACCTCGATCGTGCCGTTGGGGAGGGTGTCGATCGTGCCTTCCCACTCGCCAACTGACTCTCTTGCGTCGCCCGCGCATGCAGCAACTGAGCATGTCATCAGACTGAGGATCAGGGGGCGCGGGGCGTAGAACGTTCTGATACAATTCATCTTGACGGATGCTCTCGTAAACGTGGTGGGTTAGAGCATACAGAGAATAGGCGCGAACGCAACTCCGGAACTGTAGTGCTGGGCTAGTGTATTGGGCCCTGACTCCACCTCGGGCGAACCTTCCATGAACCGTCGTCGATTGTGGATCCTTGCCTTGATGGCTACCGTGACCCTCTGTGCGGCGTGCGATCACATTTGTGAGCTCGTCGGGTGCGATAGCGGCCTCACCGTGTATCTCGAAGGCCAGCTGCCAGACAGCCTTGCGATCGAGATAGTCAACGACAATCAAGCCCCCCCCGCCCAGCATTTCACCAACGTCAAGGAATACGGTGCTGTTGCGGCGTATTGGAACTACCTGCCGGACTTGGTCACAATCCGCGTGTCATGGGCAACTGCGAGCGTCGAGGCGACCGCCAAACCCGAATACAGCAATTACCGGCCAAACGGACCCGACTGCCCTCCGGAATGCCGTGTTGCGGCGGTGTACATTGACATGGACAGGCTGAGGCGTAGGGTGTTGCCGATGGCTACACAAAGATCGATTCGATCGAGAGGTGTTTGATGAACCGGCGCAGCATTCTGATGGGGATTCTCGCGCTTGCGGTTGGGCTCACTGCCTGCGGACTCCAACTTCGCCCTCGCGGCACGTCATACGATCGATCGAACTTCAAACTAGAAATCAGATCCAATACCCAATGGACCGCTGTGGTAAACGACCATCGCAGCATCGACGGCGAGTTCAACGAGACTCTCGGGCTGGCCGGCGAAGTGCCGCCGGTCTGCGCGGTTGTCACGAAGAGCACATCGAGCGGTTGGATTCGCGCCAGAGTCACTCCTGGTGGAGGCTGGCTCGAAACCCGGCTGCCCGACGGCTCATTAACACCTTGCAGCGACGGTTGATTCTGAGAATAGCGGAGAAGGCCCTCATCGTTACTCGCTCAATCTTTGTGCGGGCAGCGTTGCTGCTGTTGACTACGCTATTCATCTCGCGCGTAGACGTTGAAGCCCAACGCAGGACCGTCACCATGTCGGGTATCGTGAGGGACGCGAGTTCGGGCGAACCGATTGCTGCGGCTTCTGTGATTTTCGACAGCCTCGTAGTGGCGGCCACCAATGAAGCCGGCACTTACCAAACACCCGAGTTGTCGATCGCCAGTGAGAGTTTCACTCTGGTATTCAGGAGAATCGGTTACGCATCGAGCGCTCAGGATGTGGTTGTGCCAGACACCGGGGCGTCATTGCAGGTCGATGTGACACTGTTTCCAGCCCCCACAAACGTGGAGCGAATCGTCGTGCAGGGAGAGCGCGTCGCTATCGCGAACCCAGGCCTGGTCGGGTTCTACGAGCGGCGCGAGCAGGGGTTTGGCCGTTATCTGACCGGCGATGAGATCGCCAGGATAGGTGGCATGGACCTCACGAATCACCTGAGGCGGCTGAGGATTCGCGCCCGGCCACGTGACTTGAGAGATCCGTTTGCCAGAACGGAGTTCTCACCTTGTTACGTCGCGTTCGTTGACGGCATCCGGCTCTTGGATCTGACCACGATCAACGAATGGGTGCCTGCGAATTCGCTGGGCGGGATCGAGGTTCATCGAGTAGATGAGGTGGGTGTCCTCCCGGGGGAGTTTCTTGCTCCGCCGCCACCTGGGTGTCAGGACACAGCCGGCATCATCATGTTTTGGAGTAAGGTGCAGCGCGAGCCTTCGCCTTTCGAGTTCGGCGTGCATTTTGGCGGGTTGCACGGCGGGGAGGCGTCGGGCACGGGACGGTACATTGGAGCTTCGTTCATCACTCGGGTTCGCAGTGGCGACAGCCCGGTGCGTTTGCAGATGAACACGAATGTGAGAACGGGCGGCGTGGGCGACGCGTGGCAAGTGTTCGCCAACCTCACCACGAGACCCTTTGGGCGACGTTCCCCGCTGTACGGAGGAATGGGAACCGGCGTCTCGAAGCGCGACGTGATGGCCAGCGACCTGGACGGTGAATCGATCGCGGCGCATCACAGTGTCCTTGCGGGTCTGAGCTTCGATCTCGGTGCTTTCCGTCCATTCGTTGAAGCACAGCTCCTCGATCCACTGCAGACGAGTCGTACCGCCATCGGTTTGATGCTCAGAACGAGGCTCCTTCTCGGCTCCTGACGCGAAGCCTGGACACTACCAGGCACTGCCGACATACTTCCGAGCATTCGGAACCAGATTCTTCACCCTTCCCAAATAGGCGCTTTCACATGACCGTCAAAGGCTCAACCTCTCTCGTAGTTCTTGCTCTTTTCACAGCCGCTTGCAGTGGCCCCGGTTCCGACCGGGAACAAGCAGACATCCTGATAACCAACGGCACCGTCATCACAATGGACGCCGAGCGCCGAGTCCTGGAGAATGCGGCTGTGGCAATCGTTGGAGACCGAATCGCGGCCATCGGCGCCACCGACGACATCGAGGCAAGCTACCGTGCCGATCAGGTGATCGACGCGAGCGACAACGTGGTCATGCCCGGGTTGATAGACGGTCACGGCCATGCCGGTCACGGCCTGGTAAAGAGTTTGGGAACCGACACCGGTGAGTGGTACGGCGCAACCGAGAGCATCTATGCTCTGGGTTCGACCGAAACATTCTGGCGGGCGGACGCTCTCCTCACGGCGGTTGAACGACTCAGGTTCGGCGTGACCACAGGGCTCACATTCTTCGGCGGTGGCGACAGCGTAATGCGCACCGACGATCCTCGCTACGGGGACGCATACCTCGCGGCCATCGAGGAGGTCGGCGTTCGGTGGTTCCTCGCGGTCGGGCCACGCCGCCCGCCTTTCCCACGGACTTACGCTCACTGGGACGGCGACACTCGGACCGAGGTACAGGTGACCTTCGAGAGACAGCTCGAAGTAACGGAAGAGTTGATCCAGCGTTGGCATGGCGAAGGCGATGGCCGAATCAACATCGCGGTCATGATGCCGACGCATCACCCCGAGTACGGGGAGTTGAGCGACGCAGACATGCAGGATTTGATCAGGCGCACCAGGGCGGCCAGGGATTTGTCGAGAGAGTACGGTCTCAGGTTCACACAGGATGGCCATACCACGGGCACGGTCAAGTTCGCTCACGAGGTGCTCGACATACTCGGACCCGACGCACTCTTCTCTCACTCGACAGAGCTCACCGACGAAGAGATCGCCCTCTGCGCGGAGACCAACACGCGCATCGTTCACAACCCGAGTGCAATCGCCTCGATCAACCGGCGTTGCCCCGCGACCGAGCTCATGGCCGCGGGAGTGACTGTAATGCTGGGATCTGACGGCGTGGCGCCTGACCGCAGCAACGACATGTTCCGCCACATGTTCCAGGCCATGCGGTACCACCGGTTCCACTTCCGCGACAGAAACGTTCTGCCCGCCGGCCAGGTCCTCGAGATGGCGACGATCGATGGCGCCCGCGCACTCGGTCTAGAAGATGAGATCGGGTCGCTCGAGCCGGGCAAGAAGGCAGACATCATCCTGATCGACATGGCTCAGCCGCATCTCTACCCCGCCAACATGCCGCTCTATCGCGTGGCGTATTTCGCCAACGGCAACGATGTCGAGACGGTCATCGTGAACGGTGAAGTGCTGATGCTGAACCGGCAGGTGAATACGGTCGACGTGGCTGAAGTGTTGGCACTGTCACAGGCCGAGATAGAAGCGGCATTGGAGCGGACCGGATTGCAGAATCTCGTTCGGACTCCAGAGGGGTTCTGGGGGGAGGGAGAGCAGCAGTAATCGGCAGTCGGCACACAACCGCCCTCCCGGGGTAAACAAACGAGAAGCTGGACTCCTCTTGCGGAGGTTTCGTCCACAATGCGCTTCGAGCCAACGAGGCGATTGTTCTTCACCCTCGCGGCGGGCTTGCTTCTCCTGCAAGTCAGCGCATCACCCTTGTTTGCCCAAGTCATTACGGGAACCGTGTCCGACGCACGGTCGGGCGTCCCGGTTGGCTCCGGTTTCGTGGTGCTCCTCGACCGGCTCGAGAACGAAGTCGAGCGGGTTCTCTGGTCACCCAACGGCTCCTACAGGCTACGTGCACCGGCGCCCGGCGTCTACCTACTCCGTACCGAGCGTATCGGCTATCGAGCGTTCGTGAGCGACCCAGTCACGGTCTCCGCGACAGGCGTCGTGAACATCGATCTCGCCATCATAAGCCTGCCCATTCAGCTTGCCACAATCGAGGTGACGCGGGAGGACCGCTGCCGGGTGTCTCCTGAGGAGAACGCCGAGACCGCGGTCGTGTGGGAAGAGATCAGGAAAGCGCTCGCCGCTGCTACTTGGACAAATTCGCAGGGTTTGCACCACACAGTGAGTAACGTCTACGAACGCGATTTGGGCAGGGGCGGCCGCCGCATATACCGAGAGTCACATCGCCCAGCCATCGCGTATGCGCGTTCTCCATTCGTGAGCCGCAGTCCGCGGCTGTTGGCGGCAGAGGGGTATGTAGACGTTGCGGACAGCGGCACCTACTACTACGCGCCCGATGCCGTTGTGCTTCAAGACGAGCAGTTTCTTCAGACGCACTGCTTTCGGCTGCGTAAGCAGCAACGTGACGGAGAGGATCTGCTCGGCCTCGCATTCGAACCCGCGCCTGGGCGGGACCTACCGGATGTTGAGGGGGTGTTGTGGCTCGACATGCGAACGTCAGAGCTGCGCACACTGGAGTATTCGTACACAAACCTTCAACACGATCTGCGAGCCGGGAAACCTCCGGGAGGCAATGTCGAATTCTTGCGTTTACCTGGAGGGGCTTGGTTCGTCCACCGTTGGCAGATCGACTTCCCTACTTCGTTCGTGGAAGAACGGGTGAGTTCTTTCGATCGGGAAAGGCGTCGACGTGTAGATCGCTATCGGGAGAGCGGCGGTGAACTGCTCACCGTCAGAGATGAAGACGGTGGCATGGTATATCAAGCTGAGGTTGCCGAGCTGACGGGCGCCGTAGTTGACTCGACGGCAGGAGAACCGATTCCATTGGTGGGTGCGATTGTCACAATTGCGGATACCTGGTTTGCCGACACGACAAATCAAGAGGGGCGGTTCTCCTTGGGCGCGCCGCTGGAAGGGGAGTACGGGGTTACCTTCTCGCACCCGAGAGCGGATTCAGTCGGGCTTGTAGTTCCACCGCGGCCCGTTCGGTTGGCCCGCGGACGCACCGACACGGTGTCACTATCTATGCCGCGGCTCGGCGATGTGGTTGCGAGGCTCTGCCCGAGGAGTACCGGTGGTTCAATCGGGCGCGTGCTCGTAGGCACCGTCCGCGATTCCTTGACCGGTGCACCGGCGGCAGGTGCTAAGGTCGCGGCATCTTGGCAGCTCATTCAAAGCGTCCAGCCGCTCAACATCCGGAATCGTGAATCGGTAGTTACGGTTGAGGAAGATGGGAGCTTCGTCCTCTGCAACTTGGAGTTCGGCCGCCCCGTGCTTCTGTACGCCGTAACGTCCGAGAAACAGAGCCGGATCGTTCGCGTTTGCTTCGAGGGCGGAGGCGTAGAGGTGGGAGGCGAGTTTTACGAGACTTCCCGCCCAATCTGGCTCACCGACCTTCTCCTAACCGCCGCCTCCACGTCGACTGGCGTGTTGGCCGGCACAGTCACCAACTCAATCATGGGAGATCCGATTGCGGGCGCACGCATTTCAGTAGAAAGCGTGGACGAGGCAACCGAGACAGACTCCAGAGGCATGTTCAGCCTCTCCCGCATTCCGATCGGCCGGCAACAACTCTTCATCGAACACGCGGGCTACAGAACGCGAACGGGCGAAGTAGACGTTGCGGCCGATCAGCCCACGCTCATCGGCGGTGAATTCCTGGCTCTCTCACCTGTCGCTCAGATAACCGGCAAGGTTACCGATGCGGTTGACGGCACTCCAGTAGCCGAGGCCTGGGTCACCCTGTTGTCGGACTCCGGCACGGCCGTCGCGATGACGCGCACCAATGAACTCGGCAGGTACGCGCTCTCTGCAAGCGAGCCGGGTTCCTACAGGGTGATGGGAAGGAGGCTTGGGTACTCACCCAATAGAAGCGACCTACTCGACCTCGAGCCGGGTAGCGGTATCGAAAAGAACTTGGGCCTCACTCAGAATGCGTATACCCTGGAACCGGTGACGGTCACGGCAGAATTTGTATCCGGCTATTTGGAGGATGTCGGATTCTTCCAACGCCAGCAGACGAGTGCTGCCGGTTTCTTCCTGGACCGGGATGAGATCGCGCGCCGAATTGACCGCGCATCAGAATTCACAGACCTCCTTTATGGAATCCCCGGCCTTATAGTCACGCGGCAGGGAGTCAAGCTGCGCGGCATGCCTGTCGGAACGGACGCACCTCCGTGTTCAACTCCACTCATCTATGTTGATGGCCTTCAAATCCACGACCCGCGCACAGCCGAGGATAAGGCATTTGCCAGCAGCTTAATCCTCAACGACGTCATCCATCCAAACGACGTCGGCGCGGTCGAGTTGTATCGAAGAATCGCGGAACTTCCGGCACGTTTCAGTGGAGTCGAATCAGGGTGCGGCGTCATGTTGGTCTGGACGATCCATGGGCGTACCTAGGCCGCTATTGCTCATAGTCCTGGTGTTGGCATTCAAGTCGGCCGAATGCCTCAGCCAGACTGTGCGCGGCACGATCCGCGATTCCACGACCAATCAAACAATCGCGAATGCACAGGTCACACTGCTGGATCTCCAAGGCGATACCGTCGCAACGGATCGCTCAACAAACGACGGTGGTTTTCTGCTCTCCGCCCCACGCTGGGGCCGATACATCTTGTCGACTCTCAGGTTGGGTTATAGGCCCGTCACGATTCCCGATCTCGTCCTGAACCCCGGCGACTCGGTACGGACGGAACTGTGGATGGAAGCTCTGCCTATTGAGATGGACCCGGTTGAGGTCACAGCTGAAGCGGCCGTCCAGGTCGCCCATGCTCGGTACTTACAGGAGGAGGGCTTTTACCACAGGGAGAGGGCAACCGTGGGACGGCATCTCGATCCGCAAACCATAGAGAAACGCAGAAGCTCTGCGCGATACATCGACGACTATCTGACAGGCTTGCCGGGCGTCCGGGTCCGCCAAAGCAGCTCTGCCGGATCACGTAGGAGAGTGACGCTTCGCTCCTGCACCCCGACATTTTTCGTAGACGGCGTTCGACACCGGGGCGGGAGGATCGAAGACGCCATCAACCCGTATGACGTGCTGGCGATAGAAGTGTATTCCAGCGCCTTACAAACGCAGGAAGAGTACGGTGGCAGATGCGCCGTGGTGGTGTGGTCACGCCGGACGGCGGAACTGAGGATGCGGCCGTGAAACGTGTCGATCGGCCGCGCAGGCCGGCATTTCATCGGAGCCGAACCGGACCAGGCCATAGATCCAACGAATGTACTCGCGATGGAAATCTACGATGGATCGTACATGTACAATCCGATGTACGGCGGATGCTCCATCGTTGCCTAGACCAAGAGCAGGGCTGAAGCAAACGTGCCATGAAGTCCGAAATCAGACTGTAGCAACCGTCCTCACCACCGCCTCAAGCTTCCTGATCACAGCCGTATTATTACCACTCACTTATGATGCGTGAGACCAAGACTTCCTTCGCACCGATGAATGATGAATCGACGCTCCTAAAGTCATTGTTACCAAACAGTCAAGCGACCTTTTCGCTTCTGCCGAGCGCGTTACCACAGCGTGATGCTTGTCTACAAACACCTAGGGGAGGCCTCCCCTAGCTATGAGAAGGCTTACAAACGCCTAGAGCGACGCCGACCTAGGCTTCAGGAAGGCTACGCACGGCGTTGGGAGCGCCGCTTTCGGTTTGGGGAACGTTACATAGGCCTTCCGCGGCCTTACTCAAGTCTTCCGCAGCCTTACGGAAGACGTTGTGAACGCCACTCTCCGCCTAAGTAGGCCTCCATCGAGTCGATGCAGGCCTACTTAAGCCGTCCGCGACTTGGGGCAATTGGGCGCAAAACACCCCTAACTCATTGTACCACAATCACTTAACACCCCTCAACAGGAGAAGACGACGACGAAGGCATCGTTTCCGAGGTCCGCGACGTACTGCCACGGGGCGTGGCACCTGCTAGCGGCGTTTGGGATGTGGATGTGTTGGTTGGGGTGACAGAGAAGTGGCCGCGCCATGTTGACTGTAATGTCGTTGTGATGCAGTGCATTCTGGAGAGCAAGGAGGGCATTCGCAGGTAGTTCGGGCACTCACTGCGTTTTTTGGGTGAAGGTCACATAGATGGCCTGATCGAATATTGACGGCCGACCATCGGCAGTCGCAGGGAGGCCAAATCACGGGCGGCAAGAAAGATCGACTCATCGACCGGATTCGGAATGAGATCCGTATGCGGCAGTATTCGCGGCGTACCGAAAAGTGTTATGTGAGCTGGGTGAAGCAGTACGTGCGGTTCCACGGGTATCGTCACCCGGCTGATTTGGGAAAAGCCGAGGCAACGGCCTTTCTGTCAGCGTTGGCGACAGACCGTAACGTAAGCGCGTCGACGCAGAATCAAGCATTGAGCGCATTGCTTTTCTTGTACCGACATGTTTTGCGCCAGGAGCTTGGCTGGCTGGACGATGTCGTACGCGCAAAGAGGCCGTCGCGGTTGCCGGTGGTATTGACCCCGGGCGAGGTGAAGGCGGTGTTGGGGAAGATGGAAGGGACCGCACATCTAGTCGCGGCGGTGTTGTACGGGACCGGTATGAGGCTCGGTGAGGCATTGACGCTCAGGGCAAAGGACCTCGATTTCGAGCGTCGCGAGGTGCGGATCCGAGCGCCAAAAGGTGGTCGCGATCGAGTCACGGTTCTTCCCCGTGGGTTGTTGTCCGACCTCCGATTGCATCTCGACAGGGTGAAGGCTCAGTTCCTGCAAGACGTTGCGGCAGGCGCAGGCTGGGTGGAATTGCCCAAGGCGTTTGCGCGGAAGTCACCGAGTGCGGGACGGGATTGGCAGTGGCAGTGGGTATTTCCGGCTACCCGGAAGTACTCGCACGGAGACACGGGACAGCGACGGCGCCACCATCTGCACGAGACTGTCGTGCAGCGGGCGTTGTGCCAGGCTGTACGAGCGAGCGGCATATCGAAACGAGCGACGTGTCATACGTTGAGGCATTCGTTTGCAACACATCTGCTGGACTCCGGGTATGACATACGAACCGTTCAGGAGCTGCTGGGTCACAAAGACGTGCGTACGACGATGATATACACCCACGTTCTGAACCGTGGCGGGCTCGGCGTCCAGAGCCCGTTCGACGCCCTGTAGCGCGTGGATACGCTGCTTGCGATCCCCAGGACCGTAGCGTATTATCGCGGCGCCGATTTGCAGGCCATCTACGGGCGAACGAAGTGGCCTCGATTCTAAGATGGGGTATTGCATGCACTTGATGGCCAAGAGCCCTCGCAGGCTATCTCATTACGAAGCGGCATTGCGCATGATATCTCGATACACTGGTCAGGCTAATTGGATAGTTAGGCACACGGTGGAATGAAAATCCTTGTAACCGAAGACGACAAAAGCACC
>CAZFHS010000020.1:0-98288 GCA_964518955.1 uncultured Gemmatimonadaceae bacterium | reverse complement strand
GATTCGGCGATCGTCTTCATCCGGAATCACTGTTCGAAATCGCCGGAATGCGCACGCTACACGGTCGAACGCGAGATCGGCCGAGGCGGGATGTCTGTCGTCTATCTCGCGCGTGACCTCAAGAACCAACGCAATGTCGCCATCAAGGTTCTCCGGCCTGAGTTGACGAAATCGATTGGCACCAAGCGGTTCGTGCGCGAAGTCAAGATCGCTGCCAACCTCGAACATCCCAACATTCTGCCGTTGTTCGACTCGGGTGATGCCGACGGATTGTTGTACTACACGATGCCGCTGGTGGAAGGGGAGTCGCTCCGCGATCGCATAGAGCGGGACGGTGCGCTGCCGCTGGAGGACGCGCTTCAGATCGCCCGCGAGGTTGGTGACGCGCTCGCATACGCTCACGAGCAGGGGATTGTGCACCGCGACATCAAGCCGGAGAACATCCTACTCGCTAGCGGTAAGGCCAGGGTGGCGGACTTCGGCATTGCACGTGCCCGGTCCGAGGCAGGCGAATACGAGTCGATTACCGATGCAAACCTCGCCATCGGAACACCGGAGTACATGAGCCCCGAGCAGGCGAGCGGCAGTGATGCGCTCGACCGGCGCTCCGACATCTACTCGCTCGGTTGTGTGCTCTACGCAATGCTGGCGGGTGAACCACCATTCTCTGCTCGAACCCCGCAGGCGATCATAGCCAAACACCTGGGTGAGAAGGTCCCGACTCTCGACGTCGTACGGCCAGGCATCCCGCTGCGTGTCGCGAACGTTGTTGAGAAGGCACTGGCGAAAGTGCCGGCCGACAGGTTTGCCACGGCCGCAGAGTTAGTTGCGGCGTTGGAGGGAGGCATCGAGTTCAAACCGATTCGACCGCCGCTGATCACGCTCGAGACAGTCGTGCGCGTGACTAAGCGGCATCCGGTGATGGCGGTGCTGCTGTTGGTCGCGATACTGATATCCACCTCGCCGTTGCTGCGAGACCTCCTGCCATTTGGTGCGGCTCCGGGATTTCAGGGCAGACCTGAATCGGTCGTCGTTCTTCCGTACCACTCTTCAACTTCGAGTGAACAAGAGCGTACCGTCGCGGTGGACATCGCGAATCTGATCACTAGAGAGCTGAACAGCTGGGAATCGATACGAGCCGTGCCGCGCGTCTCGCTAGCGGGACCGATGTTCGACCTCGACCTGGTTGGCCCCACGCTCGAGTTCATCGATGACGGGGTGGAGTTGGCAAGAACGCTCGGTGTTCAGGCCCTGGTCACCGTCACTGTTAGTCTGGAGGGTGATTCAGCGCTGCTGGACACAGGTGTGTTCGACGCAGCCACGGGCCGGTCGGTTGAGAGACCGTTCCACTCGCGGGGTTTGAGGAACGATCAGCAGGCATTGGTCGCGCCAATCGTCCAAGGAATTCTCGGCCTAAGCAACGTGCCGCTGCAGATGGCCGAAATCAGGCGTGCAACGGACAATCCAGACGCGCTGATGCAAGACATGGAAGGCCTCGGCTACCTCGAGCGGTGGAGGCTCAGCGAAGCCGAACAGAGTTTCAGGAGAGCGATCGATCTCGACTCCACATTCGGTCTGGCGTACCATCACCTTGCACAAACACTGTATTGGCAGGCGGCTCCACATTCGAGGCAGTTACGCACACTCGGTGTAGAGATCCAGCAACTGACAGGGGTAGCACTCCGACACGTCGGTGGACTGACGACACGAGACAGCATGCACATTCTCGCGTTTCGGTCCTTCCAGAGAGGCGAGTACCCAGAGGCACGCGAGCTCTACAACAGGATTCTCCGTGCTGATTCCACGGACGTTTATGCATGGTTGTTGCTCGGCAGTGTCGAATACCGCGACCCATGGCTTGTCGAGGACGCCGAAACCGGATCTTTGTTGCCGCGAGGCAACTACAATGTTGCGCTCGAGGCGTTCGAGTCGGCACTCCGTCTACAGCCCGCCTTCGACCTCGGCTACGGACACATGTTCGATATCAACCGGAAGGTGAGACGAGCTGTCGATATCGTTGCCTGCACGGGCTTCGAGGAACCGAGGGAGGAGTTGATCGCGCATTGGGAGCTAACCACGCCCCAACGAGCGATTGCGTTTTGTCCTGCTGCACTAGATACGATCGTATGGATACGAAAAGCCGTATTCGATACGCTGAATAGAGATGATGCTTCTGAAGGCGCAGACATTGTCGTTCAAAGATCTCTGGCGCTGTTACGCCGCTGGGCGGAATATGCTCCGAACGAAGCGAAACCTCACGAGGAACTGGCGAAAGCAGTGCTCGGCCAACGCACGCGTATCGGCATTGGATCGCCTACGATTATCGACAGCCTTGCAAGAGTCGCGGCGGAACACGCTGGGCTAGCTCTTTCCCTCAAACGCGACACCACGCCGCGCGAGTTAGCTCGAATCGGTAGCTTCTTGAATGGCGCGGGAATGGTCGACAGTGCGGCCGTGTTGAATGAGAGAGCGCTGGCTCAGTATGCACCCGGCAGAGCGCCGATGGTGAGCACCAACGTGCTGCTCGCTCGAGGGCAGATTGCCCGTGCTATGGATATCGCATCTACGCCCTGGACCCGCTGGTTCATCGAGGACCCGATTGCGGATTCGCTCCTCTCATATCAGGGTGCGGAGACCAATGTTGCTCGGATGCGCATGCTCGGGATCGCCGGCGTGCAGGGAGCGGCGATTGACAGGGAGCTCGAAGCGATAGAGGACCGGTGGTACGAACCGCTGTATTCCCCACGTCAGATTGAATTGCTCCGCCGGGACATGGCATTCCGTATTGCTCTCGGTTTGGCGTTCGATTTGTCGAAGATGGCTTCCTGGGTGAGGGCCGATCAGCTCGAACACCCGATGTGGCACGCATTGCTCAACAGCGAAAGCGATCCGAGCAGTGCGCGTCGACACCTGGAATCTTCACTCCAAACAGAAACACTCGGCGTCAGTGAAGCAACGCGTTCATTCCTCCACGGTCTGGTAGCGCAAAGAATAGGGGATGATCTCCTCGCGCTTCAGCAGTTCAGCCGCGTGGATAGCTTGCCCTTGCGCCTGGAAACGTTCGATTTCGGTTGGGGATTGCGCATCCACTCTTATCTCCTGCGGGCTGAGGCTTATGAGGCGCTGGGCGATACAGCACTCGCACTCGAGTACTACCAGAGATTCCAGAACGCCTGGCTCACAGGTGACGAACTTATTGCCCCGCTGCTGCGCCGAGCGGAACTGGGCGCCGCTCGGCTTGGGAGAGACCGCTAGCCCGTCCGGTTTCTCCCCCACTTGACTCCCACCGCCCTCCAATTGACCGATAATTGACCGCCAAAGTTCAAATTTTCAGGACATGTTGGAGGTACTATGGGCGTACGCACTGGCAAGCGGTGGCGAAGTCGCCGCGTGTCCTTGGCGAAATGTTCGCCGGGAGACGTAAAGCCCGTAGGTGCCTCGGAGCCGGCGCCGGGCGCCGACTCCTGGCGAAGCGCCGATTCTAAATGCAAATTATCTGCCCCGTCTCCCTCGGATCGTGCAATGAACAAAGTTCATGATCGACTCCGGACGGCACTAAAAGACAGATACACGGTCGAGCAGGAAATCGGTCGCGGCGGGATGGCTTATGTCTTTCTCGCCGACGATTTGAAGCACCACCGGAAGGTGGCCCTCAAGGTACTTCGCCCCGAATTGGCAGCATCGGTGGGGCCCGAACGCTTCCTGCGCGAAATCGAGATCGAGGCCTCGCTTCAGCATCCTCACATTTTGGCCCTCTACGACTCGGGTGAGGCAGACGGCTTGCTCTATTACTCCATGCCGTACGTAGAGGGAGAAAACCTGCGCGAAAGACTCAGGCGCGAGAAGCAAATGGAGCTGGACCAAGCACTGAACATCGCGGAACAGATCTCCGACGCCGTCGCGTATGCCCACAGCCACAACGTCGTGCACCGCGACCTCAAGCCGGAAAACATATTGCTCACGAACGGGCACGCACTCGTTGCGGACTTTGGAGTTGCGCGCGCGCTCAGTGCGGCCGCCGACGAGCAGCTCACCGATTCTGGTTTCGCCGTCGGCACTCCCACATACATGAGTCCCGAGCAGGCACTTGGCTCGTCAGACCTCGACTACAGGAGCGACGTCTATTCATTGGGCCTGGTCGTCTACGAGATGCTGGCAGGCGAACCCCCATTCAGCGGGCCGACTCCGGTCGCCGTTCTGGCCAGACACGCCAACGAGCGGGTGCCGTCGCTCGAGATCGTGCGTCCCAATGTTCCTTCCGGGGTAGTTGCGGTAATCGAGAAAGCACTCGAGAAAGTCCCGGCCGACAGGTACCAGACTGCTGATGATTTCGGCAAGGCGCTGCACAAGGGAGTCTCGTCAGAGGTCCGAGTGGTTCGACTGAGCGTACGCCGCAGGCGATGGCAGATGTTCGCCGGGGTGGCGAGTGCCGTGGTTGCCATCACGATCGGTTTATGGCTGTTCTTTTTCCGCCCCGGGCCTTTGAATCCCGATTGGGTGATGGTGTTCCCTCTCGATGTGTCGGGTGAAGTGGGTCCCGCAGAAGCGGGCCTTGGCATAGACAACGCATACCTGATCTGGAATGCGTTGGACGGCCGAAGCTCGCTCAGGTGGATCAACGCAGTTGACCTGGTCGAAGACCCGGAGGAGTTAACCCGAATGTCCGCGCGCGGTAGGCGAGCGTTCTCGCGGAGCGAGGGAGCAGGCATCTATCTCTTCGGTCGCACTCTTCAAGAGGGCGACACGTGGCACACCTACCTGACATTGCACGACGTTGCAGGTGATTCCGTCGTTGCGAGGGCCGATACTGCCGGAAGGCGCGCCGATGCCCGGATTCTCGGCGTGGAGGCCGTCGGAGAGTTGCTGCTGGAATTCCTGCCGGAGGAAACCGTTGATGTCTCCGCCATAGCAGGAAGGGACGCAGAAGCCGTGCAGGCATTCGTGCAAGCTGAGAGACACTTCCACGCCGGTCGGTTCGATAAGGCGTTCCAAGATTACAGCGAGGCTGTAAACCTGGATTCCTCGTTTACGCTGGCGGCGATCAAGGCAGCGCAAGCGGCGAGTTGGCGGCACGATGTCGGGATGGCGCGGGCTCTTATCGCGGTCGCGCTCGAGCACGCCCCGACCCTCAGCGAGAAACATCTGCACTTTGCCAGAGGCTGGGAGGCCTTCTTGAATGCGGATGCCGACACCGCAGTGTACCACTTCGAGCAGGCAATCTCGTTCGATGAGAATTGGGCAGAGTCCTGGACCGGTCTCGGCGAGGTCTATACCCACCTCCTCCCCCGCAAAACACCGCAAGACTCACTCGCGAAGCACGCCTTCGAGCAGGTGTACCTGAATACGGAAGGATCTGCCCCGGCGCTGTTCCACCTGTTCGAACATGCGGTTGCCGAACACGAACTCACGCGGGCGTCGGAGCTGCTGACGCGGTATCGGGCAGCCTCGCCAGATACGTCCGGGTACGCCCTTAAGAAACTCGAGCTGATGATGCGCTGCGCCGAGGCGGGACCCGAGGGAATCGACTGGCAGGCAGAGATGATAGAGGATGTCACGGCGGTGGGCCAGGCTGCACGCGCGCTCGGAGTGGGTGGAGCGTACCCGGGGTGCGCAACGGAAGCCTGGCGCGCCTTACGAGAACCCACGCAGTCGGACATCGCGTGGCGGTTTGCGGCTATGACGGGATTGATGGGTATGCTAGCCAGCACGGGGCAGTCAGAAGAGCTGGCCGTTCTCGTCGATACGATGTCTGAGTTTGACGGCACACCGCAGTACCAGAGCATCGTTTTGGCACTCGCTGGAGCTGACGTTGACGAATTGGCCGATTCCGTCGCGGACGCAGCGCGGCAAGAGTTGTTCGAATTGTCTGATTGGCAGCTATGGTTTCTCGGGGTTTGGGACGCCTACCACGGAAACGTGGAGGAGGCGCGCGTCATCCGCGATACCTTGTTGGCTCGTGTTCCGCAGACCGGCCGCTCAAGGACTGACCACGTTGCACGTGAGATGTCAGCACACGTTGCGCTGGCGGAGGGTGACACGACACGCGCGATTCAACTACTTCGCGCACTGAAACCGTATGGCCGTCGGTCCAACCTGGAGAATCCTTGGGGATCACTCGGCCTCGAGCGCCTAACGCTTGCGCGTCTGTTGCTTGCGAAAGGTCGGTATGACGAGGCATACCGCGTGGCTACGTCGTTCGATTCACCAGGTGCGTCAAACATCGTCAACACGGTGTTCTTGCGGGCCAGCCTGGAGATTCGGCTCGAAGCCGCGCGAGCACTTGGCAATAAGCGGTCTGAGCTGGAGCTGGAACGACGTGCCGAGCTGCTGAAACGCGTCAACTGAACCATCGACAGCCTGTGACGTCACTTGACATTGGGAGGAATTCATGCCGCCGCAAGGAAAAGGTCGAATCAAGCAGGATTACTCGCACACGACACCAGCAAAGGTGGAACGAACCACCACCACAGGAAATCCGAAAAAGCAGGAGTGCAGCAAGGAGATGGTGCAGGCAATCATCGACTGGGGCGAGGACATGATCAAATGGGGCCAGACGGTGAGAGACGACATCATCCGGCTAGAGGTCGCTGCCGGCGTCCCCCCCGGTGATCCGGGCGATCCACCACCCCCACCTTGGACTTGAGTGCAATACGGCTGGTGGCCAACTGGTGGCCGCCGGCCGCTGACCGAACGCCAGTCAAGCATCGACTCTAGCGGAGCGCCCGACCCAGCCATATCGTTGAGAACCTCCAACATCGAGACGCGCCGTGTCGGACTTGTTGGAACGCATCAAGAGGTCACTCGCCGAGCGATACATGATCGATCGTGAACTCGGCCGCGGTGGTATGGCGGTCGTGTATCTCGCGCGCGATTTGAAACACGACCGCGATGTGGCTCTCAAGGTCCTGCGCCCTGAACTCGGACGCTCAATAGGCACAGACCGTTTCCTGCGCGAGATCCGAATAGAGGCGTCGCTCCAGCACCCCCACATTCTGCCACTCCACGACTCCGGTGAGGCCGACGGCCTTTTGTATTACTCGATGCCTTTCGTCGAAGGGGAGTCGCTGCGCGAACGTATCAATCGCGAAGAGCAACTCACGATCGAGGGTGCTGTTGCGATAGCCATCGACGTCGCACAGGCACTCCAACACGCCAACGAGCGTGGCGTAGTGCACCGCGATATCAAACCTGAAAACATCCTGCTCACGGGCGACAATGCCGTGGTCGCGGATTTCGGCATTGCGAGCGCCATGGCCGAAGCGGGCGCTGAGACGCTGACCGAATCGGGGGTGGCAATCGGCACGCCGGCATACATGAGTCCCGAACAAGCAGGCGGTCGCCCAGTCGACGGGCGCTGTGACATATATGCGCTGGGGTGCGTGCTGTACGAAATGCTGGTGGGTGAACCGCCGTTCACGGGCCGCACGCCGTAGGCTATAATCGCACGCCATATGCAAGAGCGCGTCCCCTCGATCGAGGTGGTACGCCCGGGCATTCCTCTCTACATAGTCGAGGTGATCGAGAAGGCGCTGGCAAAGGTGCCCGCCGATCGGTTCGCATCAGCGGCAGAGTTTGCTGCAGCTCTGCAGGTTACGCCTACATCCACGGAGGTACGCGTAACGAGGAGACCTCAGGCCCGCCAACGCATGCGTGGAGCGGCAATAGGCTTATTCGCCACACTGGCGATGACATTTGGCCTTTGGCAACTCTGGCCGACCGGCACGCTAAAGCTCGACTCGACGCGAGTGATGGTGTTTCCGCTGGAAGAGGTATCAGTGTCACACCTCCCAGAGAGCGTGGGCGACGTGGTTGCTCAGCTAATTGGCAGTGCGCTCGAGCACACCGATCCACTCAAGTGGCTCGACGGCAGGACCTGGATTGGCTACCGCGACCCCACGGCGCCGGTTGCGGACAGTGTCGCTCGCTCGCGGCAAGCTCGGTTTCGGCTCGCGGGTTCGGTGGTGGAATACGGCGACTCGGCGAGCGTGATCCTGCGGCTGCACGACGTTGAGGCCGATTCGGTAGTCGAACAGCTAACCAGGAGCGGACTGGCGCACATCGATTCGGTGATTCGACTCGGCATGCAGGCTGTTCGTGGAGTGCTGCCGGCGTTGATTGAACCGGGTCGGACTGTCGACATCTCCGCCATCGCCGATCGTGACGTTTCGGCGGTGGCGCTCTGGATGCAGGGTCAGAACGAATACCGCAGATCCCGGTTCGGGGAGGCGCTGGGGTTCTACGAGCGCGCGGTGGAGCGAGACTCATTGCTGGCGATGGCCGCGGTGATGGGAGCGTGGGCAGCGCGGTGGGAACACGAACATCAGAGTGCGCTCGACTTAGTGAACGTTGCGGTAACACACCAACATCTGCTTCCCGCACGGTACGTACATCATGCGTACGGAATGCACTTCCAGCTGTCGAGTGAGCCAGACTCGGCACTGGCCAGATATCGATCCGCTCTCGCACAGGATCCCGAGAGGGTCGAGGTCCTGATGTCGATGGGAGAGACCTATCACCATTTCATGTTGGAGGCGGGAGCGAGCGATTCCGCTGCTGCGTTGTTCGAGCGCATTACTGCGGTAGATCCTGACTTCACGCCCGCCCTGATCCATCTAGCTGAGCGTGGATTCCGCGCGGGCCACACGGATCGAGCGGAACAGCTTGTTTCGAAGCTCGATTCAGTCGGTGCAAGGCCGGACATTTTGGCGCGCCTGAAGGCGTCTTTGGAGTGTGTGCGCGGCGGCAGTGAAAACATGGAGTGGCGACGGTGGGTAAGGGACAACCCTACGTCTGTTGTGATGTCGGGAATGCTGCTGGCCGCTTCAGGCGCACAGATGGAATGCGCGGAGGATGCTTACAGAGCCACGCTTGAAGTGGAAGGGTCGACGAGCTCAGATCGCTGGGGTGCGCGGCTGGCGCTGCAAAGCCTGCTTCTCGCTCAGGCCAGATACGATGAGATGGCGGAAGTGCTCGACAGCGCGGCCACAGACGTGCGCGGCAGTACTCAAGCGATGTACTTGATGAACGCCATCGCCGGCGCACCCGTCAGCGAGCGCGCCGCAGAAGTAGCTGCCGGTAGATGCAGCGACCCGATGCAACGCAATGTGCCCATGCTGTGGCTGTGCGGAATGTGGGCCAGCGAGAACGGCAATGCAGAACAAATGCGTGCCATCGAAGCAGCCGTGAGGATAAAATCGGACTCGAATCCCTCGAGACGGGACAGCCTGATCGCTGGGAGCTTGTCGGCGTTCGCTGCTCTCGCGTCGGGTGATTCGGCAACAGCTATCGAGTTGTTTGGTGAACTGAAGACGACTGGCAATAGTGGGGATCTTTCATGGCAGCCTTGGGAGCCGCTAGCCGCCGAACGAATCACACTGGCACGGTTGCTCCTGGAACGTGGTGACTATGAGGATGCGTACAGGGTGGCCTCCGCATTCGACCATCCCCAGCCCGTCATTTACCTGGCGTTCCTGCCCGCCAGTCTACAGCTGAGAATCGAAGCGGCGGATGGGATGGGCGATGACCGAATGGCGGAGGAACATCGTCGCCGACTTGCTGCGCTACGACAGATGATGTGATAGCGTTGCGCTAGCCTACCTCTTCCCGTCCAACATATCCACGAACGCGTTTGCCGTTTTCGGCCGGTCCTTGGGTTTCTTCTCCAATGCGCGGTGTACGGCATTCTCGATGTGTTCCGGCAACTCGGGCTTCACGACCCGCAATGAAGGAGGGCTGGCCCCTCTGTGCTTTCGAAGAACGGCCGCCGCGGATGGCCCGTCGAAGACCGGCTCGCCCATGAGAGCTTCATATACTACACAAGCCAGTGAGTAGACATCGCTCTTGCCGTCGAGCTTTGATGCGCCGCTCGCCTGTTCGGGGCTCATGTAGTGAGGTGTGCCTACGAGCAGGCCGCTCGAAGAAAGCTGCTCTCCCCCGGAGCGGATGATCGCCCTCGCAACTCCAAAATCGCACAGCACAACACGGCCTTCCATGAACAGCACGTTGCCGGGTTTGATGTCTCTGTGCACTACGTTGTGATCGTGGGCATAGTCCAGCGCAGCGGCAAGCTGGCGCGCGAGCTTCACCGCACCGTCCGGGTCGAGATATTCGCCTGCGTTGAATCGGTCAGCGAGTGAGCCCCCCTCGGCGTACGGGGAGACGAAGCAGAGCCGTTCGCGCTGTTCTCCCGATTCCAATAGCGGCAATATGTTGGGATGGTCCAGATCTTTGAGCAGCTTGATCTCGCGGTGAAACATTTCCCGACCCATCGTCCGCGTAAACTCGGGTCGCAACACCTTGATGGCGACCAGCATACCGTCCGGTACGCGCTTGGCAAGAAAAACATCTGCCATGCCACCTTTGCCGAGCTTCCTGGACAGTTCGTATCTGTCGTGAAGCTCGCTGCAACCTGAATCGATTAGGTCGGACATGATTCCTCCCATGGAGGCGAGAGGAATAGCATAGCACTGTTCTTCCCCCCGCCGCTACCCCTGGGCGGTACCACCCAGCATCCCCTCCCCGCACGGGCGGTCCCCTTCAGCACCCCGCACCACCCGGCGGTCAGGCGGTAGGTGGCCTCCGTGAACGCCCTACCGTCCTAACGCCCTAACGCCTTACCTTCAGTGCGACTTGAACCACGCAGTACGAGGATCTCGTTAATGCGCCACTTCGGCTTATTCATTCTTGTTCTCGTCGCCGCGTGCGGCACCGATGACATCTCGGTACGTCAGCGCTTTCTGGCGCAGTCGAGTGTGTCAGTCCAGTTCGAAACGTGGGTGCGGTCGCTCAACAATCAGAACCAGGATTCTCTTGCGTTGGTCTACCACCAAGTGCCCGAATTGAGAGTGCTGGGAATAGATGGATCGGTGTCCCACGGATGGGATGAAGAACGAACAAGGCTGGCCGAGTTTTTCGAAGCCGCCGAGCTGGTCAACTTCGTTCCCGATGGAATCGAGATCGAAGTGCTAAGCGACGAAATAGTGTTGACGACCTTCAGACACACTCTCGACATCGAACGAGCCGATGGCCAACGAGACCCCACCGTGCGTGGACTGGGAACCATCATCTGGACGCACGACGTTTTAGACGACTCGTGGAAGATTCGGGTGATGCAACTCTCGGCGCGGTTGCGTGGTGAGGAGCTGGAGTTGTAGGGAAGCGTGCGGTGGTATGCCGCCCATTCTCCTCCATCCTCTCCCTCTCCTCCCCCTGCCCCTCTGCACCCCTGTGCCGCTGCACCTGCACTTCCCCCGCTTGTATTATCTCCCCCCACACTTTATTGTGTTCCAACCTCCACAGGAGCTTGGTCCACTGGCGGACCTTTTCCTCAGTTCGGACGACTACAGCGAACGCGCGCACAATCTCTACAACGAAGGGCACTATGACGCGGCTCTCGAAGTCATTCGAGATGGCCTCGAGCGGTTTCCCTTTGCAGTAGACCTGCACGTTGGGGAGGGGTACGCCCGTCTCGCGCGTGACGAATTCGTCTGGGCGCGTCGGAGCTTCGAGACGGCGTTGGATCTCGAGCCCGACCACGAAGAGGCGCTCGCCGGCCTCGGCGAGTCGCTGCTCAAGCTGGGGCATCGCGAGGCTGCGATTCGTTGTTTCGACCACGTGCTCTCTCTGGGCTTCCGTGAAGACCACGATTTGATGCTGCAAATAGGCCGCGCTCTCTTCCGGGAAGCGATGGTCAATCATGCGCGCGGATTTTTCCAGCTTGCGGTGGACACCCATCCCAACTCTTCGGAGGCCGTGGCCTGCTTGGGGTACGCGCTACACCGAACCAGCGACGAAGAGGCAGCGCTCTATTGGCTCAGGAGAGCACTCGACCTCGATCCCGCTCACTCCGAAGCACGAGTGTACCTGGGCAACCTGCTTTACGATCGCGGTGAATACGTTGCCGCGCTGATGCATTTCGAGCGCACCGAGCCGGGCGACCATTTCGATGAGCTCGCAGTTTGGCGGCTGATTGAGCTCAAAAAGTCTGTGTACCACCTGGCGCCAACCGACCCCGAGTTAGCGCCATGGTCCAACCGACTTGCGGGGATCGCGGAGGAGATGGACTCGATCGAACTCCTTCTCGCCGAGGTGGAGGCATCCCAGCCCGACGGGACCTTCCGCGACCCGCGCCAGCTCGAACTGTTCGGAACTCTGCTGGTGGAACTACAGGGAATGCAGCGGCGCACCACGGGCGAGAAACATAGGGTAAGGACCACGTCGGGCATCTCGTATACCGGAACGTGGGAAGAGATCGTGCTGCAGATGAAGATGGACGACAGGGAGTTGTCTGAGGCATCGGTCAAGCAGTACATGGCGCAAGCGTCATTGCGCAAACGTACTGAAACCGGGGTGGTGATACCCGTGAGCGATGCGGAGAGCTTCGTCCGGGGCGCGGCGGCGGCAGGGGTGTTGATGATCATCTCGTGATCGCTTGTTGCTCCCTCTTCCCCCTTTCCTCCCCCACTCAAACTCGACTGAACCATGCACATCACCGACAACGTATTCAAAGAAGTCCTCCCCAACGGTTTGACTCTACTGGTTCAACGAGAAGCTTCTGCCCCGGTCGTAGCTGTGGTCACACACGTCAAGGCCGGCTACTTCGACGAGCCAGACGAATGGGTCGGCATGTCGCACGTTCTCGAGCACATGCTGTTCAAGGGCACGGGACGCCGAGGTCCTGGGGAGATCGCTCACGAGACTCAGGCGTTGGGCGGCTATCTCAATGCCGGCACGAGCTACATCAAGACCGTCTACTACACCGCGTTGCCGTCGAGTGAAGGTGGGCTCGAGAAGGCACTCGATATCCAATCCGATGCACTGAGAAACTCGGTTCTCGACCCCGACGAGTTGGCGCGTGAGCTGGAGGTGGTCATCCAGGAGGCGAAACGGAAACTCGATTCGCCGGACGCCGTGGCCGGCGAAACCCTTTACGAACTGCTCTTCGAGAAACACCGCATGCGGCGGTGGCGGGTTGGTACTGAGGCTGGCCTGCGGACGTTCACCGCCGACGCCGTGAGAGAGTACTACTCGACTCGTTACACGCCGGGCCGAGTGGCGATCGCCATAGTTGGCGACTTGGATACGCGCGAGGCTGCCGAACTGGCGCGCCAGGCCTACGGAGACTGGGGCAGGCCGACGGTGGACGTCGAAGGATCGCCCGCGGAGCCCGAGGCGTTCGTCCCCAGAGCGCGGTCGTTGTTCGGTGACATCAAACGGCCTATCGCGGTGATGGGCTGGCGCACCGTTGGAGCGCTGCACAAAGACACTGCGGCGCTCGACGTAGCCGGAATGGTGCTCGGCTCGGGAAGGGGGGCTCGCCTATATCGAGCTGTGCGTACAACCGGTTTGGCAAGCAGCGCGCAAGCTCACCATTTCACACCGGGCGAGGTGGGAGTATTCGCGATCAACCTGGCTGCTGACGCCGACAGGTTGGACAAGGCTGTCACTCGGTCTGCCGAAGTCGTACTCGAGATGATGCAAGACGGGCCAATCGAGGCGGAGCTCGACCGCGTGAGAGCGTTGCTGGCCATGCGCAGGGCGCGAGCGTCGGAATCGATGGACACGAGAGCCACTGTGCTGTGCGAAGCAGAAGCGCTAGGCGGGTACGAACTCGTCGATGAGGAATTCGACCGACTCATGGCTGTGACGGCTGACGATGTGAAAAACGTTGTTGCCCGATACTTGGGTCCCGACCGGGCGGCCGGAGTTTTTTACCTGCCGGAGGAGGAGTCCGGTCGGTTCGAGGGCAATGCGTGGCCACTGGAGCTGGAGGTCGCCGAACCAGTTGAGCATCCTCTCATCGTCAGTATGGCAGGCGACTCGTCCGATCCCTCCGGTTCCGTCGTAGATACCGTCCACTACGATGGCAATGTCACGCGCAGGTCGTTCCCGGGCGTCGACATGCTGGTGAAACAGAAGCGAGGCTGTGGTCTGGTAACGTTGGGGTTGGACGTTGCAGACTTGCCCGCGTTGGAGACACCTGACAATGCCGGCATCACACGGCTATTTGCGAGATCGACGGTTCGTGGAGCCGGCGGCAAGACCGGTGAAGAGCTGGCCTTGGCCGCCGAATCACTTGGGGGCGGAATCGTAGCTAGCAGCTCGGCCGACGGGTTGGGGTGGGGCATCACGGTGCCGCCTGAGTCGCTCCGTGCCGCTGCCGAGCTGCTGCGTTTGGTGGCACTCGAGCCGACTTTGGATGCAGGCGAAATCGCCAAGGAACGCGGACTCCAGGTAAGCGATGCTCGCAGGTCGCAGGACGACATGCTCAGACACCCAATGCAGAGAGTGTTGGCGCAGGCTTTCGAAGGCGACGCCTACGGCCTTGCCCAACTTGGCGAGCCGGAGATCGTGGCGGGATTGAGCGAGGAGGCGGTGCGTGGCTGGGGGGCGGCCGTCTCATCACATCGCGCAACCGTGGTCGCAGTTGGGGATCTGGAGACCGAGGAACTATTGGATGCCCTGATGCCGCTCGCTGCATGGCCGGCTGCGGAAACTCCCGGCACAGACCAACTTCGAACGCCGCAGTTCCTCGCGCAATCCGCTTCTGAAACACGCGAAAAGGCTCAGAGTGCGTTGGCGATGGCGTTCCGGGCATTGCCGGCAGCCTCTCCCGACAGGTTCGCGATGACGGTTTTGGGAACCCTGTTGAGTGGCCTTGCCGGAAGGCTGTTCGAGGAGTTGAGAGACAAGCGCTCGCTCGCATATACGGTGGCTGCGATACCGTGGCTGCGCCGTCGGACTGGAGCGATGCTTACCTACATCGCTACCTCACCCGAAAGGGAAGGTGAAGCGCGCGAAGCGATGCTCCGGGAGCTGGAACGTACGGTTCGGGACACGGTACCAGAATCAGAGCTTCGGCGCGCTCGCAACTATGCCGCCGGCTTGGTCGAGATGCGCCAGCAAAACGCCTCCTCCGTCGGGAGTGAGATACTCAGCGGTTGGCTTCACGGAATCCTGGACGAGGTGGCCACAACGGCGGATCGGCTGCGGGCGGTGACTTCGGAAGACTTAGCTAGGGTGGCGGTGGATGTGTTTGGGGCGGGGCAGCGGGCCGAGTACGTAGTGAGGGGAGGCGGACGGGCGGACGGGCGGACAGGCGGACAGTAGTGCTGCGGTACGGAGAGAACCTACCGCCTGACCGCCCGGGTTGGGCTAGGTGTGGAAGGGGACCGCCGGTATGGGTGGGGCCGGGGGCGGTACCGCCCGTCAAAACATCGACATTGCAAGAAACGAACGTAAGTTGTCGTTCGTGACTCGCAGACGGTCGCACAGCAGTCTGATCACGGACCAGAGTACCTTGTAGCCGAGTTCGCGATCGAAATCGAGAAGCATTTCGAAGTCTGATCGCGTAATAGTGATGAGGACGCAATCGGTGTTGGCTATCGCATCTGTCGAACGTGTCGAACGGTCGAGAACCGCCATCTCGCCGAAGCACGCACCAGGTTTTAGAACGGCGAGGGCTTCTTCTCCCGAGCCCGGTACGTCTCGCGAGATGCGCACCTCACCCTCGGAAATTATGAAGAGGCGGTTTCCAGGCTCGTCTTCTTTGAATATCGTTTTGCCGAACTTGAACTGTTGTTCTTGGCAAATTTCGGCGACACGCTCGAGTTCATCGCCTTCGAGGTCGGCGAATATCGCCGCCTTCTTGATCAGGCTGAGGTCCATAAGATCTCACCTTGCAGGGAGATAGAGGCTAAGGTGGAAGCTACAGACCGCCTCAGTGCGCGGCAAGACAGACAACTTCTGCGTGCACCAGATGTGCTGACGATGTCCAGAATTCCACTTGCAGTGGTCTTTCTTCTGGTCGATTCGGCAGTCGTGCGGTTTGTGGTGCTCGCGTTGGTGGTCGTCACCGATGTTGGAGACGGCATCTGGGCGCGCCGAATCGGCGGATCGAAGGCCGGAGCGATATTGGATCCGGTGGCTGACAAATTGTTCATGCTTGCCGCTTTCATCGTGGTATTTCGAACCGGCGTCTTGAGCCCGTTGGAAGTGCTCGGCGTGCTTCTGAGAGATATCACCGCGCTGATCAGCTTCATCGGCGTAACGATGTTGCGCAAGCCGAAGACACTTCCGGCCCGAGCCGGCGGAAAGGCAGTTACGGTTTGTCAGGCATTGACGTTGCTCGCCTTCCTAGCCGGATCCGAATTGCTGCGCCCGTTGGCGTGGGCGACGGCGGCGATATCACTGTACGCAATCTGGGACTATGTAAACGTGGCCCGAAGCAAGCAGTAGATTTCACACAAATGTGAGAAAGGGACCTCCAATGCGCATGATGCTCGTTCTTCTGGGGCTGCTGTTATCGGCTCCGCTCGCTGCGCAGAACGACTACCAAACGGAGCGACCGTTTCAACTCGGATTGTACGGTTTTTCGGCTCGTGCGGGTGTGGATTTCGAGGGCGAAGGTCAGGCTGTGGCGAGCTTTGCGGTCGATATGGGTAATCTCTACACCGACCGGCTGCGACTCCGGCCGTCGGCGGAACTGGGTTTCGGTTGGGGAGACAATACCTATGTCGCTAACTTGGAGGTCGTTTACCGGTTCACGGCCGATACCGAAATCGCCGTGCCTTACGTCGGCGGTGGTGTCGCGTTATCCGGACAAGAGGAATGTGGGTTGATAGACGATTGCCCTGCTTTCTGGGCGCAATTCGTACTTGGATTCGAGTTGAAGCTGCGCAATCAGATCAACTGGTTATTGGAGTACCACGCCGAGGATGCGTTTAGGCGCCATAGAGTATTTGTGGGGTTAACAACAAGGAGGGGTAACTAGGTTGTCAAACGCACGCGCCATACGACTGGATTGGACAGGAGAAGGACTGCGGTTCCACGGAGGCGGGGTCGACCCTCACATGCCTTCCATCACAATCGACGGCAACACCGAAGAGGGCCCCACGCCGATGGAAGCGTTACTCCTCGCGGCAGCGGGATGTGCTGGTGCCGACGTCGTTTCCATACTCAAAAAGATGAAGGTTGGGCTCGAAACAGTATCGATCGACCTGGTGGGCGAGCGACGCACCGAACATCCGAAACGCTACACCGGCCTGAAATACGTGTTTCGATTTGCCGGTGAAGGTGTGGAACTGTCGAAAGCCGAGAGGGCTGTGAACCTCTCGCTCGACAAGTACTGCTCGGTGCTACACAGTCTCAACCCCGACATCAAGGTGGACCACGAGATTGAGCTCTTGTAGGAACCTGACACTCGTTGTCGCACTTCTTGTCATGACCGGATCGCTCAACGCGCAGCGTGCAACGGAATGGCAGCTTCACACAATGGCGAACGTAGGCGGCGACAGGTTTTTGGGGGGAGGAGTTGGCCTTTCACTTAGAACCAACGGACGGATGCGCATTGGTGCGACTCTCAGCGGCGGCGACTTGGAGGGCAACGCAGCCATCAAGCCTGAGATCCTCGGCTCTTTCCATTTGAATCCGTTCAAGCGTCAGGGCGTTTCGCCGTACGGTGGCGGCGGAGTGGCAGCGGTCTTCTCGGAAGGATATTCCCGCGAGTACATCGTCGCTTTTGTGGGGCTCGAATCTCGGCCCGGACGCGCTTTTGGCTGGTTCGCAGAGGTCGGGCTTGGCGGCGGGGCAAGACTGGTGGCCGGTGTGCAGTTTCGGAAACGCCGCACCCGGGCACGCTAAATAACCCCTCGGAGAGGGGCTCAATGACGATTCAGTTTAGGACGCTATTGGGAGACGACTGCGTTCAGCTAGTAGCACCGACTTCAGGTGAGTGGCGCTTAACTGGGCGGCAATACTGCTCACCGACTGTCCGAATTTGCTTCAGGTCTTTCTTGGACAGGGTCGAATAACGCTCGGCCAGATACTCCATCGTGTCATCAAACCAATCCTTCTGGTGTTCGGCCTCCGCCTGCAATACTCCGCACTGCAAAATGTGACTGAGGAGTTCGTCCCGGGCCTTGTCAAAAGGGTTGGTGTTATCGTCCTTACTGTAGGCGCGTTTGTTTTTTGCCACGCGCTGCACTCCAATGGTTACTCGTTACAGAGGTCAACCGCTAAGTGTACCAACGGACACTGAGCAGGGCAAGAGATTCGCATAATTGTGGCTCGGAACCTGCGTTAGAGCCGCGAGTACACGAAAATACAAGGCTGAGTGGTGTCGGAACCGGTGTATGAACACGACCGCCCCGCGCGGTTGGTGGAGTTGCTCAGAGCCATCGCGGCAAGGATTAGGGAGCTAGAGAGTGACGAAGCCCTTCTCGCCGCCGGCCCGGAGTTGCAGAAGATGTTGGGCGATGCTAGGGGCGAACTCTTTCGCTACGAGGTGCGGGTCACGTACGACACGCCTGAAGTGGCGGAAAGCCGGAGCATAGTCGACCAGGCAAAAAAACAGATGGACGAACTCGATTTTGGGGACCCGGAGGGAGCACACTGATGGCAGGAAAGATGAACATGAAGCTCTTCTATACCGGATTGGGCGTGATTGCCGTAGCGGGCAGCGCCGCGATCTGGTATGCGACCAGGGGAGGTGGAGCACCGCCGGTGCAAATCCTCGATCAGCCCCTGTCGCTAAGAACATCTGCTTTCCCGGGATACGTGATAGGCAGCGATTCCGCTCCTGTGGAAATAATCCAGTATGCCGACTTCACGTGCACCCACTGCGCGACCTTCACCGTTCTCCACGGTCCCACAATCATGAGCCGGCTCGTGCAAACGGGGCTTGCACGCCTTCGTTTCCGCGGATTCGCATTGTATCAGGTATCCCTTTTGCCTCTGAATGCTGCAGCCTGCGCGGGCGAACAGGGCAAATTCTGGGAAATGCACGAGATGTTGATGTTCAATCAGAATGAGTGGTTCGCTGACCCCGATTGGCCAACCTCGCGGCGCACCCTTCGCACGTTTCGCGACTATGCGCGTGACGCAGGGGTGGATGTAGGCAGCTACGACCAGTGTATGGAAGAAGGCCGCTACTACGAACGGATAGTGGCCACCAGAGAAGAGATTGCTGCGTCGGGCCTCACCCAGACGCCGGCGTTCGACGTTGGGCCGTATCGCGCACTCGGCATGATCTCCTACGACAGCCTAAGAGCCCTGGTGGAAACCGTAATGCAGGAGCAGCAGCGGTGAAACACCGCATGGCCGCGGCAGCTCTTTCCCTCATCGGGTTCTTCGTCGCGTTTTACTTGCTCCTTTGGAAGATCGGGGTGCTCAGCGAGCTCGCCTGCTCTACAGGTGGATGCGAGACGGTTCAGACCAGCGAATACTCGAGTTTGTTTGGGGTGCCGGTGGCTCTGTACGGTGTCGCCGGATTCGTTTCGCTGTTCGTGGTGAGTTTGGTCGGATTGCAGCCTCGGTGGATCGAACGCCGTGAACCTACGATTCTGATTGCGGCGTTTTCGGGTATTGGTGTCGTTTTCTCCGGATACCTAACTTATCTCGAGGCATCAGTCATCCATGCGTGGTGCCAATGGTGCATCGCAACCGCCATTATCATCACGACTGTTTTCGCATTTTCCCTGCTCGGCTTGTTAACTTGGCAGGCAGGCCACATTGAAGCGTAACATCGCCGCTAACTGGGGGTAGGCAGTTGTCTGTCTCGCATCCACTGGCAGCAAATGATGCTCAAACGAGCGCGGAAGCCGACCCGAAACAGCGGAACCGGCAGGATTCCGCAGCCAGTGACGCGAAGCACGCTGAAAGCTCCAATCAGAGTGCAACCTCAGATCTCAGCCCTTCCGAATACCTGATACACGCACCAGAGCAGTTGGGCCTCGAAACACGGAGGGAATTCCGTGAGGTCGCTTCCTCTTTGGTAGATCGAATTCCCGCGGGCGCCGGACTACTGGTCATCGACTGTGCACCGTTGAAGTCCATTGACAGTGCAGGGCTCTTTTCACTGATCCTAGTTCGACGAAGGGCGGCGGCGAGGCGTGTGCGGATCGTCCTGAGGCACCTGAGAGAAGAGCTGGTAGCGTTGCTCGTGCTCACCAAGCTGGACGATCTGTTCGAACTGGAAGATGCTCGGGCGCGCTGACGCGTGTCTTGACCGACCGCAACTCGAGGTGGTCGGTAGTCCTCTCCTCAGGTTGAATGTCCGTACCTGATACTGCCCTCAGGGTAGAGAACGTTTCCCGGCGATTCGGCTACAGGTACGTTCTCAAGGGTGTGTCGTTCGAGCTGAAGGGAGGCGAGGCGCTCCTCCTCATAGGTCACAACGGTGCCGGCAAGACGACGCTGATCCGCCTACTCGCGGGCCTGCTGAAACCAAGCCGCGGCACCGTGGAGCGAAATGGTTCTATCGGCATGGTCGCACACGACTCAATGCTGTACGAATCTCTCTCTGCGCGCGAAAACCTGGAGTTCTTCGGGAAACTCTACGGAGGCGCAACCACGGTGCAGATCGACGACCTTCTGCAACACCTGGGGCTCGAAGAACACGCAGACCGGCGCGTGGCTACCTACAGCCGTGGCATGGTGCAACGGGCGACCCTTGCCCGAGCGCTGCTGCCGGATCCACAGATCCTACTACTAGATGAACCGTTGACCGGCCTCGATGACGCAGCGTCGGCCTTGGTTAGGGAAATGCTTGCAGATCTGCGAGCCCAAAACCGGGCCGTGGTGCTGGCGACGCACCAGCTAGCCGATGTCGTCGACCTGGCTTCTGACGTGGGTTTCCTGGTCGCCGGCGAGCTCAGGGTGGTTGAGCCGACGGGTGGTCGCGATGCGCATGAGATTACGGCGCGGTACAGGGAGCTCGTAGCAGATGTCTAGCTCGCTGTGGGGCACCGCACTGGCGGTCGCGGGAAAGGACCTGAGAATCGAGTGGCGCACCAAGACCGCGCTCGCGTCGTCCATCGTGTTCGCGGTGCTCGTGCTCGCCGTGTTTTACTTCTCGAGAGATCCCTCTGTGGTGTCCACCCTGGACATCGCTCCCGCAGCTCTCTGGGTGACGTTCACGTTCGCCGCGATGCTGGGCCTGAACAGGGCGTTCCTGCTTGAAAAGGAAAATCGAGCACTCGACGGGTTGTTGCTCACACCTGTGCCACGTACCGGGATCTTCCTCGGAAAACTGCTTGGTAATCTGGGGTTTGTCGTGGTAGTGGAGCTGATATCGCTACCACTCTTCGCGCTGTTCTTCAACGTCGCCGTCTTGCATGCCTTGCCGGAGCTTTTGGCCGTTACCGCAATGGCTACGCTGGCTTTCGTTACGGTGGGTACGTTGCTTTCCGCGATGGTGGTCCGTACGAGGTTTGCCGAGTTGATGCTTCCGATCTTGCTGCTGCCATTCTTGGTGCCTCCCATAATCGGTGCGGTGCAAACCACCGCAGGCATATTGGCGGGACGCCCGTTGAGCGAATTCGCCGGGTGGCTCAAACTGCTTGGGGCTTTTGATATCGCCTTCGTCGCGGTTTGTTTCTTGCTCTTTGAGGCGACTGTCGAGGAATGATGGAGCGGAACGTCGTGATCCAGACTCTGAAGCGTGGTTGGATACTGACATCAGGGGCACTCGTGGGGTTGGCGCTGGTGTATGTCAGGGCCGCGTTCTTCACCCCAATCGAGAGCACGCAGGGACCTGCCCAGAAGATCTTCTACGTTCACGTTCCTTCGGCGTGGGCGTCACTAATGGCATTTTTGATAACCGGCATTTTGAGTTTGCTCTACCTGCAGAGGCGGGACCGCAAGCTCGATACTATTGCGGATGCGTCGGCGGAGGTAGGACTGGTATTCGGAATCGTCATGCTCACCACCGGCCCAATATGGGGCAAGACCATTTGGGGTGCGTGGTGGGAGTGGGACGCTAAACTCACGTCAACCCTGTTTCTGTTTCTGCTGTTCGTTGGGTACAAAGTTCTGCGGGGCGCGGTTGTGGATCCGGATACGAGAGCTCGCTTTTCCGCGGTCATCGGCATACTCGCCCTGGTCCTCGTGCCATTCATCTACTTCTCTGTACACATGTTCCGAACACTGCACCCGGATCCGCCGGTGTTGCGGGCCGGTGCTCCTACGTTGCCCGGTTCGATGCTGGTAACGCTTCTGCTGTCTGTGTTCGTTTTTACAGTGCTGTATGTTGGATTTCTAATGCTTCGATATGCTCTTGCGATGTTGCGGGAGATACGTGAGGAGGAGGCCGCAAATGGGATATCCTGACAATGCGGCGTACGCTGTGGTGGGGTACGTAATCACGTCGGTCGTTCTGCTGTCATATACGGTGTCGTTGTACGTTCGCTTACGGAAGGAGAGGTGAGCACGTCGCAGGAGGGTGGCGCAACGATGGGCATTGTGGATGGGGACCCGGTCAACGCAATAGTGCCGTTGGCGATTCTGCGCACGCTCAAGAAACTCGATCACACCGACCCGGTCGATCTCGAAGAATACGCCCAAGAAGTGGCGCCGAAGCGACTCGGCACGAGTCCAACCGTTTTGGCACAGATCGATCGCTTCACAAAGCTCGTGAAGAGTGGTGATACGGTGGCGAGCGATGAGGTCGTTCAACTATTCCGCCTAGTTGGACGACGCAACGATGCCGAGTTGGCATTCAGTGAGGCTGGGAGGTTGGCCGCGGAAGAGATCGTGGGGCAGACGTCTGCCGCATCGCGATTCGTTCAACGCGCTGGCCGCGTGGTTGCGCGGCAACGGGTAAGCACAGGAATGGCTATTCGGCTCGCGGCTCGTCTGCTGGATGTCACAATGTCTGTAGACGACTCCGCCGGAATCGTGGCTGTCACCAACGGGGCCATCTCGGAAGCTGCGCCCGACGGAAAACCCTGCGGGTTCTACAGCGCCGCACTCGCCGAGTTGCTGAGGAGATGCACCGATTTCGAAGGGGCAATGCTGCACGACAGGTGTCGGGCACGGGGTGACGACGTGTGTTCTTGGCAATCCGGGTCGGCGATGTGACAGTAGGGTCGACCGAAGCGTCAGGCGTTCCTCTCTAGAGTACGAACCCGAATATCAAGAAGAGCGCGGTAGCCGCGCTGGCCGCCGTCAGCGAATACGGCAGCTGTGTTCGAACGTGGTCGATATGGTCGGTGGCCGCCGCCATCGAGGCCACGATCGTGCTGTCGGATATGGGAGAGCAATGATCGCCGAAGATCCCGCCCCCCAGCGCGGCCGCAAGCGCCAACCCGGGATGAAGGCCGATGAGATCCACCATGGGAATCACGATCGGTATCATGATCGCAAACGTTCCCCACGACGTACCGGTGGAAAACGCGATGAAGCACGCAAGCAGGAATACTATCGCAGGTACGAATCCCGGATTAACGGTTGCCTGAGCCGCCTGGGCCACAAAAACGCCGGTACCCAATGCTCGAGTCGTCGCGCCGATCGCGAACGCCAGCGAAAGAACGATTGCGAGCGGAACCAGGCCCTGTATACCCTTGATCAAGTTGTCGCTCACCTCGGCGATCGTCATAATCCCTTGAGCTTTGTACATCACGGCTCCTGTGAGCAGGCCGACGATCACGCCCCACAACACCGCTCGTGAACCGCTTCCCTCCATGATGTTTCCCGACCCCGTGAGCCACAGTACTACTGGTACGGTCGATACCATCACGATGATGGGCAACAGCATGTTGATTGCGCGTCTTTGCACTCCCTCTTTCGCCGGTGCCATCGCCACGTCTGTCGACATCATCGGTTCGGCGCCGTCACGCAGCAGTTTTCCCTCCTCGATCACTCGGCGCTCAGCCTCACGCATCGGGCCGATGTTCCATCCGGTGAGGATCACCGTAAAAACGAGAATCAACGCACAAATCGCGTAGAAGTTGAGTGGCAGGGCTGAAAGCAAAAGCGCCACCGGGCTGGCGACATTTTGAGCTGCCAGTATGGTGATGATGTATGCACCCCAGGCATTGAGTGGAATCAGGATGCACTTGGGAGCGCACGTCGCATCGATGAAATAGCTGAGCTTTTCTCGAGAGATCTTGCACTTGTCGAACAGGGGCCGCGCTATGGAGCCGGATACCAGCAGCCCGAAGTTGGATTCGAGGAATACCCCCAGGCTCACGAACGCAGTAAGGAGGCCAACCGAGCGCCGAGACCTGGCAATGCCGCTACGCTCCACCCATTGCACGAATCCGTCCATGCCTCCGGACGCCTGCGTGAATGTGATCATCGCGCCGATGAGGGCGCTGAACAGAAGGACTCGAGCGTTGTCGGGGTCGGTTGCCTGTGCGAGGTACACATCAACTGACTGAATCATGCCTGCGATGGGGTTCCAGCCGCTCATGATCGTCCAGCCAAGCCAAATGAACAGCACCAAAGAGAGGTAAACCTGTTTGGTTTTGATCGCGAGGCCGATCGCAATCACCGGAGGCAGTATCGACAGCCAGCCGTAGGTCTCCATGAAGTCTCTTTCGCTCTACGTTCGTGCGCGCTTGAGAAACCAGAGCCCCGCCGTACAGAAAAGTACGTTTGGCGTCCATGCCGCGACGACGGGAGGTAGGATTCCCCCGGCACCAACCGCCTGTGACAGCTGCACCGAGAGAAGGAACATCAGGGTCGTGCCCAACCCGACCGCCACCCCGACTGCGCCGCTCGCCCTCGGTGCGGCTATCACCAGTGGTGCGGCGAATAGCGTGATAATCAGACAGGTTACCGGTATCGCGATCTTGAGTGCCTGTTCAACCGTTAACCTGCGTCCGTCTCCACCTGACCGCTCCAAGGCCTCGATATACTCACCGAGTTCAGAATAGGTCATCTCTTGCGGTCGCTTGGGTTCCAAGAGCAGTTCGGCAGGTGTCTCGGCAAGACTCCTGCTGCGAAGCGAATCGAAAAGGAAGGCGACTTCGCCTTGGCCTTCCGGCAGTATGCGGAACCTACCGTTCGAGAGGGTCCAGGTAGCGGTAGTGTCGTTGTAGATGCCGAAGCGCGCCTGGAGCACTAGAGTGGGGTACGATTCCCCGGCCCCCTCACGCTCCAAAACGACATCAGTCAGCCTTCGCTGACCCACGTTGAGCGATCGAATCGTGTATACCCAGCCCTCGTTCGCGCGGTGAACGAAATTCTGGCGGGAATTCTGAGAGCGAATCTCGAGTTCTCCCAGCAACTCCAGCTTGCGGCGCGTGGCATTCGGAGCCATTTCGCCCACTACTGCGCTCAGCCCCGTCACGAACAAAGATGCAATCAGGAGTGGAATCAGTAGCCGACGAAAGCTCCTGCCCGACGCCTTGACGGCAGTCAGCTCGGAATGCCGATTCATCGCCCCGATACTGAAAACCGTTGCAAATAGCACGGCTGCCGGCAACACGAGGAACACGGTTTCCGGTACGCTGAATACATAGGCGAGTGCGATTGCGGACGGTGCGAGTTCGCGGATCAAATAGTCGTCCAGCTTGTCCGTGAGCTCGATGAGGATGACCACGAGTGGGAAACCAATCGTGGTTATCACGAAGATTCTCAGCCAGAGCCGAAGTACGTAACGGTCGAGAGTTTGCGGGATCACGTGCGAGCTTCGACCGTTCGGCTACGTGAGGCAATTCCCTGTCGCCCGTGCCAGCGCAGCCAAAAGGTTCCGATTGCCGCGAACAGGATATTTGGAGCCCACATCGAAATGAACGCCGACACGATCAACTTGTTGGCGAGCGCTTCACCAGCTATGAGCCCTATATAGAAGACTCCGAAGATCACCATCCCGACACCGATCACCATTCCCAATCCACCACCCCTGAACCTCAGAGCTGCCGGTACCCCGATGATGACGAAGACGATGCAGGCAGCAGGAATCGCGTATTTCTTGTTCAGCTCGACTGAGTAGTTGGCCGCCCTCACCCTCATGTTGCGAGCCCGGTCGTTTTGGACTCGGGTTTCGTTCATCCGAGGACGCGGCCTCAGGCCGCTCAGGTGAATGTGCCTGGCAGGTTCTGGGGGCGTCGCTTGCAACTCGGGGGTTTGCTCGGGCGGTTCCTGAGCCTCCAGCTCCGCCGGTTTCAGCAACTCCAACAACCCGCAATAGAGGCTTCGTCTGGGCTTGGTAACCATTGTGTCTGGTTCTATTGGCTGCAGGCCCAGCAGAGAACGCAAGCCATTCCGTTCTGCAGTTTCTGCACGTCGAATGGCGAGCTGTTCGTTCCGTCTGGCGTCTCGCGTGATCTCTTCGAGTGCGCAGATTCCCAACTCGCGGTCCGAATGGTAGGTGTCTTCCTCGCGACGAACGAATTCGCGCCCTATACCCTCGAGTCGGATCTCGTACTTTTCGTACTCACTTCGTTGAAAAAGGCTCGGATCTTGACGGTCGAACTCGTGGGCGGAACCATTGAAGAGAATCAGCTGTAGGTCTTCTTGATTCAGGTCGAAGGCCATGCGGCCACTGTCTGCGTAGACGATTCGAGTGGTGTTCTGGTCAGTTAGGCGGTATATGGTTACATCGTGCATGACGTAAGTCGCCTGGTCGATAGACGCGGCGCGGAGGAAAACCCTCCCTGGCTGCACATCATTGACGACGTGCTCTCTCAGCGAGAACGTCGGCTTCTGTCTGGCCACATCGACCATCAGCATCCGCAACTTATGATTGGTCCGCGGGAGGATTTGATCGCCGAACAGGAAGGCAACGAACGCCACCGCGCCGGCAGCCAACAATACCGGCCGCACGAGTTGGCCGATCGAGACGCCGCCCGCGCGACAGGCGGTGATTTCACTGTCATCTGTGAGGCGGCCAAAGGTATGAAGAACCGCAACGAGGACCGACATTGATATCGTCATTGCGACGAGATACGGAATCGTCAGTAGGAAGAACTCGACCATGGTCGTCCACGGAAGACCCTTGCCGAGCAGCATGGGTAACCGGCGCGCAATCTGGTTCATTAGCATGAACCCCGTCATCGCTGCCAGCGAAAACACAAACGGGGCGACATGCTGCTTGACCAGGTATTTGTCCAAAATGCGCATGGAGTCTCGTAACTTTTTATCTAACAATGACTTGCGTCGCTCATTATATCGCCAAGTCCCACACCTAACAAGGCGTACCCCGTTCCCCCCCACAAAGTGTCACGCCTTTCGATAATTGCGGCCATTGCCGCTTTGGCATTTCCTGGCGTTTCACTGCACGCCCAGGTCGACACGGAAGTTCGCTTTCGTGCGACTCTCAGAGCGCCTTGGGCGCCAGCGGGCTTTCGCTTGCCGTCGGGCCTGGAACGCGGCGGATGGCTGGCTCGCCCATTGATGCCATCTCGGGTAACCGAGCTTTGGGCTGAGGAGAACAGAGAACTATCCGAAGCGGACCGCGCCAGGCGCTGGTACACTCATCTCATTGAGACTCTCACGCCGGAACGGCCTTCGGAGCCTGTGGATATCCCGCCGCCAGAAGCGCTGGCGCCACGGCCCGAAGACCTGGCGGACCCGGCCGAGCGAGATCCGTTCGAGTCGCTATCGGACTATGCGGATGTATGGATAGATCTCACCGGGCGGCTGGAGATAGGACTCGACCATCTGCGCAACGCACGTTGCACTGCTGCGGATGCTTTCAGCACGGCATCTGGATGCGTGGGCGGTTTTCCAACCCCAACAGTCGATCAGCAAGCCAATGTGAAAGCTGGGGGCATCATCGGCGACCGCATACACCTTGCGGTCGATTTCGACACCGAACGGGAATTCAGTGCGAACAACAACATCAGCGTTTTCTACCAGGGGCTCGAGGACGAGATCCTCCGTAGAGTCGATGTAGGAACAGTATCCTTCGAAGCACCGGCGTCGCGGTTCATCACGTCGGGCATACCCGCCAACTCGTTCGGTGTGCAGGCAGAGGCCCAGCTGGGACCCCTGAACGTCCGGTCCATATTCGCGCAACAGAAGGGCTCGGCGGTCCGTACGCGTCGGTTTACGGTCGGCGACGCGACAACGCAGCCGGTGGATTTTGACACGCGGGATGTCGACTTCGAGTCGGGACGGGCGTTTTTTGTTGTCAATCCGGTGGACATGCCCGGGTATCCGGACGTCGACATCCTGTCAATCAGGCGCGAAGCATTGCCGCTCCCGCTTCAGGTGTCAGAGGTGCGCGTCTACCGCCTCAGAGCACAGGGTAGTCAGGCGGAAGAGAATCCCAATCTGGGTGGTATCGATGCTGTGGCCGTGAGGCCGGATAGTCCGCAGCGGATCGGGCCGTTCTCGTGGGAACTCCTGGTTGAGGGCACGGACTTCTTCCTAGATCCGTCAGGAGTCTGGTTTGCATTGAACACTCGTGTCGGACTGCAGGACTTCCTGGCGGTGTCGTATGTGACGACCTCCGGAGACACGGTCGGGACGTTCCCAGCCGTCAACGGAGAGGTGGACACGCTGGAGTTGATATACGAGCCACGCCGCGGCACGACCGCTCCCACTTTTCCATACGAGATGCGCAACTGGTATCGGCTGGGCAGTATGGACATCGACCGTGTGTCCATTGGGCTCGGCATTGAAGTTCGCAACTCCGAAACACCGCTGGATGGAGAGGGGACTTACCTGTCGCGCCTCGGCCTGTCTCTGTCGACCGATCCATCGACCATAGATGAATTCAACCGTGTGTTTCCGAGAGAACGTGACCCCGATGGCGGTGCGCCGATTCGCGACCTGTTCGTGGTGTTTCCACACCTGCTGCCGTTTGCCGACAGCGTCCGACTGCAGCAAGGCGAGTTGAACGATTCTCTTTATAAGACGCCGACGTTTCTGCTGAGGACCCAGGGGCCGGCCTCTAAGTTTGCGCTCCGTGTGCATTACGAGGTCAGCGGTGCTGGCGATCGCACCAACTTGAGCCTCGGTGCGCTTCAGGTACGCGCGGGAAGCGAGCGGCTTTCGATCGGCGAAAGGCTGCTGACCCGTGGTGCCGATTACGAGATCGACTACTCACTGGGGCAGGTCACGTTTCTCAATCCCGACTCACTGTTCGTGGGCCCGACACAGGTGACGGCGGAATTCGAGGAGAATCAGCTCTTCGACGATGCGCCCAAGAGCATTTTCGGCTTCTCGAGTACCTACAGCCTCGGCAGGATCGGAGACATCAACGCCATCGGCATCTTTCAGCGAGAGCGCACTGTTAGCACACGTCCCACACTCGGGTTCGAGCCGGAGGCTCAGTTCATAGGTGGCCTTAGCACCGACCTCCGGTTTCGGATGGATGGGATGACGCAGGCCCTGGATGCCCTGCCTCTACTGAATACGTCGGTGGAATCGGCGCTCGAGATAAACGGCGAAATAGCAGTCTCACGCCCGAGCGCCAACCAAAGAGGCGTAGCCTACGTTGAAGATTTCGAGCGGGAGCCATCGAATCGTCTGCGCCTGGCCGAACGAGCGTTCCAGCTCGGAAGCGCCCCCTCCTCAGGGAGGGGTTTGCCCGCGACCCACCTGAGTCTGAGCGGTCATTTCGAACCGGCTGACGCCGTGCCGCTCGTATGGCAAAACCTCATTCGCGGACCGGAAGGATTGGTGCAGTTTGGGCCGCAAGACATCGATTCCACGATCATACTCACGGGAACCGGGATAAGCGTCGAAACGACGTTGTGGCTGTCGTTGAAGCCCGACACAATCGGTGGTGCGCCCGATCCGGCCACGGGTAACCCGCGGTGGCTCCGATTGCATACGCCCGGCCCTCGCTGGCGAAGCATCACGCAGCCGTTGGGCGGCGGGTCGGGGGTGGGAGTAGATCTGTCCCGTACTGAGTTCCTCGAGTTCTGGGTGCTGGAAGACGGTAGCAGAACCGCCCGCTCCCAGGATGCCTACCTGGTGTTCGATTTTGGCTCGGTTTTCGAGGACGCCGTGAGGTTGGGCCCAGCGGAGCTTGCGACTTCAGGTGCGGACACGGCGTTCTTTGGTCTGCAGCAGGTGGGTACAAACCAACTCGACACCGAAAAGGACTCGCTCACGAACGTCTTCAATGCGCAATTGCACGACATCGGACTTCGTGGAGACCTCGTCGACACCATAATCAACCAGGCAACCGGACAGGTTGTGGAGGGATTGCCCTTATGCGACCTGCGCAGCTACACCGATGTGACCGCATTCGATCGCGGTGATCTCCTTGCGCGGTGCACGCGGGGAAACGGAGTGCTGAACACCGAGGACTTGGACGGTGACAATCGCCTGGACGTGAACGTAGGTGTCACACAGGAAGATTTCGTTCGCTACGTACTGCCCGTTGGCGATGAGCGGTTTTTCGTGAGGCGTGGCGGTAACTACATCGACGAGAATGGCCGTACGCACACCTGGCGTCTTTACCGTGTTCCATTCAGAGAGGATACGGTTCAAGTCGGAAGGCCAAATCTGTTTCAGGTGAAAGCCGTGCGACTCACTATGGTTGCTCCCGACCAAGCTGAAACCGAGCGAGAACTCTCTGTCGCCATCTCACGCATGCGGCTCGTGGGATCACCGTGGATCAAGAGGGCGGCGGCGCCCATCCAGGGGTTGAGCGGAAGCCGCGCGGAATTGAGCGGCGAAGTTATTGCTTCGGTGATCACCACGGAAAACACCGACCTCGGTTACGAATCCCCTCCGGGAGTGCTCAACGAAGCTGAGCGTGCTGATGCAGGTTTGGGGTTTGGCACGCAGCAGATCAACGAGAAGTCGCTACGGTTGCTCGCGACAGATCTGCGCGCCGGGCAGCGCGGCGAGGCTTTCCTGCGGTTCATCGACGCCGCTGACAAGAACTTCCTCAAGTACCGTGAGCTGAGGGTTTGGAGCCGCGGGCGCGGTGCCGGCTGGGAGGAGGGCGATCTCGAATTCATCATTAAGGCGGGGCGCGACGAATACAACTTCTATATGTACAGGACGCCGGTTCGCAGTGTGACTTGGGAACCCGAGATCATCATCGAACTCGACAAGTGGACCGAGTTGAGAGCCATGGTCGAAGCTGCCTGGTTGAGTGGAGCGCCACCGTCCGGTGCGGCGGAGTGCGGAGGTGACTCGACCGCGTACGTTGCGTGTGACGGGCCCTACATGGTGCAGGTGCGGGATGCCGGGACATCTCCCCCCAATCTCGCGCGGGTGTCGGAGATTGCCGTTGGCATCTACCGCGCTCAGGAGACCGTGTTCGTCGAACAGGCGGAACTCTGGGTCGATGATATACGTCTGGCCGACATGATTGACGATGCCGGTGTGGCTGCCGCGCTCGACGTGAGGCTCGCCGCCGCGGATCTGGCGGAAATCACATTCGACATCAGCAGGGTCGACGATCTGTTCCGTCAGCTCGGGGAGAATCCGTCGTACGTAACGGACGAAGTGCGCAGTTTTGGGTCGATCTTCCGGCTCGACAAGCTGATGCCCGAGAGTTGGGGCTACAACATTCCACTCGTGGTTCAGCACACGGGAACAGACGCCGATCCCTACTACATCCAAAACACCGACGTTCGAGCCGACCAGCTACCGAACCTGCGCCAACCGGGAAGCTCATTCACCAACGTAGAGATGTCCTTGACGCGCGTGCGGCGCGGGACGTCGTTCCTGGAGCGAGCGCTACTCAATCCACTGTCGGTGCAGGCGTCCAGGACCACTGGAAAGGATGTCAGTTCGCTCACTGAAGCGCGTACTTCGAATCAGCGAGTACATGCCGACTATTCAGCCACGCCTCGGGCGCGGACGGTTAGGGCGGTGCCGCAGTTCTTGGTGGATTTTGTCGACTGGCTACCGGGGTTCATCAGCAATAGTGAATTCGCCAATGCACTGCGGTCGTCGCGCCTGCGCTGGAACCCGCAGCGCTTCCGCCTGACATCGACGCTGGTAGACAATCTCACCGAGCGAAACTCATTTCGCGTTCCGGTAATTCTCCAGAGTGACAGCCTCCAGGCTCCCGCGCGTCGGGTAATGCATGTTTGGCGGACCACAGCAGAGCTCGACCTCAGGCCGTTCTCCACATTTGGTCTGCGAGCCTCCTACGAAACCACGCGTGACCTGCACGACTACGGTGACTCTACAACGGTTGGTCGGTTGCTGGATGCAAAACGGCAGTCGTTGCTGGGTCGGGATATCGGGTTCGAGAGAAACCGAAGCCTTCGAACGGGATTGGACGTCTCTCCGGCAGTGAGTTCGTGGTTCCGGCCGAGGCTGGTAATCCTGAGTACTTACAGCTTCAGCCGTGATCCCACCGCGAAAGATCCCGTGCGCGCCGGTACAGACTCTTCGGGTGCGTTCCTGGTCCCCGAGGCGGCGTTGAATTCTAGTGTTCGTGAACTTGGCACCACAGTCGATCTGGCTCGACTGATCCAAGGCATCGCCGGCGACTCGAGCGGGGTGACCGTCCTGACAAGAGGAATTCTCCCGGCCGATGTCTCGCTCGAACGCGAGAGGAACTCAAACTTCAACCAAATCGCCTTCTCGCCGGATGTGGCCTACCATTTCGCTTTCGGGGGCATAGACGATTTCCGGCAACAAGAGGGGACTTTGGCGGCATCTGCTGCAGAGGCCACCACGTTCACAGCCACAGGAGGGTCGCGTCTTCCGCTCGGCGGGCAAATGAGGCTCAACTTCCGTGAAGGGCGGAACACGGTGTGGTACGGCAGGGCTGAAGGTCAACAAAGGAATCACCAGACCATGCGCGAATGGCCGTCACTGACGATGTCATGGGTGTACACGCCGAGTTCCGGAATCAACCTCTTCATCTCGAGCGTGAGCGCTCAAATGCAGTACCGCGTCATCAACCGCAGGAGCCTCAGACCCGAATTCGACCCAGTTGACGGGGGCGACGGGCTCGAGGAGAGCACACTGACCGAGGACAATACAACCGTGATCGCGCCGACAATTACTCTTTCATGGCCCGGCGGCGTGACGACCTCGGCATCGTATTCATCTGCGACGAGGGGCCGAGTGACTTCTGGCAATACCATCAATACCGACCAAGCGGAATGGCGCGGTACGCTTGGCTTCGGCTTTCGACCTCCGGAGAGCATCATTCGGATGAGGAGTCAGATCCGGACTAACGTGACATTTGATTCTTCGAAACGTGCGGTTTGTTTGGTGCGCGCCGGCAGCGACGAGTGCCGGAGTGTGTCGGACAGTCGGCGCCACGAACTTGCAGTACGGCTCGACACGGGGCTGTCGGAGATGCTCCGCGGCGGCGCCAATTTCAACTATGTCGTGAACGACTTGAGGCATACATCTGATAGGCTCTCTCAGGTAGTGTTCTCGATATTTCTCGATTTGAGGCTTTTTGCTGGAGAGATTAGGTAGGGAGGCAGAGGAGTGAGGGATTCATCCTCCCCTCCCTCTCCTCACCCGCATTTTTATGTACCCGACAGCATAATTCTGGTTCTGCGCTCTCTTTGCGCACACACATCTTCCCCCCATGGTCTCCAAGGACGACAAAAAGGCAGCGCTCATCCTGCTCGGCCTCGCCGCGGTTGGGATATGTGTGAGGCTGTTCGCTGGCGAAGCTGGTGCACCAGGAGAAGTCCTGTATCGAGCCACAGGCTCTGACACGTTGCGACTCGATTCCTTGGTAGAGCAAGCGACGAGTTTGGCAAAGCCGCTGGTGCGAGGTGAAAAGATTGACCTCGACCGGGCCACTGCTATCGAGTTGAGTAGGCTGCCTCGTATCGGACCCGGTTTGGCTGCCCGGATCGTAACCGATAGGGAAGCCAACGGACCTTTTGGCTCGTTGGAGGAACTCGATAGGGTGAAGGGAATAGGCAAGACAGTACTCGACGCAGTGGCGCCGTTTGCTGCTTTTTCGAAGCGTCCGGGGCGCACCATGGCCCGATCCGCTGATTCCAGGGTCCGGGTCAACACTGCGACGGCTGAACAGTTGGCGACCCTTCCCGGAATCGGAATGGCGAAGGCAACAGCCATCGTGGAGGACCGGGCGGCCAACGGGCGGTATCGAAGTGTGGAGGATTTAGCTAGAGTACGAGGAATTGGCGAGGCAACGGTTGAACGCCTACGACCTCTGGTCGTAGTGCCTTGACAGTAGTTCGAGCACCCGTACCTTACGCCGTTGGGTCCAAAGAAGTTAAGGTTTGTTCCACTCCTCTGATCAGGGCTGCTATGGCAACAGCTGCAACGGGCACTGAGCGGCTGGGTGATCTTCTGGTTCGTGATGGCCTGATAACGAGAGATCAGCTTCAACAGGCTTTAAATGACCAGAAGGGCACGGGCAATCGCCTGGGCTACACCTTGGTGAAGCTCGGCTTCGTCGAGGAAACCGAGATTACCAAGATGCTGGCCCGCCAATACCGCATGCCGGCGGTCGACCTGTCGCGCTTCGAGGTCGATGAACGCATCGTGAAGCTCGTTCCCACCGATGTGGCTGTGAAGCACACGGTGCTACCGCTGAAGCGTGAAGGCCGCACGCTCACCGTAGCGATGTCGGATCCCACCAATGGGGCGGTGGTAGACGACCTCAAGTTCATCACGCGTTACGACATCTTCCCAGTGATCGCCGGTGAATACACGCTCCGGCAAGCGATTGAACGTTACTACGAACAGAGCGACGCTCAGCTCCAACAGATCATCGCTGACATCGAGGAAGAGGACGACCTCGAGGTTATCGAAGAGACCGACGAAGACGAAGCTCCGACGCAGGTTGCCGATGACGCTCCGGTAGTGAAGCTGATCAATGGAATCCTCACGGATGCGGTCAAGCGAGGAGCCAGCGACATCCACATCGAGCCCTTCGAGAAGGAGATCCGGGTCAGGTATAGGATCGATGGAGCGCTTCAGGAGGTCATGAAGCCGCCCATCAAGCTCAAGGCCGCCCTGACGAGTCGAGTCAAGATCATGTCGGCGTTGAACATTGCAGAGCGCCGTGTTCCACAAGATGGCCGCATCAAGTTGAAGATGGGCAAGAAGGTCATCGATTTTCGTGTGTCAACGCTGCCCGTGATCTTCGGCGAGAAAATCGTGCTCAGAATTCTCGACAAAGGGAATCTGACGCTCGACCTGCAGAAGTTCGGATTCGAGCCGCAGGCCGAGAAGGACCTCATGATGGCAATCATGAATCCGTACGGCATGGTGCTCGTGACTGGCCCGACAGGTTCTGGCAAAACCACCACGCTGTATTCGGCTCTGTCGCAGGTGAATAACATCGATGTGAACATCATGACTGCTGAGGATCCTGTGGAGTACAACATCCACGGGATCAACCAGGTTCTGGTGCGCACTGAGATTGGCATGACGTTCGCGGCTGCCCTGAAAGCGTTCTTGCGTCAGGACCCGAACATTGTGATGGTGGGTGAGATCCGCGACATCGAAACCGGCAGTATCGCTATCAAAGCCGCGCTCACTGGTCACCTGGTGCTTTCCACACTACACACGAACGACGCGCCATCTACCGTCACTCGTATGATCGACATGGGAATTGAGCCGTTCAATGTGGCTAGTGCCGTGAACTTGATTGTCGCACAACGATTGGTCCGCCGCATCTGTTCCGACTGCAAGGGAGAGCACGAATACGATCCGGACGAACTCGCTGCCATGGGTATTGACGAAGATGAGGCCGCGGCTCTCACCTTCTTCAAGGGCGCAGGGTGTGACGTTTGCGCCAGTTCAGGCTATAAGGGTCGCCAGGGTCTCTACGAAGTGATGGCGATGACACCCGAGTTGAGGCGTCTCGTGCTTCGAGGTGGGTCGACCGCGGAACTGCAGGAGCAGGCCGTCAAGGATGGAATGTTGACATTGCGCATGGACGGAATGTTGAAGGTGAAAAAGGGCATCACGACTCTCGAAGAAGTTGTGAAGGAAACGGCGGGTTAGGGTAATGACAGAGAGCACTGCGCAACAAACTGAATCGGGTGGTGTGAATCTGCGTTCTCTCTTGGAAGAGATGATCGAACGCGACGCATCCGACTTGCACATCACTGCCGGCGAACGGCCGAAGCTCCGAGTTGACGGCGACATCACAGATTCGATCGTGGACCATCAACTCACACCCAAGGAGACGCTTCAGATCGCCTACTCCGTGCTCACGGAGAACCAGAAGAAACGATTCGAGAACGAAGACGAACTCGATTTTTCGTTTGGAATCCAGAACCTTGCGCGGTTCCGCGGCAATGTGTTCAAGCAGCGGGGTTGTGTGACGATGGTGATTCGGCAAATCCCATTCTCAGTCAAGACTTTCGATGAGCTGGGCTTGCCCGCGACACTTGCAGAGCTGTCCGACCGACCGCGCGGTCTCGTGCTGGTAACCGGTCCTACTGGATCAGGTAAGTCGACGACTCTCGCCGCAATGATCGATCGAATCAACAAGAACCGCAAAGCACATATCATCACGGTCGAGGACCCGATCGAGTTTATCCACAGGCACCAGGGCTGCATCATCAACCAACGCGAGGTCGGTACAGACACGAAGTCGTTTGCGAACGCGTTGAAGTACGCGCTGCGGCAGGACCCCGATGTAGTGCTGGTCGGTGAGATGCGAGATCTGGAGACGATTCAAGCCGCGCTGACCATCGCCGAGACCGGTCACTTGGCATTTGCCACTCTGCACACCAATTCGGCGGCAGAAACGATCAACAGAATCATAGATGTGTTTCCGTCACACCAGCAGTCGCAGGTGCGCGCCCAACTCGCGTTCGTGCTCGAGGGTGTTGTAACGCAAACACTGTTGCAGAAGGCTTCGGGCAAGGGCCGGGTGATGGCGTGTGAGATCATGAAAGCCACCGCGGCCATTCGCGCCTTGATTCGTGACGACAAAGTGCACCAGATCTACTCTGCCATGCAGGCAGGTAAGAAACATGGCATGATGACACTCGCAGACTCGCTTTACATGAATTACATGTCGAGGGAAGTCACGCTGGAAGAATGTCTCAGGGTAGTACCGGACCAGAACGAGTTCCTGCGAATGGTGGGTGAGCCCATCGATGATGAAGGGGACTCGAAGAGCGGAAAACGACGCTAGTCAGCACCGGAGAGCGAGATGCCGAATTTTGAGTACACCGCACGCACTGCTACCGGCGAGGAATCAACCGGTACAATGGAAGCCGCCTCGAGAGAAGAGGTGGTCCAGCAGCTTCGAAAGAACCGGATGCAGGTGGTGCGAGTACGTGAAAAGAAGAAACGCAAGACGGGTGCGCGCGTCCCCACTAGGGATATCGTCGTTTTCACCCGTCAGTTTGCCACCATGGTCAACTCGGGCCTACCGCTCGTGCAGGCGTTGGATATCCTCGCCAAGCAGACGGAGAACCCCCAGCTCGCCGAAACCACCAAGCAGGTCGTGTACGACATAGAGAGTGGACATACCCTGGCGGATGCGCTCGAAAAGCATCCCAAGGTATTCACACAACTCTATGTGAACATGGTGGCTGCCGGTGAGGCGGGCGGTATTCTCGACACGATCATGTTGCGCCTGGCCACCTTCCTCGAAAAAAACGACGCCATCGTACGTAAAGTGAAGGGCGCGATGGTGTATCCGGGAGTGATCTTTTCGGTGGCGGGCATCTGTATTGGCGTGCTGTTGATATTTGTCATCCCTACTTTCCAGACGATGTTCGCCTCGGTTGGCGTTCCGCTGCCGCTGCCGACTCGCGTCGTCATCGGCATCAGCGATTTCCTCCAGAACTTCTGGCATGTGCTGATAGTTGCGACCGTCATCGCGGTATTTGCGACACGCGCTTATTACGGAACAGACAACGGCAAGCTGGTCATCGACAAGATGATGCTCAAGGCACCGGTGTTGGGTGACCTGCTAAGGAAATCAGCGGTGTCCAGGTTCACTCGTACCCTCGGTACGCTGCTGGCTTCTGGTGTATCGATTCTGGATGGTCTCGAGATCACAGCTCGTACCGCGGGCAACCGCGTCATCCACGACGCTGTCATGGAGTCCAGAGGATCGATAGCCGGCGGTGACACGATTGCTGGCCCGTTGGAGAAGTCGGAGGTCTTCCCGCCCATGGTCACCTCGATGATCGCAGTCGGCGAGGCGACAGGTGGCTTGGACGAAATGCTGTCGAAGATTGCGGATTTCTACGACGACGAGGTTGACACTGCGGTCGGAACGTTGCTTTCGCTCCTGGAACCGATCATGATCGTATTCCTGGGCGTCATCGTCGGTGGTATGATCGTGGCCATGTACCTTCCGATCTTCGACATGATCAACGCTGTTTCAGCCTAAAAGCAGCAGAACAGATACCAGGGGCTCGCGGTTCACCGCGAGCCCTTTTCCTGCGGTCGCTCTCCACACACGGCAATCCACCAAAGCCCGCTATTGCATTTTGCAAGACGGTTCCGAATACTGTGGACTATGGCATCGAACGATTCTCCGATCAGGGCCTCGGGCGAATGGGTGAGGGGCGACGTGCCAGTGCCAAGGGCACATGTGTTGCTGCAGTGGGTGTATTGGGGACGGGTCACGGTAGCGATCGCCATCTTTGTCGCCGCCGCGCTTTCATTCAATGTCGTGGCACCCGGCATCATCGTTGTGCTGTCTGTAGCCGCTCTCACGAGCGTCGGCGTCAGCGGTGCCTCCGTCTGGCACACACATATCAGACGGAAAAGGCCGGGCCGGACGTTTCTCTACGGGCAGGCGCTGTTTGACCTGAGTCTGGTTACAACGGTCGTGCACCTCACCGAGGGGCCGGCCAGCCTCTTCCCGGCGCTTTATGTCCTCATCATTGCAGTGAGCGCAGTGCTGATGCCCCTGCAATCGAGCCTGTTGATTACGGCGCTGGCCGGGCTGCTCTATTTCGCCGACATTGCCCTACTCCAAGAAGTTTCGTTGACGGTGGCGGCCGGTCTCCAAATCGTAGTGTTCGTCGGCGTCTTCATAGTGACGGGGCTGATTGGGAGCCGGGTTCGCACGGCAGAGGTGGAACGCCAGGTACTGCAGCAGGAAGTCCGCCGACTTAGGCTCGAAGCGGCCGACATTCTGCGGAACATTCAAAGTGGCGTGGTCACAGTTGATGGAGCAGGCGATCTGGTGTACGCAAACCCGGCAGCTTCGGAGCTGCTCGGGTTGCCGCCTGAGCACGTGATCGCGCAGCCGCTTGACGCAGCTCTGAAGGATCGATCGCCTCAACTCCGTGATGTGATACTCGAAACACAGCGGAGCCGCACGGGAACTTTGCGCGCGGAGGTGCTGGTTGCGGGTGCTGACGGCGAATTCACGGTGGGTGTGACTACAACGGCGGTGGATGTCGATGGAGACGACCCCTGCTCGGTCACCGCAATTTTCACGGACATTTCCGACCAGAAGAGGCTCGAGGAACTGAAGCTGCGGACTGAACGCCTGGAGGCAGTGGCTGAGCTTTCCGCATCGTTAGCGCATGAGATCAAGAACCCGTTAGCCTCGATAAGATCTTCTGTCGAGCAACTCGCACGATCTCCACGTGCGGATGAGGACGAACGATTCCTCGCGAGCCTCGTGGTCCGAGAGAGCGATCGACTCAGCGGACTCTTGAGTGAGTTCATCGATTTCTCTCGTGTACGGGTAACCGACAACCGGAGACTCGATTTGGAGGCCGTGGTCCGAGGAGCGGTGAGGATCGTCGAGAAACACCCCGACTGCCCAGAAGGGACACGCATCGAGGTCGTCAGCGAAGAGGCCTCCATCGAAGGGGATGAGGATCTGTTGCATGGCATCCTTCTGAACCTGATGCTCAATGCAGCGCAAGCTTCCGCAGAAGATGTAACGATCAACGTGGAGGCACGAAAAGCCCATGCATCAGAATTGCCCAACGCCCACCAGATGGGTGAGTCGGTTCTGGTGAAGGTGTCCGATGACGGCCCCGGCATACCGGAGGATCTGCGCGGCAAGATATTCGAGCCATTCGTGTCCGGGCGCGTAGGGGGATCCGGCCTGGGGTTGGCGATCGTCCAAAGAGCGGTGCTCGCTCACGGCGGATTGATATTCGCCGACTCGGAGACCGGCGTTGGAACATCCTTCACGGTGCTGTTGCCCAGTAGACGCCAACCGGAGGCAGATCAGTGAGTGACTACGAACCCACCATTCTCGTCATAGACGACGAGATGGGCATCTTGGACACCTTGAAGATCCTGCTCAAGAACTCGGGCTTCCAGGTCGAGACGGCCCAAGGGGGTAGGGCGGGAGTGGATGCACTGAGCAGCGCGAGCCCAGATATCGTGCTCACTGATGTGCGAATGCCCGACGTTGGTGGAATTGAGGTGCTCGAGAAGGCGCAGGAGCTCGACCCGGAGCTACCGGTGATTCTCATGACCGCGCAGGCCACGCTCAAGAGTGCGATCGATGCGGTGAATCAAGGTGGGTTCTATTACATCCAAAAGCCGTTCGCTAACGACGATCTGGTGGCGATTTGCAGGAGAGCGGCCGAATATCGTGCGCTCAGAAGCGAAAACAAGCACCTGAAGCGCGAGATCAAACGACGGGAAAAATCCACGTCGGTGCATCCTCTCGGAAAGTCCAAGGTGTTTCTGGAAGTGTTGAAGCTCGCGGAACAGGTCGCGCCCACCGATTCGACTGTTCTGATTCTCGGCCAGAGCGGTACCGGTAAGGAGGTGGTCTCGCGGTACATTCACGAGTTGTCGGAACGGAGCGACGGGCCCTTTTTCTCTATCAACTGCGGTGCGCTCCCGGAAAATTTGCTTGAATCCGAGTTGTTCGGCCACGTGAAAGGCTCTTTCACCGGGGCTGTCCGGGACAAGCAGGGCATGTTCATGGCGGCACGAGGGGGCACGTTCTTTCTGGATGAAATAGCGGAGATGGCTCCGGCGACGCAGGTGAAATTGTTGCGAGTTCTCCAGGAGAGAGAAGCGCTACCGGTCGGCGGAACTGAGCCGCTGCCCGTGGACGTACGAGTGATTGCCGCAACAAATCGCGATTTGGACGAGGAAATAAGGCGTGGATCGTTCCGCAGCGACCTTTACTATCGCCTCAATGTGATTTCGCTGTTTCTGCCGCCTCTGCGGGACAGAAAGGACGACATCGTTCTCCTGGCGGATGCATTTCTGGAGCGGATAGCCAAAGAACGTGAAATCGAGGTCAAGCGACTCACCAACGAATCTATCGAGGCAATAATCGCTTACGATTGGCCCGGCAACGTGCGGGAGCTCGAGAATGCGCTCGAGCATGCGGCAGTCCTGAGCTCCGGAAGCGAGCTCGATCCGAGTGTGCTGCCAGCCCGGGTCTTGGAGCCCAAATCTCAACCGCTCGTGGCCGAACGGCCGCCTGGGAATCCAACCCTAGAGGTCATCGAGCAGGCGTATATCAGCTGGGTATTGGACGCGGAGGGTGGCAATAAGTCGCGCGCCGCCGAAATCTTGGGAATAGACCCGTCAACACTTTACCGAAAGCTCTCCAGGTATGAGGCCAGACCAGAACGTTGAACCGGTGCCAATGACTCTCCCTGAAGACTGGAATGACCTGGTACTCACCGCAATTGTCCCGGTTTTCAATGAAGAGGCCACCTTGGAAGCAGCCGTCAAGCGTATTCGGGAGGTGCCTCTTAACATCGAGATTATAGCGGTAAATGACGGATCGACAGACGGATCGAAGGATATTCTCGACAAACTCCATGCGTCAGGGCACATCGAGCAGGTGGTTCACCAATCCAACAACAAGGGCAAGGGCTCGGCCGTACGTCGCGGCATCGAGGCGGCGAACGGTCACGTGATAGTGATACAAGACGCAGACCTCGAGTACGATCCGAACGAGTTCCCAGAATTGCTCGCCCCCATCGTAAATGGAAGTGCGGATGCGGTATTTGGCTCCCGATTTCACGCGGGACCACGGCGCGTACTCTTCTTCTGGCACTCGGTGGGCAACAGGTTCCTCACGCTGCTGTCGAACGTTTTGACCGATCTCAACCTGTCCGACATGGAGACTTGCTACAAAATGGTGCGGGCAGATGTCCTCAAATCACTACCGCTGGTTTCCAGGCGCTTTGGCATTGAGGTTGAGCTGACCGCTAGGCTCGCGAAGGCGGATGCGCGCATTTGGGAAATCCCAATCAGCTACAGCGGCCGGACCTATGCAGAGGGAAAGAAGATCAACTGGAAAGACGGAGTCGCCGCCCTCTGGCATGTGATCCGCTTCAACCTTTTCACCCGCAAGAGTCCGCCCTCTTGATCCGCGGTTTGGCGTGAGTTCCAACTTCGAAGAGACGTTCGCACCGAACAATCGGGGTGTTTTGCTCGCAATGCTTTGCGCAGCCGCTGTCGGTGCTGTCGTAGCACTTCCGTCGATAATGAACGGGTTCGTCTACGACGACGTTTGGATCGTTGAACGCAATGCCGTCGTGCACACTCTGAACTGGAGCGAATTGCTCACATCCACGTACTGGCCCGAAGGGCGTGGCGCGATTTTCTGGCGTCCTGCTGCCCTGGTAGGGTTCGCGGTGCAGTGGGCGGTGGGCAAGGGTGGCCCCGGCATATTCCACGCGCTGAACATCTGCATGTATGTCGTCTTGTGCGGGTTGGTGGGGATCCTCTGTGCGCGGCTCTTTGATGCGCGGCTCGGCCTGGTTGCCGGCGTCCTATTCGCGGCTCACCCCGTGCACGTGGAGGTTTTTGCCAACGTTGTGGGCCAGGCAGAACTCTGGGGGGCGTTGGGATACGTAGGCGCCATGCTCGCAGCATGGGAGCGTAGCGGCACAGCAAAGAGAAAGCTGCGGATTGGGCTTCTCGCAGTCGGGGTGTTGTGTCTCCTGGTGGGGCTAGGGGGTAAGGAGCAACCGGTTACGATACCAGGAGCCGTCCTGGTGCTATGGTGGCTGCGGGCGCACAACGACGGCGTGCCCCTGTCGCGGCTAATCAAGCAAGAGTGGCCGGTGATGGTAACCAGTTGCCTCGTCATCGCCGCGTATTTGTGGCTCCGCGCTTCGTTCGGCGGTGGGGTGACCACTGCCGGAGGGATCGCCACTGGACTCGATCCCGATTCGGCGCTGCAGCGGGCCTTGGTGATGCTTCCGGTTACTCTCACCTGGTTCAGGGTCCTTTTCGTACCGATCGCGCTATCGGCGGACTACTCGCCGATGCACCTAATACCTGAGGTTTCGTTGGGTTTGAACCATGCCATCGCGATCTTGCTGTGGACCTGTCTTCTGGCGCTCACATTCCTATTGAAAGACCGGATTCGCGCTTTGGCTGTCGGGATTGCGCTGTTTGCCGTGACGGTATCAGTGGTTTCAAATGTTGTGATTCCGCTCGAAGTTTTGATGGCCGAACGCCTCTTGCTCATGCCATCATTGGGCTGGGCAATCGCTCTGGCTGGGGCCGTTGTTTACGCTTACGACCGTTTCTCGTCCTCAGATCGCAGAAGGACGCTATTGGTTGCCGTGACAGTAGTAGCGGTGCTCTTTGCAGCGCGCAGCATCCAAAGGGCAACGATCTGGCAGACCAATGACGGCTTTTTCGCTCAATTGATGGCTGACGCTCCAAATTCGTTCAGGAGCCATTGGGCCAGCGGGCACTTCGCGTTCGAGCAAGGCGACAGTGCGTTGGGCGAGCGGGAACTGTTGACCGCGGTACGGCTCAACCCCGCGCATCCGCAACTGCTGGAGGACTTCGGTAGGCTCTACTCCTCGACCGGGCGCTACGAGCCCGCGATTCCGCTATTGAGCCAAGCGGTCGCTATTGACTCGACCCGCCTTTCGGCCGCACTGCCACTAGCGTTGGCGCTTGCCAGAACGGGACGCACTCAAGAATCGCTGGAAGTGCTCGATACTATGACCATGATCCACGGCAAGACTCGCGGAATCCTATTGGTTCGAGGGGAAGTGCTCATGCGCGGCCGTTACTTCGCCCAGGCCGTTGACGCTCTCATGGAGTTGGTTGGGTGGGAACCCAACGTCTGGTCTGTTCGCCTGCTGGCAGCAGAAGCGGCGTTCGAGGCTGGTGAATGCGGGCTTGCGCTCGCACAGGCGGACACAGCGCTCAATCTGGCTCCAGAATCGGAAAAAGCTTCCGTGAGAACCTTTCGGGCGAAGGTGGCAAACGGCAATGCAAATTGCAAATAGCCGCGATTTCCAATACGCAGTTGATGATGTAAAGGTTTAGGTGTATCGTATAAGCGATTGCAATGGTTGCGCTTAGAGCTTGTGCACATTAGTTTGGCACGCGCGTTGCGAAATGCTCAGGGCGCAAGCAATCTAGAAGCCCCGAAGCGGGCAAGGGAATTCACTCCGATGGAGGTTTCACGAATGGTCCGGAACAGAAAAGGTTTCACGCTGATCGAGCTGCTGATTGTGGTCGTAATCATTGGTATTTTGGCCGCTATCGCGATCCCGAAGTTTGCAGGCACGAAGTCGAAGGCGTATGTCGCGGCGATGAAGAGTGACCTCAAGAATCTCGTTACCGCGCAAGAGTCTTATTTCTCTGACACTGGCACGTATGGCGCAGTTGGCGACCTGAGCGCCGTTTGGGCGGCCACCACTGGCGTCAACGCCGCAGTTGCTAACAACACCGCTACCGGTTTCTCGGCCACGGCGACGCATGCTGGTGCCACCGGAACCACCGCGTGTGGCGTGTTTGTGGGTAGTGCCGCAGCACCGAACGGCGCCGTGACCGTCGAGGGCGAGGTTGCCTGCTGGTAACCCACCAGCAAGCAAAACCTTACACGCTTACGGGGTAATGATGCTACGCTACGCTGGTCGTGACGAGTCGAAAATCTCTCGCGGCCAGCGTAGTGTCGTTTCTAGTGTCTGCCGAGCCGGACAGCGTGGTTTCACTCTCATTGAACTGTTGATCGTCGTGGTGATCATTGGAATCCTCGCCGCTGTTGCGATCCCGAAGTTCTCAGGCACCAAGGGCAAGGCTTTTCTGGCGGCCATGAAGTCCGATCTGAAGAACTTCGCGTCGGCTCAAGAGAGCTACTACTACGACAACGCTGTCTATTACAATGGGGCCATCCCCAACGCCGCAATCGGCTTTTCGCCGTCGAGTGGCGTGAATATCACGATCACGGCCGCTGACGTAAGTGGTTGGGCCGCAACAGCGACACACAACACCGTGTCCAACACCTGCGCAATTTTTGTTGGCGGTGCCGCGGCCCCTGCGCCGGCGACCGTCGAGGGCAGTCCGGCGTGTAACTGAACTCGAGGAATAGAGCAAGAACACGGCGGGTGGCGTCCAATTTAGAGATGTCACTCGTTTTTTCGTCCGTACGCCTCAATACGGACTCACTTTGGGTACCGTAATCCTTCACGCATAAATCGATCACTCCTGGCGTTGTTGCGGTTACGCTGGAGCCATCTAGCAGCCCCATGTTGGATGCCCAGTTCATTGGGCGGTTACGCCCTGGACCAACACAACATGGTCGGAGGACTTTTTATGCCAGATACCGGAGGATTCACGATTGTAGAAGTTTTGGTGGCTCTCTTGATAGTGACCGTTGGATTGCTGGGTACCATCTCGACGTTTGCTGCGACGGCGCGCTCCTTCGAATCCGGCCATTCGTCTGTCGCGGCAAGTGCCCGCGCATTGGAGGTGCTTGAGGCGGCTCGCTCTCGGGGGTGTGGCGGCTCCAACGCTGGATCAGCCGGAGCAGGCGCTGAGACTTACGTGTGGACGGTTGCGGCGATCGCACCCGACTTACATCGAGTGACGGTGATCGTCAACACGCACAGCCTATTGAGTCGCGCAGACACCTTTTCCGCAATACTGCCCTGCTGATCCGTGCCCCGCGACCGCGGATTCACATTGGTGGAGCTGATGGTGGCTCTGATGTTGACGGGAGTGGGTGTCGCAATCGCCGGATCGGTACTTCTAGTTGGAATCCGCAGTTACGCGCGTCAGGTGGATCGGTATCAGGTGAGGGCAAACTTGCGGACGGCGATGGCGATCTTCACACGCGAACTCAGGGGAATCGACGCTGGAGATCCGTATGGGAGCGACATCGTCGAAATGGAACGGACCTCCCTCACATACAGAGCGACCCGAAGCACCTATTTCCTTTGCAGACCGCCAGATCCATCCACTTCGAGCATCACCGTATGGAAGGACGGTGGCGCTGTCTTGCGGCAACTCGAGACCGGGCGCGATTCGGTGCTGCTCTTCGCCGAAAATGATGTGGCCGATCAGGCAGACGCCCGATGGCTTTCGCTAGGGCTTGGCAGCGTATCTTCAGGCGCACACTGCCCTGGAGGAGCTCCCAGCCTTCGGCTGACTGTTCGGGGAGCGTCGGAAGATGAGCTGGCTGGTGTTTACCGTGGAGCGGTGGTGCGAGGATTTCAGATGACGCGAATCCTCCTTTACCCGGATGCGGCCGGTCTGTATTGGATTGGCCTGCGGGAGTTGAGGCTCGATGCGGGTTGGTCAATAACCCAGCCCATACTAGGGCCGGTGGCCAGACATGGCCTGACACTGAAGTACCTCCGAGCCGACGGTTCCGAGGCTGATAGCCCGCAGTCGGTGGCTCGTGTAGTTGTCGAAGTAGTGGGAGTCGGGTACCGTCGGCTTGCCCCCGGGGGCGACGCAATGCGGGATTCGTTGGCAATTCATATAGGCCTTCGAAACAACCCTCGCCTGAACTGATGAGTCGACATCTTCAGGCTATAGGGAGAGATCGCGGTGCCGCATTGGCTCTGGCAGTATTCGCCCTGTTCATCCTCGGCATGCTGTCGAGCACTGCCTTCTTGTTGAGCTTCGGAGAGCACCAGGTTGGCAGGAAGTTCGTACGCTATCAGCAGGCAGCGGCAGCCGCCGACGCGGGGGCTTTTTCAGCTCTCGAGAGGTGGGATGCTCAGACGTACAATCGGCTTGCGGTTGGGGGTGCAGCGACATTCGACGGTAATCTCGCGGATGGCACGGGAGCCTATGCAGGCTCCGTTACCCGTATTGGGGCTCGCCTATTCTTGGTTACCGCCGAAGGAACGAGTGCTGACGCCGAAGTGCGACAACGCGCCGGCACGATCATGCGGCTCCAACCGCTCCAAATCTCGACCGCCGCGGCGCTTGGTATCGGTGGGCCTCTCCACATCGAACAGGCTGTGCGGATTGACGGCTTCGATCGTTCGCCGCCTTCGTGGAACTGCCCTCCGGCAATCGGACCCGTTCCGGCACTCCAAGCTCCGACTGCCGGGATTGATGGCCCTCCGTGGTCCGGGTGTGCACCAACGTTGTGTTTGGAGGGGATTCCTCGATGGCAGCGAGATACGGTCGGGAACGGTACTGGCAGCCTGGATTTGGGTGTGGTGACGCTCGCCGATTTGAGGGCTGTGGCCGTGCACGTGATGGACGGCGGTAATGTGAATCCCCATCCTGTTGAGTCTAATGGAATCTGCGTCACAGCCGATACTTACAATTGGGGTAATCCTTTTGAACCCCTGGGGGGTTGCGGTGACCACTTTCCTGCGGTCTATTCGGAAGGAGACCTGAATGTTCACTCAGGGTTCGGGCAGGGAATTTTGGTCGTCGAGGGCGATCTAACGGTCTCTGGTGGTTTTCATTACTTTGGCGTAGTGATCGTACTCGGCAGTTTTCGCAGCGTTGGTGTCGGAAGCCAAATTACGGGAGCCGTGATGGTGGCCAACCGAGACTTCGAACCCCAATCCCTGGACGGCATGACGAGAATTCAATACTCGAATTGCGCCGTCAGCAGGGCACTTGCGGCTTCCGGCCGAGGTGTGCTGCTTCGGGAGAGAAGCTGGCTGGACTGGTACTGAAATCGCGTAAGTTGATGCCTCTCAGAGGGTTGTTAGTGGTGGCTTAAAGTAGGTTAGAGCTTGACAATTTGGCCTGCGGGCCGTACTGTATGTCCCGCGAAACTCACTTATCTCGTTGACCTGTAGGCAGATATGGCGCTTTTCGGGCTCGGCGGCAGATCTACAACGGTTGGTTTGGATATCGGGAGCGGGCTCCTCAAGCTCGTCGCCGTGGATCACGGCAAAGGGGACCCGGTCATGAGTGGCGTTTCTGTCACTCCCGTTCTGGCCGACGCGATAGTAGAAGGTGAAATCATGGACCCCGGTATTGTGTCCGACACAATCCAGGGCCTGTTCAAAACCGCCGGAATCAAACAGAAGAAGGTCGTGGTGGCCGTGGGTGGCCGGGACGTGATCATCAAGAAGATTCAGGTCGATCGCATGAAGGAGAGCGAGGCGTTCGAGGTGGTGCGCTGGGAAGCGCAGCAGCACGTCCCGTTCGATATCGAGGCGGTCGAGTTGGACTTCCAGATTCTGGACCCGGATGGTGAAGGGCTCCAGATGGACGTACTGCTGGTGGCGGCAAAACGGGACTTAGTAGAAGATAAGGTCCATTTGCTGACGCAGGCGGGGTTGGACGCTGCGGTGGTCGATGTGGACGCGTTTGCCCTACACAACTCCTTCGAGGTGAACCACCCGGAGGCGATGGAGGGTGTAGTTGCGCTCCTCAACATCGGGCACGAACTGACCAACGTCAACGTCCTGGAGGAAGGGGTCCCACTGCTAACACGAGACCTCACCATCGGGACGCGCAAGATCCGTGAGGATCTGCAGCGGGAGCGTGGACTGTCGGCTGACGACGCCGAAGGCCTGCTAAAGGGCTTTGAGAGATCCCCTGACCTCGACCCGTTCGTGCAAGCACGCGGCGAAGAGATTGCTGTGGGACTGGAGCGTGCGTCGGCATTCCTACAGTCAGCGAGCCGAGATGCAGGAACGATACAGCGGATTTTCTGTTGTGGTGGCGGAGCGCGGGTGCCGGGCCTCACCGACATTTTGAACCAAAGGTTGAATGTCCCGGTGGAGGTAGCGAATCCGATTCAGCGCCTGAACGCGAAGGACGGAGTTTTCGACACGGTCGACGTGGACGAGGTCGCACCGCTGTTGATGCTGGCGACCGGCCTTGCGTTGCGGTCAGGCTGATGGTGGTTGGAGCGGCAAACCATGATTGAGATCAATCTACTTCCGGGCAAGAAAAAGAAGGCTGCCGGTGGCGGCCTGTCTCTTCCAGATTTTGGAGAGCTGGCCAAAACCGTCAAAGATCCGCTGCTACTGGGCGCCATCGCCGTTTGGGCGATCGTCCTTCCCGTGGTCGGGTTCATCTTCTTTACCGAAAACGGAAAGGTCGCGGCACTGCAAGAGGAAGCGGACCAGATCGCCGCGCAGCATCGGCGGTTCCAGAGCGTGATCAGAGAAAAGCGGCGTCAAGAACGCCTCCTAGATTCGCTCGAGATTGAGTTGAACGCCATCCGGGAGATCGATTCCGACCGCTACGTCTGGGCGCATATAATGGATGAGGTTGCCAAAGCTCTTCCAGACTTCACGTGGCTCACAGGCCTCGAATTCATTGCGGCCACCGTGCCGGACGCAGTCGACCTCGAGGAAGGACTGGCGGCGCGGCCGCCGGTGACGTTCTACATTTCGGGGCGGACGGCCGATATTTATGCGTACACGCGCTTTCTCCGGAATCTCACTAATTCGCCCTGGATAACCAACGTGCGTGCCGGACAAACCTCCCAGGTTCTCGAGGATGAACGTGCGGTTCAGGAATTTTCGATCACAGCGACTTATCAGGTGGCCGATTCAGCTTTCATTCGAATCGCGCCCTTACAGGAAACTCTGCGGTAGGGGAATCGTCGCATGGCGATGACAACCAAAGAGAGACAACAGGCATTGGGTCTCGCGATCATTCTAGCGATCGCCGGGGGAGTTGCGTTTTGGATGTTGTGGCGGGCGCCACGTGTGGCAGAACAGGCAGAGCTACGCACCCAAATTGACTCTCTGACCAGACAGGTAGATGCGGCACGCCAGGACCTGGCCACCGGAACCGTTGAGAGCATTCGCCAACGAAATGCGGATTTCGAGGTGACGCTTGAGCGCATGAAAGAATTGGTGCCGACCGGCAACGATGTTGCGACGCTCATTGACGAAATCGCCAATCGCGCCAGACGGAATGGCGTGGAAATAGGCCAGATGGGTGCACCGGTCGAAGAAATCGCCGAGCCGTTCAACATTGTCAGGTACCGGTGGACCGTCTTGGGGCATTACAACCAAGTCGGCGTAATGATGTCTGACATCGCGCAGTTGTCTCGAATCATGGTGCCTTACGAGCTAACGCTCGAAGAGGCTGCGGACGTGGCTCAGCGCACTCTAGGCGACACGACCGGAGCCCTGCTTCAGGCTGAGTTCAACCTGAGGACGTTCGTCAAGCCGGTTCAAGAAATCGAGCCCGGAGGAGGTGCCGGTGGCAACCGCTAAGAAGAAGTTCTGGACGGTGCTATGCGTCGGTTTCTTGTTCGCCTGTGGCGGCGACGAACCGGCGCCGCAGGCTTCTCCGCCAGGGGACGTGCCGGGGTCTACAGCTCAGGAGACGACAGACAGCATCGTTGCTTCGGAATCGCAGACCGAGCTCATGCGCGAGGTGTTCTCATACCGAGGAGCCGGTAGAGACCCCTTCCTGTCGTTGCTGCAGTCGGGCGATGTCAGGCCGTTGATCGAGGACCTTCGTGTGACGTCGGTTGCGTACGATCCCCGCTATCCGACGAATAGCGTCGCGGTGCTGCGGGACACGATTGCGAATGAGACCTATGCTGTTCGTGTCGGCGATGAGTTGGGGAGAATGACTATTGCAGAGATTCACCCGGGTGAAGTGGTGGTGACAATCATGGAATTCGGCAGTGAACGCCAGGAAATTTTGCGTCAGAGGCAGGAGAGAACGCCATGAAGCGGTCCTTGATACTCGCAGCCGCAGGGCTGATCCTTGCGGCGCCCCCAGCCCTTGCGGGGGAGCCAGGCGAGGTAACCGCGGTCAGCGTCTTGCCGGGAGCGGGCCGCGCTAACGTCGTCATTGATGTCCGCGGCTCGGTTGAGGTGCAGGACTTCACACTCACAAATCCGGCGCGTCTGGTCGTCGATCTCGTAGGCGCGCAGTTGTCGGTGCCGGGAACCGTGTACGATGGTCGAGTGCGCGGTGGCATCCGCAATGTGCGCTACACCCAATTTCGGCCGGACGTGGTTCGGGTGGTGTTGGAGCTCGAATCGCTCCAGGACTATCAACTGGAGTACGCGGGCGATGCCGTTCGGATTGCGCTCGGATCCGACCACAGCTTCCAGGCGTGGTCATCGGCGACCTACGACGGTTCGACGAATGCGGAGCCTCCGCCGGTCGTAGAGGAAGTGTCGCCGTTCGCGCCACGCATGGCTTCTGCACTGCAGTCGCAGCAGCCGTTGCTGACGATCACGTTCGATTCGGCTCACATTCGCGAGGTGGCAAGCACCTTCGCCGAGTACAGTGGCAAGTCGATCATAATCGGGCGCGATATTGATATCACAATCGACGCGGTCATCAAGAATCAGCCGTGGGACCTGGCGTTTGCGCAGATCCTGCAAGCGAATGGTCTGGCGGGAACGGAAGATCCTCCTGGCATCATCCGAGTTGCCAGCCGTGCGGCGATGGCGTTGGCCCGTGATTCATTCGAACTAGTCGAAACGCGAATCGAGCATCTCGAGTACGCTCGTGCAACCTCGCTCGCTTCCACCCTCTCCAGCGTCGTTTCGGAGCGCGGAAATGTCGTTGCGGATACGGGTACAAACAGTCTGATCATTACCGAGGTCGAAAGCCGCATCGCGGAAATCGTGGACCTCGTCAGCCAACTCGACATGCGGACGCCGCAAGTGTCGATCCAGGCGAAACTGATCTTCGTGGACCGCACAGATATCGAGGAGCTGGGGGTCAAGTACGATTTGGGCACGTCCGACCAGTTCTATAATGAATTGGTGCAGCGTCCCAATCCGGCGAGTTCGGAGCCGATCGATACAGATGGTGATGGTGTGCCCGATGCGATCAGGGCAACGGAGTTTTTCGATGAAGAAGTGAACATCGTCGACCTCGGTGGCAATGCACTGGCAGGCCTCGCGAATGCGGAGGCCATTATCCCCGGACCGGCGCTGCAGCTCATCTTCTCGACGGCGATAGGCAGCTTCAACCTCACATCATTCGTCGACGCTCTTCAACGGGTCGAGCTGGCCGATCTGCAGGCGGAACCACTAATCACGACTGCAGACAACACAGAAGCTGAAATCCTCGTTGGTGAGAGGACACCAATCCGGACGATCGATGTAGGTGGCCAAGCGGGTGCCACAGAAGGGGCACCTCGCGCCGTTACCGAGATCGTACCAACCGGTCTGCTCCTGAACGTCACGCCCCATGTGACCAACAGCAGGCAGGTTCTGATGCAGATCAAAGTGGAGAACTCGTCCGTACGAGCGGCGCCGGCCGATGTGGGTTTTACCTTCCAGACTCAAGAAGCTTCTGCCCATATCCTGGTCGGGGATGGTGAATCAGCGGTAATCGGTGGGCTCACTGTGACCGAAGTCACTGTGGCAAAAAGCGGAATACCGTTTCTTGTAGACCTACCTGTTCTTGGTGGGATATTCGGCTACACTACCCGACGCGAGCAGCGACGTGATCTTCTGATTCTGGTCACTCCACGCGTGCTGGACAGCCCCTCGGGGAACTAAACTGAAGTAGCGACTCAAACAGAGGGAAATCGTGCGTAATCGAGTCATCATAACATCGGCGCTCGGTGGCCTGATGTTGCTTGCGGCGGGCTGCACGGAGCGACAGTTCCAACCGGGGTTCGAGGACGACGGGATGGCTCCGTCGGTCTCCATTCTGAAGAGCAGTGGCGACACGCTCAACATCGACGCAGGTTTGAAGTTCGGTGTGTCTGCCGCCGACAACCTCGGCCTCAAGAGCCTCACCATCGAATTTTCGGGCGGCTACAACGCCACGATGGACACCGTGTTCACGAGCGCAGTGACATCTGCGGCATTCAACGTCACCGTCGACTTAACGGGCAATACGACTGCCGGCGGTATGGTGTACCTCACGGCGACCGCCGTCGACGGCAACAACAATACCGCTTCGGCGGAAGACTCACTCTTCTTGGTCAATGAAGACGCCCTTACGGTTTTGATAGAGAGGCCCAGCCCGGGAGCGTTGACATCTCAGAGCCGGCAAATCGTCGTCGAACTGTTTGCGCAACATACAGCAGGGGTCCAGCTCGTTGGCTATCTCGTCACGGGCGTAGTCACCGACAGTAACTCACAGTCGTACTCCTCTCCGTTGCCGACGGACACGACATTCGTAGATACCTTGACGGTGCCGGCTAACGCGTCCGAGGGCATATTCTCGATTCAAGGGTTTGTTCGGGACTCGACGGGTCGCACCGCCACGAGCGCGACTGTAAATGTCACCGTTCAGTCGGTGAGCAACGATACCGACCCGCCGATCGTGAGCTTCTCGATCAATGAGCGCGTAGAGGTCGACGACTCGATCACAGTACGTGCAACCGATCCGGGTGGGATTCAACAGGTAGGTTGGTATGCGCTCCTTCGCGACGACACTACGCAGCAGGTCGGCGGTGCGTCGGCAGCGGTTGGAGGCGGGACACTGACCGATGTGTCCAACACCTGGCCGCTGAACTTCACATTCCCTCCCACCAGCCTTCCGAGGTATGTGGTGATCCGCGCCTGGGCTGAAGATGCGAACGGAAATCGCGATACGACATCTAACGCTTCTGCGTCGGGTGGGCCGCAGGCTGCTCCGGGTGCTGCCGCCGCCGCATCGTCGGACACCGTCCTGGTCGTTCACGGCACAACGATACCGCTGCCCGATGGCGGGAGCGTGATCGACGGCATCTACAACAGAAACCTCAACGAAGTGTACCTCACCAATGTAGATCTGGGACGGATCGAAGTATTCCAGGTCAGCGATACTAGCTTCGTGTCCGGAGGTATCTCAGTCGGGTCGCGTCCCTGGGGTATCGCCTTGTGGCCACAAAACGTGACTACGGGAGCAAACGCCGATACGGTGGTCGTCGCCAACTCGGGCGGCACAGATCTGTCGATCGTCGACCTGCAGCTGCGGCGTGAGGTGCGGCGCCACTCATTGCCCAACTTCATAGTCGACGAGGTCACCACAGAAGCCGACGCCAGTACGGGCTCCATTCAGCTCAAGTTCACGAGGCACGACTTCTCGGATCGACCCCAGTATCTGGGTATGACTTGCCGTCCTGGCGCTGGCGCCTGTAACGCCGATGGCATTACTGCGGTGTATTCCACAACACCCACTATCGACCAAGATGAACTGCCGCTGAGGGGTTCACTGCGCTGGGAAAACCTCACGTCGGCGACTCCATCGTCACACTTCTTCTGGGAGCACGCACAAATTCCCCCGCACCCCGATTACGATTCGCTGCGTGTGTTCGTCGACCGTGGTCCTACGATCCCGATCGATACGGTCCTGGCGACGGCGTGCGGCATCATGGTTGACGTTGAGAAATTGGTGTTCCGCGAGACTACGTTCGTGCGGAACTCTGGTGACTTCTCGCACGCTCTCGCGGGAGAAGGCGGCGTAATCGAGGGCGACAACTTCGCGCAGGCCGTTGGCTTCAACGCGCAGCCGGGAATTCAGACGGCAACATGCAGCGGCTGGATCACTGTTGGTGCGGCGCCGGTCCAATTCACAGGGCCCATAGAGACCGATATGGGCATAACGCCCAGCTTCCGAGTGAGTGACTTCATAAGCAATACGGCCACAGTCGTGAACTCCATTGCGATCAACTTCAACGGACTCACGAACCTCGTTCGAACCACGGATTCGGTATACGTGCTGAACGAAGCGCTCCGCCTGAAAGGCCTGATCTCAGAAGAAGGCACGGTTGCGGGAATGGACCTGAACTTCGACCACAATTTCGAGGCAGGAATAGGCGGTACGACTGGGACTTTCGGAGGTACCGGTGACCCTGACGATCGCTTGGTGTTCCTGGCGGTATCCGATGCGGAGATCGAAGTCTACGACACGTTCTTCTTCGAGAAAGTCACCACCTTGCCGATCCGCGATCCGATCATTGGGCCTCTGCGTGTGGCGAGGTTGGGAACCGGTCAGCAGATACTGGTTGGCGTGACGGCTTATGGAGTCGTGACCGTTCAGCTTCCGGCGATCTCCAACATATTCCCGACAGAGGGTTGGGGCACGCCACAGCATTAATTGATCCAACACCTCCGATCTGATACGGAGCCCGGCCGTGAGGCCGGGCTCCTGTCGTTTCCGGGAGCTGAGGTTCGCGCAATACTAGTAGTGGATGGAACTGGTTTGGCGCGTAGATTCATGTTCGTGCTGGTTTAAAAGTCTTGTTGATACGTGGAGGCGTCTCACATGATCCGCTTTTCGACCGCGGGAGAGTCGCACGGAAAGTCGCTGACGGCCATCCTGGAAGGCGTGCCCGCCGGCCTGCCGCTGGCTGCCGCGGACATCGACCATCAGCTTCGACGCCGAATGGCGGGGTACGGACGTGGCGCTCGAATGAAGATCGAAGCCGACGAGGTAGAGCTTCTCTCCGGTATACGGGCGGGCGAAACGCTAGGATCCCCGATATCGATGCTCATCCCCAACAGAGACTGGGCCAACTGGAGTGACGTGATGGCGGTGGAGCCCGGATCGGGTGTTGATGAGGAGCGAAATCGCAAGGTGAGCCGTCCGCGTCCGGGGCACGCTGATCTAGTTGGCGCTTTGAAATACGACCGTGGGGATGCTCGGGACATTCTCGAGCGCGCGAGTGCGCGCGAGACTGCTGCACGGGTGGCATGCGGGGCTGTGTGCCGGACGCTCCTTTCGGAGTTCGCAGTAAGAATCGGGAGCCACGTAGTGCAACTGGGAGATGTCTTTGCTCCCGCGGCTGACACCGTGCCCGATTCGATCAACGAGATTGCAGACGCCTCGCCCGTCAGGTGTCTAGACTCGAAGGCCTCGGAGGCGATGGTGGCTGCGATCGACGCCGCCACAGATGCGGAGGATTCACTCGGTGGCGTGGCCGAGATCGTGGTGCGCGGGCTCTATGTCGGACTCGGTTCCCACGTCTCCTGGGATCGCAAACTCGATGGACGATTGGCAGGGGCGTTGATGTCGATTCAGGGAGTCAAAGGGGTAGAGATCGGCGTTGGATTCGAATCGGCCCGTAGGAGAGGCTCAGAGGCACACGATGAAATCTTACTCGGCGAGTGTGAGAAGTCCGGTGGATTCGTGAGAGCCACCAATCGAGCAGGTGGACTAGAGGGTGGCATGACCACCGGAGAGCCGCTGGTTCTACGCGCAGCCATGAAGCCGATCTCTACGCTGCGCAACCCGCTAATGACCGTGAGTTTGAAGACCGGCGCGGCAGGTCGTGCCCATGCCGAGCGTTCTGACGTCACTGCGGTTCCGGCCATGGGCGTCATTGCCGAAGCCATGGTTGCGCTTGTGTTGGCAGACGCCGCCATCGAGAAGTTCGGCGGAGATTCGTTGGAAGAAATGAAAGACAACGCATCGGCGTATGTGGCGCGCATGAACAGCCGCCTCGAGCGTGGTTGAGTTGTCCTGGTGAATCGCCACTTGGTGCTGGTGGGTCTTCCCGGCTCGGGAAAGAGCACAGTAGGTCGGCTAGCGGCCCAGGCGTTGGGGGTCGAGGCGCACGACATAGACCAGACTATTGAACGTAGAGAGGGCGTCTCAATAGCGGAGGTATTCGAAACGCGCGGGGAGCCCGAGTTTCGAGTACTCGAGAAGATCGAGACCGAGCGAGCTCTCGCGGGGGACCCCTCGGTAGTCGTGCCAGGTGGTGGCTGGGCAGCCGAAGGAGACAACCTGAACGATCTGCGAGGCCGCGCTCTCACGGTATACCTTCACACCACACCCGTAGCGGCAGGTTCGCGCCTAGGCCGTAGCGGCGACCGTCCACTGCTGGACGGGCCCGATGTCGAATCCCGCATTTCGGACCTGCTGGCACTCCGACAGCCATTCTACGAACGATGCGATGTGACAGTTTTCACTGAAGGCAAGACCGCTCGAGAAGTCGCCGATGAGGTGGTCGAGCTTGCGCGACGTGCAATGGTAGGATAAATATGTCCCCCCGCGCAAAGCGTGCCTGAGGAGTTAGAAGAGGAAGATGGCGAAGAAGAAGAGTTCATTGGTTGTAGTGGAGTCGCCGGCCAAAGCCAGAACGATTGGCAAGTACCTTGGCAAGGGGTACACGGTCAAGGCGACAGTCGGTCATATACGCGATTTGCCGCAACGCGAACTTGGCGTCGAAGTCGAAAAAGGCTTCATGCCCAAATACGTGACTATACGCGGCAAGGCGAAGACCCTATCTGATCTCAAGAAGACGGCGCAGAGCTCCTCCGCCATCTACCTCGCCACCGACCCGGATCGGGAGGGCGAAGCAATTGCTTGGCACGTGGCCAACCAACTCGGCAACGGTGACACGATCCATCGTGTGCGCTTTCACGAAATCACGAAGGACTCCATCACCGAGGCCATGGACCATCCGGGTGAAATCGACGAACGGAAGGTCGAGGCACAGCAGGCGAGAAGAATTCTCGATCGCCTGGTTGGCTACAAGGCAAGCCCCCTCCTCTGGAAGGCGGTGAAGACAGGCCTTTCGGCCGGCCGTGTGCAGACTGTTGCGCTGAGGTTGATTGTCGAGCGCGAGGCGAAGATCCGGTCGTTCAAGCCGACCGAATATTGGTCTATCGAGGTGAACCTCAAGGCGAAGCGCAAAGAGTTCACCGCAAAGCTGCACAAGGTTATGGGCAAGAAGCCCGACCTGCATTCCGAGTCGGATGCGCTAGCTGTGGTATCGGACGTGAAGGGCAAGCCCTTTGTCGTCTCTGACGTTCAACGCAAGCAGAGGCGAAAGCATGCCCCACCGCCTTTCATCACCAGCACGCTGCAGCAAGAGGCCGCAAAACGTCTAGGCTTCTCTTCGAAGAGGACCATGGCGTGCGCGCAGCAGCTCTATGAAGGAATCGAACTGGGTAACGAAGGTGCAGTGGGCCTTATCACATATATGCGTACGGACTCCACGAGGGTGGCGCCAAGCGCGATCGAGCAGGTCCGCGAGTTCATTCTCGACAAGCACGGAAAGGACTACCTCCCGACGAAACCCAACACCTTTCGATTGAAGAAGGGTGCCCGCGCGCAGGAGGCGCACGAGGCTATCCGCCCGACCGATGTGTTGCGGGAGCCGAAGAAGGTTGGGAAGTATCTCACACCCGATCAGCGCAAGCTCTATGAGCTGCTCTGGCGGCGGTTTGTGGCTTCGCAGATGAAACCGGCCGTGTACGACACAACGACTCTCGATTTCGAGATCGGCAAGTACCTGTTCAGAGCCTCCGGGTCGGTGATCATCTTCGACGGCTTCCACACTCTCTATGCCGAGACGAAGGAAGTCGAAGACAAACAGACCTTCGAAGATCTCAAGCCTGTCCCGGCACTCGAAGAGGGCGACAAGGCCACCGTGCAGGCGATCGAGCCGAACCAGCACTTCACCGAGCCGCCGCCGCGTTTCAGTGAAGCGAGCTTGGTCAAGGAACTGGAGACGTTGGGTATCGGCCGACCGAGCACGTACAGCAGTATCGTATCGACGCTCAGGGATCGAGACTACGCCCGCATGGAGAGCAAACGGTTCCATCCGACGGAACTAGGTGAAACCGTCACCAAGGTGCTCATCGGTCAGTTCCCCGATCTCTTCAATGTGGAATTCACCTCCGAGATGGAGGATGAGCTCGACAAAGTGGAGGAGGGCGAGCTCGATTGGCGCACGGTACTCGAAGATTTCTATGGGCCGTTCGCCAAGGCACTCGAACAGGTGGATATGGCGGCCGTCATCCGCGACGCGTTCAAGAGCGACGTCGAGAAGCTGGATTCGGAGCCGTGCCCCGAGTGTGGTGGAAAACTCCAGGTAAAAAGCGGCCGTTTCGGACCGTTTATCGCCTGCACCAACTATCCCAAGTGCCGCCATACGAAACCACTCGGCAAAAAGAAGACGCCCGACCGCCCGACGGATGAGAAGTGCAACGTCTGTGGTGGGCCGATGGTGTTGAAGGCAGGTCGGTACGGTGAGTTCCTGGCGTGCACCAAATATCCGAAGTGCAAACACACTCGACCGGTGCCGTTGGGCGTGAACTGTCCCAAGTGCGGCACCGGTGATCTGGCAGCCCGGCGCACTCGGCGCGGGCGAACGTTCTTCGGGTGCGCCACATATCCGGATTGCGATTTCACCACCTGGCACGCGCCGGTACCTGAGAAGTGTCCTTCGTGCGGAAATGTCGGTGCCGAAAAACGGTCGACGAAGGCACGCGGGGAGTACCTACGTTGTCTGAAGTGCGAGCACCAGTTTTCGGCGGAGGATTCCGAGAAACCGGAGAAGTGAACGCCAGCGTCATCGGGGGCGGGCTCGCTGGTTGTGAGGCGGCCTGGGCTCTCGCGGAGTCAGGGGTAGCTGTTACGCTCTACGAGATGCGCCCTCGCGTTTCCTCCCCGGCGCACGAAACCGATCGCCTCGCCGAAGTTGTCTGCAGCAACTCCTTCAAGTCGACCGAAACATCCAACCCGCACGGCCTTCTCAAGGCCGAGTTGAGGATGCTCGGCAGTTTGTTGCTCGAGGTTGCCGACGCGACAAGTGTGCCCGCCGGTTCGGCGTTGGCCGTCGATCGGAATCTGTTTGCGCAGGAAGTAACCGAACGAGTGAGCTCTCATCCCAACATAGAAGTGCGCAGGGAAGAGGCGGTTGAACTTTCCTCGCCTGCTATCGTTGCGACGGGCCCGCTTACTTCGGACCGACTGGCGGAGGCAATTCGAAGTCGTTTGGGTGTAGAATCGCTGGCGTTCTTTGACTCGATCGCACCCATCGTGAGTGCTGAGTCGCTCGACATGTCGGTTTTGTACGCGCTTTCCCGCTACGGCAAAGGATCTGGAGACGACTATCTGAATGCGCCGCTCGCGGAAGCGGAGTATCGCAACTTGATCGCAAACCTGATCGAGGCCGATCAATACGCCAGCCACGAGTTCGAGAAGACGCCGTACTTCGAGGGCTGTCTGCCCGTGGAAGAAATGGCGCGCCGCGGACCCGATACGCTCAGGTTCGGGCCAATGAAACCGGTTGGCCTCGAAAACCCGAAGACCGGCAAAGAACCGTTTGCGGTGGTCCAACTGCGGCGAGAAGACAGGGCCGGCCAGATGTGGAACCTCGTGGGCTTCCAGACGAAGATGAGGCAAGCGGAGCAAGGCCGAGTATTGCGTACCATTCCCGGCCTCGGCGAAGCTGAGTTCCTCCGCTTCGGATCGATGCATCGGAACAGCTACCTCAATTCACCCGTGACATTGTCGGCTCACCTCTCCGCTAAGGATGACGACCGCCTCCTGTTTGCCGGGCAACTGACGGGAGTAGAGGGGTACACCGAGTCGCTAGGTACTGGAATTCTGGCCGGGCATAACATGGCTCGACTCCTCGCCGGTGAGAAACCCATGATCCCGCCTCGCCAGACGATGCTGGGTGCGCTGTTGCACTACGTTACAGGGACCGAATCCGACGATTTCCAACCGATGAACGCCAATTTCGGACTGCTGCCGCCTCTCGAAACGCGAGTTCGCAAAAAACGCGAGAGAAGAGAGCAAATGGCTCGCCGCGCACTCGATGCCATGCGTGATTTTGCCGGCGAACTCCTGGCAGGTGCCGCATGACCAAAGAGAGCCGCCCGGAGATCGCCGAATACCTCGAGTACCTGGCCAAAGAGCGGCAGGACTCGATTCACACCAGAAAAGCGTACGGGCGCGACCTCGATGCATTCGTGGAGTTTTGCGACGAGTATCATGGCGGGCCGTCTGAGTGGTCGTGGACGAGCCTGGACCGGCTCGCGGTAAGGAGCTACATGGGTGAGCTGCGCCGCCAAGGGCTTGCAAAACGATCAGTGGCGAGGGCTATATCGGCTCTCCGCGGTTTCTACCGTTTTCTCGGTGTTCGACACGGTATCCAGGAGAACCCGGCCACCGCAGTGCGGATGCCGAAGTTGGAGCGGAAGCTACCGCCGGTTCTGGATCGAGTGCAGGTCGATATGATGTTCGAGCTCGCCGAGTCGCTGGCGTCTGAGGGTGGATTCAAAGCCGCCAGGGACCTCGCGATGCTCGAGCTGTTTTATGCGACCGGCATGCGGCTCTCGGAATTGGCGAACCTCGATATGCGGCAGATCGACATCGTCTCGGACCAGGTCAAGGTTCGCGGCAAGGGTCGCAAAGAACGCATACTGCCTATCGGAACGCATGCCACTCGGGCGCTGAGAAAGTACTTCACCGAACGAGACGAGCTGTTGGCGAAAAAGCCCCGGGCCGGCGATCGCCGGGCGGTTTTCCTCTCGATGAAAGGCAGCCGGCTCTCCGCTCGCGGCGTGCAGCATATCGTCCGGCAGTATTTGCGAATGCTGGATGAGAGCTCCGGATTCAAGGTGCACAGCCTGCGCCACAGCTTTGCCACGCACCTTCTCGACGGCGGAGCCGACCTCAGAGCGGTGCAGGAACTACTCGGCCACGCATCACTGAGCACAACGCAGGTGTATACTCATACTAGTGTGGAGCGGTTGAAGAAGGTGTACGACCAGGCGCATCCGAGGGCGTAGGAGAGGGAGGAGAATCGCATGACGACCGACGTATTCAAAGCCACCACCATCCTTTGCGTCCGCAAAGATGGCTCCGTCGCCATGGGCGGCGACGGGCAGGTAACCGTTGGCGACACGATCATGAAGGCCTACGCCAACAAGGTTCGCAAGCTGGGCGACAACAAGGTGCTGGCCGGATTTGCCGGTGCGGCCGCCGATGCCTTCACTCTTTTCGAGAAGTTCGAGGAGAAGCTGGAGCGGTACCCGGGCAATCTCTCGAAGGCTGTGGTGGAGCTCGGCAAAGATTGGCGAAGCGATAGGGTACTCAGAAGACTCGAGGCGTTGCTCGCCGTCGCAAACACGGAACATTCCTTTGTCGTAAGCGGGAGTGGAGAGCTGATCGAGCCCGATGACGGAATTCTCGCCATCGGCAGTGGTGGCAATTATGCTCTGGCGGCCGCGCGGGCGCTGATGGAGCACTCCGAGCTTCCTGCCGAAGAGGTCGTTCGGAAGAGCCTGCAGATTGCCGCGGACATTTGTGTCTATACCAACAGCAACATCAGCGTACTAGAGCTGAAATGAGCTAGAGAGTTCCGCGAGGAACGAGGTCGTTATGTCGGACCAGGAAAAAATACAGTCAAAGCTAGAGTCACTCGATGGAGGTCCGGAACCACTTCCGTGGCTCGAGGAGTTGCCGCCTCGGCAGATAGTCGTCGAGTTGGACCGGTACATCGTTGGGCAGGAAGCGGCAAAAAAGGCCGTCGCCATCGCCATTCGCAACCGCTGGCGTCGCCAGAAGGCGCCCGAAGAGATCCGCGACGAGATCATGCCCAACAACATCATCATGATCGGTCCGACGGGCGTTGGGAAAACAGAGATAGCCCGCCGCCTTGCACGGCTCTCCGGCGCACCCTTTATCAAAGTTGAAGCCTCGAAATTCACGGAAGTCGGGTACGTTGGCCGTGATGTTGAGTCGATGATCCGCGACCTGGTGGATTCGGCCATAAACATGGTCCGCGGCGAACGCGAGGACGAAGTGTTCCCAACAGCGGAGGAACGGACCGAGGAACGTTTGGTGGAACTGCTCTTCCCCGCCAAGCCCTCACCCCCTGCCTCTGCTCCCTCTTCTCCCTCCCCTGCATCCGAAGGCCAACCGTCGGCCCCCGCCGACACCGCCGCCCGCCCCCTATTCGTCGTTTCTTCTGACGGCGAAGTACGGGAGGAAGAAGCAGCTGAGGCAGACGCAGCAGATCCGGAGGACTCACGCCGCGAACGCACGCGTGAAAAGCTGAGGGGATTGCTGCGCGACGGGAAACTCGAAGACCGCACTGTAGAGGTCGAAGTAAGCCAGCAGGCGTTCCCCATTCTCGATCTGATGCAGCCCCAGCCCGGAATGGACGCTCCGGACATCAACCTCGGCGAAGCGCTGCAAGACATGCTGCCGAAGCGGACCAAGAAACGCGATCTGCGCGTTTCGGAAGCGCGGCGCATTCTCATCGACGAGGAACTCAAAAAGCTCGTGGACATGGACGACGTGGTCAACGAGGCGTTGGACCGAGTCGAGAACCACGGGATCATCTTCATAGACGAGTTGGACAAGATTGCCGGCGAGCGCAGCCAGGCTGGACCCGACGTGTCGCGCGAAGGAGTGCAGAGAGATCTCCTGCCGATCGTTGAGGGCTCCACGGTGCAAACGCGATACGGTTACGTACGCAGCGACCACATCTTGTTCATAGCCGCAGGCGCATTTCACGTGGCGAAGCCCTCCGATCTCATTCCGGAGATGCAGGGCAGGTTCCCAATCCGCGTGGAACTCTCCTCGCTGAATGCGAACGATTTCGTGCGCATCATGACCGAGCCGGAGAACAGCCTGGTGAAGCAGTATCAAGCATTGTGCACGTCGGAGGACGCAACTCTCAAATTCACCGACGACGGAATCCAGGAAATAGCTCGGTTGTCCATGCGGATGAACGATCGGATGGAGAACATTGGGGCACGAAGGCTACATACGGTCATGACGACGCTTTTGGAGGATGTTCTCTTCAATCTGCCGGAAGTGGACGACAAGAAGTTCGTTTTCGATGCTTCGATGGTGCGCGAAAGGCTCCTCGAGATCGTCGAGGACGAAGACCTGAGGAAATACATCCTGTAGCGCCTTTACAGTCACGCTCTAGCAGGGTAGAATCCGCTCGCACTCTGTCATTTTGACCGATTCGAGGGGAAAAGTATGCCAAAGCGAGACTTCCTGAAGATTTCCGATCTTTCCGCACCCGAGGTTGCCGAGTTGTTCGAGGTCGCAGCCGCCATGAAATCAGGCGAGTACGCCGACCGGCCGCTCGAGGGAAAGACGCTTGCTTTGATCTTTGCGAAGAGCTCGACCAGGACGCGTGTCTCGTTTGAGGTTGGGGCTCATCAGCTCGGCGGGCACGGGTTGTTTCTGTCATCTCAAGACATGCAGCTAGGTCGTGGCGAGACAATATCCGACACCGCTACGGTGCTTTCTCGCTATGTCCACGGCATCATGATCAGGACCTTTGCCCATTCCGATGTGGAAGAGCTCGCCGAACACGCCACAATACCGGTCATAAACGGTCTCACGGATCTTCTGCACCCCTGCCAATTGCTGGCCGACATGCTGACCATCTGGGAGGAATTCGGTGGGTGGGAGAACAGGATCGTGGCTTGGGTGGGCGACGGCAACAACATGGCGAACTCGTGGCTGAATGCGGCCGCCCTGCTTGGGTTCGAGCTGCGCCTCGCATGCCCCGAGGGGTACGAGCCAAACCACGAGATCTTCGAGAACGCGAAGAATGCCGCAACCGTTAGCATATTCGAGGATCCCGACGAGGCCGTGCGCGACGCGCACGTGGTGACGACGGACGTTTGGGCTTCTATGGGGCAGGAAGCCGATGCCGAGTCACGAATGCTAGCATTCAAGGGTTACCAGGTAGACTCCAATCTCATGGCGCTGGCTGCTGACGACGCAATCTTCCTGCACTGTCTGCCAGCCCATAGGGGTGAAGAGGTGGCTGCCGAGGTGATCGATGGGCCTCAGTCGCGAGTGTTCGATCAGGCGGAAAACCGGCTGCACGCTCAAAAGGCGTTGGTCGCGAAGCTAATGGGTTGAAAGGAAGTCGCATGACGGACGCAAAATTGAAGCGCACACCATTTTACGACTATCACGTTCAGCATAAAGCGAAGATCGTCCCGTTCGCCGGATTCGAAATGCCGGTCCAGTACCCTACGGGCATCACGAAAGAGCACTTGATCGTTCGTGAATCAGTAGGCGTATTCGACGTATCGCACATGGGCGAGTTCGAGGTAACAGGTCCGGACCGCAATGCTTTCGTTAACCGTCTTTGCTGCAACGACGTTGCAGCGTTGGATGAGGGGCAGGCTCAGTATTCAGCGTTCCTGACTGACGAGGGGTCCTTCATCGATGACTGTCTCGTGTACCGGTTCGATGACCGGATCATGCTCGTCGTCAATGGGGCGAATATTGATAAGGATTGGGCGCACGTCGTATCCAAGAAGCAAGGAATCAACGTCCGCCTCAAGAACATATCGGACGAAGTCGGTCTTCTTGCTGTCCAGGGTCCCAAGAGCGAAGAGCTGGTGGCACCACTCTGCTCGATGGATGCTTCGGCCATCAAGTACTACCAATTCGAGACCGGCCAGGTGGCGGGCGTGGAGTGTTTCGTTTCGCGCACCGGGTACACCGGAGAAGATGGCTTCGAGCTTTATTTTCGTACCAAACATGCAGACAAAATGTGGAACGCTGTCGTCGGTGAGGGCAGAGGCCAGCCTGTCGGCCTGGGTTGCCGCGACTCGTTGCGCTTGGAAATGGGGTATGCGCTGTACGGTTCGGATATCGACGAAACCACAAATGCATACGAGGCAAAACTCGGCTGGATCGTGAAGCTGAAGAAGGGAGCACCGTTCCTGGGCAAAGCCGCGCTCGAACATGTGAAAGCGACGGGCGGTGCAACTCGCAAGCTGTGCGGATTCACGGTCTCGAAGAAGGGCGCGATCCCCCGGCACGGGTACGACGTGTATCTAAAAGGCCACAAGATCGACATGGTACGAAGCGGCGGATTCAGCCCGAGCCTCCAGCAGGCGATCGGTACCACATACTTGCCGACGCACTCTATTGAGCCGGGTACGCCGATTGAAATCGACTGCCGCGGCAAGATGGTCGACGCGACCGTCACCGCGATGCCGTTTTACAAAGGCGGTAGCGTCAAGAAGGGATAGCGCCATACCTCCGATGCCGATTCGCATAGGTGTACTCACTGTGTCAGATAGTGGGGCAGCGGGTGAGCGGGAGGACAAGTCTGGCAATACGATCGTCGAATGGATCGGCGTGGTCGGTTACTATTTGGCAGCGCGAGAAATGGTGGCCGATGAGTCCGACCTCATCGCCCAGGTGCTCACTCGCTGGGCGGATGACGACATTGCCGACGTCATCCTGACAACGGGCGGCACCGGCTTCTCCCCACGAGACATAACGCCGGAGGCTACCAAGGCGGTATTGGACAGAGAGGCCCCCGGCATCGCGGAGGCCATACGGGCAGCGAGCAGAGAAAGCTTCCCGAGGAGCATGCTCTCTCGCGGAGCCTCCGGCATACGAGGCTCGACTCTGATCGTGAACTTCCCTGGCAGTGTTGGCGGCGTGCGAGACGGTATTTCGGTGATCGCCCCCGTTCTCGAGCACGCGGTTCAGATACTCCGGGACGAACCCACGGATCACTGATGCCAATCAAAGCGCTCATCACCATGGACGATCTCGAGGCGGCGGTTCGGATCAACGCGCACTTCGAGGGTGAGGGTCACACGACGGTCCTCGTATCGTCGTTGGACGACTCGGTTGCGATTCTGACAGACACGCATCCTGATATCGTCGTTCTAACGGGATCGCTGCAAGAACACCCCGCGCGAGCGTTGATCACCTTGGCAAGGCGCAGATCAATCCAGACACTCGGCCTCATCGAGGCGGCTTCTCCGAATGCGGACGATGCTGCGCAACGCGTCGGGTTGTTTGCATCGTTGGTAAAACCGGTCGAACCACCGGAAGTCTTGGCATACGCCCTTCACCTGATAGAACGGCGCCGGTTGCAGGTACGCACTGGCATCGTGGGTGAGAGCGCGCCGATACAGGAAGTGCTGGTCAAGATAGAGCAGATGGCGCCGGTGCAAAGCACGGTACTGGTCGAAGGGGAGTCGGGCACGGGTAAGGAACTGGTTGCCCACGCCATTCACGACCTGTCTCCGCGCCACAACCAGCCGTTCGTCGCCGTCAACTGCTCTGCACTGCCCGATACCTTGCTGGAGTCGGAGTTGTTTGGGCACGAGAAGGGCTCGTTCACCGGTGCGGCGGAACGTCGGCTGGGCCGGTTCGAGCTGGCCAACGGGGGCACGATCTTCCTCGACGAAGTGGGCGAGATGCCGCAGTCGACGCAGGTCAAGCTGCTGCGAGTATTGGAAAACCGCGCGTTCTTCCGAGTCGGCGGCACCGAGTCCATTCGAGTCGACGTGCGGGTTATCGCGGCAACGAACCGATCGCTCAAGGAGCAGGTCTCGCTCGGCGAATTCCGCGACGACCTCTTTTATCGGCTGAACGTTCTCAACATCTACCTGCCTCCGCTTCGCGAGCGACGCACCGACATTCCCATCCTCATCCAACGCTTCATCCGCGAGTTGAGCGAACAGCACGGCAGACAGTTCTCAGGCATCGCTCCCGATGCGATGGAGATCCTGGTAAATGCGGATTGGCCGGGCAACGTACGTGAGCTCAGAAACCTCATCGACTCGATGGTCGTGCTCGCCCCCGGAGCGGAGATTCATGCCAGCGATATCCCAGCGGATATTCGCGAGGGCGGCACACGACTCCTCCCGATCCGGATGCCACAGCCAGGGAGAGAGGTGCAGGGGAATGAGCTGGAGTTCATCCTGAGGAGCCTGGTCGAGTTGAAACTCCAAGTCGAAGAGTTGCGCAGGCGCGTGAACGAACCGGCAGAGCGAATCGCACCGTTCGACGTAGGGCGTGCGTCTCCGGTGGAGTATGAGGAGATCACGCCCCTCGACCCGGCCGGCGCTATCGTAACCGAGGCAGCGCAGCCTTTGGACGAATCCGTCGTTTACAGGCCGGGAATGGCAATGGCGGACGTCGAGCGCGCAGCTATCGAGGCTGCGCTCAAGGAGACCAAGGGCAATCGACGCAAAGCAGCCGAGAATTTGGGAATCGGCGAGCGAACACTCTACCGCAAGATCAAAGAGTACGCGTTAGAATAACGCGCTAGAATAACCGGGGCTCGGTACCATCGCGCTCCTCCACGGGAGGCAGCGCAAAATCCACCCGGATGATATCGCCGGAAATCAGCCGTACACTCGTGGTATCTGCGACCACACTCGACGGGCCGGCCCAACGCGCCTCCACCATTATGCTCTCTTCAGCGGGCACGTTGCAGACTCTGAAATAGCCCGCCCAATCTGTCATCGAATCGCCAATCGCAGACTCTGCGCGGGTGGTATCTGATGCCGCGGTTTGGTGCACGATCACCTGGGTGCCAGGTGAGCCTCGGCCGGTACTGCCATCGCGCACGAACCCCGTCACGATTCCGTAGCCCGAGTAAGGATCGGTGCGAGGGCAGAGGTGCGCCCATAGGCGGTTGATCGAAGGAATAGCCATCGTCACGAATTGCGGATCGTCGATGGTAAGCTCCACCTCCAACAGAGGCGGGACGTAACCGATAGCGTCGAGTGTGCGGTTTCCATAGGAGATGCGGTACGTACCCTCGGGCAGGTAGCCGAACCTGAAGTCGCCCCGCCTGTCGGTTTCCGTGCTGTAATCAGTGCCGACAAGCACCACCTGGGCGCCTGCGACAGGTCGAGCATTCCGGAGGTTCAGAACGGTTCCCGTGAGAGTCGCCACGCCGCGCCGCGCCACCGGCTCATCGTCGAGGGTGTGGATATCGCGCACGTAGCCGCCGTCTTCTTTGAGGGCTGCGAGATAATTCTCGTTCACGAAGTCGCTGAACCGTGCGCTCCGCTGGCCGATGATAGGCATGCGCACCCACCAGCGGCGCACGATCCACGGCCCCGCCGGCAAACGCTCGAACTCGACCCTCCCGCCTACGCTGTTCATCTCCAGTTCGTAGGGGATCCGGGTGTAGGTGAAATCGAGATAACGCAGCTCGGCCGTCGTGGCATCGAGCCAGAGTACTCCTTCTATGTCCGGCAGATCTCTGGTGACGTCGGGTTCGAACGCGAGGCCCACGTACCCGCCCCGGTCGCCCTGGCCGACGACGAGGGAGAAACAGTGAGACGCCGCAAAGTCATCGGACAAAAGCACGTTCGCGTCCGGAGCCACGAAAAGGCGTTCGCTGCTTTCCGTCTCCTGTACGTAACCACGCTCCGCGAGACTCTGTGGATCTCCCGTCAGGAACGGACTGCCCTGGTAGATGTCTCGTATCACCCGCTGTCTACGGTCTCTGATCTCGAGCGATTCGGGGTCGAGCAGCCGCTCGTACTTGACCAAAACGTGCTGGAGCGTGCCCTGACGTTCGGTCCACACCACAGCGTCGAGCGCTTTTCGGGCCTCTTCCCAGGCTGTCGCGGCCTCGAGCCCCGCTCCCTCGATTCCCCCGCACGCCCTGATGTCTTCCACGATCAGCGTCGGCAGAGTGATTGGGATCCCAGGAATAGCGAAATCGACTTCGATGTCTTGGCCGGCGACAATCTCGAACGTAGGTGTGATCGTGCTGCGAAACCCGATTACCGCGGACTTCAGCGCATACGTGCCCGCGGCTGGCGCCTGCATGGAAAATCGCCCCAGGCCGTCGGTGAGCGCGCGCTCGTACTCGGTCGAGTCGGCGCCCAAGAGCAACACGAAAGCCCCGACGATTGGCCGGTCGCCCGTCTGCTCGACCAGGCGTCCGCTCACAGTCTGAGCTGAGATGCCGGATATGAGAAGGAGCGAAAGAACCGCAGTGATTGAGGGTAGACGGCGTATCATTACTCTGAAACTAACTCTACACCGAGCCTGCGGCGCCAGGTCCAGGGGGGCAAGAGAACCGAGCAACGTGCAACGTGCAACGGCCTCTCGTACGTGCATCCGTTGCCCGCTGTTCGTTGTCCGTTGCTCGCCCTACCGCCCCAGCCTGAACTCAATGCCAACCCACATGGCCTTCCAAACATCATCGCGCGCCGTGTTCTCGTAGGTGATCCGCGGCAGGTCGCCAGTCCCGGAGATTCCCGTTCCGGGTGTGAGTTGGGGGCCGGACCAGAAATCTGGCGGAGAACAGACGACAACCGTGGCCGGCATCGGTGTGCCCAACTCCCCCTGTTCCAACACACACTGCTCCCAACGCCGATCGGTCGTGGCGGAATAGTCGCCGAATTTGATCGTCCCGATGGAGAACCCGATTTCCAGCGAAACAGCGCTTTCGAGTCTCAGCGTGGCGCCACCTACGCCGCCGTACGCCGTTCCGCTGGCATTGAAAGTGGCTCCCCGATCGGCCACGGACTCCCACGCACTGCCCACTCGCGCGCCAATGAACGGCGTGATCTTCGACGCCAATTCGGGGAGAGCAAAGCGCGGCTCCGCGTACAGCTGAAAGAGGGTGTACCCGTGTCGCGCGTTAGTCATGCCGTGGCGCGAAAACTGGGCTCCGCCGGCCAATTGGAAGCCCGGTGCCGTCGAAAACCGCACGCTGCCCTGAAACGCCGGTGCAGCACCAAACTCCGCCAAATCACTGCCGGTGGTCAGCAAGTTCACACCTAGGCCGATTCGAAAACCCGAGCGAAGCTCCGCCGGTGTTAGGGGAGCCCTTCGAGCATCGGTCGAAGCCGTAGAGAATCCACCGATCGTTGTCCCACCGACTCTGGCGACCGCCTGCCTGTCCACCGTGGTCACGTCAGCCACTCTCGCCCCGGTCTCTCTTATGCCCGCGAGGAAAAGTTCGTCGAGAGGTTGCGTACCGATCCTGACCGTTTGGATCGGCCGAAGTGCGACTATCGGCATCCGAATCCACCATCGGTTCACGATCCATACACCCGTTGGCAGACGCTCGAATTCTATTCGTCCTCCCGCATCGCTCACGTCGAGTTCCCAGGGCGGACGTGTGTACCCGTACTCCACGAACCGCAGTTCGCCGGTCTCCTCGTCCAACCAGAGCACGCCGGAAACGTCGGGCTTGTCACGATCCGTCGTGGGGTCGAATGCAAGCCCGATCAGGCCACGCTCGTTGTCGCCTGACTCAACTGCCGAGAAACAGTGTGAGACCGCGAACTCATCGGACAGTAGGACCTGGGCATCGGGGCCGTGGTAGATCCACTCGTTGTCACCGGTATCTCGTATGTAGCCAAACTCTGCCAGTTCGCTGGCGGCAGCGCTTCCGAACGGACTGCCGCGGTACAACCCCTCCTGAGTCCAGGTTCGCCCTTCGTCGGAAATGCGCAACGTCCCCGGTTCTAGCAGCCGCTCGTAACGCTCTAGTTGATGGCGAAGCAAACCCTGTTGCTCGGTCCACAGCACTGCGTTCAGTGCCTTTTGGGCTTCGTTCCAAAGGGCGGTGCCCGCGAGGCCGGCCTCGGACCTACCGCGGCAAACGCGTTCTTCTTCGACAACCAGGGCATTTAGTTGAACCGGAAGGGCTGGAACCTCGAACTGGTAGTCGAGCAACTGCCCGGCCTGCAGTTCGAAGTAAGGAGAGGTGGTACTGAGGAGTCCTATTACCTGAGATCTGAGAGCGTAACGGCCCGGCCTTTCAGCCCCAAAAGAAAACCGCCCGTCGCCATCGACGAGCGCTCGCTGCACCTCGACCGAATCCGCATTCAGCAACACGACAAAACCGGCTGTCACCGGTTGGCCGGTCGTCTCATTCTCGAGGACTCCGCGCACGGTTTGGGCAGACAGGGTCTGCGCCGCTCCGGAGGCAGAGATCAATAACGCAATGGTTGTGAGAAAGCACCTTGCCATGTGGGATAAAATACCAAGGGAGCGACGGAGATTCAGCCCCAACATCTCAACCTTACCGCCCTACCGGCCGTCCGCCCTACCGCCCGCTAAGGCGCCCTTCTCGTCCAGACCACGACCACGCCGCACGACGAATCGAAACCGGAGAACTCGATTGGCACCGCCGACGGTCGGTAGACTTCGATTGCCTCGACGTCAGACGGAAACAACTCACCGTCGGGGCCTTCGCCGTCCAGGTCCACCGTTCCCCAGCGAATATCATCCACCCACAGCAGCGGCGGGCAGTCGCGTCCGGCCCGCGTCGTTCCTTTGATGCGGATTGTGTTGTTGTTACCGCCTCTTGCGACGATGTCGACGCTCGGGGTCATGCGCAGGATGTCGGTGAATCTGTGCACACCCAAGTTTTCAATATCCTGCCTGGTGATATACTGGCCTCGACCGAGCTCCATTCTCTCGTAGAACCCTTCGAGTGGACCCGGTGCAAACGGCACCGACTCCGCCACGACCGTCACCGGCTGCAGCTCGGTCAATCCCCAGAGTCTGATCTCGAGTTCCAGGATCCGCCCTGCGAGCACCCTGAACTGAGGCTCGTTGTGCGTGTTGTACCCGGAGGCATCGACCCGGAATGTGTATCCGCCGGGCTCTGGGGCCTCGATCGAATACGTTCCGGTTACGTCAGTGATCGCCATTTTGCGAGTTTGTCCCGCCTGGTCGAGCAGAAGCATCGACGCGCCAATTATGGGTGCGCCGGTTGTTCTATCGACGACTCGACCTCTCACGGTCTGGCCGTCTGCAGGTGCGAACGAGACGAGACAAGCAATTGCGACAAGAAATGCGATTGTGCCAGAAGTACTCTTTGATCTCATGACTCAATAATACCCGCAAAAGGGCCTGAAAGGATCCATATTGCCCTCTAGTTGTCCGGCTCGCTGCAACGTGCCAAGACGGTGTCGGCGTCTGCTCTCACTTGCTCGCTGGGGCGCCTGTATCCTGCTCCGTGAGTCATCTGCAGATTGTAATCGCCCTGGTCTGTGTATCCCGACCCAGCTCCGACCTCGAGCATCAATACTCCTCCTGACGCGCGTAGACTCACGAAGATGAGGTCGTGATTCTCCTGAACGTAGTGCCCTCCACCGGTGCCCGACCCGGTCGACGCACGGAGGCTCCAATCCGTCTCATCGACCTTGTAGATCTGGTAGCCCAGATCCTCCAGCACCTGCTTTGCGCACTCGAAGGCACCCTCTATCGCCGGCGCACGCACATTGTATTGGGCGAGGCTGCATCCGGCCATTGCGGCAACAATGCAGCCTGCAGCCTGCACCTGCCAGATCGCGCGACGCACTATCTCTGTATCTCGCGGCGAATCAGAGAGTCGCCGGTCAAGCCCACTCGTCTGTGAACCACAGAATCGGCTGTGTATTTCAGGAAGTCGACATACATGAAGTCGTCCTGCGCCAACCGTATGTACCCCGCCGGTCGGGTTTTTCGATTCAGGAATCTTATGTCTGCACCGCCATTTCGATTTGCGGTGATGTTTATGCGTTCGCGGTTTCGATTGTCTCCTGCGTCCAACGGGGCGTCGAAGCCCATGCCCATGTTTCCGTTCGCGCGAAGAGTCAGGCCGAACGGTTCCAGACCCGCACTGTCTACGATGATCATTCCCGCGTCGCCTTCCGCGCGCCGGCCGTCAATGGGAGCTCCGATCAACACGCGTGGTCGACCCTGTTCGTCTTCTATGATTAGGCTGCGGGTGCGGATTGTGTCTCCCTGCGGTGCGTTTGCCCAGGCTGTGAGCAGTGGTATCGTAGCCACGAGCACTGCGATAACAGCCAAGATACGCGTGCGACGCAGTTCTGATTCCAGCATTTGAGAGCGCGAGTCGCGCGGATGGTGTGGACGCATGAGGACCTCCGTGTGGGAGGGGTGTTAGCTACCGAGTCGTTCAACTTGCGAGCATACGGTTGTGTTACACCATTGGCAAGGCAACGGCTCTATGTTTGCCCCGATTCTTCTAAAGATTCGACAGAAACTACCGATTTTAAGGATGTAGGCATACGAGGCAGAGGCTATGCAAATCCAGAATGTTGGGGAACAATCAGCGTATACGGCTCTTCGGCACTTGGGCTCTGTCGGGGGTTTCGACCGTGAGGCAGAGCAAGACAGTGCTGTTTCCACGCTCACAACCCGGACCGATCAGGTCACTTTGAGCGCATGGTCGATCACACTCTCCCGTCAGACTACCGCCCTCTTCCAGATAGGCGATGATGCGTCACCAACAAACAGTAAGTCAGCGGAACAGTTGAACCCTCGTGAACACGTTGCCGAGATGGCGGAACAGGTCCGCACCTGGAAGGACGAGGGGAAGATCTCGTGGCGTAGAGCGCGACATCTCCAGAAGACCCTCGACCTCGCAGCGAAAGCTCTGGAACACGGCCGTGCGTTCCCGGCAGCTCGTCTGTTGCGTCACGTGGCGCGTGTAGCCGACAAGTTGGCCGAACATGGTAAGATGCCAGGCGACGAATCCGCCGTGCTGATCGAGTCTGCCAGGTCGATCGTCGATCAACTACGCGAAGACGCTCATGTGTCGAAATGCTGCAAAGTGACCGACAGGGCTGGCGTGTTGTTGATGAAATCGGAGTTCAGTCTCACTATCACAGGGGTGACTGCCACCTACCAGTCTTCGGAGAACGTCGCGGAAGTCTAGCGCTCCGATTCGACCCGCGGGAAAACGCCGCTGTACTATGTCATGCCATACGTGAAGGGTGAGTCACTTCGCGAGAAGCTATCGCGCGAGGGCGAGCTGCCGATTGCTGATGCGGTGCGGATCCTGAAGGAAGTAGTGGACGCACTGGCCAAAGCGCACTCGGAAAACGTAGTCCACGCCTATCTGAAATCACAAATCGTCTCGATCTACATGCTGCAATCCTCCGCATATTGTCGGTTGCCGTCCGCGCTCTTTCGGTACATGCCGAGCCGAGCGTACCTTGTATGTTGTCAGCCTTCTAGTATCCTGGAAGCGCTGACATGCCGGTGACGGCCAAGCTTTCGAAAGCCTGTTACGATCAACTCGGGGAACAGATCGCGAACGAGTTGGTGGAGTGGTTCAATCAGGTGGACCTGACGTACCGCAACGAACTTCGTGAGTTCAATGAACTGAACTTCCAGCGTTTCGCCGCACGAATGGATGAACGTATTGGTGCGTCGGAAGCCAAGGTCGAGGTTCGTTTCAGCCAGCTCGAGCAACGCATGTCAGCAATCGAGGCGACTCTCGAACGCAGGCTGGCATCGCACACGCGCTGGATGTTTGCCGTTTGGGCAGCGCTATTCATCCCCATCATCGGTCTCTGGTTTAGAGGGTGAGCGGACTCCAACGCCTCCCTCTCCCGCTCATCCGTCCCTTTCCCCCTTCCCCCTTCCCTCTAAAGACTATAAACCCACCCCGGCAACAACCCCACGGCCCAAGCCTCCAATACTTTGTCCGTCTTGGTAAGCACCAGCAGCCCCAACACCAACACCGACCACCCAAGCATTTTTTTGCCGAGTTGAGCGCGTGAAATCACACCAGTTCGTGAGCGAAGCAGCACCTTGCTCGATACCATCCCGGCAGCGAGGAGGACACCGGCGGTACCAATGCCGTACGCAAGCATCACGATGAAGGCCATCGGCATGTTCTGGCCCAGGGCAGCAAGAGCGACAGCAGCACCTAGTGTCGGACCTACGCATGGCAGCCAAACGAACCCGAGCAGTGCACCGACACCGAACTGCCCAGGAGCAGAAACGGGGTTGTTACCAGGCTGAATACCCATTCTGCCCGACAGCATCGAGAGCTTGAGTGTTACCCAGCTGCCTAATGCGGGCACGACGAGAATGGCGCCGAGCGTCACCAGGAGCGCGGCTGCGAAGTATCGGAAGACCTCGGTGTTCAATCCGACACTGACGGTCAACCACGTGAAAAGCGTACCCGCCACGGCGAACGAGAGCGACAGCCCGCCAGCCAGATAGATGGGACCGGTGCGGCCGCTACCCGCCGCCGCCGAAGTGACGACGGGCACTAGCGGCCAAACGCATGGAGATAGAACTCCGACCACACCGGCCATCAAAGCCAACGGAACTGCCGCAAAGTCGAGGCTCATTACCGCGCTCCAGCTGCCTCGGCGATCTGACCGTAAATCTCGTCCTCGTCGGTCTCGCCTACCGAGAACCAGACGCGCTCTTCACCGTTGAACAAGACGAGTGTCGACTGACTGGGAGCGCCGAAGTGCCTGACCCATTCCTTCTGCTTGTCAAAGTCGACCACGAGCACGTACAGGTCGGTGTTTGGATGCTTCTCGGGAAACGCAGACAGGATGTCCACCTGACGTGCGCAGGTGCCGCACCAGTCGGCATGTACGCTCAACAGTACCAGTTCTCCAGCAGCCTGAAGAACCTCGAACCGTTCCTCGGTGAACGCCTCCCTGCCTTGTGCGTTGAGCGTGCCGACTGTCAACACGAGTGCGGCCAGAGCGGTCGCAAGTGTTTGGGAGATTCTCTTTGTCGAAGTCATCGTTCGTACCTCTCTTTTGGTTATTACTCTTCATTCTTCATCTATCCCATCCGGGTCCCTTTTCAGAAAACCTCGAAAGAGGTTTGCTCTGCAGATCTCGTACGAGATCTGCTTCAGGCAACCTCGCAAGAGGTTGCCTCAGAGGCCCCACGCGAATCGGTAGCCGATGCTCATCCCAACAGCACTCGGCAGGTTCTTTCCGTAGACCGGCACCTGGCTGGTGACTTCCAAACGGCCGGGTCCCAACTCGTAACCGACGGTCGGGATGAGTTGCAGCAGACGCCTGCGCTCTCCATCGAGCCATACCCCCTGAGCAACTGGAGCGCGACCCCGCAGACCGTCTGCTGCCAACTCGAAAATGAAATCCCCCGCAAACGCGCCGAGCGCTAGGTGAGCATATGCCTCGTCGCCGGGCTCACGCGCCGCCTTTTGGTTCTCGGTCCGCCACCGGTACCCGACCCAGCCTGTCACGTAGAGGGGAAGGGCACCGAGTCGACTTGCCGTTTCGACGCTGGCTTCGAAGTCGAGCTGCCCTTCGGTGAGCGGCAGCACCGTGGCATCCACCGGGAAGTCGCTGCCCGGTATCTTCACTCCCGCGCGCAGCGCCAACGGGATCGTGAGCCCAAAGAGTTCCGACCCGAGTCTCCCTGCAACTCGCACGTCACCGACACCAGTCGTACTGCTCGTTTCGCCGGCGGCGTCAGCACTGAGGTTGTGCACGGGTACCTGTGCCCACAGCTCGAGCCCGGGCACGAGACCGAGCGCGCCGGTCAGGAATACCGAACGCGTATCGAACTGGCCGTTCGCAAGGAACAGTTGGCGAGTGCCCAAATGATTGAACGATTCATCAGCCTGCTGACGGTACACGGACACCTGAAGCCAGCCCGAACCAGGCGTGAGCGTCCGCATCGAACCGTTCTGCACCAACGAGGGCGACGAATGCGGCGCGCTGCATATTGCCTGTCCTGACGCGGTTGCAGGCGCCATCATCCCGGCAGCAAGGATCATGGCGGAAACGTTGCGCGTTGCGCGCTTGCCGATCATGGCGCACTCCACAGCGTCGTCTGAGGATGAAACGCCGCCCAGGCAAACCAATACGCCACGTATGCGTCGGCCACCGGCTCCAGCCGCCGGCCGGCCATCGGGCCGGAGACCGCCAATCCGTCAATGCGCCAGACGCTTTGAGTTTCCGTGTCCCTGATCTGCCCCTGGCCGAACTCGAAGGTCAGATTCTGGCCGTCGAGCAGAGTGGAGTAAGCCATGGCTGCTTGGCGCTGACTGTCCCAGAAGATCACGTCCCCGTCGCCTTCGACCATCGCCTCTGGGCCGAGTGATTCGAGAAGGCCGTACGGGTACGCCCTACCGCCGTTTTCCCCATCAGGAACGCCCAGTACGCGTTCTTTCGGAGGCCGCCTGCGATCGAGTGGCCCCATTGGGAACAACACCTGCGAATTGTTGAGCTGGTCGTAGTCGTCGTATGGGTACACCCGGTAGTTGCGTCCGAACGCCGTCTCGGAGCTGACCACCTGGGTGTGAGGGTGGAGCGTCTGCCAACCGTCCCAAGTCATCTCGATGGCCGGGATCATCTCCAGCTCGAGCCCGTCCTTCGGGCCGCACCTCGAGTGCCGAGCCATCTGGGGCCAAAGAGATTCCTCGGTGTTGCGGTCGTACATAATGAGGTTGTTCTGGTACAGTAGGCCCGAAACGCCGAACTCCGCGCCGCCCGCCAGTGCTCTGTCGAAAACCATGCTGGACCCTGTCAGCGGGCAATGAGTCACCGCGAGCTTGCGACCAGCGACATCGAAGTTCACGATCTCGTGCCACCAGAGGATGTTGATGGGGATGGCCAAAGCCTGACCGCCGATCGCGAGCCCGACCACCCGGTCGTTAGGCAGTAGGTATTCTGTTCCAGGGTCCTCGGGTAACACCATGGTGGGATTCGTGAGCGCCGGAATCCCGTCTTTCCCGGGTCCGCCAGAAAAGATCTCGGATGTGTTGATACTGCAGCTCGTGCCCGCGGTCTCTTGAAAGTCGATGCCGTCCAGCGGACTCGAGCAGGCGAGCCCAGCAAGGGCGGATGCGGCCATGTACTGTCTGGTGAGTAAAAGTGCACTTCCCTTAGCAATCATTTCTCCTCCCATCTGAACCCGCGATTCCCGGAGGAAGCGGTGTCCAAATGCCAGTCGAAGAGAGGCTGGCGCGGCTCCGCATATCGGAGTTGCGATACCTGTTTAGATTGTTAGTGAGGCTGTGGTTTGTCTTGTTACAACCGATTTGCCGGCGAGCGTCGCGGGCAAGTAGGCCATTACAGAAGGGGTGGCGAATTGACTAAGGCGATTCTCTGTGCGTCTTCCCTGGCAATTTTCTGCACTCTGGGCGATTTGTCGGCTCAGGAAAGCTCCATCGATACAGTTGGCGCTCCTACTGCGCAGGCAAACGAGACGTTTAGCAAGATCATCGGCCTTCGAGAACTGTCAGATGGCAGAGTCCTGGTCACCGACTGGCTCGAGCAGCGCCTGGCTGTGGTCGATTTCGAGAACGGTACGGTTGACGACGTGGGCAGCGTTGGGTCTGGACCTCAGGAGTATCGCTTGCCTCGCCAGCTCCTGGCGCTGCCCGGCGATTCGACGTTGATGGTCGACATCGGTAACTCGCGGCTCACGGTCATCAGCCCTGACCTTCAATTCGCGCGGACGTTTTCGCCCACGGCTCATGGTGAGGCTTACTCCATGAACCCCACGGCGGCTGACGCGCAGGGCGAGATCTACTTTGCGCTGTCTCCCTTCGCCCTCGGCCCGCCGCGCAGCGATTCCGTTCCCATCGCTCGATGGAGCTCCGGGTCTGGGCTGAGGGTTTTCGACCAAGTACGAATCAAAACATCCACTCCCCGCGCTCGACGCGAGAGTCGACTGCCTGGTATTCCCATCGTGATGTATGCAGGCCGGGATGACTGGTCGGTTGCCCCGGACGGCTGGTTGGCGGTCGTACGATCCGATTCTTATCGCGTCGACTGGATCGCACCCGACGGCCGAACCGTGGTTGGGCCCACGATTTCCTACGAGAAGCTCGAGGTTTCGACAGACGACAAACGCGATGCGGTCCGTGAATTTCTGCTTTCGACCTACCAGGCCGGGCGTGGGCAGGGTCCGACGGCGATCACCCGCGCCAGCGTTTCGGAGCAGGAGGTCAACCGAATGGCCCGCTCTGAGGAGTTTGCGGAGGAGTTCCCGCCGTTCGTGCCGGGTAAAGTATTCGCGCGAGCGGACGGAACGGTGTGTGTGCAGCGGTACCTGCGGAGCAATGCGCGGCCGGAGCTGGACGTGATCGATCGGTCGGGGGCGAGAATCAGGACGATTGTCCTGCCACAACACCGTGCGCTGGTTGGCCTCGGAGCGGATCACCTCTACGCGACATGGGCAGACGAGATGGGCCTACTCACTCTCGAGCGATACCAGCTTCCCTAGGCCAGCCGCAATCCCTTCCCCCTTTACCTCACTCCTGGCGCAATGCGGCAACCGGATCCAACCGCGCCGCGCGGGCTGCGGGAAGGAAACCGCCGGCCGACTTCTATACCCCATCCCCCAGGGATTATCCGGCGAGACCAGAAGACCCGGATTATCCACTGCATTTCGAGGTGCGACGAGTGAAGCGAGGCGGCCCAATAAAATGGCGCGGAGAAACCTATTTCGTTTCAGAAGTGCTGCGACGATTATCTGTGGGACTAGAGAGAATCGACGACGACTGCTGGCGAATCCACTTCGGACGTCTAGCCACTGGAGAACTCAACGACAGATTCGGGGAGGTCCTCAAATACAAAATTCTGAGGAGACGGGCGCATTGAACATGTGTCACCTATGTGCCCGGATTACTGTAACCCATGTCTCCGGTACTTCAGGGAATGGGGAAGAGGGAAGAGGGAAGAGGGAAGAGGGAAGGGGGAAAGGTGGTCCTATTCCCCCTTCCCCTAAAAACTCAACCAATAATTCACCTTCACTACGAGAGTATTCTTCTGGTTGTCGCCCCAGAGGGCGTCGAGCTCGTCGGAGAGGTTGAACGTCGGGTCGGGCGAGTACCCCGAGCGGTTGTGGTTCCATACCAGGAACAACGTTGACCCGGGCATGTACTCCCAGCGCACCACCAGGTTGCCGCGGAGCGACCTCACGCGGAAGTCGGGGTTTCTGAACGAGATTGGCCCTGTGGGGCCCGGTCCGTCGGTGTCGACGGTGTACGCGTTCGATGCTGGATCCAGCTCGATGGTGGAATTGCCGTCCTCACCGTAGTAGAAAAAGTCGTATTCCCTCGGCCTTGCAAGCTCCTTGAAGCGAACGTAGTCGCCGGTCGCGAAGAAAGGTTGTGCATAGAGTTGCACCGACAGGTCAGGAGTGACGGCCACGTCTGCTCGTATTGTGACATCCACCGTCTTCTGGTCCAGCTCGCTGAACACATAGTGGCTGCCGTAGGTGGCGGTTGCGGCGGCTGGATCCCTCCACTGGGTCACATAAAATCCTATCGAGTGCGTCCTGTTGTAGCTCGACCCGAGAGTGATGTTCACCGCCCCTGTCGGCCGCATCGATACGTTCAAGTTGGTACCGGTTCCCCAGCCGTCATAGCGATTCCGCGCATAGAAGACAGCGCCACCCGCAGAAACCGGCTTTCGGAAGTCGGTTCCGATGAAGAGGCTGCCATTCCACGAACTGGGCATTTCCGCCAACGGGCCGCCGCGGGTGGTCCTATCGTTCAGCGATGTGAAGTTGTAGCCCCCGTTGACACCCACTCTCCAGTAGTTGTGGAAGGTTCCGTTCATGCCGAGGAACAGGCTACGGAATTGCCGCTCGCCACCGAAGTTCCAGCTCTGTGCAAAGGTCGTGTTGATGAAGGCCTGCTGGAACACCTTGCCCGGCCTGAGCCAGCGGCGCGACAGCCTGAGCCCGTGGAATATCCTGTCTGATTCCGTATTGAATCCGGCGTCATTGACCTCGAACCCGGGCGAGTAGGCGAACAGGTCCATTCCGTACGTCCAGTTGCCCGCCACCTTCCCTACCTGGCCGGAGACCGCGTAGCCCGTCATCGAGGTAGCGTTGCTGTCAACCGAGACGTAATCCTGGTCCGGCCTCTGGTAGTATCGGGCGGATGAGCGCTGCGCCATGGTGATCGCAGCAGGGTCACCGGTTATGTGAGACGCACTTATGGTACCGCTCGCGGCGAACTGGTTTTCCGCGAAACGGTGAAAGAAATCGACTCCGCCCGAGTAGGCCGACGTGCGAAGCGAGTTGAACACCGGCGCATTCAGGTCGCGGTTCACGCTCGTGGCGAGTACCCCGATACCGCTGCCGCCGCCGCGGAAATCCTTGCGCAGGCTCAACACGCCGAAGTTGCTGAGCGGCTCGACCGGGTCCGATCTCCTCGCGCCGTCAGCCTGTTGGACTTCGGCGAACTCGCGCGCGGTCACAGCGTTCAGCACTCCGATAGACCACCCCGCAGTCTGGCCGGAGAGCTTGGCGGCGCCTAGGATTCGTGTTGCATTGGGGCTGTCGACATATCCGCCTGGTTCGAATGCGGGCACGGATGGCGCACGCCCGACACGCCTAGAGTAAAAGAGCTGCGGCGCGCCGAACACAAATCCTCCGCTGCCGGCTCCGAACTGGAACAGATTGGCGCCCTCTACGAAGAAGGGCCTCCGCTCCTCATAGAACGTCTCGAACTCAGTGAGATTCACCACTGCGGGGTCGGCTTCGACCTGCCCGAAGTCGGGCAGCAGAGTTGCGTCAAGCGTGAGGTCACTGGTGACGCCGTACTTCAGGTCCAGTCCACCGGTCATGCCGTACGTGCTGCCGTCATTGAACGGGTTGGCCGGATCCGCTCCCTCGGTGTAGTCGCTCTTGGCCACGGTGTACGGAAGAACCTCCAACCGCCTGGGCGCCGGCACGCCCCTGATCCCCTGCAGGTGACCAAAATGAGAGGTGAAGCCCTGTTCGGTATTGGGCCACCAGCTCCACGTCGTCCATTCGTTCTTGCGGAAGATGAAGCGCGTGAAGTTTACGCCCCAAGTCTGTTCATCGGCCGACGAAAACCTGAGTTGAGAGAAAGGAATCCTGATTTCGGCGACCCAGCCGAGTGAGTCGACCCGCGTGGCAACCTCCCAAACCGGATCCCAGGAGAAATCTTCGTTGTCACTGTCGTTGGTCGCCATCCAGTCGCTGCGGACGCCCGACGGGTTTACGCCAAACCGGAACGCGGTTCTATGGTCGTGATACGAGTCGATCGAGAGCCAAAACAGGTCGCTCTGAATGAACGTATCTCGACGGCCCAACCGCTTGACGACACCGCCAGGCTCACTGTCATGGAGACGAGCGGCCACGTACAACGCGTCCTGGTCGTATGCCACCTTGATCTCGGTCCGTTCGCTCGGCTGTGTGCCGTCGTCGGGAAGGACCTGGGTGAAACTGTCAGCGACTGGAGCGTTTTGCCACACGTCATCGTCCAACCTGCCGTCCAGACGCGGCGTAGAGCCCACGGCGAGGACCGCGACGGTGACCGGGGTAGGGCCGCTGCTGCTGCGGCGCGCAGAAGCCGCCTGGCCCCAGATGGGTTGCGTCCCGAACGACATGACCGCGAGCAACGTGGCGAACGACAAGGAGTAGCGCATCAGAGGTGCGCCCGCACGAATAAGAGTCGAATTCCGCAACGGTCCCTCCCACCGTTGTGAGTCGTCTTCCATAAGGCTGTCTAAGGATAATGGATTGTCGTACGATATGGATGTTTGAGATGTTCAGATGGTCGCGGGAAGGGCGGGAGGGGAACGTCGAACGGTGGGTAGTGGGAGTGTCCGTTGGACGATGGGGGTTCAATTTCGATGTTCTGAGTTCACTTGCACTACTGCAGACGGGTCCCTCCGACACCGACGCCGACCCCCTGGTAGAGATATGTTTCCTACCTCCCGCCTCGCGACGCACAATACGCATAGTACAGCGGCATGAACGTCAGTTTCTGTTCGGGAAGCTCCGTATACGGTGCGGCGCTGAAAACGAACGCGTTTTCGCAGTTTGGATAGGTATCAAGGAGTAGATGCAGACTCCTCAACCTGCCCGCCGATCCGCTCTTTACCTCAATGGGGACCACTGCCCCGTCGACTGCCGCCAAGAAATCCACCTCGGCGGTGCTGCTCTTCGTCTGGCGAGACCAGTAGAAGAGATCACGCGACTGCGACGCAAACAGTTCTTGTCCGACGAACTGCTCTGCCATTGCTCCTTCGTGAATGCGCAATAGGTCGGCCTTGCCATATTCGAGGTCCACGGGAACACCACGCAACTGCTGGACGAACCCTATGTCTACCATCAAGGCCTTGAAGCGTTTGGGAGAGACATATGCGCCGAGGGGGACACCCTCCGGACTGGTGTTTGGAATACGACTGACGACGCGAGCTTTGGCGAGGAGATCGAACGCTCGTTTGAGCTTTGCGCTCGAGTAACCCTCGGCGAGACTGGTGTACTTGATCTGCTTTCCCACCTGCCTGGCACAGCCCGCAAACACCGCATCGAGGCAGTACGGATCTGAGCGCGGAGCGTATTTGTGAAAGTCCTGCTTGTACGATTCGCACAGTTCGCGCTGCACGGCACGGCTATCGGGAATTGATCGTTCTCCGGTATACGCCAAAATGCTTTCGGGCATTCCACCCACGAAGAAGAAATCTCTGAGATCAGACATCAATGACGCGTGATTGACGTCTGAGACTCTCCGCGGAGGCGACAACAGGAGTTCCGCGGATCTCTCCCGCCCGATTGCCCACAGATACTCTGCGAAAACCATCGGGAACATCTCCAAGAACTGGACACGTCCCACGGGAAACGAAATGTCCGAGAGAGCGAAGTCGAGAAGCGATCCTGCCGCGATCACGTGCAGGTCCGGCAATTCCTCGTGAAAGTAGCGGAGGGCGAGCAAGGCCCTGGGGCAACTCTGGATCTCGTCGAAGAACAGCAGGCTCTTGCCCGGTTCGATCCTCTTGTCGAGAACCAGGCGCAGCTCTGAGAGCATACGTTGCGGTTCGAGGTCACCCTCAAAAATCCGGTGCCAGGAACGATTGCGCTCGAGGTCGATCTCAGCGCACTCATCGAAATTCTCAGTGGCAAAAGACCGTACCGAATGTGTTTTCCCGACCTGCCGAGCACCGCGCACGATGACCGGTTTACGCCTAGCTGAGTTCTTCCAGGAAACCAGGTCGTTAGAGATCAGTCGTTTCATCGCATTATTAGCCTTGTAAAAACAACATGTAATGGCAATAGTACGCTGTATTATATCGCATTAAGGTTGTATCGCCAACCTCGAGTCGGCTAGAGCTGCCTCTCCCGCTCCTCCCGCAAACACGCCTGCCCCTCTGCCCCTGCCGTGGTGAAACCATCCCAACCCAGATCCCGTTAAGTCTCTATGAATCAGAGTCTACATTGTGGTCTCTTAGGAGAGGACTAATGCCCAAAGGCTACCTAGGCGTATTCGAGCAGATGGTTCTGTTGGCCATCCTCAGGCAGGGTGACGAGGCGTTCGGGCTGGAGGTACGGCGCGAAATCGAGTCCGGGGCAGGCCGCATGGTATCTCGGAGTGCGTTTTACACAACGCTCGACCGGCTGGAAAAAAAGGGGCTGGTGAAGTGGACGGCCATAAAGTCGGAGAGCGCCCGTCGCACTGCACCGATTCGGCTGTTCGAGGTGACCCCGGCCGGAGTGCAGGCGCTCCGCGAATCGCGCGGTGCGCTCGAGGCGCTGTGGAGCGGCATGGACGAAGTGGTGAACGGATGAAGCGCGACCCCACGCCTCCGCGCATTGCGGAACTCCTACTCATGGTCGTGTTGCCACGAGGAGTGGCGGGCGAGAGCATCAAGGGTGATTTGGACCAGGAGTTTGCCGAATCCCAGGGGAACTTTTCGCTTGCGCGCGCCCGAGCGTGGTACTTCCTGGAGTCCCTGAGGTTCACAGCGCGGTATGCCGGACTGCGCCTTGGCCGATCCCTCGGCTCTCGGCGCCGAACGAAGCAACCTTCCGGAGACAACATCATGGGTGTTATGTGGCAAGACACGCGACACGCCTCCCGGCGCCTGTTGCGGAGCCCCCTTTTCAGTCTCGTTGCGGTGCTCACCCTGGCCATAGGCATAGGCGCCAACACCGCCATCTTCAGCCTCGTAAACGGAATCCTCCTGAAACCGCTTCCGTTCGACGAGCCGGACGAGCTGGTGGGAGTCTGGCACTCGGCTCCGGGCCTGGGATTCGACGACGTGAACCAGTCGCCGGCATTGCACTTCACCTACCTGGATGAGGGTAGCTTCTTCTCCGAGATCGGGATGTGGGACAACAGTTCGGCCTCGGTCACCGGGCTGGACGAGCCGGAAGAGGTCCCGACTATGCGGGTCACCGAGGGAACCTTCAAGGCGCTGCGGCTACAGCCAATACTGGGCCGAGGGTTCACGCCCGAGGACGACAGCCCAGGCACACCGCTTACGGTAGTCCTGAGCTACGACTACTGGCAGACACGGTTCGCGGGCGCCCCGGATGTTCTGGGCAAAACGCTCAATGTCGACAGCCGACCCCGCGAGATCATCGGAGTGATGGGTGCAGACACCCGTTTTCTGCACTACGACCCGGCGTTCTATGTTCCGTTTCGTTTCGATCGGTCTCAAATCGCCGTCGGGAACTTCAGCTATCAGGCACTGGCTCGCCTTGCGCCCGGCGTTACGCTGGAGCAGGCCAACGCCGACGTGGCACGGATGCTCCCGATGTCCGTCGACAAGTTTCCAGGGGGAATCACTCACGACATTCTGGAGCAGGCGCAGTTCGGTCCCAATATCCGACCTCTCAAGACCGATGTGGTAGGCGATGTGGGCGAGGTCCTTTGGGTGTTGCTGGGCACTGTCGGAATGATCTTGCTGATCGCGTGCGCGAACGTGTCGAATCTTTTCTTGGTGCGCGCGGAGTCGAGGGAAAAGGAGATGGCGGTGCGAACGGCCATGGGGGCCGGCCGGTCACGGATAGCGAGGGAATTCCTCACAGAGAGTATCCTGCTCGGCGGCTTGGGCGGCGTAGGCGGCATTGCGCTTGCCTATGGTGGATTGAGGCTTCTGCGAGCGTTGGGCCCTTCGGAACTTCCACGGCTCGCGGAGGTTTCGCTGGATTGGCAGGTTCTGCTATTCACGCTGGTGTTGTCTGTCTTTTCTGGAGCCTTCTTCGGGATGTTTCCGGTGCTCAAGTACCGGCGAGCCGCGCTAACCAGTGCACTGAAGGAAGGCGGGCGCGGTGGGAGTGCTGGAAGGGAGAAACACCGAGCGCGGAATGCGCTGGTTGTGGCGCAGATCGCCCTGGCGTTGCTGTTGCTGGTGGGCTCGGGACTCATGGTGCGCAGCTTTCAGGCGCTTCGGAACGTGGACCCCGGTTTCCGGAACGCCGAGGAAGTACTCCTGGTCCGGTTGAGCATTCCGAGTGCGCAGGTGGAGGACGCGGTGGAGGTGGCGCAAACTCACCGTCTTCTGACAGAACGGCTGAGCCAGATCCCCGGTGTAACGAGCGTGGGCAGTGCCACATCGGTTACGATGGACGGATGGGACTCCAACGATCCCGTATTCGTGGAGGAGTTTCCGGTGCCTGAGGGTCAGATACCCGACATACATCGCTTCAAATGGGTTACCGACGGCTATTTCGAGACGATGCAGATCCCGGTTCTTGCTGGCCGAGCACTCGAGTGGCGGGACGGGTTCGATTTGAACAAGGTGGTTGTGGTCACCGAGAACTTCGCCCGGGAGTTCTGGGATTCGCCCGCTGCAGCCCTTGGCAAACGCATTGGAACCGGACTCGCCGGGGCCAACTGGTATGAGATCGTAGGGGTGAGCGGAAACGTTCGGGACAATGGGTTGGATCAACCTCCCACGTCGGTGGTCTATTGGCCGGCCATGCTCCGCAACCTCTGGGCCGAGATGCCTGGGGAAGCGGACGCAGTCGTGACCCAGCGCTCCATGAATTACGCCATACGGAGTGCCAGAGCAGGCTCGCCCGATTTTTTCAGCCAGGTCCGCGCGGCCATCTGGGAAGTGAATCCGAACCTTCCACTGGCGGGGGTGCGTGGGCTCGACGAACTGCTCGACCGCTCGATGGCGCGCACGTCGTTCTCCCTCATAATGCTCGGCATCGCGGCTGGAGTGGCGCTGATACTCGGCACCATCGGCATCTACGGCGTGATCAGCTACATCGTGAGCCAGCGCACCAGGGAACTGGGCGTGCGGCTCGCCTTGGGCGCGAACGCCGCCGATGTGAGAAAGATGGTGCTCAAGCAGGGTCTGATACTCTGCTTGTTCGGGGTGCTGTTCGGCTTGGGCGCCGCCATCGGGCTGACCCGCATGATGGAAGCCCTGCTTTACGGAGTGAATCCGGTTGACCCGGTGACCTTCGGAGCGGTGTCGGTGTCGCTCACGCTGGTGGCACTCGTAGCCAGCTACGTACCGGCCGCCAGGGCGGCCGGGATCGACCCGGTGGAGGCGATAAGGTACGAGGTTTAGGTAGGGAGGGCGGTACCCAACCCCGCACCTTTCCGCTCCGGGCGGTAAGTGGCTCCTGGTCGCCCTGCCCCCCTACTGCACCCCCTCCAGCACAACCGTTCCGCTGTCTATTACCGGGCCTAACACCGGTTGCAGTGGGGTGGCCGCGCAATACATCTCCGAGTCGTAACCGGTCAGGTCATAGCATCCGTAGTAACTGCCGCCCGGCATACGGTTGCATACCAGGCTTGACTCGTCAGGAGCGCCATCGACCACGCGCCACAGTGCGTGGTTGTTGGGTGCCGGTATGGTTTTCTGCGTTCCACCGATCCAGGCGTCGTTGCCTACGATGGTGAAGCAATTGATCGTACCACTGGCCTTGCTGACACGGCGACCGGTGGTAATCGAATAACGCTCGGTCTTGAACGTGCCGCTTACGCTTCCGTCGTCATACCTGCTTGCGTCGAACCAGAACCAGCGGTTCTCGTACGGTCCATCTGGCAACCTGTAAACCGTCATCCAGTAATCGCCGCTCGCGGTCTCGACCACGGTCGGGTCGCCACCATCGTCGTTGCAATGCGGGTGGTCCGGCTTCAAATCACAGTCGATTGGAGCTCTCGCGAACTGTGGGCCGTCGATCGGAAACGTCGGTCCGTCGGTCTCGCAAGCCACGGCCACGAGGGTCAGCAACAGGAATGGAATAAGGCGCTTCATCGGACTGAGTCCTTTCGGTGTGGTGTTTCTTACCTGGAATTCCCGGGGCCTGTGCTGCTCGCATCTCCCGCATGCGTCCCCTTTCTATTTCTGTCTGGCGAGATGCGGAATCGTGACAGGCCCAGAGCAACGTGGTGGCCAAGGCCTCTTTGTTCGTCCAATGGTTGCGGAGCGCCGATTAAGGTGGAGATTCTCTGAGACACCCCGAAAGTGCTTGGGGAGGTAGGCGTGGTACCCCCTGAAGGGCAGCCGGAGCCGGAATCACTCGAGCACCTTCGGCCCGGACTGCAAATAATGGCGTTGCACGCCCTCGGCGATTTGGATGCCGCCGAGGAGGCGGTTCAGGAAACGCTGGTGCGCGCCGAAGAGGCCGTGCGAAATGCTCGGCTCAAAGACCCTGAGAAGCTCGGGGCCTTCGTACGGGGAATCGCGCGCCACGTTCTGTCCGACGCGCACCACGCCCGCCACCGCTCCACGCCGTTGGACTCGGTACCCGAATCCGATCGCTCCACCGGTGCCGCCGACCCACTCTCTGCCCTCATCACCGACGAAGAACGCAGCAGCGTACGCAAGGCCCTCGCCCAACTCTCGTCCACCGATCAAGAAGTCCTGCATCTCTCGTTTTTCGAGGGTCTGACCCCGGTCGAAATAGGGGAGCGGCTGGGCGAGCCTTCGCTGAGAATCCGAAAACGAAAATCACGCGCCCTCCGTCGGTTGCGGCAGGCATTCTCTCGAGTTGCGCCGAAACCTGTCACGAATCGGGTGCTTCCGAGACAGATAGATAGGGACGAACGCGGGGCGAGCTTCTTCGGAGGAAGACGTGACTGATCGACTCACGTGCGAGGCAGTCGTAGATGGAGATCTGGTAGAGCGCTATCTGGCCGGGATACTTCCCGAAACGGAGGTGGAGGTCTTCGAGTCACACTATCTGACCTGCACCCGCTGCCAGGAAGAATTGCGTCTGGCGGCTGCAATTCGGAAGGTGCTCCCCGAGGTACGAGAGGCCGGACAAACATCCGGCGACAGCACTGCCGTTGCGCTCGGGCATTGGGGTACTCGCCGCGCCAGCATCTACGGCGTCGCTGCTGCGATCGCTGCGGTTTTGGTGGGCGTCGCAGTCGTACAGCCCGACGGGGGCGAGACAGTGCCGCATCGCGATCTGGAGACTGTCGAAGCCACCGTGCCCGGTGCCGAGATACCAATCGGCGAAGTTCGATCAGTCGCAGAGTTTCGTTGGGCACCCGCAGTATCGGCCGACCTCTACAGGATCTCGCTCTACAACGCGACCGGCGATTTGCTGTGGCAGGCTGACACTCGGGAGACGCACGTCACGCTGGCCGATACTGTGCTGCTTGTACCCGGTGCGCTCTACCTCTGGCAGGTGGACGCGCGTGTTGGCTGGGACAGGTGGGTGAACTCCGAACTCGTGCGATTCACGATAGCCGAGCCATAGAATGGATGGCGCCATGAGGGCCCTTGGTTTCGCCATCGTGCTCTACGGCGCCTTGTGCGTGGCCCCTAGAACAGCGGTGTCACAGGAAACGGCGACCGCGACCGAGATTCTGGCTCTCCTGCGGGCCGGCAATGAACGTGCACTCCAAGTGGCCATCCGCAATCAGCCCGACGGTGTTCGCGACGCTCTTGCCGATCTTTTCGAGCAGACCGTTGAGGCCTCCGACGCCATGGACCGCGTGAGAATCCTCGAGATGGCGCAGGCGCTTGCAGCCTCATACGCAGAGGTGTGGTCCGACTCCTTTCTGGTGCGAGACGTCGAGCGGTTCTCCAATTGGTCCACTGAGGAGAGGGCCGATAGGATGGAATCGGACAGCGTGCGCCGCGCGGGCATCGATGCTTACTACTCGGAGGGCCCGCAGGCAGCGATCCGTCATTGGGAGCAGAGCCTCACACTTTGCCGGGCGTTGAATGACGAGTCGTGCCAGGCCAGGGTGTTTGGGAACCTCGGCGCGGCATACTACGCGTTGGGTGACATGGAACGAGCGCTCCGTTACTACACTCGATCGCTGGAGCTTGCGGAGTCGGCAGGCGACCATCGCACCTGCGGCAACGCGCTTGGCAACATCGCTAGCGTATACAAAGACGACGGCGATTTCGTGGTGGCTGCTGAGCACTATCAACGTGCCCTGAGAACGCGTGCGTTCACTGGTGACAGACGCGGTGAGGCGGCAGACCTCAACAACCTGGGCCTGGTTCGTGAGGAGCTTGGTGACTTGGACGGTGCGGCAGAACACTTCCGTCGTTCGCTCGCGTTGAATCGTGACGACGACCGTGACCGTGCTGCCGCCAACAATCTCACTAACCTCGCAAACGTTGCCACGCGTCGCGGGCACTATCGGGAAGCGCGCGATCTCTACAACGAAGCACTGGCTCTCCGTCTCGAGACTGGTGACCGCCAGGGTGAGGTACTCGATCGCCAAAACCTTGGTCTGCTGCACCTGAGTTGGGGTGACTATCCTGCGGCGCTACGATCGCTACAAGCCTCGCTCGCGATTCTCGAAGACCTCGGCATGCCGATATGGATGGCAGAGGTTCGTGCCGACATCGCGGTTGCTCATACGGCAATGGGGCACCTGCAGGCCGCCCGAACGGCATTGACACAGGCCCTCGCCGAGGCGGCCGGCGATGAGTATCTGGAAGCGGCGCTCTCGATGCAACGGGCCGACCTGCTCACCGAGCTGAACGACTTTCAGGAAGCCGCCGAACTGTACCGCTTCGCGGAGGCCGGTTACGAGCGGTTGAACGACGTCGCCGGGCAGGCCGAGGCTCATACCGGGCTCGGCTACCTGCTGTTGACGCGCGAAGATTACGATGCCGCCGAGGAAGCGTTCAGCCGGGCGCTGCGAATGCAACAGAGTCTTGGCGACGTGCGGCCGGCGGCGACCGCGCGGCTACATCTGGGCGATGTGCAGTTCCTGCGCGGTGACACGGCCTCGGCCCGCAGTTCTTATCGGGAAGCACTCGCTGCCTATCAAACAATTGGTGACCTGGTGGGCGAAGCGGTTGTTGTCGGCGCGTTGGCGGATGTGGATTTGGACGTGGGCGCTTTTGGCCGTGCCGAGGGTGGATACGAGGAGGCGCTGGCGCGTATTTCGGATCTAGAGGTCGGATCGGTCCGCTGGCACCTGCATTTTGGGCGCGGTAAGGCGTTGAGGGGGTTGGGCAGACTGGATCGGGCTGCTGAGGAATTCCGAGCGGCGATGGCAGAGGTCGAGACGCTCGGTGCGTCGTTGCCGGTGGCGGAGCGTCGCTACGGTTTCTTGGACGACAAGTGGGGTGTATACGCCGAGCTGGCCAAGACGGAGCTGGACCGGGGCCGGCCCGGAGAGGCGTTCGCGATGAGTGAACGGATGCGCGCCCGCCAACTCGTCGATCTGCTGGCGCGCGGCCGAACTGGAGCCGCCGCGGACCTCGCTCTGGCGAGAGAAGAGGAAGATCTGCGTCGTCAGATCATGCACCTCAGCGACGAGTTGTACGCGTCGCTGAGAACGAACCTCGAGCATCGCGAGTTGCCGGAAGCTCCTGTGCACCTGGCCAGGTTACGGGAGTCATTGGCGACCGCACACCTTCGTTACCAGCGACTCCTGGTACGGCTCGAGGACTCACGCCCCGATTACGCGGCCATTGTCTCCGGCTCCGTTGTGGAGGTGGAAGACGTGCAGGGTCTGTTGCCGACCGATGCGGCGTTTGTCGAGTACCTGATGTCCGACGAGTGGACGATCGGGTTCGTGGTCTCGAGTGACGGTGTTTCCGCGATGGAATTGCCCATCGGTCGCGAGACGGCGAGTCAGTTGATCAGGTTTCTGCGCGGCACGGTACGCCCGAAAAACGAAGGTGAGCTGTGGCGCACGCCGCTCAGACGACTGCACGGAGCGCTGATTGCGCCGCTCGAAAACGCCGGCTTTTTGGATGACAAACGTCTGCTCGTTTTCGCGCCGCACGCGGAGCTTCACTACCTGCTGTTTCAGGCGTTGATACGCTCGACGCCCCGCGGCGAGAGTTACCTCGTCGAGTCGTACGACATCGCATACACTCCGTCGGCGTCGGTCTGGGTTGAGGCTGAGCGGGCCGATCGCGGAGTACGGGGGCGAGGAACGCTGGCTATGGCTCCGCAGCCGGACGTCCTGGCGTTTTCTGCGGCAGAAGTCGAGAGCATTGGCGAAGCGGATCGTACAGCGGAGGTCTTCGTCGGGCCGCGAGCGACGGAAGGAGTGTTCAGAGGTCTGGCGCCTGAACGCGACATCTTGCATCTGGCCACGTTCGGAGTGCTGAACACCCGTAACCCTCTCTTTTCCTACGTACAGCTGAATCCCGACGAGCGTTCAGACGGGCGCCTCGAGGCGCACGAGGTGTTCGGCATGGAGCTGAACGCCGATCTGATCGTGCTGAGCGCCTGCGAAACGGGACTCGGCAGTGGACCTCGCGGTGACGTGCCGCCCGGCGACGACTGGGTCGGGCTCGTGCGAGCATTTCTGTATGCTGGAGCGCGGTCGGTGGTGGCGAGCCTCTGGCCCGTAGACGACCTGGCCACCGCATCGCTGATGGAAAGATTCTACGCAGCACTCGAGAGCGGCCAGGGCAAGGCGCGCTCTCTTGCAGAGGCTCAACGGGCCATGCTCGGCGAGCGGGAGTACGCGAGCCCGTTCTTCTGGGGCGCGTTTCGATTGTCTGGAGTGTTGAGGTGACCGAGGGGAAGACCTCCACGCACCGATAGCGAGGGTAATATGGCCTCGACAATGGTTCGGAAATCGAGTGGGCGCACGTTCGGCGTAGCGGTGCTGGCCGCGCTGCTCGCTTTCTCGGTGAGCCTCGTGAGTTGCGGAGATGAAGTGACGACGGGACCTGAAGAAGAAGAATGGGATGACGCAACGAATCTGTTTCCAGGCCTCACCGTCACCGATCCCGCAGTCGCACCAAGTGCTGCTGCCGCATCCGCAAGCGAGCTGGCAGCTCAGCCGTCCAGCACTGGGCTCGCTTACATATCTGCTGCGCCGGGAACGTTCGCGAACGTCAATACGATCACCGTAACGAATGTTACAAACGGCAGTTCGGTGACGGCCAGTGCTGCTGGCGGCGGCTTCGACCCAACCGCACTGCAAGCAGAATCCGGAGACACCCTCAGTATCGAGGTCCTCTATCTCAGCGCGGCGACGGACACCTATTTCGCCACGGTCCCTCCGCACAAACGGCCCAAGGTGGTTCGCACCGTGCCGCCCAAGGGCGCGACCGAGGTGGTGCTCGAGTCCACCATTCTGATCGTCTTCACCGAGCCTGTAGCTGAAAGCTCGGTGAATACGGGCAATATCCGGCTCGTGTCAGACGGCGAGTTGTTGGATGGGACGTTCGAGCTGCTCGACGACGGCCTCGTGGTGGAGTTCACGCCGGCAGAACCGCTGCAGATCGGCACGGTCTATACATTGGTGATCACTACAGGTGTTCTCGACCTGCAGGGCGACCAGCTCGAAGAAGAGACGGAAGTGACGTTCGCGACCGAAAACCAGATAGTGTCGGTGAGCGCCGGGAACTACCACGCGTGCGCGACGGGTGTAGACGGCACCGTGTTCTGCTGGGGCGACAACTTCAAGGGGCGATGCGGTCTCGCCGAGAGCTATTTCGAGCCGCCGCGGCCCGTGCCCAGTGCGCAGCAGTTCGCGTCGATGGCGCTGGGAAGCCAGCACACCTGCGGTCTCACCTTCGATGGCGATGCGTACTGCTGGGGCTGGAACTTCTGGGGACAACTCGGGAGAAATGGCACGTCGGACAGTCACTCCCCGGTTCTCGCGTTGGGTGGGCATCACTTCGTATCGCTGACGCTCGGAAGCCAGCACACGTGCGGGGTGACTGCCGACGGCGATGCGTACTGCTGGGGGCGCGGAGACTACCTCCAGATCGGGCCGGGCCAATACGAGACTTGCACCCATGGCGGGTCCACGTACCCGTGCCACAAAACCCCACTGTTCGTAGGAGGCGACTTCGAGCTTCTGGATGGGGGACACATCTTCACTTGCGGGCTCAAGACCAGCGGGTTGGCATTCTGCTGGGGCATCGCCCCCATGGGGACGGGCGAGTCGGGTCCGTATGAGACCTGCGGCACCGGTTGGCCCTGCACCAGATATCCGTTGGCCGTTCGTGGCGGCCACTCCTTCGTCGATCTGAGTGCGGGCGGCGGACACGTATGCGGCGTCACGGCTGAAGGAAACGCCTACTGCTGGGGTAAAAACGACGAAGGACGTCTGGGCGCCGGCTTCATATCGGAGTATGGAACGATCGTACAGGAACCGCAGCCGGTCGTGGGGGGGCATGAATTCGTTCGAATGGCTGCCGGTGCCGATCACACGTGTGGCCTGACCGGCGATGGCCGCGCCCTCTGCTGGGGTTCGAATGAGTACGGGCAGCTCGGCACCGGACAGGATGCGCCTTTGCAGGTCGCGGAACCTGTTGAGGTCACTGGCGACCATCAGTTTGTAATTCTGACCTCGGGCTCTTCGTCTGAATTCACGTGCGGCCTGACAGTCGACAAAGAAGTGTACTGTTGGGGCTGGAACGTAGGCGGACAACTGGGGCACGACCCGGAGACTTTGGCAGCGAGCAATCGGCCGCGGAAGGTGCTGGGGTTGCCGTAAACAGCGAAGGTCGAAAAACCAAGTTGGATATTGAGAGTTCACTTGAACTAATGCAGAATCCTGCCCGGCCATCGCAAGGTGCCGTACCGGCCTCCTATCCCTCGAGTTTTAGTCTCTCCTAAAAAACCAAACGGCCATACCGCTCTGCCGCCGGTCCGCCCAAAAAAGTGACCGCCCTCACTGTTATTATCTGCCAACCGTGGTAGACTGAGGCCCCATAACAGTCTTATATGCGGGAATCCGGGACATGTAGTCGGTCCGGTAAGACGTTCGAGTAGTTTCTAAGTAGGGTGGCGTAAGTTACTGTAGATCAGCGTTTTGAGACGTGTTTGAGTATTGACTTATTCGCCGGCGAATTGCTATAGTAGAGGTCCGATTTTTCGCTAGTGGCGTCCCGGCGGGCGTTATCCGGGGCCTAAACCGGTTGGACGTTAGGAAAATTGCGATTTGAGATAGACGCCGACACGTGTGTTGGGTGCTTGGCCTGTTTGCGGGTGTGCGCGTCCAAGGCGATCACCGTCGATGGTTTGGCGGTCCAGATCAACGACGATACGTGCATTCGTTCGGGCGAGTGTCTGTCGGAGTGTCCCCACGACGCGATTCGGGCGGTGGGCGATGTGGAGCGCGCGTTGGCGTTGGTCGAAGAGGGCGATGCGGTGCTGATCCTAGCCGTTGAGGCGGCAGCCCACTTCTACCCACTTACGCCGGAGCAGGTGGTGAACGCCTGTTACCATGCAGGGTTTCGGGTGGTACACCGAGGAATCTTGGGCGACGAGTTGGTGGCGGAAGAGTATAGGAGGATATGGGACGACACCGAGTGGGGCACGATGATCCGTTCGACCTGTCCGGTGGTGGTCGAGCGAATCCAGAGGGAGTACCCGGAGTTGGTACCCTATTTGGCCCCATTCAAGACACCGCTGGCGGCGGAGGCGGAGTACCACAAGACGATGTATGGGAATCGAGTGGGTTTGGTGTACGCCGGTGTGTGTTTGGCTGATAGTGACGCACATGTAGATGCAGGCCTCACGTTCGAAGAACTGGAGGACTTGTTGCAGCGACGCGGCGCGGTACTCGAGCAAGAGCCTCAGCATTACAAGCGCATTCCGAGCGTGCGGGAGCGGTTTTTGAGCACGCCCGGCGGGCTACCGCTGCCGATATTGGAGGAAGAACCCCAGGCGAGCCGCCGGTTCCGCAAGGTGCGGGGTTTAAAAGATCTCGACGCGCTTGCGCGGGCCGTGAGCAGTGACCGGATCGACCTAGGGTTCGTGGATATTCTGCCCTGCGAGGGCTGCCTCGGCCATCCCCTTTGGGGCGAGCCGGAGAAGCTATTCTGGCGCCGCCAGGTGGTGAAAGAAACAGAGCCGCCCAGGGCTTCCGACCCGGTGGTCGATCCCGCGATCTCCGTGTGGTTGGAGCGGGCGTTCGAGCTGCGCGGCAACGGTCACCAGCCACCAGCCGAAGAGATCGAGAGCGTGATCTCGGAAATCGGCCTGGCTCCGGGTGGCAACCCTTGGGATTGCGGCGCGTGCGGGTACACCACCTGTACCGCATTCGCGGTGGCAAAGATCGACGGGCGAGCGTCTCTCAGGCAGTGCCCTCCTTATCAGGAGCGCCGAGCAGAGGAAGCGACGCGGGTGGCCACGACAGATCACCTGACGGGTCTCGCCACATTCCGCACGCTGAAGCTCCGGTTGGAGCATGAGCGCGCACGAAGCGATCGTAGTGATGAGTCGTTCGGTGTGCTCTTTGTGGATATGGATGGTTTCAAGGAGTTGAACGACGCCTACGGGCACGAGACTGGAAACCGGGTGCTCGAGGGCGTCGCCAAAGAACTCGCGTCGAGCGTGCGTAAAACCGACCTTGCCGCGCGTTACGGAGGCGACGAGTTCGTGATGGTTTTGGTGAGCACCGACATCGGTGGTGCATACAGGGTGGGTGAGATGGTGCGTGAATCGGTGCAGGCGTTTGGCGTGGCGGAAGGGTTTCAGACGAGTGAGGTGACGGTATCGGTGGGTGTGGCGTGCCACGACCCGGCGGATACTTCGCCCCAAGACGCCATGGGACGAGCCGATCAGGCGCTGTATCAGGCCAAGGCTCGGGGCGGCAATAAGGTTGTGGCCTGGGGTCACGAGTCGAATACACACGAAATGGAGAGTGAAGCTTGAGCCAGACCAGTCCGGAACGGAAGCCGGCGCAGTATGACCTGGAAGGCAACGAGGTCGAGACGACGAAGCCCGACCCCTGGGGTGTCAAGCGAGCGGAAAATCTTCTCCAAACCCTGCAGTCGGTGCTGTCGGCGCGGGTCGTCGTGTCGCCGGTAGGCGAGATCACCGAGGTGCACGTGCTCGCATCGAGCGGCGTGGCGCCCAAACAGGTGGTCAGAAATGTCGAGAGCGCTCTCTTGGCGCATCTCGGCATCAAGGTGGACCATCGCAAGATCAGCGTAGCTCAAACGGCCGAGGTCGAGCCCATCGAGGCTCTGGAAACGTCGGCGGTAAAAACCGAGGCGCTGAGGCGTGGTGTTGTCTACAAGACGTTGGAACTAGTTGCCGCGGCCCCGCACAGGGTGCGGTTTGCGGTGACACTCGAGGTAAACGGCCAGGAAGTGGTCGGTGAAGAAGAGGCCGCCGAGACGGCTCGGGCAAGGCTGCAGGCAGCGGCGCGCGCCACGGTGAGCGCGCTCGAGCAGGCGTTGCCGCGCGGCACTTTCCAGCTCGAGGGTGTGAAGACCGTCGAGGCGTTCGGTGAAGACCTGGTGGTCGCCGCGGTGCACGTAATCGACGGCCGCGAGACGCGGTTGCTCACGGGCACGGCACAGGCCAAAGAGGCGCCGGAGCAGGCGGCTGTTTTAGCTGTGCTCGATGCTACGAATAGATGGTTTCAGGCGAGGCAGGAGTAGAAGAGGGGGCAGGAGAGGGAGAGGGGATAGGGCAACGAACAGCGAGTAACGGGCAGCGAGCAACGAACAGCGAGCAACGAACAGCGAGCAACGGGCAGCGAGAGTGGGAGATGGGAAGGGGGAAGGGGCGGTATCGAAATAGAGCGAAGGTTCGGCGCCGGATTTAGGCGGCCGGACATAGTTGATAGAAGTACCAATGCAGTATCACGAAAAAAGGGGGTGCCCCGGACAGTTGATTTAGCCAGCGTTTAGCGGAGCGGATCGGTCGAAAGGAAAGAGCGAAGCCTCGGGTGTGCTGTAGCGAAGTGCACCACTTTCACGCGGCATTAGCCGCCAGAGAGGAGGTGACGCAAAATGCTTGACTGGATCGCCATTTTGTTAGGTACGCTGACAAAGCTGTTTGCTTTGACGGGCAACGTAAGCTGGTAGGCTGATTATCACCGGGATTCCCCCCCATTTCGGGATGACATGACTGTAACGCTGCGACGAGTTCCAATGTATGTGGCTGTTATCTGTGTGATGGCGGTCGGATTGGTGGTTTCAGCCAACTGGGCAACGCCGGTGGCTGGGCCTGATTTCTGGAACGCCTTCGCGTCGCTTTTAGCACTCGCACTTCTGGCCGAGATCTTCTCAACTCAGATGCTCCGCAGTACTGCCACAACCTCGGTCTCGTTCGTTCCTTACCTTGCCACGATGATCCTGCTTGGCGGCCCTTGGGCGATGGCGGTCTCAGGGATTTCCCAGTTTACCGCGGAGACGCTCATTCGGCGAAAGGAATTGATCAAGGTATTGCATAATACCGCTCAGTACTGTCCCGTTAGAAGTTGAATAATTCCAACTGGTTACGGAAGTCATGGC
>CAZFHS010000019.1:0-99040 GCA_964518955.1 uncultured Gemmatimonadaceae bacterium | reverse complement strand
GATTCGGCGATCGTCTTCATCCGGAATCACTGTTCGAAATCGCCGGAATGCGCACCGAACGATGTACTCCGGTGATCAGGGACCCCTGGACGCGCTAATGAGGGTCGGCGATTTGGAACAGCTGTACCGTAGCCTTGGCTGGGACAGAGCTGGGAGGGTTTCGGCATCGAACAAACTCTCGCAACACTCTCTGTAACGGATAAGCGAGCACAGCCCTACTTCCTGCGCACCTCCGACGGTTGCGAGATCGATCTGGTACTCGATTGGGGTACGGAGCGCTGGGCCGTCCAGGTCAAGCTCACCTCGAGTCCCAGCTCAGCGATGATTGACCGGCTGAACCAGACGGCTGATATGATTGATGCCACCCGACGGGTGCTGATCTGCCGAGTCGCACGCAAGATCGAAACCGAACGCTTGTTGGTCGCTAGCTCCCCGTGTGGCTGAGAGAACTAGTCGCCTGATCGCAGATTGGATCTGCTGCGCTGGATAGGGTTGCCTCAATCAGGAGGTAGGTCGGTACGGCGGTAAGTTCTCTGCGTACATCCGCGTTATCCCGCGGAAAATTCCTCAAGTCAATTCAGCACCACACCCGATAGTTCCGGGGGGCAGACTCTTCTCGTTGCCGCTTTACTCCTTGCTCTCCGTCGTGCGGGTTCACCTACGACTGTTCTGTGCTGCATTCCCGGAAATGAGCTGCGAGCGTGCGTGTGCCTGTTGCGGGCGCAACAGCGTCGATGCTCATGGCCGTGGTGAGGAATGCCAGCAGCTCACCTTGATGTTTGTTGAAGGTCTTCGTCGTGGATACCAGTAGCCGCATGACCCACATTGGAACTGCTGAGATCTTTGGCCGCTTGCCCAGGGCCGTCAGCGCGATCTCCGCAATCTGCCTGTGCGTCAGAATCTCCGGCCCGCCCGCGTCGACTTCTGCGTCAGTTCCTTCAACCGCATCGACGCAGGTGATGGCGAGGTCGGCGCCGTGTATCGGGTTGATCCGGTTACTACCGTCGCCGAACAGGAACACCCGGCCCTTCCGGGCCATCTTCATGTACTCGCCCATGTCGGAGAAGAAGCCTGTGGGTCGGATTACTGCGTACTCCAACCCCGACGCCTTGAGGACGTCCACGAAATCTTCATGCGCCTTGACGATTGCGAGGTGAGGTAGATTGGGGCCGTTGAATACCGATACGTAGATGAACTTCTTCACTCCCGCTTTCAACGCGGCGTCTAGCAGGTTCTTGTTGCCCTGGTAGTCGACGTCCTTGAACGTGAGGCCATCCTTCTGCTTCGTGATGCCGACTGACGAGAAAACGACATCGATCCCGTCGCAAACTGTGTCGAGAGTTTCCGCGCGGGTTACCTCTCCTCTGACAACTTCATCTATCGAATCCCTGAGGTGATCGAGCTTCTCAGGGGAACGAGCCAGTGCGCGAACGAAGTATCCTCGTGATTTGAATTCCTTGACTACAAACCCACCGAGGTACCCTGTGGCGCCGGCAACAAGTACGTGCTTCATGTAGTTGCCTCCTCTCGCAAACCCGCTGAGCCGTTTCCCGGCACGTAGCTCAACAGCTCATCGAGGTTGGGTGTGGTGATATTGACGCTAGCCTTGAGGGAATCAAACTCGGCGGCCATCTCGAGCAGTTCAGGTCCGATTACCTTTGCGTGGAGACCGACGCGTACCTCAGCACTTTTGGAGCCGAATAACTGCCCAAACACCTTAGGCTCTAGCCACCGTGGGAGCCAGTAGAAGAGGTTGAATTTCGGCGGTTGTCGTTTTTGATATCCCAAATCCCTGAGCACATCGCCGGCCTCACGACAGGCGCTACAGTACTGGTGAATGGCGCGGCTGTCGTTTGCCACTGCCTCGAGATCCCCACCCTTCAGGAATGCGACCCCAACGGTGGGTGCGATGAAAGCAAAATGATACTTGAGCCAACCGTCCATGTCTTGCTCGAGACTGACCTTGATGTTGGCAGCCTCGAACATCTTCTTGATCTGTCTGGTGCGATTGCGGATAGGTCCATCGAATTCGCCCAGGGAGATCTCGCCGTTTGGACCGGAAGGTTTCTCACGGTCCATGAACACTAGATCGTTTCCTTCCCAACCTCCTCCTGCGGCAGGAAAACCGAGCAGCAGCTTTTCCAGGGGTAGGTACTTACGGTAGAGCTTGAATCCCGATACGTCGTTGCCCAAGAAGAGTATGTGCTCTAAGTGTTTGTTCTGCGCGAGGGTGGGGCAGACGGCCAGGCGCCCCGCTTTGTGCATTACAACAATGGCGAGTTCGAACCGATCAGTCTCGTCGAGCTGTCTAATTAGCTTCACCTTCTCGACGTGCCTCTCTCCAGTAAGACCGTCCACGATTTCGATGCCGTTTTTCTCGAGGAGCTCGTATGTCTCGTTGCGGGCGAGGAGGGTCACGTCCTGGCCGGCCCGCTGGAGTCTTAGTGCAAGCCAGCGTCCTATCGGTCCTGCACCGTATATCAGCGTCTTCATTGAGGCCTCCTGATCCCGGTTTCTAGGTTTCCTGGTGCCTCCTAACGCCAGGATCGGGCCAGGCCGCTAAGTCTAATAATGGCATTGTGTTACGATGAGAAAATTCAGGACCTGGTCTCAATCAACGATCCTAATCGTCGTATTTAACAACTTCGGCGCTTCTGAGCTCTTTAGTTCCGCGGCCTGCCCTTGCGGAACGGAATTCCCAGCTTACGCATTTTGGATCGCAGCGAATTAGGGTTCACTCCCAAAAGCTCGGCGGCTCCGCCCGGGCCGTGGATCTTGCCGCCTGCCTGATCGAGGACTTGTTCGATATGACGTGTGACAGTGGCATCCAAGTCGAGGGCATGACCGGCCTGCTGCGAGGGCAGCGTTGATGCTCCTTGGGAGGTGATTGCGCCGAGGTCATCGAACCTCAGTGGCTCATCGCGGTGAATGATCATAGCGCGTTCGACGACATTCTCGAGTTCCCGGACGTTCCCCGGCCAATCGTACATAACTAGACCGTCGATTGCGCCTTCGGCCAGGCGAGGAGTCTCCGCGAACTTGAGTTCCTTGGACTTGCGATCGATGAAGTGATGCGTCAACGCGGGTATGTCGTTTCTCCTTTGGCGCAGTGGTGGCACCAGGATTGGAAAGACATTCAGGCGGAAGAAGAGATCTTCGCGGAACTTCCCGGCTTTGACGAGCGATTGGAGATCCTGGTTGGTTGCGGCGATTATTCGGATATCCACTGGAATGCGATCTGTGCCACCAACGCGCTCGATCTCGCGGTTCTGTAGCACTCGAAGCAGCCGCACCTGTGCTTCTAGCGGCATCTCTCCGATCTCGTCGAGCAGTATCGTTCCTTTGTTTGCACGCTCGAAACGGCCTCGCTTCTGCGCCAGCGCACCTGTGAAGGCACCCTTTTCGTGTCCGAATAGCTCACTGTCGATCAGAGAGTCCGGTATTGCCCCGCAATTGACCGGAATAAACGGTCCATCACGTCGCGGTGAACCCAAGTGGATGGCGTTGGCGATCACGTCTTTGCCCACGCCCGTCTCTCCCGTCAGCAACACAGGGCTTTCTGTCGGGGCGACCTGACGGACCATCCGCATGACGTCCCTGAGCCCGAAATCAGAGCCCACAATTTCGTCGCCAGAGACTCGCTGAAGCTCCCGAGACAGGTAGCGGTTGTCGTCGACGAGCAGGTTTTTGAGCCTGATCACCTCCTCGTGCTCCAACGTGTTCGCCATCGCAACGAAAAAAGGCTCTTTGAGGGTGCTGTAAAGATGCACGTGGTCCTCGTTGAAGCGATCGTCGCCCTTTGCCAACAGAGCGAGAGCACCTACGAGCTGACCTTCAATTACGAGCGGTAGGCTAATCACAGACGAGACCGGTTCACCCAGCGCGTCCAGAAGGCATCTCGTTACCGGTTCTTCCTGCGACTTGTTGGTCACCCATACGGAGGGAAAAGTGCCTGCCCTCCAGGCCTTTGCAGCTTCGAGCATAGCCTGCTTTGCGGGTTCGTTGTAGGGTATGAGCACGTTTATCCGTTCGCCCACACCCGCGTCAGCGCGGGCGACGATCCGCATTGCACCCAATTCGTACTCGTGTCTCTCCAGGTATATCCGGTCGGCAGGTATGTGTTGGGAGATATAATCGAAACAATCCTTGAGCCCCGCCTCGATGTTCAAATTTCCACAGATCCTGAGCGTCGCGTTCCGGAAGAACTCGTTTTCATCGAGCATGACGATCTCACCCCATCGGCCAGGCTTCAGTTGTCGACCAAGCAAATCTGCGCCGTTTTGTGAAATAAAGCAATTCGAGTTGTTGAGAGAAACGATCTGGCGGTGCTGCTACGTCGTAAGGTGTTGAAAATAAACGAGATACTGCTCTGGTACGATCCTGGCTCTGGGTGGTGTCAGGAAAGGAGCTGGACCATGAAAGTGGGAGAGCTGAAAACGTACCCATCCTCAGTGCGGTTTTCGAGTTGTCGTTAAAGATGTTGCTGTGCGTCACGGTCTTGAAGCAATGAACATGGAGGTATCTGTGCTTTTGCCAGGCTTTCCGCTCGAACTAGGTGGGACTGTGAAGTTTCGTTCCCGCCAGGTTGCGCTGACGGGAGGTTCCGATGCTGAAGATCAGGCCGCCGTTGCTAGGTTGGCTCAACTCTGCGAGGAGGAACTGCGAGGCAAGTTGAAGCATTCGCAAAGATCACCCGAACAACTTGCGCAGGTTATTGCTGAAGTGGCAACGTCGCCACAGCTCAAGCCCCATCTTGAACGAATACACGCCGTCCGTATGGTAGGCAACATGTTAGAAGTGGAGTTCTCTGCTGCAGGGTACCCGGATCGCTACGCAAGCTACGTCGGCCTTGAAGGCACTGGTGGGCGTTATCGCGTGCGCAAGCTCCCGAGCCCGGTAGCGACATTATCGAGCCGTTGTGAGTGGATCAGCTCGGGCCGCGGTACCAGCTGTGTTGCGGAGTCGTTGGATGAACATGGCGTCGTGTTGGCGCGAGTCACTGTCGGACTTGCAACCAGAGAAGGTGACAAGCTTGTGAACTACAGCGGCGACGGTGGTGTCCAGCCAGTCGAAGACGGCACAATGCGTATGGTTCGCGCACTTCCGCTAATGCAGGTTGACTAAGGGTACGGTACCGCCCACGAAGCACCAGAACTAATAGCTGTCGCCGTTACTTGCAAGGGGGATCAAACGTCAAATGACAACCAGCAAACAGCCTATCGTTATCACCGGAGCATCTACGGGAATCGGCAAAGCCACTGCTCTACACCTGGACCAGCTTGGTTTCGAGGTCTTTGCCAGTGTGCGCAAAGAAGCCGATTTGGAGTCCCTGAAGAAAGCGGGCTCAAATCGGCTGACCCCAATAATCCTTGACGTTACCGACAGCGACACCATCGAGTCCGCGGTTGACACGGTAGCGAAGGCGACGCCAGGGGGAGTGTTCTCTCTGATCAACAACGCAGGGCTATCGCTAAACGGACCTTTGGAGTTGGTGCCGACCGATGAAATGAAACGGTTGTTGGACGTCAACGTGCTGGGAGTGTTGACGACAACAAGAGCGTTTTTGCCTCTGCTGCGAGAACGCAAGGGCAGCATCATCAACATCAGCTCAGGCCACGGTCTGCTGGCAATTCCAGATAAGAGCGTTTACGCGGCCTCGAAGTTTGCGTTGCAGGCCATCAGTGATTCGCTGCGTGTGGAACTCAAACCATTCGGTGTTTCAGTCTCCTGCGTGGTAGTTGGAAAGGTGGAGACGGCAGTGTTGGGCAAGATCGTATCTGACAGAGAGAGAATGATAGCTGCAGCCGGTCCTGAATTGGCAAGCCTGTACTCGCCGCTTTTGGAGTTCTTCGACAAAGAAGTAAAGGGGATTCCGGGGATTGAGCCGATCGAGGTGGCGATGGTTGTGGCCAGTGCGCTGACTGCAAAGCGACCCAAGGCTCGGTACCTCATTGGGCCGGGTGCGAAGAAGATGAAGAACCTCGCCCGATTGCCGGTCGGATTACGCGACCGGATGATGTACCAGGCGATCTACGGGAAGCAACGATCATGAACGCCTTGGAAATACTCCACCTGCGTATGGCCGGCGCCAACATTAAGACGCTGGTAAATGTGATCCGCGAATCAGTCGGATCCGAAGCCGACGTGTTGGACGTGCACATCTACCGTCATGCAAAGCTCGAGACTGACCTCGTCGTTCACCTTCACAGAGCGATTGCGGGCCGCAGTGATCGCGCGTGCGAATGCGGCGAACGTCTTGCCTCGTTGCTCCGGGCGTACGGCATGGTGGAACACTCGGTGTGGGTGGAGGAAGCGTCTGCACTCAGTGGGTAAACAAAGCCGAGCCCGGCGTGCTGGTTCTGTGCATTCAGGAGCGTTTCCCGACACTAGTCGCACGGAGTACTTTGCTGCCCCTACAGCAGCTTGCGGAAGAACCGTAGGTAGTGATAACGAAAATGGGAGGGGAAGACATGTTGCCCGCAACGGTGTGTCTTCAACTGCACAGGCGATAGATTGACGGGACGCCACAACCAACGCAACTACGAGCGCTTCGGCTGGCTCGATCACGACGCCGAAACAACGGACGAACGAGCTGCAAGAACCGATTTGCAGTACGTATTGGATGACATCGACTCCGGAACCCTGAGTCTAAGAGATTGAATTCAGGGCGAACCTCAATCTGTGTGAGGCGCTTCATGAACTCTTCGATTCGGTCGGCGCAGGTCTTTCTGACTGTGTTTCTGGTCGCCGCCGCGGTTGTGCCGACGACCGGCCAGGAACAGGAATACTTTGAGGAAACCGACCTCCTCGCGCGTGAAAAACTCGAGGAGTGGCAGGACCTGAAGCTAGGTCTGCTCATGCATTGGGGCCCTTACAGTCAGTGGGGCGCCGTGGAATCGTGGTCCATATGCTCCGAAGATGTGCCCTGGTGCCGCCGCTCCATGGACGACTACGACGAGTACAAGAGAGCGTACGAGGCGCTTCAGACCACCTTTAACCCAACTGAGTTCGATCCGGGGCGATGGGCACGAGCCGCGAAGGGCGCAGGCATGCGTTACATGGTGTTCACGACAAAACACCATGACGGATTCAGCATGTTCGACACCAAACTGACCGACTACCGAATTACGTCTCCGTCTACGCCCTTCAGCTCCAATCCCCGCGCCGACGTGACTGAGGAACTCTTCAACGCGTTCCGCAACGAAGGCTTCATGGTGGGTGCATATTTTTCAAAACCCGACTGGCACAGCCCCTTCTACTGGTGGCCGAACTTCGCCACACCAGACAGGAACCCCAACTACTGGGTTGTTGAGCACCCAGAGCGGTGGCAGCGCTTCGTCGAGTTCACGCACGGGCAGGTCGACGAGTTGATGAGCAACTACGGCGCTGTAGACATTCTGTGGCTCGATGGAGGTTGGGTACAGCCGTACACCGACGAGGAAGTCCGGGGTTACATGAGCCGTCCGGACAACTCGCAGGTTCGGGTACAGAGCCAGGACATTCACATGCCGCGCCTGGTGGCGAACGCGCGTGCGCGGCAACCCGGGCTCATCGTGGTCGACCGCGCGGTAGAGGGACCGTACCAGAACTACCTGACACCCGAGGCCCGCGTTCCTGAGGAGGCACTCCTGGATCCCTGGGAAGTACCCATGCCCATGGGTCGGAGCTGGTCGTACAATCCCGACGACGTCTACAAACCCGCCCGCGAACTCGTGCATATGCTGGCCGACGTCGTCTCCAAGGGTGGCAATCTGCTGCTCAACATCGGCCCTGGACCGGACGGCACCTGGCACGACGCGGCGTATGACCGGCTGCGCGAGTTGGGGACGTGGATGGACGTCAACAGTGAGGCGATTTACGAGACTCGAGCCGTGGCACCGTACGCGGAGGGCAAGGTACGCCTCACCCGTGGCGCAGGCGGGAGCGTCTATGTGATCTACCTGGCGGATGAGCGCGAAACGGAGCTACCCGCCTACCTGTCGATGACCGAACTGCGGCCGGCTGATGGAGCAACCGTGACTCTCGTCGGGGCCGACGTGTCGCTCCGATGGGAAGCGGCAGGGACCGGTTTCGTCGCAGAGCTGCCCGAGTTGCTGCGGGTCAGCCCTCCGTGTGACTACGCCTGGGTATTCAGGATCTCGCAAGTGGCGCGTCGCGAGGGCGGTGACGGCGGTTCTCGAGATCGAAACAAATAGGAAACAGAGCATCTATGAATCACAGACAAAAGTTCATGATGGCTCTTGAAGGCAAACAACCGCCTGGCAGAGTTCCACATTTTGAGCTGGTGTTCTTTCTGACTATGGAAGCCTTTGGCAAAATTCACCCTACGCACCGCCAGTTCGAACAGTGGGGACAGATGTCCGAGACAGAGAAGGAACTGCACCGCGTGGATATTGCCAAAACTTACATTCAGATTGCCCGACACTATGAGCATTCCGCTGTTTTCTTACAGTGCGGTGACATTTGGCAGGAAAAAGTAAGTGATGACACTCTAAAAATTCTAGAAAAAATCAGAGACTTCTCAGGCGATGAATATTTCATAATGATTCACGGCGACCGAACCTGGGGCCTGCCTGAAGGCAATGTGCTGATGGACTTCGTTACCAGAATTGCCGAGCAACCGCAGCAACTCAAAGACGAAGCCCAGGAATTGATCGACGGCGCGCTGGAAAAGGCAGTCGTTTTCAAAGATCACGGCGTATTGGATTGTTTCGCTTTGTGTAGTGATTACTGCTTGAATACAGGTCCTTTTTTGTCACCTGAAATGTTCGATGAATTCGTTTTACCATACCTTAAGCAATTGGTCGCCGGTTACAGGGAATTGGGCTTTTATGTGATCAAACATACCGATGGCAATATCATGCCCATTCTCGACCGGCTTGTCTCAGCAAATCCCCATGCCATTCACAGTTTGGATCCGCAGGGCGGCGTCGATATGGCTGAAGTCAAGAAATCGGTGGGCGACAAGGTCTGTCTTATCGGCAATGTGAATTGTGGCTTGATGGATACAGGAACAGATGATGAAGTGATCGAGTCAGCTCGTTATGCGCTGAAGAACGGTATGCCTGGCGGAGGATATATCTTCTCAACCAGCAACTGTGTTTACACCGGAATGCAGTTGAGACGCTATGAGCTTATTCTGAACGTCTGGCAGAAAGAAGGAAATTATCCGGAGTGATACCTTGCACCGAGATTTTCGCCAACTCCATTCTGACGTAGCCTTCGGCAGGTCCTCAGGAAGGATCATTTGGCAGCCGCGCATCGGTTGCTGGTACGACGACAAGATCTTCGCGGGTGAGGGGCTTCCGGAACCGTACACAGGACTGGGGATACACGAGGTCTACGATCGGCTCGATTGCTCGGCCCGTCTCTACGAGTTCAACTCGTGCTTCCGCCGTGTCGAACATCCCAAGGTACATATCACGGCCAGATCATTGAACGAAACCGATACCGAGAAGACCATCCACACCCCCGTTGGCGAGCAAACCGTCGTCTCGCGATCTTCACCCAACAGCACGCACGACATCATCGTAAAATGGGAAGTTGCGTCAGACGATGAACTGGATGTCGCCACCTGGCGGGAGGAGAACGCAACCTGGCAGTGGGATCAGCAGCAGTACGACTCCTGGCTGGCCAAAGTGGGGCACCTCGGAGCACCCACAATGTTTATGCCGCGCATGAACGTACAGTGCCTCTATATCGAGAAGATGGGTGTGGAGCAAGCAGTCTATGCGCTCTATGGTCAGCCTGAGCGAGTGGAGCGTTTTTTCGACGCGCTGGAGGATAACCACGATCGTCTCATCGATGTGATCAACGATAGTCCCATCGAGATCATCAACTTCGGCGAAAACATTCACTCCGGCACGCTCTCCCCCGAGCTCTTCCTGAAATACCACCTACCCGCCTGTCAGCGACGCTGCGAGCGGTTGCACGCCGCGGGCAAGTTTGTGTGTTCTCATTGGGACGGTGACACCGGACCGTTGTTGCGGTACGCGAAGGATACAGGCCTGGACGGCATCGAGGCTATCACGCCCCAGCCTCAGGGAGACGTCACGCTGGAAGAGGTAAGGGAAGCCCTGGGTGACGATGTGTTATTGCTCGATGGGATTCCCGCCATCTACTTTGACGATATCTATCCGCTGGACGTTCTGATCGAGTGTGCCGAGCGCATAATCGAACTCTTCGCACCACGGCTGATTCTGGGCATCTCCGATGAGATTTCCTCAACTGGCGACATCGAACGGGTGAAAATCGTCCGTGACATGGTGGATCGTTATAATGCCGCCATTGCCGGTGACGCCGAGGAGCGCGCATGAGCGACATTTTGATCCGTCTGGCCCTGTGTGTCGAACGGGGCAAAGAGAACAAAAACACCCGCTATCCGGCAGAACTGGCCGGCGAAGACGGTGTGCTGGAGTTGACGCGGCAGGCCCTTGAAGAAGGTGTTGTGCCCGGCGAGATCCTCAGGGCGGGCATGATGCAGGGTATGGACGTCATCGGCGACCGTTTCTCCAAGGGTGCCGCTTATATCCCGGAATTGCTCCTCGCGGCGAAGGCCATGAACGCCGGCATGGACGTGCTGCGACCTCACTTCGATTCCGGTGCAGCCGGCTATCTCGGTACCGTGATCGTGGGCACTGTCGCGGGTGATGTGCACGACATCGGCAAGAATGTCGTGCGCATGGTGCTGGAAGGGGCCGGGTGGCAGGTCGTGGATCTCGGTGTAGACGTGACCAGCGATTTGTTCCTCGCAGCGTTGGACGAGCACCCCGGCAGCCTATTGGGCATGAGCGCGCTGTTGACGACGACGATGACGAACATGGCCGCATCACGGCAAGAAATCGGCGACCGCTTCCCCGACACCAAGGTCTTCATCGGCGGTGCGCCTGTGACGCAGGAGTTCTGCGACTCAATCGGTGCAACCGGATACTTTGCCGATCCTACGGAGTTTGCCCGACACCTGCGGACGCAACTTCCCTCGTCAGACACCTCGAATGCAAATGTGTGAATCACGAATGCAACGTTTTCTGAATCCGGGAACGACCTTGCTTGAGGCAATACGGCTCGGTAACGGCGTTCTGGGAGGGCTGCTCTGGAACAATGACAGGAAGATGCGCCTGGTGATCGCCCGAACGCAGCCGGGAGACCGATTCACACTGGAGGCGATCGGTTGACGTTGAGACGGGAGTTCATCAGGTACGCGGGCTTGGGAACACTCGCCGTCGCGGTATCACCGACCGCTTCCTGCTCTCTGCCCCACAGAAAGCCCAATCTGCTCTTCCTTTTTGCGGACGATCAAACGTTTGGCGCGATTCGGGCCCTCGGTAACGAGGAGTTACATACCCCGAACCTGGACCTGCTAGTAAACAATGGAACGACGTTCACCCACGCGTATAACCAGGGTGCCTGGCATGGTGCGGTGTGCATAGCCAGCCGCACTATGTTGACCAGCGGAAGATTCCTTTGGCATGCACAGGCCCTGGAGCCGGGTTTGGCAGAGGAAGCTAACGCCCGACGTCTGTGGCCTCAGCTCCTGGAGGATGCAGGGTACGAGACTTACATGAGCGGAAAGTGGCACGTCAACGTCGATCCCTCGGACGTTTTCAATCATGTGTCGAATGTGCGACCTGGCATGCCGAATCAGACTCCGGAGGGTTACGACCGACCGAAAGAGGGGGAGGAGGATCCCTGGTCTCCCTCGGATCCGAAGTTTGGGGGATACTGGGAAGGTGGGAAGCACTGGAGTGAAGTGCTTGCAGACGACGGTGAGGTGTTCATCCGCGATGCCACCGGACGTGACAAGCCATTTTTTTTGTATCTCGCGTTCAATGCACCACACGATCCACGCCAGTCTCCGCAATCATGCGTGGACCGGTACCCGCTCGACAGTTTGGATGTGCCGGACAACTTCCTGGCTGAATACCCCTACGGCGAGGACATGGGAGCCGGTCGGGATCTGCGAGACGAACGCCTCGCACCGTTTCCGCGTACTGAATACGCCGTGAAGGTGAACCGGCAGGAGTACTACGCCATTATCACCCATATGGACGCCCAAATCGGTCGTGTCTTGAGGGCGTTGGATGACTCAGGCGAAGCCGACAATACGGTAATCCTATTCACTGCTGACCACGGACTAGGTGTCGGGCAACACGGCTTGATGGGTAAACAGAACATGTTCGACCACAGCGTTCGTGTGCCCCTGATAATCGCGGGCCCTGGCATTCCGGCCGGAAGGACCATCGATACGCCGGTCTACCTGCAGGACGTGTTGCCGACGACTCTCGAACTGGCGGGTGCTCCGGCACCGGAACACGTCCAGTTCAAGAGCTTGCTTCCTTTGATCCGTGGGGTTGAGTCCGAGAGTTATCCGGCGATCTACGGCGGGTACCGGCATCTGCAGCGGATGGTGACGCAGGGTGAATACAAGCTGGTTGTCTATCCCACCATCGAAAAAAGGCTTCTGTTTGATCTGAGAGAAGACCCTCTGGAAGAGAGAAACCTCGCCGAAAACCCGGCGTATGCCGCCAGGATCGAGAGCATGATGAGGATTCTGGAGGAGCTTCAGAGAGCAACAGGCGATACTCTGAGGCTGTCTTCTGCTGCCTATCCCTAGGCATTGAAATGATACTGCGACCACCGTTATGACGAGGAACGAGAACTGATGAAACGTGTGGGATTTCTCCTCAAGGTGAAAGAAGACAAAATCGCCGAGTATGTTGAACACCACAAGAATGTCTGGCCAGAGATGCTGGACGCGCTGCGCCACGCTGGTTGGCACAACTACTCGCTGTTTATGCGTGACGACGGTTTGCTTTTCGGATACTTCGAGGCGAAGCGGGACTTCGAGACGTCGCTTGCCGGTATGGCCAGGGAGGAAATCAATGCCAAGTGGCAACAGTTCATGGCACCCTACTTCGAAAATCTCGGCGAGGCGCATGCAGACGAGAACATGCGCGAACTTCGAGAAATCTTTCACCTCGATTGACGGTGTAAGGCAATGAACTCTCGTGAGCGAGTGACAACCGCCCTCAGACGTACCGGTATGCCCGACCGTGTCCCGCTGCAATTCGACCTTTGTCGTCAGCTGACTGATGCGTTCGGCGAGAAGCTCGACATTCCGATTCACTACACGACCTCGTACTTCGAGGATGTTACTTATCGCATTTCGGCGAACGAGTTGCGGACGGCGATGGGTAGCGATTGTGTGATCGTCGGTGGCAGCCTGCCGAGCGGATACAGCCATCCCACCACCGACGACGGCTGCATCGTAAACGAATTCGGCATGAAGATGAGACAGGGTCCACTCTACATGGAGGTGGTCGATCCTCCACTGAAGAATGTCAGCACCGTAACGGGAGTGAAGGACCATCCCTTTCCCGACCCCTACGCAGCAGGACGATTCGAGGACGCCCAGAAGTACTGCGAGAAATTCAAGGACGACTACTACATAATTGGTGATCTCGAGTTGACCATGTTCGAGATGGCGTGGCATCACGTTGGCCTCGAGAAGTTCTTCTTGGACATGGCCCTGGGTGAAGACTATGTGACGGTGCTCATCGATCGAGTCATGGAGTTCAGCCTCGGCATTGCCAGGCAGCTTGTCGACATTGGTGTGGACGCCATCTGGTTCGGTGACGATTTCGGCTCACAAGACGGCATGATGATCTCACCAGACATGTGGCGTTTGCTTTTCAAACCTCGATTCGCTGAGCTGTGGCAAGAAGTGAAGTCGAAGAACTCCGACCTGCTGATTTGTTATCACAGCGATGGTGCGGTGAGACCCATTCTGGATGAGCTGGCCGATATCGGAATGGACGTTTTCAACCCCGTTCAACCGAACGTGCCAGGACACGACCCCGATGATTTGAAGAGCGGCGTTGGAGATCGGATCTCCTTTTGGGGCGCGATCGATCAGCAGCACCTTTTACCGTTCGGGACTCCGGAAGAGATCAATGCCGACGTGGCCGAGAAGATCCGGATTCTAGGCGCGGGGGGCGGGTACTTATGTTCTCCCGCGCATATCGTCCAAGCCGACACGTCGATGGAGAACGTGGAAGCATTCATTGCGGCGGTGAAAGAACACGAGTGAGACGCTATGCGACACCGCTCACCTTTCCTGACGATCCTGGCGCTTTTCTCCACGGCGTGCTCGGTACCGGACGATTTGGATTTATACGACCTGTTTCACCCCGTTCCCGGCTCCGCTCGTCTCGAGGGCGGCAATGCGATCATCACCAGCCCAGCAGCGCTGGATGACCCCGATCATTTCGTTTGGGGCGCGAGCGTGATCAGGGGCGGTGATGGCCGCTACCACATGTTCTATTCCATCTGGGACGCCGGTCCCGACAAGCCACCGTTCCAGGACGGTTGGCTGCTCGGATCCGAGATCGCCTATGCAGTGTCAGACTATCCCGACCGGGGATTTGCGTTCCAGAAAGTGTTGCTGATGGGGCGCAACAACGAAGGCGATGTCGAGGCGTGGGACGCCCAATCGGTCCACAATCCTCATGTCCGCAAGTTTGGCGACACGTATTACCTGTACTACACGGGCTCGCGAGATCCCGGGCCACAGCCGGAAGGCTCGCCGGGCTCCGCCCTGAGCGAGCGCAACCGCGTGCAGCAGGTGCAGCAGATCGGCGTGATCGTCGCAGGGAGTATCGACGACCTGGTCTCGGGCAACTGGACGCGTCCGGACGCGCCTTTGCTGACCCCGCGGACGCGCGTCAAGGAGAGTGACGTAGTCAATCCGTCCCCGCCGGGCACCGTCGCAAAACCCGACAACATGATCGTCGTCAACCCATCGGTGGTATTCCGACCACGGGACGGCAAGTACCTGCTCTATTTCAAGGGCAACCTTTACGACCCGACGTGGCGCGGAGTACACGGTGTGGCGATTGGAGATTCTCCGACTGGACCGTTCGAACCTCTCGACACGTTCGTGTTCGATGTACGCTTGCCGGACGGCAGGCTCGCCAGCGCCGAGGATCCTTACGTGTGGTACGATCGGAGGCGGGATCGATTCCACGCCATCGTCAAGGACTTCTCGGGCCGCATCACAGGCATGGAGCCAGGTCTGGCGTTGTTCACTTCGGTCGATGGTCTGGATTGGCAACCGGCGACACATCCGCTCGTGTCATTGAAGCAACTCGTGTTCGAAGACGGCACGGTGCTCCCGGTGAACAATCTAGAGCGCCCTCAGCTGCTATTGGACGAGACGGGGCGGCCGCATGTGTTGTACTTGGCTTGCTCGGTAAACGCGGTCGGTGGCAAGACCGACGGAACGACCTTCAACGTTCACATTCCACTAGGTCGCTGACCGGTCAACCTCTTCTGTCCTTCTCTCCGATCTTTCTCGATCAATACGCGATCGTAGACCTCTCCGACTTCTTGTGGAGTATGCGCTTGTTCAGCAATTGAGCGGATTCTCTCAATGAGGTCCGGAAAATCGGCGGCCAGGTCGTTCTCTTCACCAATATCCCGACTCAAGTCATACAACTCCCACTCTGCATCACCACCGCTTCTGTATCCTTTCAAGTTGCCGATCCTCACAGCCCTCTGATCGCCGTACTCCCAGTAGAGGTATTCGTGTTGCTCCTGGTTCGACTCTCCCGTCAGCGTGGGCAACACAGATATTCCGTCGGTGTTTGAGGGCACGTCAATACCTGCAATGTCGGCAAGAGTGGGCATCACATCGGGGAAATAACAGAGGTGTTCGCTGACCGTACCTGCCGCAATCATGCCCGGCCAGCGGACAATCATCGGTATCCTCAGGCCTCCCTCGAGTAGACTGCGCTTTTCTCCCCTGAATTGCTCACCGGTAACCGGATTCACGTTCGGAGCGAAAAAACCTCTCGGGTATGTGCGATTCTCGTGGAAGTAATCCTGCCCGCCGTTGTCGCCGCAGAGGAAGATGACGGTGTCGTTTGCGATACCGTGCCTCTGCAGCAGGTCCACGATCTGACCGACCTGTCTGTCCACGATCGCCAGCAGAGCGGCATATACCCTAGCATCCCGAGGCCTTCGCTGGCCCGCCTCCCACGGCTTGTCCTTGAACTCCCGCCAGGCTGGATCTGCCTCATCGATACCCCACAGGCCGTGCGGCGGGGCCCATGGGCAGTAGCAGAAGAATGGGCTGCCCGCATTCCTCTCGATGAACTCCATCGCCTTTCCCGCGATGAGATTGTGTGCGAATGTCTCCCCCTCGTAGAGGTCGCCCGGATTTCCCTCCAGAGGCACTTCCTCGGAATTGTGGATGAGATAGGAGGGGAAGTAAGTATGGGCATGCACCTGATCGTAGTAGCCGAAGAACTCGTCAAACCCATGGTTCTCCGGAATCCCGGATGTACCACGTCCGCCACATCCCCATTTTCCAAAGCCGCCTGTTGCGTAGCCGGCCTGTTTCAACATGGCGGCGAGGGTGAAGTCATCCTCACGCAACGGTGCAAACCCGTCATTGGCCCTGATGGTTGTATGTCCCGAATGCTGCCCTGTCATCAACACACTGCGGGTGGGTGCGCAGACCGGAGCGCCAGCCAGCCACTGGGTGAAGCGCATGCCCTCCGCAACAAAGCGATCGATGTTGGGAGTCTTGATCTTGTCATGACCCAGGGATGACATCTCATAGTACCCCCACTCATCGAGCATGATGTAGATGATGTTCGGGCGCTTGTCGGCGGCGCCAAAGCCGGTGCGAGCGCCGCACCCGGAAAGCGAAACGCAACCTGCTGCAGCTCCGACGGTTTGCATGAACTCTCTTCTATACATGCTGGCTCCGTTTGATCAAACAGCATAACACCGACACCAACCGGTGAGAACTCGCCGGTAAGGCCTCCCTCCGGTCCACGGTACGCTGCATCCCCTTGCGAGGGTGCTCAGAGGCATGGCGACTCGAGCTGATTATTGCCCTTCTTGACGTATCGTTCAGGCAGAATACGACCGTTCCTGAATTGATCCCAGAGGTTGATAATTGATTGATAGTTGATCGCACACGGGTAGTTTGCCACCATTCTGAAGCTGTGGGGAGGCAATCCAGCTTTCTGCCCAATAGCTACGAGGCGTAGAAATGGGCGCACGCTGTGCCATGGGCCGATTTCATTCGTTTCGACGGTGATCGCATAGTGGAGGATCGGCAAGTCAATGATGAACTCGGCGACGGGATTCAACTTGGGGTCATACCTGATAGCGGCTGACATTTTGCCGAACATCCATCTGCGGTTCACGCTACAAAGGGCGCACTCATGCGTCCGGTTTAGACACGCCTGGGTGGTGCATTGATTGCGCTCAGGCGGTGTCGGCGGTGGACGACAGATCGGCGTGTGACCGTAGACGACCAAGAGATCACCGTCGTTCGAGAACGCCGTGGTGGCCGTTGGTATTTCACCCTCGACCATGTGGGCTACTCCATATGCATCGAGTCACCCACCAGGCTTTTCGGTGTCAAATACGTGTTGAATGATGGCACAAGGGTGGTCTCGGAAGTGGTAGAGACAGAGAGGTGGAAGTGGTTCCGGAACGAGTTCATAGTCCGTTGTAGCAACAACTCATACTATCTCAGGCTAAAGGGCGTGCTCCGCAAGGACCTTCCAATTGCAACACTCCTGGATGGTCAGCGTGAAGTTGGCTATTTCAAACGCAGAGGCTCCATTCTGTCGGATGCCCTGGATGCAGAATTCATCGATGATATCCATGTATCGACACAGATCCTCTGCCTGATTGCACTCTGTCACGAACGCAACAATCAGGGCCTCCTTTACCTAGGTGGACGGCCATTTCTCCATATTGGTGGTTAGTGCGGGTGTGCACCTTGGTAGAAAGAGTCAGGATGCGCGAAGTCACCGAACGGCGACGCGGAGCCTCCCCTGCCGGTTGGTTACGCCAGGTTTGACACGAATCTCGACATCACGACCAAGTCTGGTGAGAAACCTCAGTAGGCGCTCGGTTGAGAACCCGTTCAGTCTGCCGTTCAGTACTTGCGATACCTTCGGCTGGTCGACGCCGAGCAATTCGGCCGCCTCACGTTGGGTGAGGTTCCGCGCCCCGATCGCTTTTCCGATTGCTCGAGCCAACTCTGCCTTGGCCAGTCGTTCTTCTGCCTGCGGTAGCTCCAAATCCGCGAACACATTACCGCTGCCATCTCGAATGCTCTCAGACTTGACCATGTCCGTCTCGCTTTTCCTTGCATCGGTGATGCTCTTGGGCCAGGCGCATCCGTCTTCGAATCAACTCCACATCCTGCCTTCGCGTTGCAGTGCCACGTGTAGCCTTCTTTTGAAACGCGTGCAGCACATAGATGGAACCACGAAACTTGCTCGTGTACACGGCGCGGTAGGCATTGCCTTGATGGGTGTCAGATACCTGCATCATGCCATGCAACGATCCACGGAGCGCCTTGAGTGATGGATGTCCTTCATCACACTGAGCCAAGTAGAGGGCGTACCCGATCACGTCCTGAACCTCTTTCGGGAACGACCGCAGGTCGTCGATCGACGACCCAACCCAGTGAATCGTTCGCTCAGGTCTGCTAAGTGTCATGAAGTATGCCAAAAGTGGTATGCTAAATCAAGCATAGATGCAACCCATCAGGTTTTTTCGATCGGATCATAGGAGGAGCCAACCGCGGTTGTGCCATCGAAATCACGCGCCACTGGGGTTGGATTATGCGCATCTGGCCCACGCCAGTCCCAGACCGTAGCTTTGTCCATTCGACGATCGGGAGATGCCTCAGTGGATGACATTCTGGACCGAATGAAGACTGCTCTACAAGACCGTTACACCATCGAGCGGGAACTCGGCACCGGTGGTATGGCGACGGTCTATCTCGCTGAGGACCTGAAGCATCATCGAAAGGTTGCAGTCAAGGTCTTCCATCCCGAACTCGCTGCCGCGCTCGGCACCGAGCGCTTCTTCCGTGAAATAACCATTACTGCAAATCTGAATCACCCTCACATTTTGCCGCTGCTCGACAGCGGGAAGGCGGACAGTCGGACGAGCGGACAGGCGGACAGCGGCCTGGGTGAGTTCCTCTACTATGTGATGCCACATGTTGAGGGACAGTCTCTTCGCGAAAGACTCAATCGCGACAAGCAACTCTCCGTTGACGACGCACTGAAGATCACGAGTCAGGTAGCGAGCGCACTTTCGTACGCTCATTCGCGCGAAATAATTCATCGCGACATCAAGCCGGAGAACATTCTGTTCCAGGCAGGTGAAGTGGTCGTTGCCGACTTCGGGATAGCGTTGGCGGTCGACACGGCCGGTGGTACACGTCTTACGGAGACGGGATTCTCACTCGGCACACCCGCGTACATGAGCCCCGAGCAGGTGAGCGGCGAGGAGGAGATCGACGGCCGCAGTGATGTCTACGCGCTGGCCTGTGTGCTTTATGAAATGCTTGCCGGCGACCCGCCGTTCATTGCGTCTAACCCGCGTGCCGTGTTGGCAAAACACATGACCGATCCGGCTCCACCGATAACAACTGTGCGTTTGGATGCTGCGCAGCCAGTTGCTGCCGCTATTGCGAAGGCTCTCGGCAAAGCTCCGGCGGGTCGGTTCGATTCAGCGAAGGCATTCTCCGAGGCGTTGTTTGCGACTGAAGTGGAAGCTGCGGAGGAGAAGAAGTCGATAGTTGTGCTGCCGTTCGAAAACCTGAGTCCCGATCCGGACAACGAGTATTTCAGTGACGGGCTCACAGACGAGCTCATTGCGGAGTTGTCAAAGATTCAGGCTCTGCGAGTAATCTCGCGGACCTCCACTATGCAGTTCAAAGGCACCAAGAAACGAATACCGGCTATCGCCCAGGAACTTGCGGTCAAGTATGCAGTGGAGGGCACTGTTCGCCGGGCAGGAGACGCAATCAGGATTACTGCCAAATTGATCGACGCAGGTGTAGACGCACAGCTGTGGTCGGACCGCTACTCAGGTACGCTCGATGATGTGTTCGATCTTCAAGAAGACCTCGCTCGCAGAATTACAGAGGCTCTCAGCATCGTGTTGAGTCCGGCTGAGGAGGAAATGCTGGCTAGGAGGCCGATTCCTGACGCACGGGCATATGACGCGTTTCTCCTCGCACGACATGAGCTGCTAAAACTCACAAAAAAAGGTGTGGATAGAGCAGTCGAGCTCATCAATGGTGCGCTCGAGTCGATCGGCGATAGTGCTTTGCTGCACGCAACGCTAGGGTATGCCTACTGGGCGGCATACGATTTCGGGATCTACCACGAGGAAGAGACGCTTGATCGAGCCGAAGCGTCGGTTGCCAAGGCGATGCACCTCGACTCAGAACAACCGCTTGCGTATCTGGCCTTGGGTTTGGCCCGGTACAAACGTCGTGATATGCAGGCGTTGATAGACAATGCGAAACATGCAGTGGCGCTGGATCCGACTAGCGATGCAATGTGGCTGCTTGGATTCTGCTTGGCTGAGATCGGATTTCTCGATGAGGCCAAGAGGTACTCGGAAGAGGCCATTGCAATGGACCCCCTTTCTCTCTTTCCGGCGTTTGCCCGAGCCGTGGTTGATCTGTTCGCCGGTGACTTCACCGCAGCAAACGCTAGGATGTTGGCCGCACGCGAACGACTCGCTCCCAACGAGCCGTTCTCGGGTTGGTGGGCAGCGCAATGTCTTGCGTATTCAGGACGGGAAGAAGAGGCACACGAACTCTACCGGCAGGTCGCCGACATGGATGTTGGGTTCTGGTCGGATCACTGCGCCTTGTTTCAAAGAGCGCTCGAGGAAGACAGAGATGGTGTGCTCGAGTTGCTGGGAAAAAGTGATTACCGCAGGGCTGCCGAGACTGACGAACAATATCCCATTCACATCGCTAACGCCCTGACGCTCGTGGGTGAGATCGACGAGGCGCTGCGCTGGTTACCTCACGCTATTGATTTTGGTTTCTTGAACTACAAGTTCTTGTCCCGGCACAACCGCTTTCTCGAGCCGCTGAGAGGTGATCCACGCTTCGAGCAGTTGATGGAGATTGCACGGCAAAAACAGGACGCCTTTCGAGTTTGAGGCTGAATGACCGACGCCCTCGTCCGCCTTACCTCGGCTTTGTGCGACCGCAACACAATCGAGCGGGAACTGGGTAGTGGTGGGATGGCGAGCTCCGCAGGCCGGGTGGTCTCTGGCCAGGGGCTCAAAGTTCTTAGGCGCGAAGTACCTAAGCGATCCCCCGCGCTGCGGGTTCAACGGTAAGAGAAACGCGAATGCCTGCGGCGGCAAGCATCTTTACGAGCATGTCAATGCTGAACAGGTCAACCTTCCCGCACACTAGATCACTGACTCGGGGTTGAGTAACTCCAAAGAGGTCCGCCGCTTCCTTCTGTGTGAGGCTCCTTGATTCAATGACGTGGATCACCTGACACATCAGGTCGGACCGAATCCTGAGATTCTCCGCTTCTTCGGCGGGAAACCCAAGATCAATGAACACATTGCCGCTGGATTTCGTGACTTTGACGCTCATTCGCACAACCTCCAGTTCGATTATCTCAGCGAGTGCTTGCGCAGTTGCTGCACGCGCTTCAACCTCTCCCTCGTCAAGGCGATGTCCCGTTGGGACGTCTTGCGGCATCAATCCACGCTGGACCCGAAACAGCTGGTGACCTGCAACGCGCCGTGCGTCAGGTGGAAAGGAGCGCGCGTCGTCAAGCGACGTTCCAAGCCACACTAGTGGCTTCTGAATCATTGATTATACAACATTTTGTATAGATCGCCAATTCGAGATTGCGTGCAAAAGCCCGTTTATAGGAGACCGGGCTCATAAGTGATGCTGCCGATAACCGGTTTTGTGCGAGGAGTGGCGGATTTACGCATGATGGAACCGCCTCTGGTGCCTGATCGTCTGGGTCACAGCTTAGCGGATCATGAAAGGAACTCTCGTGATGCTCGCCTATCCTTGATTTCTGCTGCATCTTATCACCGATGACTGACCAGTTTGAGCGTCTGAGGACCGCACTCTCCCACCGCTACGCCATCGAGGGGGAACTGGGTAGCGGTGGGATGGCTACGGTTTACCTCGCACACGACGTGAAGCACGACCGCAAGGTCGCCATCAAGGTCTTCCATCCCGAACTCGCAGCGGCGCTCGGCACTGAACGGTTCTTTCGTGAGATCACGATCACGGCGAATCTGAGTCATCCGCACATATTGCCGCCGTCACGAATCGTTGCATGGGTGTGTACTTGATGGGGGCCACTGGGCGCCTGGACGAAGCCCATGCGCTGCTTGATGCGTGGCTAGCCGATACACCGGAGCACTTCTATGCTCGCGGTATGCGTGGCAATTTGTACGCGTGGGAAGGTCGGCGCGACGAATACTCAAACTGTATGGCCGAGATGCGGTCGGACGAACAAAGGAGATCAGCGGAGCGGTCCGACCCGATCGGTGTATTGTGGGGCGCCGAGGTGTATGCAATGCACGGCGAAATAGACGAAGCTTTAGAATGGCTGGAGCACGGGCTGGAGCTGGGGCTCATCAACTATCCGTTCCTGGCCGAGAAGGCCCCACTCCTGGAAAGCCTGCGCAGTGACCCGCGTTTTCAGAAGCTGATGGTGAGAGTGAAGAAGGAATGGGAAGAGTTCGAGGGGTAGAGAGAGTGCGAACATGAAAATCCCTCTCCGTACGTCTTCACTGTGTTTATGTCTCGTCTTGCTTCTCTCCTCACAACTCGAGGCCCAATCGCGAACGATAGCAGGGACGGTTTTCGATTCTGTTACCGGTGGCCCGATTGCCGGTGTGCGCGTGGAGGTATTGGATGACCTCGGAGAGCTGAGGGCCACTGCGCGAACCGACTCCCGAGGCCGCTTTCGGCTCACTGGGCTCGGAGAGCAGGCGTACGCCATCGTGTTCACTCGGCTGGGGTACACCGTCAAACGCATAGAAGGTACAGCGCTCGACGTTACTGACCTCACTGTCCAAATGGTGCCGACGGCAGTGGATGTCGACCCGCTCGTGGTCTCGGTGTCGAGGACCATTCAAACCGCACTTCAGGCACCCGCGTCAGTGTCGGTTGTCGATCGGCAATCGATAGAAGAGAGCAATGCATTCACTCCGGTGGACAACGTGCGCACGGTAACTGGTGTGGATATGGCCGCCAACGGACTCACGCAGCGGACGTACAGTGTCCGTGGCGGGAGAGCGGTGAGCTCTGCTGCCCTGCTCACGCTGATGGACTATCGCTACGCGGGCGTTCCCTCGCTGCGGCTCAATATCCCCTATCTGATTCCCACCACTGGCAACGATATCGAGCGCATCGAGGTGATGCGCGGACCTGCCGCAGCGCTGTACGGCCCGAACAGCGATCGCGGGGTGCTGCACATCGTCACGCGATCGCCCTTCGATTCGAGAGGTACTTCACTATCTCTGATGGGTGGGGAGCGCTCCGTATTCCAGGGTTCGTTCCGTCACGCCGGCGTGCTGGGTGATCGGGTGGGCTTCAAGGTTTCGGGCGAGTACTTCCGCGGCCACGATTGGGAGTACACTGATACGGTCGAAGTCCGGAATCGGGATGAACTGCTCCTGGCAGGTGCCGATGCCGATACGCTGCTCGTGGGTGCCCGGGACTACGACACGGAACGGTTTGCGGGGCAAGCGCGCATCGACTGGCGGTCGTCCGACGCAACCCTCGTCAAGCTGATGGGTGGATGGGCCGAGGCGATCAACAACGTCGATTTGACTTCCGTTGGCGGCACCCAGGTTCGCAATTGGCGCTACCAATACCTTCAGGCTCAAGTGGAACACGGACGGCTGTTCGGCAACGTGATCTTCAACGCCAGTGATGCCGGTGACACATATCAGCTGCGCTCGGGATCTCCGATCGTGGACAATTCGAGAGTGCTTGCGGCTCAGCTTCAGCACGCCTCGGAGCTGGCTGGCCGTCACGAATTCCTCTACGGCGTCGACTTTCGCAGAACCGTTCCGCGAACCGGTGGCACGATACACGGACGCAACGAGTATTCCGATAACCTGAACGAGCTTGGTGCGTACCTCCACTCGACCACTACGCTGGCGCGGCAGCTCGATCTGAGTGTCGCATTGCGCGTTGACTACCACGATCGTATCAACGATCTGGCGATCTCCCCGCGAGCGGCTCTTGTGTACTCACCGAGCCAGGAGCACGCGTTGCGGTTCACCTACAACCGCGCCTACACCTCGCCCGCGGCTCAGAGCCTCTTCATCGACATGAGGGTCGGCACTTTTCCTGGTTTGCCCTATGCGATACGGTGGCGTGGCAAACCAAAGAGCGGTTTCAACTTCAGCCGCGATTGCAGCGGGTTCTGCATGTACTCTCCGTTCAACTCTGACGGGCCGTGGTCAGCGATTCCGGCCGATGCAACTCGGTTTTGGCCCGTCGTCGTCGCCGTTTTGGAGATGCAAGGTGCCGACATCTCGGACATACCAGACCCCAGTGCGGTGGACGTGAGCAGCGACCTGCGAACGCTGAACGTAGCGACGCTCGAGTTCGACGCCATCGCGCCGGACGAGCTCGTCGACATAGAGCCTGACCGGCGCAGCTACATCAACGTGTTTGAGGCGGGTTACAAAGGTGTGATCGCAGAGCGGATTTTGGTTGGGTTGGACCTGTACGTGACACGGGTGAATGACGTGGTCGGCGAGCCCTACGCGGTGACTCCCAACGTGTTCCTCAATCAGGAGGCACTGGAACAATACCTCAGCGACTTCAGACCGGCTGGTGTAGCCGCGGAACTCGCCGAGCAGATCACGCAGATACCATTGGGCACCGTGTCGCCTGTTGAGGGTGGAGACGCCGACGTCATCTTGATCGAGCGGCAAGGGGGCTCATACACACTCTTGGGTGCGGATGTGTCGCTCGCTGCGGTGGTCACGCCGGAGTTGTCCATAACGGGCAACTATTCCTGGACTAGCAAGGACTCGATCGTGAACGTCGGCGCTATCGGCGACGTCGTTCCAGGTGTGCCCAGACACAAAGGTTCACTGGCCCTGGAATATCGCGACGACGATGCGGGTCTGGTGGCCAACGCGGCGGCACGAGTGGTGGCCGGCTTCCCGGTGATCTCCGGCGTGTATACCGGCAGGGTCGCGTCGTATACGGTGCTAGACGCGAGCGTCGGGTATCGGCTGCCGTGGGCGCCAAACGTGCGCGCGTCAGTGAACGTTCAGAATATCTTCGACAACAGGCATCAGGAGTACGTCGGCGCCGCCGAACTGGGGCGGCTCGTGTTGGGCCGGTTGGACGTGGTGTTCTGAGCCATGTGCCCCTACGAATACACTAGCGGGTGGATCATGTCTGCACCAAATTCACTCACGAATTGAACGGGGATGGTCGATATGGCAAAGCGGGCATTGTTGACGGCAGCAGTAGCAGCTTTCCTCGTGAACGCATGTGGCGACGCCTTCTCTCCTGAGAGCGTGTCCGGGCAGTATAGCCTTGTTAGTATCGATGGCGAACCGCTCCCTACTACAGCTACTACGACCTACAACGGTGTACCTGTTACAGCCACAGTCTCGGCTGGCGCAATCACCCTCAACGAGAACGGCAGCTATACGCTCGCGCTCGACGTATCCGCTGAGTTCGGTGGTTCAGTCATAAACACGACATTGCCCGATGCCGGCACCTTCACACTCCAAGAACCATCCACGATCCGGTTCATCAGCAACAATGCTGGGCAGCTCACAGGCACCCTCGAGGGCGGCAGGCTCTCAGTGACGTACGACGGCGAAGCCATGGTGTTTGAGAGGTAACGCCTCGTATCGTTGCATCGAGAGACGAAAAGGGACTCCGAAGTATTCACTTGGGGACCCTTAACTGGTCGACTGTCACGAAGGAGACGTTAAGTTAACGATGGCGTCGTAAGAGCCCCACAGCATTGAGAGGAATCGGATCGAACGATGGTCGACTACGAAGATGGCCTGAAACGAGATGTCGCAGAGGTCAAGTTCCTCATTCACGACCTGCGCGTCGAGAAGTTCATCAACGAGGTAATCCACTACCATGTCACTCTGAACACGGACCTCGAGCTTCACGACATCGAGCAAGCGCAGATCCTGCACTGGCAGGACCTGCAGGAGCTCAAAACCAACGCATTGGACGCTCGCCGGGGTTACCAGGCCTATTGCAATGCGGTCAAGAACTTCTCGCCGCACAAAACCATCCTACGGGTCGGCAAGCGGTACATTCGCAACATCCACGAGATCTGCGATCTAATCCTGAACCCCCTCTGGGGCCGATTCGACAAAGTCATCTCCTTTCTACCGGAGGACTCGCGCTCGGTTCAATCCCGAAACCACTATCGAAACTGCATCCACTGGATCTGCGGCGTCTTTCACCGGATCGAGTACTTCCTCAGCGAGCTGGACGATCAGGTCGTTGTCGAGAACTTCGACATAGCCGAGGAAATCCGGGATTTCACGCGGAATGTGATTCGAGGCTATGTAGTGGCGAAGGGCAGTGCCCGCGTGGAGTTGCAGCTCGATCGGCTGGACGTCGCGGTCATTCGCGGCGGCCGGAGTCGATTCAGGCGTCTGTTCTTCAATTTGGTAATGAACGCGGTCGACGCCATGGCGGACCGGAAGGTCGGGATCCTGAACATCAACGACTCGATAGAGGGGGATCGCGTAGTGCTCCGGGTGCGCGACACGGGGGCCGGCATGCCCTCGGAGAAGATCGGGGAGCTACTTGCCGATAAGCCCTCTCTGGACGGGGAGGTCCACTCCCTAGGGTTCGTGTTCGTCCGTCAGACGGTCTCGCAGTTCGAGGGTGAACTCTCTATCGAGAGCGAAGTGGGCAGGGGCACGACGATCGCGGTCAGCTTTCCCTTCCTCCCGGACGGAACGGAGACTCACCATCGGCGCCCGCTCTGCGACAAGTACCAAATCAATCTCGACCTCGATACATCTTCACGACCGGTGCTGAGGGCGCCCGTCCCGTTGGTTGACGAGAGCCGCCCCGGTTCCGAAGAGTCGGACCGGGCTTCCCAGGAGGCTCCGAAGGCCGAGGAGCGTTTCAGCCAGTGCGGGCAGCAAGTCTACGACGACTACCTGAGATCCCAGGCCCCTTATCCAGGGAGTATTTTCGCCATCGCAGTGACCGAAAAAAACAGGATCGAGTTCTTCACCCACAAACCGTACGAGCGGCACTACAACATCACTCACGAGGACCTCTCGCCGATGTTCTATCTGGCGACGGTGCGGGGGCGGATCGAGGAGGATGACGAGAAGATGCCTTGCCTGATCTTGAAGGCACCGCAAAACGCGCGCGAGTACTTCGAGTTCAAGGAGCTGCCCGAGAGCGAGTGGGGCAGCGAGACGTTCTTGCGCATGGTGCACGACGAGTACATCCGCGTGGCCCGCAAGCTGATCGATACCGGATTGCAGTCGGACATCGGCGTGCAGCTGACCGACCTACCGAAGTTCTTCCCTGGGGAAAACGAGTTGGACGACGACAACCCCTTCCCTCTGGAGGTGCTAGCCCGACAGCTGCTCTCGAGTGAGGAATCCACCGCATGATCGCACGCATATGGCACGGGCGCGTTCCTGCAGACAAGGCGGACGCTCATCACCAATATCTCCTGAAAACCGGAGTAGCCGACTATCGATCCACCCCCGGCAACTGCGGAGCATACGTCATGCGCAGAGTCGAGGATCAGGTCGCGCACTTCGAGGTGCTGTGACAACGTCGTCAGAACGTCAGAACGAGTACGACAAGACTGTCACCATCCCGCTACTGTGCGGCGCAAGACTCAGACGCATACGGTCGACAGGTACCTCTTCCCAACGCCCTTGGTGGGAAGGGAGCAGGGCTCCTATTGCCGCTCCTGGGATGGATCCGATCGCGGCGCACAACATGATGATCCCGATGCCTTGGCCCGGCGATGGCTGGGCAAATGAGCCGGACATACCGGCAACGCCTAGGATTCCAAAGGTTCCGCCGATCACCGCGCCAATTGCGGCGCCGCTGACGGCATTCGACTGTCGTCTCGGAATCTCCACTCTCGTTATGGATGCCAGCGGAATCGCGAAATTTCGCCGGCCGCCCGGACTCTGCGCATACAGCGTGTCTGCACTGGTACCGGCGTAGTAGACCTCAACCTTGTCGGGTCGTGTGGCGGACGATCGAATGCTGATGCGTTCCCCCGGCCGGATCGACACTTGATGGGCTGATGCTGGTTGCTGAGTAACGAAAAGGGCAACACTGAGTGTGAACAGGACTGTGCGGACCATCAGACGCTCCCTAAGAGGTTTCAAACGAAAGCTGAATCGAAGGCGTCAAAGGGGCGTCAAAGGAGCCGAGGAATTGCTTACTCGGCTCTTTTGCAGGTACTGTCGCCAGTCTGATGGCAACGCAGAAAAGCAGATCTCTACGCTAGTATCGAATCGCCAGGATCTCGTCGAAGTTGGGATTGTGCTGGCGCGCAAACTGAATCGCCTCGTGATCGGCCGGCAGTTGGTGGAAGTAGAACTCCATTCCCTCTGAGAGCTGCTGGTCCAACTCCCCTGCCATGCTCCTGATGTCGGTCGTGTACAGCTCGTAATCCAGATCCGCATACGACTTTACGATGTACAGGTATGCGCCTTCCGGGAACGGTGCCTCCCAGCCCGTTGGAATGTTCGACCCGAAATGGAATGTCGAGCCCGCTTCCATCACCTGTCGTTTGCCTTCACTGCACAACACCCATCGTCCGCTCACCGTGAAGACCAGGCTCTCGGTGGAGTGTGGATGCTCGGCCAAGAACATGCCCGGCTCGAGCCTGATGTAAAACGATCTGATGTCCTCACCGAACAGCAATGGGCCGAAATTCCCCTCATGGGTGAACGTGTTGCTGGCGGACTCCAGCCCGGCATATACGTCCGGAATGATCTGGATGCCGGTTGCATGTTGTATGTATTCGGGCGCAAAGTCTGTGGCCTCCACGACCGCCGCCGGTAAGATCTCCGCCCCGTGCTGGTGATCGGCCCCTGGTTCGTGCGTGTGGCCATGATCGGCCCCATCAGTCGCTTCCTGGGCGCACGCGAGAGCCAAGCCGCCCGCAAGCAACAAAGCCAAACTTTTTCTCATGCTCGTTTCTCCTCCAACAAGAGTTGGTGACTGCTAACTGGTCGGGCAGGCCGAACCGTAACGATCTGGAAAACGCTCACCGAGATCATTAGGCAAGATTCCACCGAGTTGGGAAGAACGCAAGGAAAGGCTGCTACCGCGACCCCACAACAAGTGTCGGTGTCAGAGCGTCGGCATCTGAAGATCCTGTGCCCAGCTGTCCGATTGCCCCCCATCCCCAGTAATAGGAGCTGCCACCGGTCGTTAAGACGCAGGTGTTGGCCAATCCCGCGGACACCAAACGCACGGTTTCCTCAAAGGGGACCTGAATTGGCACGGATGTGCTCGTTGCTGATCCCACGCCTAGCCGCCCACCTCTATTCGAGCCCCAGCAGTAGAGGAGGCCGTCGACTGTTACGCCACAAGTGCGGGTGTCACCGGTTGATACCGTGCGAAATGTAAATCCGCCGGATACAGGCACGGGCTCGGGTTGGTCTGTAGTGGTTCCGTTACCGACCTCGCCACTGGGATTGAACCCCCAGCAATAAAGTGCACCGCCCTCTACAACACCGCACCCAGTCGAAGAGATATCGAGTCTCTCGAATACGAGGCCACCCGAAACCGGTACCGGAGTGTTGGCAGCCGAGATCTGACCGTTTCCGAGTTCTCCGTAGCTATTCGTTCCCCAACAGTAGGCCGCGCCACCTATCGCGATCCCGCAGGAAACGCTGTTCCCTGCATACACGTGTGCGAACTCGAGACCTCCGGATACGGCCACTGGAGAATTCCGGCTCGTGCTCGTTCCGTCGCCAAGCTGCAGCGAACGATTGCTTCCCCAGCAGTATGCGTGGCCGTCATCGTTCAGCCCGCAGGTATGTTGGCTTCCCACGCTCAGCGTGGCGAACTCATGCCCACCCTCCTCGAGAGTTGGCACGAACAGGTCGATCGCTGTTCCATTTGGGAGAAAACTTCCTGCCCCCGCTCCCCAGCAATACGCTTCTCCGCCCACAGTGAGCGCACAAGTATGGCCGCCGCCGACAGCAAGTGACTCAAAGACGTGACCGCCTGACACGGCCATCGGCTGCTTTGCACATGGGTGCGGCAAAGGCTCACCAAACTCGTCAAATGAGTTATCGTCTCCGCATTCGTGTGGTGCATCAGGACCGATTCCCAATCTCCCGCGAAGGTGTGAACCCCAGCAATAAACTTCCCCGTTCACCGTGAGTGCGCACGTATGGTTCCAACCCACCCCCATTGACGCGAATTCGAGAGTGCTGACGGTAACAGCGACCGTCGTCTGAACTCCTTCTACCTCCACGGTGACCGTCGCCGAGCCCTCGCCGATTCCAGTGACGATACCGGCAGTGTCGACGGTTGCGACTTCTGCATCGGAACTCGAAAACGTCAGGAACCGGTCGTCGAGGACATTCCCGAGGGAGTCCTTCACTTCGACCGTCAGGAGTATCCAGCCACGCAATAGTACATCTGCGACATCGGGGGTAACGCTGACTACGGCGACCGGCAGTGGACCTACGCTTGCTGGTTCCGTAGAGGAATCGCAGGCCCCGGAGAGAAGTGTGGCGGAGAGAAGCGGAAACACTGTGCTGCTCGAGTATGTTCTCGACCACATGTTCCCCCCCTCGGGGTCATGATCAAGCAATCTGCTGCTAATTGCATACGTGCGCCAGAGTGTCTGGGTCTTGTGAGGTGTAACAACTGTCGAAGTCAGAACCTCACCGATAGCCCCAACGCAAACCCATCCCTCCGCGGCGTCAATGACATGCGGAGCCTGTCGAGCGGCACCTCCTCCCAGCGGTCGGTGGTAATGGCCGCACCAATGGTGAGGCCCGCGATCAGACCAAGCGTTGCGCCGGTGACCGCCCCAGTCGCAGTGCACAAGGAACCCCACTCGATTGTGCAGCTTCTCCAGAAACCACCGGCCGTTGCACCAATGGCCGCACCTGCCAGGAAACCAATGCCCATGCCCGGAAGCCAGTTCGACCTGGTTCCGTCAAAAACCTCGAGCCGGATCACCGAGGCTAGCGGGCAATTGATTCCGGGGTGGCTGCTCCGAGTTGGATTGCTCGACAACTTCAATGTGTCGTTACGCAGCACCTCGACCGTCGTAACCCGATTATGAATGCCACAGCGAGGTGCTGTCACGCGAACTCTCGAGCCGGATTTCACGGACGGTAGTTGTTGTGCAGACAGGGCAACAGAGGGGACCAGAAGGGCTGCTGCTAAAGCGAGGCAGAGGGGATGCATGGCACCTTCCGTCAATGTGGTGCCCTGAGTCTATCATGCCTAAGTCAAGCAGTAGTCAAGCAGAGAATGGCAGTCACCGAAGCTCAATGCGCCACCACGTGAACCCAAACCGGTTCGAACGGGCGTCTTGCAATGGTGTCACCACGGCTAGGTCGCCGTCTCGGAGGTACGCAACAGGCACGTACTCTCCAGCCGTGTCACGCATCCATTCGCCTTCGTACTCCATCCACGACTCGAAGCGGAGCGGCTCTGACAATGCGACGTGTGGCTGCGCGTCATTCCCTACATCGCCCGTTTCAATTGCTGCGACCCGTACACTCATACCGTCCGCCGAGGAGAACCAGGTTGCTGCAAGCTCGCCGGTGCCGCGCGCTATCAGATAGGGGAAGAACACATCATCATCGTCCTGAGCGATTTGCCACGTAATCCAGCTGGCACCATTGTCGATAGATCTGCCCAGCCAGATCTCGCGGCCCTCGCTCCACAGGTGAAACAGAGAGCCGTCAGCGTCCCACGCGATCGGTTCGACCCAGCGCGGTATGTTGCCTTCTTCGGAGACGTCCCAGATGCGAGTACCCGGTGCCGCGTTCCGCGTCCACGTCTGCCCACCGTCTGTACTCACCGCAATGAGATCGACGTCCGCGTCAATTCGGGCGCCGGAGGCGGACATCGGTGTGATGCGGACCGCAATTTCTCCGTTGGGACCAACGGCAAGATGGCTCGATCCGCCCAGTGCGTTGACTTTGGGTCGCTCCTCCCACGTGTGGCCGCCGTCGTTGCTCACCGTGTGATAGACACCGTCGCCGTCGTTCCAGATCACGTGAGCTGTGCCGTCCGGCGCTATTTCGACCCAGGGACGGTCGACCCTGTCGCTTTGCGCCAGGTAGGTCCAGGTCCAGCTCGAAGCGTGGTCGTGACTGACACCAATAGTGATGTGCGTACCCTCGCCGGTGGTCCGGTTGAAGCCCATGGAGACGAAATAGACCGTACCGTCGGGGGCCACGGCGAGATCGGTGTCAGAGTTTCCAACCGCCCCTTCTTCGGGTGTGCCCGCGTCTGCTTGTGCCCACGATTGTCCGCCATCGGCACTCTTCCACAGGCTCGGCGGCCGGGCGGGCAGGTGCGGCACCCTCGGGAATCCGGTGACGAGGAGCGCGCCATCTCCAAGTTCCGCTACCATCGGCTCGCGGTTTTGCACGTCTGTGTGGTGGACGGTCTCCGTTACCACGAGGGAGGACGTTGGTGGTACATCCGAACTATCGGCATCCTGGGCGCAAGCGTTCATGCCCATAGTTACAACGGCGGCCACTGCCGGAGCAGCAAACTTCACAATCGTAGATGTGGTGGTCTGTGGCATGGTTGTCTCATCTCTTTAGCAGGATCGTTCCCCCAACGCCCAAGTGCAATATCCCTCGAAGTGCACCCACATGACTTGTTGGTTCGGGTTCAGTGTGTACACACGCAGGTGCGTTGACGAACGAGTTCTCGAAGCAGCTAGATCCATGCGGTAGCGTGCACGTTCTTCACCTAGGCTGTAGCTGAAGCTCACTCCATAACGGTGGTCGTTACGGAATTGGGCTTGCCAAAGCTGGTTGCGTTCGACCTCTCGGCGTCTCCTTTTGGACCTCCGGCACAGGCTGCTAGTGCAACTACCAAAAGAAGGGAGATACGACGCATCGACGGTCCCTCCATGTGTGCATGGTGGTGTAAGAGACGGGCGGCAATTATGGAGACCGGTCCGCCTGTGCGCAAGATCCGCGTCGGAGCTTCCCGTGACCGAACCACCGTTCTTTGGGTATTGTAAGCAGGGATCGGCGCACCACCCGCAACCCGGCAATGCGATGAAAAAACGCGAGACAATCCTGTTGTTTCTGCTGTTGGCACTCGTCAACTGCTCGAATCCTGCGGATACTGAAACGACCGAGGCGGAAGATAGAACGCAGCTCCAAGAGATGTTTGACGAAATCGACCTGCTGATCGGAGACCCGGTGTGCAGCGATGTTGGGCAGTGCCGGCTAGTTGGCATCGGTGCGAAGCCGTGTGGCGGCGTATGGTCATACCTCCCGTATTCCATTGTTGTGACCGATTCGGTCCAGCTGGCCCAACAGGTCATCGAATACAATCAGTTCGAGGCTGATATGAACTCCAGGTTCGGGTTGATCTCGACCTGCGACATCACCCCAATTCCCACACTGGCATGTGTCGAAGATCGCTGCGTCGTGGTGGGGCAGCCGTAGTCCACGCCATTACCGTCACACCGAATTGTCTCCAACCGCCCGGCGATTGACTGTCAGTTTCGTGAATCAGGCGGGTCAGTAGCCGATGACGACGTTGGCTACCGCGCGAGGCTGGGGAGGCAGTGCGTAGACGTTTTGTTCGTAATCCCGGTTGTAGGGGCTGATGTTGATCTGTTCGTCCCCAACCACGAGCGTGCTGCTGCCCCCGGGATCGAACCCCATGGCGGTTCTTACGCCACGCGCGCACATGATCTCGGCCATATCCAGGTGAGTCGCTCCGACCGACTCCCTGATGCGCCCGTTCACGGTGAGCACCGAGAGTTCCCCTTTGCCGTCGATACCGACAGCGATTTTGGGCCCTCGCATGTCTAGGTAGTCGAGCCTGGCGGCCTGCGTGGCAATCGAGTTCTTTGTGGTCCAACCCTCCTGGTCCATATCGATGCATGGGGAGCCGTCGCACACCAACATCGGTCCGGCCTCCACCGCCTCGTCAATGCCGATCAGATCCGCCAGCTCGATGTCGAGCTCGACGCCTTCGCTCCACCCGGCAGGCAGTGTGCCCCGCGCAAACGACAAACAAAGGCCCACCGGTAATACCGAGGCTCCCTGGCCGGGACCGGTTTCGATTACCTGCATGATGCGTACACCAGCCAGCCGCACCAGAGTTCTCTCGCCTCCGGGCAGCTCATCGCCTCCATACATGAGGTCGTAGTAGCAGGGCTCGGACCCCATGCTCTCCGCGTTGTAGCCGTCGGGCTCGAAATCCACCGTCTCGCCGGCTCCGGTCACTCTTAGCCCGGCACGGACGTTCACCCTGCTGATACGGAGCGAACCGTCCTTCTGAACGAGCAGCGCTGGTTTGTTGAACAGGGGAGGGCAGACGACCCTGCCCTTAGATACGAGCAAGCCCAGCGGCGACCCGATGTAAGACTCGGGTAATCCCAGCTTGCCCACCAACTCGGCATTGAGGATGTATCCGCCGTTCCACGCAATCCGTGCTTTCGCCTTGGACCTGCGGTTAAAGCGGCTTACGAACTCGACTGCGGTGCGCGGTTGGTCTTCGGACCTTTCCATGCGGTAGCGCATCAGTGCACCACGCGGCACGCTCGCGAGCGCGCCCGACCAGGGCAGGCCATCCGCATGGAGTCCGTTGATAGTCTGGGAGGTGACTGCGGATCCCTTCTTTTCGGGTGGAGCCACCAGTCTCTGCAGAACATTCACCGCGGGTGAGCCTCGTGCCTCTGCGTCTTTGCGCAACTCGTCGAGCACCTTCCGCTCACCGAGCTTCTTGCACGCCTTGTGAAACGCCGGGCCGCTCAGGGTCTCACTCAAGCTGCGGGCTGTTTGAATCGGAGTAGGGTAGGCCAGCGTAGCCCGAAGACCGGCGGGCACCCACTGCACGTATCCGTCACCGGGCGAAAGCCCCATCACATTTGCGGTGAGCATGTCCGATATCTGGCCGACATGGAAACGCTCGATGTCCAGAATGTCGGTGGTCATCGATGCCTGCGCGGCCGCGCCGACCAGGAAACCATTCTTGGCACGCACTGAGGTGAGCGTGCGCAGAGCTCGTTGGCCCAATTGCCTGACGTCGATGCCCACCGAGAGTTGATTCGTCGGCACGACATTGCAGACGCCGTGTCGGAACAGGAGAATCAACTCCTCGTTACGCGATTCGGTTACATACGCCTTCAGAGTGTCGGCTGTGACAATCGCGCCGAGTGGCTTGCTGTGCTGGAAGATGTAGATGGGCGCGAGCTTCCCGCGTTTGATGTCTCTTCCGGTCAGTGGCTCGTGGGTTTCGAGGCCAAGCCGCGCACGCACGGGTTGGAGCAGGAACAACTCGATCTCGGTCTGAAGTCGGTTGCCTGGGAAGTACGCTATGGGGACGTTCTCGGTCAGGCGCCGCCACAGCCGAGCTCTGTCATCGATCGCGAGGCTCCCGCCGCAGAGGTGGGCAACCGTGTGGTCCCAGCTCGAAAGGTGCGGTGCAGACTGGCGTGTGCGCCCGACGGCTGAAGGTGGAGCCGCTATCTGTGCAAACAAGATGTTGATGACCCCTGTCAGTTCCTGCGGCGTGAGGTCGAAAAACTTGAATTGATCCCGGCTCCGATGCCGGTATGCGATCGCATGGTCGAACATGACCGGCATCTCGCCTTCCCGCACCAGGAACAGGCTGTCCACACTGTTGAGGAACTCGTGATACTTCTCCCGGCTCAGGAGCGAGGGATCGGGGTTTTCGTCGATCAACCGCTTGGCGAATGCGAACGCCATTCCGCGCAGACGCTGCTCCTCGACGCGGAAATAACTCGGGTCGATGAGCGATTTCAGCAGCAGCATGAATCCCATGCGCCCATGGCCCGGCAGGTATTCACGGTTGTTCGTGTGCAAGAGTTCCTTTAGCTCGGTTCGGCCGCGTCGCACATGCTTGCCGAACCGCGCCAGCGCGTTGGACGCCCGTCGCAAATCGGAATCGTTCGCATGAAGTTGCCGGTACAGCTGACGGAAACATTTATCCATGTCCGAGGCGAGTGATTCCATGCCACAGCGCTCCTCCGCAACGTGGCGGTTGTGTACCCGTGCGGGCGCGAAGTGTAGCGGCGTGAGAAGGTGCTCCTTGATGCACTCGATGACTCTCGGGGTGATTCGGTTGCGGAAGGAAATCACTTCGAAGCGTTCGTCCCGAGCCAGATGCTCTCCGATTACCTCCGCAAACACCGTCTGCGGATCGTAACGCCGCGTCACAATCGGGACGCCGCTGGCGGCCGACTCGATAATTGGCAGTCCGCGGCCCTCCGTCTGACTCGGTAGCATGACTAGTGACGCTATACCGTAGAGGTCGGCGATGGTGCACGGATCTTCGAAACGGTCGCGAAACTCCGGATAGTCTATCCCGCTGAACAGCAGCGCCAGGTAAACCCGATCCCGAACGAACTCTGGAAGTCGGAACACGAACTTGCCGAAGTCTCGCAGAAGACGCCGGAAGTAAGTCTCGTGTTCACCGGCAACCGGACCCGTAACGAGGAGGGTCAGTTTCAGGTTCGGTGTCCTGAGCATTTCCTCGGCGAAATCAGGTTCGGCCAACAACCGTGAGATTATCCGGAAGTTCGTTTCAATTCTCTTGCGTCTGATTATCCGCGTCGGCTGCAGCAGGATGATGTTGTCGTGGATGAAATCAACACTCCGCTGCGGCCCGGCAGCGAGCAACAACGGGCGCGGCCGGTCGATTGCGAGTGGATCGCCTTCGAGTACATCATCTACCGATTGGGCGGCAAGGCGCGCCTTGGACCCGGTCAGCAACAGGGAGATTTGCCGCATGACCTCGCTGCGTCTGGGGCGGTTGAGGGGAGCGTAACGTTCGGTGTCCACCGCCGTCCCCAATTCCGATACGTTGGCGGGATTGTGCCCGAATCCACTCACTAGCCTCGCCGACTGGTGGCGGCTGATGTTGACCGATACCCACGTACGCGCCATCCAGGGATAGATCATCTGAATGACTGAGAAGACCTCACCCAGATGCGCGTTGGTGAAGAAGTGGTCGCGAGGTCCGCTACCGATCCCCGCGCTCAATCGCTCCGGCCGGCTGTGCCCGCCTTCCCAGTAGTAGTCATGATTGTTTGCAATTACCGGTATCCGCATGTGTTCGGATACGAGCACCGTTGCCAGGGCGAGCGTGACGTTGCCCGGATTCGAGTTCGTGTTGACCAGGTACAACAAGCGAATGTCCTGTTCCTCTAGCAGGCGGCCGATGCGTTCTGACAACGTCAGGACATCGTTCCAGAGTGCAAGTATCAGCTTGTTGTAAAGGGGACTTCCTCGTTCCAGGCGGCGGTGGAAGAAATCGCGGTACAGCGGCCACCCGCTGAAACCGTCGATCTCGGGGATCTCGTGGCGTTCGAACCCGGGCCCCAGAATGGGTTCAGCGCGTACGTCGAATCTGCCGGCGATAGCGTGGAGTCGCGGCTTCGGCAATATGCTGCGCATGGCCTCGGCGTACTTCGCGACCTCCACCGTGACGCCGTCCACCGCGAACTGGAACGTTACGAACCCCAAACCGCGGGCAGCCTGTCGAGTGAAGGACTTGAAGTCGCCGGTGAAGACGAAGCCGGGTGTGTCCCTTCCGTCGCGGAGTCGATCGAGCATCAGCCCAAGATCGAACCAGGTGGTTATGCCCTCGTTCCTCAGGGCATCCATCATCCGGTCGCAGCTTGAACGCCGACCTTGGTGCTCGATGACTCACCTCGCTAGTAGAAGATGCTTCGGAGCTTCTCCTCCAGCATGTCGTATCCGAAATGCTTGCGACCCAGTTCGAAATTGTACTCGGCAATTTCCGCCTGCTCTGCTGGATCGTGGATGATTCGGTCTATCTCGGCCACGGCTTCGTCAGTGAGGTTGTTCTTCTGCAGCATCACTGTCTTGAACCCCAGGCTGCCAATGTCGGGCCAGAACACCGGCTCGTAGTTGTTCACGAAGATCGGCTTGCGGGCAACCAGTGCCTCGATGAACGCGTTGCCGAATCCCTCGTAGGTACTGAAATAGGTACAGGCCACGGCGTTCGCGTAGGCGTCGGACAGCGAGTAAATCCGTCCGCCGGTGCTCGACGTGTCCCGTTTGCTGAGCAGCTTGTGGTGGGCAAAGATCACCCGGTCACGCAGCCCATTCTCGTCGATCTGTTTGAGCAGCTCGCTGTAGTAGCCCTTGCGATGGTCGTCTGCGGCGCTGCCCGTGATGACCAGCTTGACCTTTGGGTCCTCCAGGCGGTCCACCAATGCGATGGCGACTTCGATGCCTTTACGCTCGACTATGCGCGTGATCTGAAACAGGGGAATGTCGTCTTCATGCAAACCAATGTCCGCCGGCAGGTTCGCGTTGTAGGAATCTTTCTGACCGAAGGGTACGTCGAAGTCCATCACGTTTGGCACGACAGTCGAAACAATGTCGAACCGCGCCTGAAGTACGCCCTGTTGATTGCTGTTGATCACCGCGTGTCGCGAGTTGGAAGTTCGAAGCGGAAATGTCGACTCGACGAGTTGCGTGATTTCGGGGAACGGCGACGAGTAGCGGTCTCCACGCTCCCAATAAAAATCGTGATGGTGAATGACTACGGGGATGCAGAGGCGTTCAGCGACCCGCTTGATGCCCATACCCATAGAGAGATGGGCAGGAAGTGAACTCGCGTTCTCGACGAGCAGCACGTCGATATGGTTTTCCACAACCCACTGGAAGATCGCCGTTGCGACGTGGTTCGCGGTCCCGTCGAGGTGACTCAGAAGTCGTTCCGGATCGTCGGGCGGAAAGTAGAACGCACGGTTCTGCTCCCACTCACACTCGGGCGAGAAGAACGAGAGAAACCGCAGCGCTTTCTGGTTGTAGGGATTGACAACGTCCTCTTTGAAATGACCGGAAAGAACAAAGACTTCGTGGCCAATCTTCTGCAGGACCTCGATCCACTTCTGGGTCTCGAGGGCGACGCCGTCGATGTCACCGATGCGTCCGATTATGATGCCGATTCTCATACCGCCAAGTTACCGTTCTCAGGCGGGATGTCGAGGGTCCCTGACTGTGTTGCCGCTGATCGCATTGTGCGGGATCTACCGCTACACAATCGAGCGGGAGTGCGGGGAACGAGATCTATTGATTTTCTAAAGTCATACTTTAGATTTCTCACATGAAGTATTACCCCAGAATGATAGAAAAGGAACTCGCTCGCGCTGCGAAGGGGTTCCCTGCCATCTTGGTCACGGGCCCTCGCCGAGCCGGAAAGACGACCTTGCTGCAGAGATTCTTCCCGGATGCGACATACGTGCTGGCAGAGGACCCTGACATCATCAATCGCATACGCAGCGATCCGCGCGGGTTCCTGGACAATCTCGAGCCACCTGTGATTCTGGATGAGATCCAGAATATCCCTGAGGTGCTGGGTTACCTGCGGTCTCGAATCGACGCCGCGCCGAAACTCAAGGGGCAGTGGCTGCTCACAGGTTCGCAGGACGCACCTTTGATGCAGGGCGTGACGGAATCGATGGCTGGGCGTGCCGCCGTTTTTCGGTTGCTTCCGCTATCGGTCAGGGAGACCGAGAAAGTGGGATTGTTGCGTGGCGGTTTCCCCGAGGTCATTAAACGACCCTCAAATGCGTCTATCTGGTATAGGTCATACGTCCAGACGTATCTCGAGCGTGACGTGCGCGCGGTGAGCGACATCCGCGACCTGGTTACGTTTCGTCGCTTTGTGGCTCTCTTGGTCAGCCGGTGCGGCCAGATGCTCAACAAGACTGATATCGCAGCACCGCTCGGCGTGTCGGTACCGACAGTTACGCAATGGTTGAGCATTCTCGAGATAACTGGGCAGATCGTACTCGTTCCACCGTTTTTCGAGAATTTCGGAAAGCGGTTGGTCAAGACGCCGAAGCTCTACTTCGTTGATTCCGGTCTCGCCTGTTTCCTGTTGGGAATCGATTCGGAGCGAGCGTTGCGTGGGTCGCCCTTCTACGGCCCGCTTTTCGAAGGATTCGTGGCCTCGGAGATCGTCAAGTGGCAGCTAGGCGCTGGCCGGACGCCGGAACTCTACTACTTTCGCGATCACCAAGGGCTCGAGGTGGATTTCGTGGTTCCCGGTGGGCCTGGCAGGCTATTCCTGGTAGAGGCTAAGGCGTCGAACACTGCTACACCTGCAATGGCACGATCCCTAGCTCGGCTTGCAGGTGCGTCTACACGTTACAAGACGCGCCAATTGCTAGTGTATCGGCCGTCCAAGGAACTCGAGGCGTTCACCACGCTGCGCAAGGGCGCGCGGGCGACGGGAGTGCCTGGTTTGCTCAATGCACTGAAGGGTCGTTGATAGCGTAGCGCCATTCTTGAGATCACAATATGTGATTTCAAGTCTAAACACCATGGCTCTGGCGTCTTGTAATTCCCCGGAGCATGCTATCCAGCTATGGCCGATACCCTCGACCGCCTGAAATCCACCCTCTCCGACCGCTACACCGTGCCCCTCCGCGACCACCCCAACTTTCAGGAGCTAATGAGGCCATAGGGCCGGTAAACACTCACATTCCTACCGGGAGCAATTTTCCCGACCCACAGTGCGTTTTCCGGATTATGCATCCCACCAACCGCCGTACAGATTCTGATACCTCCAGCGGAAGAGTAATGGAGAGAAAGGAGCATCATAGCGATAGTGAGAGGGAAGGTATTGGAGAGCGTCCGGGTGCAGCACACATCCTTGTTGTCAATGTACCTCCCACGGGGTACATTTCTGCTTGTGGCACAAATGTATCCCACCCGTGATACAATCTGCTATTGTCGTGCCTGTCGCAAGGAGGTCGTGTGCCTAAAGTTGAACGGAAGACAGCGATGATCAGAGCCAGAACTGAGCCAGCTCTCAAGGCTGAGGCCGAGGCTACCCTCGAGAAGTTGGGCTTGTCTCCATCCACGGCTATCAACCTATTCTATCGCCAGATTGTCGAACACCGTGGTCTCCCGTTCGAAGTCAAACTCCCCAATGCCACTTCGCGACAGGCGATGCGTGATGCAGAGTCGGGGCGGGACCTTTCGCACGGCGCATCGGTAGACGAATTGATTTCCCACATCGACACTAGCGACGAGTAACTTGTGCTTCGTCCGGCTGCAACAAGACAGTTCAGACGCGATCGGAAGCTTGCCGCCAAGCGCGGGAAAGATCTGACAAAGCTCGAAAACATTCTGCCGCTGTTGGATTCTGGAATCGCCCATGAGCGACTGTCCGACTGTCCGACCGTCCGTCCGTCCGCCTTTCTCTACTACGTGGTGCTGTTCGTGGAAGGAAAGTCCCATATCACCCCGAGTTCCAGGAACTGATGAGGCCGAAGGGCTAGCCGTCACCAAGAACTCATACCTCGAGACTCGGCTCCTTGCCCCACGACTGCTGGCCGGTCAAAAGTTCCATCAACCGCGCATTGATGAAGACGATGTCGCGACCTACCCGTTTGGCTATGAGGAACCTGGTTTCCGCCATCTGTTGCAGGTAACGCGAGCAGGTGTGCCGATTGCCGAGCCCCGACTCCTGGAGATGTCGAATGCGGCAGTAGGGCCGTACGAAGGTCTGTTCAATCAACTCCTTCGAGTACACGTGCCTCGGCAGCCGAAACCTGGCCTCTTCGTGCGTTCGCTCCAACAGGTCGTGTATCGCGAGTATCTGAGCGTGCGTGCTGGTGGCTGTCTCTCCAACGCCCCGAAGCATGTAGAGTACCCATTGCTCCCATTCGCCGGAGTCTGTGACTGCCCGTAGACGACTGTAGTACTCGCTCTTGTTCTCGATGAGGAAGCGGCTCAAGTAGAGAATCGGCTGGTCGAGCAGGCCGCTTTGCAGTAGGTAAAGGATCGCCAGGATGCGGCCGGTTCTGCCGTTGCCGTCATAGAACGGATGTATCGCCTCGAATTGGTAGTGAAGTAGCGCCATCTTGATGAGCGGGTCCAGGCCGTTTTCCGAGGAGTTGCAGAACATCTCGAGGTCTCGGAGCTTGTCGCGGATCAGCGTCTCCCCTTCGGGCGGCGTGTAAGACACCTCACCGGTGACCGCGTTCACTATGCGTGTTCCCGGCAGCGTGCGCACGCCGGCCGTGTTTCCCTTGATCATATTGACCAAGTCCACCCACAAGTTCGTTGTGAGTACCGGCTGTTGTCTCAGTTGCTCCGTTCCGTGCCACAGGGCACGACAGTAGTGAAGCACCTCGCGGGTTTGGAGACTCGCAGACGCCGGCTCATGGTCGACGGCGCGGTACAACTCGTCATTCGTCGTGAAGATGTTCTCGATCTCGGAGCTGGCCTTGGCCTCCTGGAGGCCTATCGTGTTGATCAAGATGGCTGGGTTGGGCAGCACGGCACTCCGCCCCTTCAATTCGGCAAGGCACCGTGCGGCATGGATTGTCGCCTGGAGGACCTCGGCAGAGTCCAGATCACAGATCGGAGGAAGCGGCGGCAGTTCATCGTACGGTACCATGGGGTCAAACACGGCAATCTCCTGTCCATGTCTGCATAAATGTGGTCGCTTTCAATCGTATTTCGACCATGGTAGGAGTAATATGGTCGCGCGGCGCTCTTGTCAACTCTAAAATGGTCGCTTTGTCCACGATTTCGACCATAACTCTCGAGCCAGGCTGCGCTGGCACTTCGACGACGTGAGACCGCGGCACCTTACGCGTGCCACCTCCCGGCCTCGCTAGGATGAGCTGTCGGGGAGCCGGGTGCATAACCATTTCAACGCAGAAGCATCTTTTCTTCTCCCCTCTGGCGCACCGAGTTCCGGAACCGCATCTTTGCCGATCATGCCCGACGCCTATGAACGTTTAAAATCCGCCCTCTCCGACCGCTACACCGTCGAGCGGGAGATCGGCCGTGGCGGTATGGCGACGGTGTACCTTGCCGAGGACCTGAAGCACCACCGTAAGGTCGCGATCAAGGTGTTGAGCCCCGAGCTTGCCGCCGCACTCGGCGCAGAGCGGTTCCACCGTGAAATCGAAATAGCCGCTAACCTGAACCACCCACACATATTGCCGCTGCTGGATTCTGGAGCTGCCGAGGAGCGACCTACCGCCTTACCGCCCTACCGGCGTACCGCCGATGCACCTGACTGCCCGTCCGCCTTTCTGTATTACGTAATGCCGTACGTGGAAGGAGAGTCGTTAAGGGAAAAGCTCGCCAGAGAAGGGGAACTCCCTATCGCAGATGCAGTTCGCATCCTTAGGGATGTTGTCGATGCCCTGAAGCACGCTCACAATCACAACGTGGTCCATCGCGACATCAAGCCTGACAATGTGATGCTGGCTGACGATCATGCATTGGTTACCGATTTCGGGGTGGCCAAGGCAGTGAGTGATGCAACAGGCGCAATAGGCCTGACGACCGAAGGCGTTGCGCTCGGCACACCGGCGTACATGTCTCCCGAGCAAGCCGCTGCCGATCCGCACGTCGACCATCGTGCAGACATCTACGCCATAGGCGTGATTGCCTATGAGCTGCTGACAGGCAGGACTCCATTCATTGGCAGCACGCAGCAGGAGTTGCTTGCGGCTCACGTCACGCAGGCACCTGATCCAGTAGCGAAATACCGAGACGCGGTGCCACCTGCGTTGGCCGAGTTGGTGATGAAGTGTTTGGAGAAGAGGGCGGCTGACAGGTGGCAGACCGCAGAGGATCTGTTGCCGCAGTTGGATGCGTTGGCGACGCCGAGCGGGGGAGTGACGCCGACTGGGATGGTGCCAGCGGATCGAGCGGTGAAGCGCCGGTTGGTGATGGGTGGTGGAGCGATAGTGCTGGCTGCCGCGGTCGTTGCCGTACTTGCAGTCGTTGCAGTTCTCCAATCGGGTGGTGGAGTGACCCTCGACCCTGAGCGCATCGTCGTTGCCGTAATCCGCAATGAGACAGGTGATCCGTCACTCGACCAAACAGGCAGACAGGCAGGTCATTGGATAACGCAGGGTTTGCAGCAGACAGGAATCGTTCGGGTCGTTCCATGGGAGACTGCGCTTCAGTCATCACAATACGTCAGTGCAGAGGCTGTCGAGGGCCGTGTCAGAAATCGAGTTGAAGCATTAGCAGAGGAGACAGGAGCGGGAATTGTGATCTCCGGTGCGTACTATCGGCGAGGAGGTGCCATTCAATACCAACTGGAAATCACTGATGTAGCGACTGGCAGGCTACTTCCGGCTCTCGACCCTGAAGACGCACCTTTGGAATCACCTGACCTGGCATTGGAGCCTCTACGTCAGCAAGTGATGGGTGCCCTGGCCGTATCCTTTGACGAACGCATCAGCGACCATGCTAGCGGTGTCCTCCAGCCGCCAACGTACGATGCGTATCAATCTTTTGACGAGGGATTGCGGCACTATTTCAGGTTGGACTATCGCGAGGCGCTCCCATACTTCTACCGAGCATTTGATCTCGACACTACCTTCGTGACTGCACTCGTGTACGCCGGTATCAACCTCACCGAATCATCCGCTTGGGCAGGGGCGGACTCACTTGTAGGTGTTCTCGAGCACTCCCGGAACCGGCTGAGTGAGTACGACCGACACTGGCTGGATTATCTGAACGCAAGAATCGAAGGAAATCCAGTGGAGACGCTCGACGCCATTCGCCGAGCGGCGGACCTGGCACCGGGATCGAAGGCAGTGTACCACCTGGCTCTGGTTGCATTGCGGCACAACCGTCCGCGAGAGGCTATTGATGCTCTGCTGAGTCTCGACCCCGAGAGAGGTCCGATGCGGGGATGGCCATCCTACCACGTGGTTCTTGCTCATGGCTACTTGATGTTGGATCAGTATGAGAAATCTCTGGATGCGGTGCGGAGGGGGCGATCCGCCTATGTCGATGATGTTCAGAGGTTAGCGTATGAAGCCTTTGCTCTGACCGGACTCGGGCGCGTCGAAGAAGCTAGTGCGTTAGTCAATGAGATGATTGCCCTGCCCGAGGAAGCTCAATTGCAGGGACAGGGGTGGTATATGCGGCGCGTTTCCGTATACCTGCGCCGTCACGGTTACACCGAAGCCTCACGGAACATGATCGACCGAGCCATCGAATGGTACGAAGGCAGACCACCAGAAGCGAAGGCAAACCGGTCGTGGCGATACGGCTTTGCAGTAGCTTTATACGTCGCCGACCGCTGCGACGAGTCATTTGACGTGGTCAAATCGCTGACTCTGGACTTCCCTGACAGCTACAACTATCGCGGATTTTCCGGCATGGTCGCTGCTTGCCGGGGTGATCGTGAAGAGGCGGTAGAGGTTTCTCGGTGGCTCGAGGCGTTAGACATGCCCTACGTGTACGGGCAGAATAGCCTTTTCCGCGCAGCTATTGCAGCCGCGTTTGGCGATGGTGCCGCTGCGGTGACGCTTTGGAGACAAGCTAGGGCAGAGGGACGTTGGCTCACCGCCACTACTACCCTCATTCGGAGCATGGGGCCGGGAGACGGACGGTGGATTGCGTTTGAGCGTATCCGCGACTACCCGCAGTTCCAAGAGCTAATCAGGCCAAAGGGGTAGCCGCAGCATCTTTGCTCAGTCGATACCCCCCTACCGCCTCACCGCATACTGCGCTTTCACGAGCAGTTGGTTTGATTGCCGTCCCCAGCGGTCGCCGAAATCCGAGACGTTGTGGTTGTATACCACGAATAGTTCTCCGAATGGATCGAACGTCCACCGCAAACGAGTATTCGTTCCGAACGACCTTGAGTCGTTGTCGTACTGCACGAATGAATTGATCTGAAAGTCGGGCGAGACGTTGACCCGGACGCGAGTGCCGAGCAGTTCCTGTGTGAAATCACCCTGTGGAAGGCTGCCGACGTTCCGTGTTCCCGACACTTCCAGCACCAAGGTCGCCGACGGTTTCCAGCTCAGGTTAGCCTGGTACTGCTGAAGCGACCCAGCGTAAAACGGTCCGAACCACCACGTAAGGCGACCGCTGACTGGTCGTTTGGAAGCGATGTCGAGCTCGGCTCTGTAGCGTTGGTAATGGTACGCGCCGGCCGGTATCACAACGTCCTCGGCGATCTCGAAAGGCTCCGTCAGCTGTTCGCCTTCTTGCACGAAATTGAACTCAAACCGCTCTCCACTCTCGAACACCCAGTTGATGGGTGCAGTGAACACGCGATAGGTCTCCCAGTTTCCGTCCAGGTCCGTCACCAGCGTCGGTCTCAACTGAAGGCGCCACACTCGCATCCACGGAGTGACATGCCTCGGCATGTACATGAAGAACAGCCGGTATTCCTGGATGCCCGGGCGCGGCACGAACCCGAGCGATGGATCAAACGAATCTCCGATCCGCGAGTATGCCGCGAATATGTCCCACATCGAGTTGGGGTAGTCGAGACTGAAGCCGAATGCGGACTTGTCGCCTACGGTGAGATCGTCACGATCGGTAGCGAGGCCCCACGCGCCCGCGATGAAGTTCTTGTCTCCGAGGAACTTCGACGTACGGTAGGTGAAATCGACACCACCCATCAAACTACCGGTTCGCCCGAGTGGGTCGCCGGCCGTCCCAAGAAAACCAAGCGACGACTCGTCGAGTACGTTCTGCTGCCAACGTACGACACCCATCGTGGTAGCGGGCGTATCCCCCGCGTCCCCTGTGCGAACGACGAGACCGCCAACGTTTGCGTTCCCCACACGTCCGGTGAGCTTGCCGCCCGCGTTTATCGGGACGGGTGAACCTTCCACCAATCCGATTCGACGCGTATGGAATGGGAGCAGTGAATGCCCTAGGCCAAAACCGAAGCGGAAGATGTCTGACCCTTCGAGGAAAAACGTGCGCTTCTCCGGAAAGAAGAGCGGGAACCTGGTCAGGTTGGTCTGCCGAGTGTCGACCTCGGTCTCCGCGAAGTCGGTGTTGAAAGTCAGTGAAGCCAGCATGTTCGAGCTCAGTCGTTGTGTCACGTCGAGGGCTGGTTCGAGATCCCCCTCGGTTCTTGTCCCCGGTTCCGGTACGCCGACCTTCGCGATCAACGAAGGACGTACAGAGATCCCGAGTCCAAGGTCGAATTCCGGCAGCCCACTCAGTAATCCCGAACGCGCCGTTTGGGTAACCTGATAATCTCGACGTGGGCTGGCCCAGCGGCTCACCTCCTGCAGACGCTGGACTCGTCGCTGTATGTTGAAGCCCCACTCTTCCAGCGATGGGTCGAAACTGAGCGTCGTGATCGGAATGCGTACTTCGGCGGACCACCCGTTCTCCGTCACCTGCGTAGCGGCATCCCAGATTCCGTCCCAATCCGCACTCTGACGCTCACCAGCACCGGACACCAATGCGTCGTAACGCGCACCCGTCGGGTTCAAGCCGAACGTGTATCCCGATCGTCCGTCGCGAAAGGTATCGAACACCATCAGAATGTGGTCTTCCGACTCGAGCATCGGGTCGCGTTGTTTGGAGAAGCTCACCACTCGATCGGGCTCCGGGTCATACGCCACGATCGACACGATAATGTCGCGCCCGTTGACGAGAACCCTCACCACTGTTCGCCCGACGGTCATTCCACCCTCTACGGGCTCGGTCATCGTAAAGGCGCCGATCGAATCCGCCGCGAACCACGCGGATTCTGTCACTGCACCATCCAACCGAATCTCTCCGGCAGGCAGTGTCCCAACCGTGAGCACTTCCTGCTCCTGGGCCAGGATGGTGCTCGCAGCGAAAACCAACAGGAAAGCCGTCGCGGACTGGGAGCGGATGGACGTGCGATTCACGGTTACGGTCCTTTTGTTGTCTCATCGGTATTCGGGGGAGGTACGATAACTAATAGAGCCACTTTGCCGCAGGGCTTGTACCGAATCGCACTTGGGGGCCGTGGTGTGAGCTGCGAGTGTTTTTGAGGCGGAATATTTCGGTCCAGGTGGTAGGTTTCTCGCGTGGAAGTCAATCAATGGGAGGTGGTGTGGTAAAGGGTACTCGCGTCAAATCGGTTTTGTTCTTGTCAATCATCTTCGCGGCGTTTGTTGGTGCGTGCGGTCTAGGCACCGATCCTGATGACTTGGGATCGTGTAGTGTCGATTGCGGGAATTTCCTCGAAGGCATCGATATCACTCAATACACGTTCATAACACTCGAGGATTGTATTCAGAAGGGGGAAGAGGCAAGCTGCACCGCTACGTACTGCCCCCCTGAAGGCGAAGGGGAGTGCTCCGAAGTATTTGATCCCTAATATTTGTTTGGTAAGGCGCTTCGGCAGTAGGCGGTCCAATACTAACCCTGGGCTCGCCGGCTAGTACTCGTGCGCACCTTCTGACCGCGGTGGGTCGTAGAACCACTGCATATGACCGCACTCGCTGCACCGCAAGATGACAACCTTGCCTGGTGCAGCGCCGCCTATTCCGAATCTGTTCTGAAGCTGGCGCTGGTCCTCCAGGCCGACTAGCACAGCATACGTTCCCTCATCGCATACCTGACAGTCTTCACCGGCCATGTCCCCTCCGTTGTTCGCGTGGTGGGGTAACATGGTGCTGGTCCGGATTGACTGCAAGCACTCGGCGCCACACGCGGCGGTGGTACTACGGCCACTAGCCACCCAGTGTCCCGAGTCGTATATGTACTGCCACAGAACGAGGGTGCGTTGCTACCGGAGAGGAATACGTGCTACCAGTTGATACCAACCAAAACTCGATTCTGAAGGTGGCCGCGACCGCTGGAGACGCATCTTCAGCAGAGGCATTCCTGATTTGACTCGCGCTTCCATCAAGCACTTCACCGCCCTGTGCGCGGCCGTCTGCTTAGGGGCCTGTGACACCGGCACGCGCCAGGCCGAGCACCCTGCATACGGCCCGCAACAGATCGGCCGCTCTCCTCGCGGCATGGTCGTGAGCAGTGCACCACTCGCCACCGATGTCGGACGCGAAATCCTGGAGGCCGGTGGAAACGCGGTCGATGCGGCTGTTGCCACTGCCTTCGCATTGGCCGTGGTCGAGCCGTCCATGTCTGGACTCGGCGGCAGAACACAGATCCTGATTCGCACGGGTGACAACGAGTTCGTCGGTATCGACGGGACAACCGAGGTCCCCGCAGGCGCGCCCGCAGACGATCCTGACGGTGATGCCGACTCCTTTGGGTACCGAACTATCGGAATTCCCGGCACCGTGGCCGCGCTCGCGTCTGCTGCGACCTCATATGGTACGAAACCTCTCCCAGAGTTGATTGCTCCGGCCCTGGCTTTGGCGGAGAGTGGGTTCACACTCCCCGCCGAGGAGGCCATGCGCTTTTCCTCGGCTGCCAACCAGCTCGGCGAGTCTGACGGTGCGCGGTCATACTTTCTCGACGGCGGCACGGGTGCGCCCGCTGCCGGTGAGACCTTCGTACAACATGACCTGGCACGCGTGCTTCGTGCTATCGCCGATGAAGGGCCCGACGTTTTCTACCGGGGCTGGATTGCGGAGAGCATTTCGGTGGACATGGAGCGTAACGGAGGCTTCCTTAGGCGGGCCGACCTAGCGGCGTACACGGCACGTCCTTCTCTGATCGCGCGAGGCAACTACCGCGGATACGATCTGATCGGCACATACCTGCCGGCATCAGGCGCGACGGCGATCGAGGCTCTGCATATCCTCGCACAATTCGATCTCGCAGCCAGAGCCGGCTCATCGGAGTGGGTTGCTCTCGTTACCCAGGCCCTGCTGATCTCCTTCGAAGACCGCGTGGCAGACCTTGGACCGCCTCACCAACACGCTCAGACGATTGTATCCAAGGAGTGGGCTGCCGAACGCTCGGCAGATGTGTGGGATCCGGGGATACCGCCGAGCTCCCCCGTGACGAGACCGCCCGCGACAGTGCCTGAATTTGAATCTGCCCACACGACACACCTCTCTGTTGCCGATGCCGACGGCATGCTCGTGGCGCTTACACAGTCGCTCGGTCCGAGCATGGGCTCCAAGGTTGCGACACCGAGTCTCGGCTTCCTCTACGCCGCGACGATGGGTTACCTGGGCGAATCGGCTCCCGGAGACAGGCCGTTTTCGTCGCAGTCTCCGCTGATCGTGATGCGCGGCGGCGAGCCCGCGTTCGTTTTAGGTGCAGCTGGGGCGCGACGTATCATCTCGGCTATCGTATCGGTAATCAGCAGAATCGTAGATCAGGAGACGTCGCTCGAGCAGGCCATGGCCCAACCAAGACTGCATCCGACGGAAGGGAAGATCGTGCTCGAAAGGCACGACGCAATCTCTTGGCCCGCGACCGTGGTGAATGATCTGCGCGAGTTCGGGTTCACCGCTGAAACGCGCTCGACCGCCTCATACTTCGCGCGAATACACGGGATCTCTTGGGATGCCGCTGCCGGAGAGTTCGTGGGAGTCGCCGACCCCAGGTGGGTGGGTACGGCTGGAGGAGCGGGCGATAGGTAAGATCTGGACGTCATCCAATTGACTCTTGTGCGTTATTGTGGTATTTCAATACCAACTATTCCACCAACAGGGTCAGGGCATAGAACTATGAAACGAATCTCCTATCTCGCGGTTGCGGCAGTGCTGAGTGCTGCAACGATGGCCTGCGCCCCGGCCGAGGAACACGCCGAAGATCAAACAAAACGAGTTGTCATGATCGTGCCCGAAGACAGCTCGGCCGATTTGGAGTTGATGCTAACGGCCGAGGTGGGGGTAATGAAAAGCCTCCTGGAAGCAGCGGGCATCGAGGTGGATGTGGCGACTGGATCGGGTGAGCCGCTCGTCGCCGAACATACGACCCTCACTCCCGACCTCGCGTATGGAGCGGTCGACATGTCTGCATACGACGGTGTTGCGATGCCGTGCATGGCAGCTGCCGAGGGTGCGAGAGCAATGCCGCCGGAACTCGAAGACATGATCCGCGAAGCGGTGGCTGAAGGGAAACCGGTGGCCGCTCAGACCGCCGCAATCCGAGTTCTGGCCGAACTCGGGCTTCTGTCAGGCAAGAGGTACGCATATCGGGAAGCGGCCGCGGCAAACGTAGCTGAGTTTGAAGATGCGATCTTGAGCGGAGATGGCATCGTACAGGATGGGAACATCATAACCTCTGCTATCTGCCCGTACGCGGCGAGGGAGATGGAGCTTCACGACGGCACGACTCAGATGACCGAGGCTCTGATCGCTCAGCTGCGGGGTGAGGGCTGATTGTAGCACGTTTGCTGCCCTCGGCGCGATGAGTCGGGATGGCGCCTAGTCTCTGGGTGAAGACTCGGAGGTCTCAGCGCGCCGTCCAGGCGAATCGACCATTCCCAAAATGTCGCACTCGGCTAGGTTGATTGTGTCTCATCACACTGGCGGTGACGCATCACGTCGGACGATTGCAGTTCGAAAATCGTGGCGTTCTTTGCCCGCCATCACACTGGTCGGAGAATTCGATGATCCGGTTCACCGCGTTTGCCGCGTTGATCACTTGCGCCATCACACCATATCCGGCAGCAGCCCAGACGACTCATGATTTGCGACCCGGAGGCCGTATCGGCGTATTCGCACCTTCAGTATCCGATCAGACCACCATGGGCCGGCTCGATGCCATTGACGCGAATAGCTTGCGCCTGACTCTGGCAGACGGTGAAACCGTTACCTTCGCGCGCAACGATGTTGCCCGGTTGTATGTCTTCACAGGCATGCGGTCTCACACGTTCAAGGGTATGGGCATCGGTGCGTTGACGGGTTTTGCGCTCGGTGCGACCATGGTGATCATTGGCAGTTCGGGCGATTCCGATTCAATCGATTCAATCGACCGGGCTGTATATACGGTCGCGATGGTTGTGACTACGGCAGGCGGGGCGTTGGTGGGCTCGATCCTAGGCGCAGTGACTCGCACAGAGAAATGGCGTGAGATCTCCCCCTCGAACGTACGGTGGGGAATCGCTCCCACGCTCGACGGTGGAGTGAAGGTCGCGTTTGCCTTGAGGTTCTGAGTGCAGAGTCGCTGCTGATCAGAACACCCAAGACAACTTCGTGAACAGAGTCCTGTACGTGCCTTGCTCGTCTCCGATTTGCACGGGGCCCTGCTGAAGCGCCAACTGAATCGATCCAAACGGCGGGAAGAACCTCCAGACGTACACGAATTGTGTCGTTTCCCGCTCGGTGTCGAAGTTGAGATCGTCGAAGCCACCTGTTAGATGGAATCTCGACTGGTAGAACAGCTTGAAGAACATGTCCTTGTTCACGTAGTAGGTCGCTCTCACGTAGTGAATCCAGCTGCTCCTATCGTTCGGGTCGGGATCGAAGTGGACGCGCGTGAGGTTGTACGTGGCGTTCAACGCGTCTGTCAGTCTCAGAGCGACCCTGCCACCAAACCTGATCAGGTCGCTGTCGAAGTTGGTGCCTCGGCCGTAGTACGCGGTAACCGACTTTCCGGTTCTTGTATTGAAGGTCAGATCTGCCTGATAGAGGGAGTTCCTGAAGTCTCTCTCGAACAGGCCAGGCTCTTCGGCCTTGAACTCCTCGTCGTTGGTCAAACGCAAGCTCCACTTTCGCAGGAAGTTGAGGCTGAGCGTGCTTCTGACGTCCCAACTTCGCAGATCGCCCGCCTGGCTCCAGTACCGGTTGTAGTTGACCGACGGTGTCAGGTCTTGCAGGCCGTAGCGGTTGATCCAGAACTGCTTGCGAATGTTGGAGTCGACCTCTTTCCTGTTGTCGTCGCGAACGAAACCGACGCCGTTCATGTTCTCACGCACGTTCTCGCCGACATGCGTGTAGCGGACATGGAAGTGGCCGGTTTGCGCGTCATACGACGGGCGGATGAAGTAGTTCCACGCACCGTCGCTGAAATCGCCGTACGACCTGACAAACTGAGTCGTCATGCCCAAAAAGTCGGAGAAAAACAGCGTACCCACCAATCCGACCGAACCTTGATTGTCGCCGTCGTATGTGCGGTTTGCACCTATGAGCCCGACGTTGGACGCGTTCGGCAATTCCCGACTGATTCGAAAGACAGAGTAGTAGGCGTGCTCACCGGTGCTGCTCGGCGCCAGTGCCGAGGAATCTGATTGGGTCACGAGTGCATTCAGCCGCCATGGCCCGACTTTCCCATTGATCTTGCCGCCCCAGTCGGTATCCCCGATTCGGCGGGAGTAGAATTGCTTTATTCTGGTCGAGTAGTTCTCGGCGCCTTCCAGGAAAAAGGGGCGCTTCTCGGGGTAAGATAGCTCGTATCTCGTGAGGTTCACCTGTTCCACGTCTGCTTCGACGGTCGCGAAGTCGGGATTGAACGTCGCGTCGATGCCGAGGTTGCTCGACAGACTGTAGCGGAGATCCAACCCGACCTCTGCGTTATCCTCCTGCCCTTCTGTGAAGGCGGCCTGGGCGTAGGGGATGATCGTGTAGTTCTTGGTGACTGCATCGATCAGGTCGAGGCTCGTGATACTCCCGATTTCGGCGATCCTGAACCACTCCGGAAGCCCGGCGACCCAGTGGCTCTGCTCGAGGTTCCTCGGGATGTAGCGGATGACGTTGAAACCCCAACTCTCCGCGCGCCTGTCGAAGCGAATTGCGTCGAATGGAATTGCAACTTCGGCCGTCCAACCGTTGGCGTTCACCGATCCGGCAGACATCCAGTTGGCGTCCCACTTCACGTCGCGTGTGCGACCGTTGTCGGCCCAGCGCTCGTCCTGTTGAGTGCCGAGCGAGTTGACCATGAACACGTAGGCGTTGTTGTCGTCGTCAAACGTGTCGAGAATCAGGGCAATGGCATCATCTTCCCAAACTTCGCCGTCTCTGCGGGTGATCGCTCTGGAGATTTCGATCGGGTTGGAATCTCTGCACTCGATGCCGAAATACACCATCCGGTCGTCGTACAAGACGTAAATCGAAGTTTGCTGTGAAGCGGCAACGCCTCTGTTCGGCTGGAGCTGTGTGAAGCCTGTGGCGACAGCTGCACCACGCCAGGCATCCTCGTCCAGTAGTCCGTCTATTTGAGGTGCACCAGATATTTGGGTTGCGCTCACTTCTTGAGCCGCGGTCCCTTGACTCAAAACCATTGATGTGACAAGAGCGACAAGCAGTAATGGGTTACGGTGGGTGGTGCTTTTAAAAATCATGAAAGCTTTCCAGTTCCCATTTGAGAGTGTGCGTCTCCTTTGCGTGCCCTCAACCAATAGCGCGGGGTCGAGTCCGTCAACGCCTCTCTGTACTGCGCTCCTTTTCCAGGAACGGTACGCCCTCAGCCATCCATTCCGGAGCAGGCTCGCCTTTGAGGTAGTGATTGAAGAAATCAAAGTACCGTATCGTCAGGTCCCTTCGGTTGGCGAGCCCGCGTAGTCCATGGCCCTCACCAGGGTACGCCAACATGATTGCAGTCTTTCCGTGGAAACGCAGTGCGTTGTAAAAGCCCAGAGCGTGGAAGAATGCCACGGTCGGATCGGAGGTGCCATGCATGATCAGGAACGGTGGTTCCGCGTCGGGGACGTGAGTGAGGGCCGATTCGAATCTGTACAATTCCGGATCAGTCCACGGGTCGGTTGCCTGGCGTCCTTGGCTGTAAAGGTAGTAGTTGGGTGCGTTTGAGCCGCTTCCACCGTCGATGTCGTACGACCATCCCCAGTTCTGGTTGAAATCGAATGTCATGTCGGTGACACCGGCGCCCATCCCGACTGCAGCGAACATCTTGGAGCGGACGCCGATGAGTGCTACACCCTGGCCGCCGTAGCTATGACCCGTGATCCCGATGCGGTCGGGGTCTGCGTAGCCCATCTCGATCACCGCTCTGACCGCGGCCTCGACGCACTCGAGCATGTCGGAGTGCGACGCTCCGAGTCGAAAATGAATGTCGGGCTGCATTGTCAGGTAACCTTCGCTGACCGCCTGGATAGGCGAGGAACCCATGCCGCCCATGTACGAGGGTGCGGGGTAGCGGTGCAACCCCTGCGAGCTCTTTTCGTAGAAGGTCACTATCATCGGGCGCTGCTCGCCCGGCTGGTAGTCGTCTGGCAGCGCCAGAATCCCCTGCAGGCGCACTCCGTCACTGTTCTCGAAGTCGAACAACACGCGGTGCCCCCACATGAACTCGGCCTGCTGCGGGTTGGCGTCTGTGATCTTGGTTGATGAGCCGAAGTTTGTACCGGACACGCGCAGGTCCGGAAACTCCGTGAATGTCTGACGGGTGAAGAGGAACCGGTCGGCGTGCTTGGCCTTGGCGGGGGTGCTGAACCTGGCGTCTTCGTACACGACCTCGTTCAGCCGACCATCGTCGAGCTCGTAGAAGCCGGATTTTTTGGTCCATTGTCCGTACGCTGACAGCGTAATCGGATCCGATAGATCGATTTTCCGACGCGCGGCACCACTTCCGTACCTCGAGTCCTCCGGAGACAGGTCGATGTAGCGGAACCGGATTTCGTTCTGCGCTCCCTCTCCGTTGGTGAGGTTGCGGGCGTCGGAGCCGTCCAGCGGGAGCACCCACAGGTCGTAGCGCGTGCGCGCGACAGCGGCTGCCCCGTCGGTAGTATACCCGTCGATTCCGTACGAGGGCTTGGGGCCGAAGTAGTCGTCCTCGACGTCGATGAAGCTAGGCGCGGTGGCCCCACCAAGCGCGTGGGACGAGCCAGCGTCGAGATCGTAGGCATGGATCTGCTCGTCTTTCCAGTACAGGTAGTAACGCCCGTCGGACGAGAACCCAAGCAGCCCGGACCCGGTGAGCTGGTTCGTCAGCATCAGCGTGCGCTCGCCTGAGACCGTGTTGACTCGATAGATGTCGGCGGCGGCAGGATTGTAGTCGTGGAGGTAACCGCGCGTATCGCGACCAACCGCCCAGCGCCCCTCGGCTGGGAGTTCGAGGTGACGCATCGTGCTGTCTGCGAGTTTGATGAGGTTCCCTGTCGCGACGTCGAACACCTGCCGGAATGTGAAGTTCCTGTCGGAGTTTGCACGCCTCATTTGCACCGACTGAATCCGCTCATCCACCGTGTTCCACACGTCTACGTTGGCCACCTCGTCTGTGCCCTTGCGTTCCATTTCGGGCGCCTCGACCTGCTCCTTGATGCCGAAGAAGACACGCGCGTTGTCGGCGCTCCAGCTGAGAGTGCCGCGATCGCTCACTACCCAGCCTTCGGGAAACCCATTTGCCGTTGTCGGATCGAGCACAGCCGGGGAGAGCGGTGTTTCTCTCTCCAAAGCCGCTCGAACATCTGAAAATGCGACCAAGACATTGGCGCGTTCGCGCATCTTCTCGACGTCGATTCCCTTCAACACTGCCAGCGCCGAGCCGTCTCTGCTCCAGGTCAGCCGGCTATAGCTCTTCGCGTCGTTGTCGAGGGGAAACATTCGCCCTGCCGCCAAATCCAGGACGAACAATCCGTTGGCATCCTTCATCTCGGCGTCAACTGTGTAAGCGAGAAGATCCCCCTCCTTGTTGAACGCGATATCGCCGACGCTGCCGAGGAGCTGATCGCTCCCGGTCGTGAGATCGTGCACGATCACATCGACTCCACGCGGACGGTCGGAATCATCGCCTTCATTGTCTTTCTCGGGTGCGCGCCGCTTCAGGAACAAGTGGGTCGAGTTGCTGGAGAATGAGAAGGCATCGATGTCCTGCCACGACTTCACTCCGCCGGTGGCCAAGTTGCGGAGCTCGACACGTTTTGGATCGTCTTCGTCCTCTTGTGCCTCTTCGTTTTGCTCTTCATCTCCATTGCTTGGATCGACCTGATACGCAATCCAGCGGGAGTCGTCCGAGAAGGTGCCGTCGGAGGCGCCCTGAACTTCAACCTCCTGGTCTGTCTCGAGATTGAGCACGTGCAGCACGGGATTCGCGTCATCCGGCTTGGTGTTGCGGTATCGCAGCACGTAACTCACCCATTCGCCATTGGAGGAGATCACCTGGTCGCCGATGCCGCGCCAGCGTGAATAGTCGTCGATGGTGAGGGGTCTCTCCTGCTGTGCGCTGGCCGTGCCGGATAATGCGAAGACGGCAACCACGGCGAACAACACCAACCGGTGGCGCCTGGCGCGTGCGAAGGCGTCGAAATTCACGGTTAACCTCCCGTGTCAGACATGGGAATGGAGGGTGTCAACGAACGAATGTGGTGTTGGGTGCGGCCGGAAACAAGAGAAGGCCGGCTTCACCTGCAGGAGCCGGCCTTTCGAAAGTCGATTGTCGATTTGTACTCGTCGCTGCTCGCTCAGCTCGCCCGCACATAAATGCTGGACAACTTGAGGTTGCCCATCAGCTTCCACTCAATCACGTCGCCGGCCGACACCATAATTGGCGGAGCGGCATATCTCTCTCTCGAACCGATAGGTACCACTACGAGTTGTACGTAGGCATTGGAGGCGCTAACCCAACTGGGGAGCTCGAATTCCCTGGATGTGAAGGACCGCACGGTCCCGATGCGATCGTATATGTTGCCGTTGCGCACGGCATACACGCGCATGTCCAGCCAATTCCCGTTGTCCACGTGCACGGTGATCCGTGCGTCTTTCACTCTTGCGGGCACATCCTCATTTTGAGCGAGAATGTCCGCAGGAAGTGACACCGCGACCAGAATAGCGACGGACGCGATCGTGTAGGCTGTTCTTCGGAGCATGTCAGCCTCCCTTCCTCCACTAGGAGTTAGGCACCCGCTTGCTGCTCATCGTCACCGAAAAGCAGCTTATTTATTCTATCTAGCAATGGCCCAGCAGCACAGGTCTCATTGCCATCCAAGTTTCGACCTCATTTCCGTTTGTGACCGAGCCCCTGCAGTTATTACAACTCCTTTGGGAGCAGGATGGTTCCCTAGTTCGCGCGAGCGAACGTTAGATTTGGAAACGTGACACGATGGACATCTCGCCCCGCCACGCAGGGAGATACGAATATGAAGCGTGCATTCCGTCTGGGAGTCTATGCTCTGCTGCTCATTTCAGTCACCGCTGAAGCCCAGCGCTGGACTCTCGAAGATTCTGTAATCGGCCAAATAGACGAAGTGTTCGATTTCGTCAACGTGGGCGACCCCGGATGCGCTCTCGGCGTGGTTCGGAATGGCATGATTGCCTATGCAGAAGGGTATGGGTTGGCCAACCTCGACTGGGGCATCCCGCTTTCAGCGTCAACGGCGTTTGATATTGGTTCCGTTTCGAAACAATTCACCGCTACGGCCATCGCTCTTCTGGAAATCGACGGTGTGCTCTCTATCGATGATGATGTGCGGAAGTGGGTCCCAGAGCTGCCAGAGTACGAGCGAACGATCACGATACGGCACCTGCTGAACCACACGTCGGGCATGCGGGATTACCTCACGCTCATGAGCCTTGCAGGCACTGAGTTCGACAACGTGTTCGACGAGTTCGACGGCGTGGATTTAATCACGCAGCAGAGGGCGCTCAACTTCGAACCTGGCTCCGAATACCTCTACTCCAACTCTGGGTACCTGTTGTTGGCGAACATCGTGCGGCGCGCCTCCGACAAGTCATTGCGCCAGTTCCTCGAGGAGCGAGTATTTGACCCGCTCGGCATGGCGCAAACGTCTATCTGGGACCTCAACACAGAGGTCGTGCAGGAACGTGCCACAGGCTACAGTGGCGAGACGGGCGACTGGTCTATCGATCACGCTTGGAATTTTCAGATGGGAGGCGACGGCCAGGTAATCACGACCGTTGAGGACCTGGCCAAGTGGGACGCCAACTTCTACGACCCGGTCGTGGGAGGGCAGGGGCTGCTCGATCGTTTGCACACGCGGGGCATGCTCAACAACGGCGACACTATCAACTACGCGTTGGGCCTCACGGTGGACGAGTACCGCGGTTTGAATCGTGTCCAGCACGGCGGCGCCTGGGCCGGATTTCGGGCCATGCTTGCTCGCTATCCCGATCAACACACCAGCGTCATCGTCGAGTGCAATCGTGGCGACGCGAGTGTGGGTGCGTACGCAAATCGCGTGGCGGATGCAGTGCTGGCTGGAGAGTTCACGGAATCAGCGACAGATGCCGAGCAAGAGGAACCCACTCCTCCGGAGGAGCGGGTTCCTGTTCAGCTCGCCACCGACCAACTCGCTAGATGGGAGGGGGTGTTTGTAAGCGACGAGGACCCACAGGTACTCGTGTTCGAGGTTCGCGAGTCGAGGCTGGTTGTGCTGGTTGAAGGGGAGACGTTCCCGCTCCGCGCGTACTCGGAAACCGATTTCGAAGTGCTCGGTGTAGGAATTCAACTGGCTTTCGCCGATGAAGATGGCGCGATAACCGCAACAGGTCTGGGGAACACGTACGAGCGCTTGGATCGCACCGAGCCGTCGGCGAACGAGCTTAGAGCCTACGTGGGCAGCTATTGGAGTGCGGAGATCGACGCGACGTACGAGGTGACGCTCGACGGCACCACTCTCATGCTCCAACGTCCGGGCCGAGACCCGGCGGGCCTGATCGCGTTAGCGGCTGACGAGTTCAGTGGGGCTGGACTGGGTATCACGTTTGTGAGAGATCTTGGCCGAGTGACGGGGCTGAAGGTCGATGCCGGACGCGTGACAGGAATCGTGTTCGAGAGGGAAGGGAACTGAAGCAGAATACCCCATGCACTTCAGGGGCATTCAACCGTTGACGTAACTCCGCGGCTGCACGCCTGCCGGCGAAGCTCTGCGGCAAAGGCGGAGTCTTGGGTTACTCCAGTGCCCTCCTCGTACATGTCGGCCAGGTACGCGCAGGCGATGCCGCTACCGGCATCGCAACCCCGCTTGTAGAGTGATGCCGCCGATATGAAATCTTGCGCGACCCCCTCTCCGGCGAAGTACATGTAACCTGCGTTTGCGCAGCCTTCGTGGTCTCCGGCAGAGCATGCTTTGTCGTACAGCGTTGCGGCACGACCCTGATTTTCGGGAACACCAACTCCGTCCACGTACATCTTGCCAAGGGCGCTGCACGCTTCGCCGTGCCCACCGTCACATGCAGTCTGGTAGAACGACGCGGCTAAGGCCACATCCATGTCCGCGTCGACGCCGTACTCGTTCATAACGCCTAGGTGGAAACAGGCGTCCGGGTGCTCGAAGTCACAGGTTAAGTCAGAAGAGTCATCCTCGTCGCGTGAAATAATCGTCGCTACCATGGCGGCCACGAACAGTCCGAAAATGGCTACTGGAATTACCGTACCCCGCTGCTTTTTGTCGCCGGATCCTCGTTCCAATGTGACCGCGCGAGCTTTTTGCCTGGGTGTCGGCGGTTCTGGAGGTGGCGGTTTCGCAGGTGAAGCTTTCGCAGGCTCCTTAGGTGGCGCGCGTCGTGGTTCGGGCGATGCGGGAATTCTGCCGAATTGTTTCCCCTCCCATCCGCACTTCGGGCATTGGTAGATGCGTGTCCCACTGGCGGAGTCTTCTTCCACCAGCTGCATTTCAACCCTGTCGTGACCTTCGCGCGAGCAGTGCATGTGCTCCTTCCGCGACGGGAGGCGGATCCCCGCTTAGGTAACTCTTGATCGTCGCCCACACCTACCACTCAATTCCGGACACTCCATATCCAATCAAACGTTTCCCTCGGCGACGATTTTGTTCTGGTCGCCGCCACGCAGCCCGCCGCCTGACTCTTTCCCATAACCCGAATGCAGGCGGTCGACCACCTCCATCATAGTCGTCACCCTACCTGATTCGCTCACCGTCCCGATCGACCATGATGGGATTGCCCAAACCGAGTGCCCGCAAACGTGACCGCTGCGTACGAGCGTCACCCACCACAAACCAAACCATGTCGGCAGGGTCGAGGTATTGGTTGGCCAACTCCTGAATGCGCTCGATTGTCATGTTCCGAACGATTTCCTCGCGTTGCAGCACGTAGTCCGCCTCAAAGCCGTAAGCGCTCATGTCCGCCAACACGCCGAGCTTGGCACGCAGGGTTTCGAATGCTCCTGCGTTGGATTTGATCAAGTAACTCTTGGTGCCTGCAAGATCCTCTTCGTCGAAGTCGGGTCCGTGGCGCTCCAATATGCCTTTGATGAGGTCTAGCGATTCGAGCGTGATATTGGACCGCACTCCGGAACCGATGCTGAACGGTCCGGGATAGTGAGTGCCGGAAAACCGCGAGCTCACCCCGTATGTGTACCCTTTGCCCTCACGCAGCACTTGCATGAGCTCGGATGCAAAACCGCCGCCGCCCAGCCGGAAGTTCATGACAGTTGCAGGATAGAAATCTGGATCTGATTCGGCGAGCGCCAGCTTGCCGATAGTCAACCGCGATTGGGCCGAGTTGGGCATGTCGAGGAAATAGACACCTGCGCGCCTGCTGTCCCACTCAGGTGGCGCCGGGAAAGTTATCTCACCGCCTTGCCAGCGTTCGGAGATGCCAGACAGTGAAGACATCACATCGTCCATGCTGACTGCGCCGGCCGCATGGTACGCCGCAACGCTCGGCGTGATCGCGCGCTCATAGTACAGCTGCAAGTCGTTCATCGTGATCTCATCGATCACATCGATATCCCCAATGGGGCTCTGAGCCAGTATGTGATCGCCGTAAACGAGCTTCGGGAAGATGTCGACCGCGAGAGCGTTGGGGCTGGCCGATCGCTGCCGCAACATGTTGCGCACGCGTTGTCGCGCGAGCTCGAACCGCTCGGCGTCCCAGCGGGGCTCTAGAAGAATTTCCTCCACGAGTTCCATCGTGGCGTCGAAGTTCCGTTCTAGAGTACTCCCGCGTATCACGAACGACTGTGACCCGGAGCTCACGTTGATGCTTGCGCCCAGCAGGTCGATGGCCTGTTCCAACTCGTCCGGCGTCTTGGTGGCCGTTCCCTCGGTCATGGTCTGAGCGAGAAGGTTGGCGACGCCTGGCTTAGCCGCATCTTCCAACAGATGCCCGCCGCGGAGGCGGATTTCAAATTGTACCAGTGGAGTCTCGCGATCCTCGATTACGAGCACGTCGAGGCCATTGGCTAGTTCAGTCTCGTGGACACTTGGCACCGAGAGTGTGGGCGGAGCGCCAAATGGCGGCTCGATGGAGCGGTCGAGCGAACCCACGGCGGGCGTTTTCTCTGCCCCGTGCTGCACGACGAATTCCTCTTCCGCACCCTGCACGATTGGTTCGACGACCACGTCGGCTTCTTCAGAACCGTCGACTATCAATTCTGTCTGACCTTGCGGTACGAAGCTGGTTGCTACGTGGTGTCGATCTTTGATGTATTCCTCATAGACACGCATCACATCTTCGGCGGTCACCGACAGCGAGCGCTGGAGGTCTTCCTCCGCGTACCCCGGTGTTGGTGCAAAGATGTTGTACTGAGCCAACCGGAATGCCTTGCCGAGTACGCTAGAAATACCGCCATAGAACTGCGTCTCGTATTGGGCCTTTATGCGCTCGAGCTCGTCGGGGGAGATTCCCTCCTCGAAGCGGGCGAAAGCCTTGTGCACACCGACCAGCGCGGAGTCGAGATCGATCGCCGCATACGTGCGCATCATCAGCGAGAATGTTCCGGCCAATTCGTTGTGACTGGCGAACGCCATGGCCGACGGAGCTAACTCTTCTTCCTCAACTATCACCGTGTAGAACGGAGTCTTTTTCCCGTCAGTGAGCAGGTCTGACAGGATGTCGAGAGCGTACGAATCTTCGTGGTACATCGGCACTGTCGGCCACACTATGCGCAGTTCTGGCAGGCGCGCGAAGTTGTCTTCGTGGTAGAGCCTCGTGGTGGCCGGGAGAGTAACCGGATCAGGTGTCACCTGCTCTGGTGTGGGCCGTGCCGGGATGTCGCTGAAGTATTTGTCGATCCACTCTTTGGTCTGTGCCACATCGATATCGCCCGCCACCACCAGCGTAGCGTTGTTGGGGCCGTACCACCTGCGGTGGAACTCTTGCACATCGGCGAGTGACGCGGCCTCCAAGTCGGCAAGTGATCCGATGACTGTCCAACTGTATGGATGGTTTTCCGGATAGAGCGCCTTGGATATGACGAAGTTGGTGTGACCATATGGGTTGTTGTCCACTACCTGTCGTTTTTCGTTCTTAACAACCTGTTTTTCCTTGGCGACGACAGTCTCCGAGACCGTGTTGATGAAGAATCCGAGCTTGTCGGATTCCGCCCACAGGGCTTTTTCGAGTGCGTCGCTCGGCACTACCTCGAAGTAGTTGGTTCTGTCGTTGCTGGTCGAACCGTTGGTGGAACTGCCGATGCGAGTCATCAACCGATCTAGTCCGCCGGGCCCGAGATTTTCCGAATTCAGAAAGAAGAGATGCTCGAACATGTGTGCGAATCCGGTTCGGCCCGCCACCTCCCGTGCTGATCCCACGTGAAATGTCTGAGCGACGGCTACCACGGGGTCAGACCGATCGACGTGCAGAATTACGTCGAGGCCGTTGTCGAGTTCGTACTTCTCGTAGTTGATGTCGAGGCCCGAGCTGCCGCTGGCACAGCTTAGTGTGAATGCCAGAGTGATCGAGGCGAAGAACGTAATGGTCCGCTTCATGGGTGAGCTCCGCGAGGGGTTTTCGTTGCTATCGGCACCGTATCTTCGCGAGTTGTCGGGTGCGGAGCAAGGTTGAGGTGTACGAGGGGTGTTTTGTGACCCACGTCACTGCGGCTACCGTGAGATTCGATAGCTTCAGACCTGCGAGACCCCTTTCAACGTAACGTAGACCGAGTATGGAGTGGAAACATGGGCTCGCGGCCAACCGCCGCGGGCCCTGTTTCGGTGTTACTAGCGCTTCTTCAGAACCGCCCACATATTCCCCGATACCTTCCCAGAAACCGCGGGGGATACCATGCGTCGTATAGCTGCTATATGGGGTTTCTTCGCTTTTTTTCTAGCCCCTCCGCTTTGTCCGCAAGAACAGGGGCCGGCAGCCAAAGCAGGACTAATCGGCAAATGGAGTTGTCAGACCGAAGAGGGCCCGGCTGCACTGGAGTTCCTTTCTGAGAATCAACTCGTATTCAACGGTGAACGCGCTCAGTACTCACTGATCGAAGGGGCGGTGCGCGTAATGGGAGAATACGGCCTCGAGGACTATCGCTACACACTGCAGGGTGACGTTCTCTCCGTGCGCGATCCCTATGGCTCGGCAATGCGGTGCCAGCGGCAGGAGCAGGCACAGGTTCAGGGCCAACGAGGTTTGGGAGGCGGAGGTGGGACAGGCCTGGAGCGTTTACTCGAGGGCGAGAAGTGTGCGTACTCCAGCTCCCCAGACGGAGGGTTTTCAACGACGAGACGCCTACACTTCGACGGGACCGGCCGGTTCGTTTACGCGACGCTCAGCGAGGTCGACGTTCCTGAGGCAATTGGTTACGGTCAGGGGCAAGGTGACCCTGGTTCGTATCGCGTATTGGGTACGAATCAAGGGGATGAGGTTCACCTGACGTTCGACAATGGATCGCAGGGCGTGATGTACGTACACCATATATATCAGGGGACAATCATGGAACTCTGGTATGATGACTTGGTGTATGCACCGGGTCTGTGTCCGGGAGGGTAAGGCATGGTGCGGATCGTGCTGGGAGGGGCGGTTGAGCACAACATTGAGTGGAACGACGAAGGACTTGATGGTGGGCTCGCCTTCTGGCAAGGGCCGCGTCGGTAGTCCGCGGCGGTTTCGGCAGCGTGTTTAGCGTTTTCGTCTGAATAACACCCCAATGGAGGGTCTCTACATGAAGTCCTACTCAGTAGCTGCTTTGGTTTGCCTCGTCGTTTTCGCCGCTGCCTTTCCCGTCACGAGTGTTGCGCAGGGTTTCGAGGGCACGTTGGAGACCACCGCTTTTACGTTGCGCGATGATGACTTGCTGGATCAGACAGAAGACGACCTGGAATCGATCATGTCAGTACCCGTCGACGCCATTGCCGCTGCGCCGGGTGTTGAGATTGACGCATTCACCATGAAGGTCCGGGGCACGGTGGTCCACACGACCATGGAGATGGGTGAGATGATGGTCGATTATGCGGCCAACCGATTCTGGATGTACAACCCGCGCAACAATACTCACGCCACGTGGACCGGAGATGAACTCCAGGAGATGATGGCTTCCATGATGGGTGGTCCTGGTGGCCAGGAAGACCCCGGTGGTGCGATGGCCATGGCAATGGCACAGATGCGACAGGCTCAGGGCAATGTGGCGGTTGAGGCAGAGGGACCGTATCCGCTCAACAGATCTGAAGAATGCGGTGAATGGTGGGGCGGTCACATGGGATCGGTGAGTCTAGACGACGATCCGTTGCAGGAGGGCTGGCTGCTTCACGCCTGCGTGAGCGATGACTATACCGATGTGTGGGAAAGCATGAAGGCAATGGACGAGGCGGTAAAGCAGTTCGAGATGATGGATGAACGAGATGCTGAGGACGAAATGGAAGCAGCAATCCTCGAGCAAGGCTTTCCGACGATCACTCGGCGGCTCAAGAAAGGTGGCGGTTTTTCAACGTCTCTCGATTTCGAACTCACAGTCATTTCGGTAACGCCTGGCCCGGTGTCGGCCGACGAGGTTGCTATTAAGGGACGCGAGCTCCCGCTGCAAGAGTTCATGCAGCAGATGATGCAAGGCGGCCCTCCGCGGTAGAGTGGGGCGCGTTTATCGTCGGTTACACCTTGCAGGCGGTCCGAATGCGCTCTTTGGCGAGCTCTTCGTCCGTTATGATCTCGTAGAACTCGTCGAAGTACGCTAGCACACGCTCGCGATGTTCTTCGGAGAGCGCAGCCTCACTTCGGTAGAGGTCGTAGATCTCGTCTTTCTCAGCGAGGAAGTGCTCGAATACCGGGGTTAGATGGTCGTTATCGCGACACACACCCATGTAGTAACGCTCGCGCACGTTTTCGATTGGAATATCGGGTGCGGGATAGACGTAGGGTGGCGAGACTACGCCGGCCCAATCGAAATCGAACGGTACTACGCTAGTGTTGCCCTCGGCGTCTTGTAGAAACTTCACGTTCTGGTTCAGGAACGTCGACCAGTCGGTGTTCCCGATCAAAAACTGAAACACATCGTGCACGCCCATCTCGAACTCGTCCGCGAGCAATGGGTGGAACCCGGTGAGGTCTACTTCCCTCATGTTGTTACGGATTGCGACGTCGTCGATGTCCTCGGTCAGAAAGGCGTACCCTGTGATCCGCTCCATCGACTCCGATGCATCGACATATGTCACCTTGGCGAGGCGCGCCCGCATGCTTTTCGGTGTGAGGAGCTCGTACAACCGGTAAGCGAGATATTCCAGAACGACATACTGCTCGTACTCGGGGTTGTGCTGGCAGTGTGTTACGAGTTTGAGTGTGTTCTGACCGTCGAACACGGTGCCCCGGAGGTGCCGAGCTCGGAAATCGAGTCTGAGCGGTGGGATCTCACAGACGTCTTCCATCAATCGGAAAACGCCTCGGGTTTTGACTTCGACCGGAAGCCAGACCGGTGTGTTGCCAGGTCCCCAATACCCGACCTCGGCCGGTCGCTCCGGACTGTCGAGGTCGCGATCGGCGAACAACACGCTCAGATCTGCGAGGATGATAAACTCCAATTCGCTGTGGTCCGCGAAGAAGTCGGGCCATGCCCCTTGAGCGTGACCTTGCCTCACGAATCCTACCGCCAGAGTCGCGCACAGCAACACAAAGCAAACCGGGCCACCCGTCAGACCGCGGGTCACCGTCTTGGTCGTCCGGTCGAGCTCGGTCATCATGCCCCCCTACGCATCACCGCGCTGTATGTTGCAGGACGCCGACGGGGTTGAGTGCGGCACAAACATCCATTCGATCCATCTCCAGGATACGCGGACTGAGTCAACTCACGGTCAATTTTGGGGCAGGGGTAGTCAATTCGAGCCGATCGCGCCTCGCGCTCCCACATTGCGGCTCCGTCGCTACCTTTGGGTGTTCGGTGTTTTCGACGTTTCGTTGGCGGAAACCATCTTGGTGTTCAGATACGGGGACAGGTAGATGACTAAGCAGGCCCTTACTTCGAATCTCATGCGCTCAATGCTCGCTATCCTCTTCATCGTCGGGACGAGTTCCTCCGCATTCGCCCAGACGGTGACGCAATGGAACCGTTACCCGGCCATCTCGCCGGACGGCCAATCCATCGTTTTTTCCTATCATGGCGACCTGTACCTCGTGCAAGTGGGAGGGGGCACAGCGTCAGCCCTGACCTCTCATCCGGCACACGACTACAAGCCGGTATGGAGCAATGATGGTTCCCGGATAGCGTTCGCGAGCAACCGGCATGGCAACTTCGACATCTACGTCGTTGCCGCGACAGGGGGACCTCCGACCCGTTTGACCTTTCACTCGACAGACGAGTCACCGTACGCATTCGAACCTGGTGATGGATCGCTTCTGTTCGGAGCCGCGCGGCAGGATGCGGCGAGCAACAGGTCGTATCCTACCGGGTCTCTGACAGAGTTGTACCGAGTACCGGTGAATGGTGGACGGGTGTTTCAGGTGCTCACTACTCCGGCAGAGGCGGTGCAGATCGGCGGAGACGGCTCATTCTACATCTACCACGACAACAAGGGATTCGAGAACGAGTGGCGCAAACACCACACGTCGGCCATAGCCCGCGACGTCTGGGTCTATGATACTAAATCGCTCGACCACCGCCAGGTCACGGATTTCGCGGGGGAGGATAGGAATCCGGTTGTCACGCCTGACGGCACCGGGTTCTTCTATCTGAGCGAGGAGAGCGGCTCGTTCAACGTTCACCGCAAGAGCCTCAGCGGCGGTGCATCCGAACAGGTAACATCGTTCACGGGGCCGCCGGTTCGGTTCCTCAGTATGGCGAGGAACGGCACTCTCTGTTTCGGTTGGGACGGTGAGGTCTACACCCTCTCCGAGGGTGGCTCGCCGTCTCGCGTGCCGATCACCGTAGCCGCCGATCTGGCTGCCAACAACGAAGAGGTTGTGAGAGTCACGGGTGGTGCGAGCGGCATGGCGGTATCTCCCGATGGCAAGGAAGTGGCTTTCATCGCGAGAGGCGATGTGTTCGTAACCTCCGTGGAGGGAGGCGTCACGAAGCAGATTACTCGCACGCCGGTAACCGAGTCACACGTCACTTTTTCGCCTGGCGGAGATTCGCTCATCTACGCCTCGGAACGCGATGGTCGGTGGTCGATCTTCACGGCAACACGAGCTCGCGATGAGGAGCTCTACTTCTACGCCTCGACCCTGATCGAAGAAAACCCGGTAATCCGCAACGAGCACGAAAACTCTCAACCGGTCTTCTCACCTGACGGCAAGGAAGTCGCGTTCGTGGAAGACCGCAGCTTGGTAAGAGTCTTCAACCTCGAATCCGGCGATTCGCGCACGCTCCTCGACACCGATGAGGTGTTCTCAACTCGCATCGGAGGGCTCTACTACCAATGGAGCCCCGACGGGCAGTGGTTGTTGTTCGACCAGTCGATTCCGGGGTTCTCGCCGGGTGAGGTCGGGCTGGTGAAAGCCGATGGAAGCGGTCAGATCGTCAACCTCACTCAAAGCGGCTTCTCCGACAGGCGAGGCCAATGGGTGTTGGGTGGAGAAGCGATGATCTGGTACAGCAACAGGCACGGCCTCAAGTCGCTGGCCCAATCCGGTTCGAGCCAGATGGACGTGTACGGAATGTTCTTCACGCAGGACGCGTGGGACCGCTATCGGTTGAGCAAGGAAGACTACACGCTCCTGAAAGAGCAGGAGGAGGAGAACAAGCCTGACGACGATGAAGAGGAAGACGAGGACGAGGAGGAAGAAGACAAAGATGCGGTGGAGATGGTGGACCTCGAGCTGGTCGGTGCCGAGCTCCGAACTGCACGTCTTACGACGCACTCGTCCTCAATGGGTGGAGCACTGCTCAGCAAGGACGGCGAGACACTCTACTACCTCGCTCGTTTCGAGCGCGGGTACAATCTCTGGTCGACAACATTGCGGACCCGCGAGACAAAGATCGTCGCTACCCTGAATGCCGGCCGTGCGAGCATGGTTTGGGACAAGGAGCAGAAGAACATCTTCCTGCTTTCGAACGGGAGCATTTCGAAGGTCGATCCGTCGAGTGGGAAACGCGACAACGTCACCATAAGTGGCGAGATGGTTACGGACGCTGTCGCCCAGCGCGCCTTCATTTTCGAACACGTTTGGAATCAGACCAACGAGACCTTTTATTCGGCCGGATTCCACGGTATAGACTGGGAAGGCATCAAACCCGTCTACGAGAAATACCTGCCCCACATCGGCAACAACTACGATTTCACTGAGATGCTGAGCGAGATGCTCGGCGAGTTGAACGTGAGTCATAGCGGCGCGCGGTATTCGTCGTCCGAATCCACCGACGACGCAACTGCCTCGTTGGGCGTGTTCTACGATCAACAGTACGACGGTGTGGGCATGCGCGTAGTGGAGGTCGTCGACAACGGGCCGCTGGACAAGGCCGGCATGAATGTGGAACCGGGGATGATCCTCGAGTCCATCGATGGTGAGACGATTGCCGCCGACGTAGATCCCGCGCGCTACCTCAACCGAAAAGCCGGCAAACGGGTGCTCCTCGTCGTGAGAGACGGCAACGGCACGCGAGAGCTAGTGGTGAAACCAATCTCGGCTGGGGCCGAACGCTCGCTGCTGTACGACCGTTGGGTTAGGAAAAACCGCGACGAGGTGGACAGCCTCAGTCACGGACAGCTCGGCTATGTGCACATACCGGGCATGAGTGACGGTCCTTACAGGACCACGATCGAAGAGGTGCTGGGCCGATTTGCCACGCGTGAGGGAATAGTGGTGGACACGCGTTTCAACGGCGGCGGCGATCTCGTTGCCGACCTCGCCATGTTTTTAAGCGGCGAACGTTTCTTCGACTACACGACAGACACACGTAGCACCGGTTACGAACCCAACTTCCGTTGGACTAAGCCAAGTGTCTCGCTCGTCGGGGAATCCAACTACAGTGACGGCCATTGCTACGCATATGCGTATCAGGAACTCGAGATTGGACCGTTGATCGGTATGCCGGTTCCGGGAACCTGCACCTTTGCGGGTTGGGAGGGGCTACCCAACGGCGCCCGCTGGGGAGTGCCTGGCATGGGTGTGAAGAACAACGCAGGCCGGTATCTGGAGAACCTTCAGACCGAGCCCGACATTCGCGTCATGAACGAATATGAGATCGTGAGTCAGGGTCGTGATCAGCAACTGGAGGCGGCGGTCGCGGAGCTGTTGAGGCTGATAGGCGGGTGACCGGAGGTAAGACGATGCGTGATACATGGACTGTGACTGCGGTACTCTGGGTATTGATGGTGGGGTGTGCCGGCCCTTCCGCCGAACTGCAATCAGCACCGCCGCTGCACATCTACGACGTCAACATCGTTCCGATGGACAGCGAACGTGTCCTGCACAATGCCGCGGTGATCGTTGCCGATGGGCGAATCACCGAGATCGGAACTACTGGCACGCTGGCAGTGCCGGCCGGCGCGATCGAAATCGACGGGGAAGGGGCCTACCTGATTCCCGGGTTATGGGACATGCACGTGCACCTCATGCCCGATCCAGAAAACCCCGATGCATTTGCGAGCACGTTGGAGACGTTTGTTCGCCAAGGCGTCACATCGATCCGAGTCATGTGGGGATGGCCCGAGCTCCTCGAGTGGAGACGGCGCATAGAATCAGGTGATGTGTTGGGGCCGAGGCTGGTGGTTGGCGGCCCGATAATCGAGGGGGAGCCACCGCCGGAACTCGCCTCCGTGATTCCCGTCGACGGCAAGGTGCTCGTGAGTGACAGCGTTGAAGGCGCCCAAGAGGTCGCCGCAGAAGCTGCTCTGGGCTACGACTTCATAAAGGTTTACAACAACATCCCGGCTGACGCATACAAGGGAATCATGGCCGAAAGCCGAGTGCATGGGCTCTCGGTCGATGGACACGTGCCGTTCGACGTCGGCCTGGAAGGGGCACTGAACGAGGGACAGCGCTCGATCGAACACCTTCGCGGTTACGTTTGGCACCTCGTGCCGAAAGATGCGGAAAACCAACCGGGACGGGACCTTCGCTCCCGGACACTCGCTTGGAGTAGCGCAGACCTGTCGAAAATTGAAGAACTGGCACGTTGGACAAAGGCTTCCGGCGTTTGGAACTGCCCCACGATGGCTGTGCGAATGCTCTGGGCGCCGCAAGCCGATATCGATGCCTATCTCGAGTCCGAAGAAGGCCAGCTCCTAGCGCCGGGCGAGCGCGAGTTTTTTACCAACAGGACAGACATCCCTTGGCTGAGCAATTTCAGTCCGGAAGACTTCGAAGCAGCCTATCTCGGACTTGCAGTCCAGGATTCGCTGGTGCGTGCGTTGGCGGGTGTAGGGGCCCGTCTCCTCGCCGGTACGGACACCAATCCGCTGGCTTACGTGCTGCACAGAGAACTTCGGGAACTAGTGCAAGCCGGCCTCACTCCTTTCCAAGCCTTGCAGGCAGCTACAGCGTACCCAGCGGAGTTCTTTCAGTTGAGCGACGGCTCAGGGACAGTGTCCGTTGGGAGCCGGGCCGATCTAGTGCTCATCAGTGGAAACCCTCTGGACGACATTCAGGCAACCTCCAGCATCGTAGGCGTGGTCACGAAAGGCCGTTGGCTCGAGCCGAACTGAACGCCCCGTCGGGTCTGACAACCGAATGGAGCGCCCTTTCGAACCAACTCTCCCGTTGTTATAGTATTACGGTACTTCTATGCCGTATTATTGGTCGTGAATCGGCGGACCGGAGGCTCGAAAGATGTTCAAGCAGAGAGACGACCTTCCGCAGCTTTCTGGTGAACTGTTCCTGACGGACGGCGGTCTGGAGACCACGCTCATCTTCCAGGATGGATTTGATCTGCCCGAATTTGCCGCGTTCAACCTCCTGAAGCATGAGGCTGGGCGCGAAGCTATGCGAAAGTACTACCGCCGGTACGCTTCGATCGCTCGAGACAGGGGAGTAGGGTTCATTCTCGAGAGTGCCACCTGGCGCGCCAGTTCGTCCTGGGGAAATAAGCTCGGATACACGGCAGATGAATTGGCCGAGGTCAACCACAAGGCCATCGACCTGATGCGGAACATTCGCGACGAGTTTCAGAGCGACACCACCCCAATCGTACTGAGCGGCTGCATGGGGTCGCGCGGGGATGGGTACAACGCTTCGGACCGAATGACGGTCCGGGAAGCGGAACGATATCACGCGCCGCAGGTGGGCACCCTGAGCAATGCGGGTGTGGACATGATCTCTGCACTCACAATGACCAATGCTGAAGAAGCCATTGGCCTCACCAGGGCGGCGAGGTTCGCGGGTTTGCCGGTGGTCATTTCATTCACAGTCGAAACGGACGGGAAGCTGCCATCTGGGCAGAGTTTGTGCGACGCCATAACGCAGGTTGATGCATCTACGGGTGATGCGCCTGCCTACTTCATGATCAACTGCGCGCACCCAACTCATTTCCGAGAGGCGCTGGCGGCGGGGGAAGAATGGACTTCGAGAGTCAGCGGTGTTCGTGCCAACGCGTCGTCGAAGAGCCACGCCGAACTGGACGAAGCCGAGGAGCTCGATGACGGAGATCCGGTAGAACTGGGAGAACAGTGCAACGAGCTAACCGGTGTGTTGCACAATCTGAACGTGTTTGGAGGGTGTTGTGGGACCGATCACCGCCACGTCGAGGAGATATGTAAGACGTGGCAGGCAAAAGACCGAAGCCTTTCTCTCGGTGCCCAGTAGTTGAAGGAGACAAACAAAAATGTCTGCGATAAATGCAAGAGCTATAGCGGTGGTTGAACGGTTGACGACGGACCGAGCCGAGCAGGCTGTAGATGTGCTCGTTGATTCATTCTACGAGTATCCTGTCATGCGCCACATCATCGGAGAAACTGGTGACGAGTATGAGGGGAGTCTGCGCAAGCTCGTGAGGTTTTTCGTTGCGGCTCGTTACTGCCGCGATGAGCCCGTACTGGCCATCAAAGAAGCCGACCGAGCGGTTGCGGCCGCCATTCTGACACCTCCGTACCAACGAGAGGCTATTCCGTCGTTGGCGAAGCACCGAGAGGCTCTGTGGAAGGAACTGGGCCAGGATGCGCGCTCTCGATATGAGGCTTTGGGAGATCTATGGAAGCTGTTCGAGGTGCCCGAACCTCATTACCACCTCAACATGATCGGCGTTCTCAAGTCTCACGCTGGGAGCGGGTACGGGCGCATACTGCTCGATGCAGTGCACGAGCTCTCGCACGGCGATCCCGACTCTACGGGTGTGTCTTTGAACACTGAAGACGAGAACAACATCCCGCTGTACGAACATTTCGGCTATCGAGTCATTGGCCACGTGAAAGCGACCGACGGAATGGACACGTGGGTCATGTTCCGCGAGGATGATGCATAGGGTCACGCAGTCGCCAGAGAGGCCGACGTAACGGACTGATGTGGTGGGTACCGGCGCTCGCTTGACAGTCTCTTGAGTGCTATAGGTTAGGCTGGAACGTCACAGTCCGAGAAGGCGAACGTGCTCAGACAGATTCTTGTAGCCATTGCCGTTCCACAGATTCTTTTCAGCAGTCTGCAGGCTCAGGTTGCCGCAGAAGATCGAGAGTTCCCCGAGGAGCCGAGCCTAACCTGGCCGGTTTTGGGGGGAGCATTGTTGGGTTTGGGTGGCTGGGTAGTGGGCGGGGTAGTAGGCGCTGCGATAGGTACCCCTTGTGACCACGACTTCTGTGAGCTCGAGGGATTCATCTACGGTGCAGCCGTTGGCGGCACCGTAGGGCTCGCGCTCGGCACACACCTGGGCAACCGTCGTCGGGGCAACTTCGCGCTGGACGTTTTGACCGGCGGGGCGGTGTGGTTTGCCAGCCTCGGAGCATATCACGCGCTGGGCGGCGATCTTGGAGAAAAAGACGCGGCGGCAGTCTGGGTGCTCGAACCGATCGTACAATTTGTCGCGACGGTAGCAGTCGACAGGGCTGTTGGGCGAGCGCGAGAGAAGCGCCGCAGGGCCCAGCTATTAGTGATACCTAGTTTGGACGGTTTCTCGGTCGGTCTGTCGTTGGGCTTCTGATCCGCTTCCGCCTCTGCCCTGCCCGCAGCGGTTGCTGTTATACTGAACGGAGTCGACCGACTGTTCAGTCATAGAGAAGGAGATACCACCGTGCGCACCAAATATCCCTTCGCGGCAATCGCTCCCCTCGTAGCACTCGCCACTAGCTACGGATGCACGCCGCAGGAAGACGCCCACCTGCACGAGAGTGACGTCGCGTTTTCACAGGCTGTGGCAGTCCTCAGCCCGACCGACGGCTCGGAAGCCAGGGGCGTGGTGACTTTCACCAAGACCGATGTTGGCATTTCCGTCGTTGCCGATCTCGTTGGACTGGAGCCGGGTACGCACGGATTTCACATCCATGAGTTCGGCGATTGCTCTGCCGCGGATGGAACGTCTGCCGGTGGGCACTTCAATCCAGGGGGAGCCGATCACGCCGGTCCATCGGACGAAATGCGTCACACTGGCGATCTAGGCAACGTCACGGCAGACGAAAACGGTGCGGTTCACCACGAACACACCGATACGCACATCTCGTTTGCAGGTCCAAACTCGATTATCGGGCGGGGAGTGATAGTCCATGCTGGAGAGGACGATCTAACGTCGCAACCAACTGGCGCCGCAGGCGCCCGAGTTGCTTGTGGTGTAGTGGGTATCGCCCGCCAGTAGTGCTTCTTCCTCTCGCCGTCCTCAACGGTTCAGCGAGAGGAACATCAACGCCACCTGCTTCATGCCATCGAAAAGGCCGTCGATCTCCGCCTCTTCTTGAAGCGTGTGGCCACCTCGACTCCGCGTTCTGCCAAGACTGATGGCGGGAATTCCTCGCCTGATGGCGATGTTCGCATCGGTCACTCCCCACGCGTTGAGGCGTGGCTCGTAACCCAGGAACCTCAGCACCTCCTCCGCGGTCTTGACCAGCGTCGAGTTGCGGTGCCCCGGTATCTGGGCGGCAGGGTCGTCTCGCCGAGTGATTTCGACTTCGACGCTCTCTTGTTCGGCTATTCTGTAGCAGATCTCGTCGATCTGAGACCCCGCGCGCTCCAGCTCATCCTGATCGTGCGATCTCAAGTCTGCGTAGAAAGTGGTTTCCTGAGAGACGGCGTTCCTCGATCTTCCGCCGCGCACCAAGCCGACGTTTAAAACCGTCCATTTCTCTCGTGGCTCTGACGGCACCTGAATCCGATAGATCTCTTCGATTGCCCTGGCCATCGCCATGTTTGGATTGGGAACGCCCTTGCTGGACAGGGTATGCGCACCTGGTCCCCTGAAGGTGACCTCTCTGCCACCGAACCCGAACGCACCATATGTGATTCCGCCCAAGCCACCGTCCAGAGCTATGACCTGGTCGTACTCATACGTGGTATTGGCGAAGTGGTATTTCATGCCGACCTTGCCCATCTCTTCGCCCACGGTGACAAGAAAGTAGTAGTCGTTGGTGGGCTCGAAACCTACGTGTTTGAGGGCGCGCAGTGTCCAGAGCAGGTTGATGCAGCTCGCCGTGTTGTCCCCGATGCCGGGAGCCTTGAGGATGTTTCCTTCCCTGACTACATCGATCTCCCAGAGATCTTGAAACACCGTGTCCATATGAGGCGCGAACACGATCTTCTGACCCCGTCCGCTACCTCTCCACACTCCGATGACGTTGCCGACTTCATCGATGTGTACGTCGTCTAGGCCTGCGGCCTCGAATTGCTCAACGAAATACCGTCCTCTCTCTTGTTCGTGGCCTGACGGGGCGGGGATCTCAGTTAATGAAATCCACTCCTCGATGATGTTATCCCTGTTCTCGTCGATATACGCGAACACATCACGGGCGAGAGGAGTTGAGGCCAATTCAGGTGTGAACAGAGATTCCTGCGCGGAAACGGCTGCAGAGCACACGATGGACAGTGCGAACAGTGAAATAACCGCATTCTTCATCATCAAGTTCCTCTTGCGCCGTCGAAGACGACGTTGCCATCGAAGATGGTAATTTGGCACGCGAGTTCCTTCAACTCCGCAGTATCCACAGAGTATGGGTTTTTGTCCCAAACGGCGAGGTCCGCGTACTTACCTTCCTCGATAGTACCAACTTTGTCTTCTAAAAACATCTGGTATGCGGCCCAGGTTGTGAGCGATCTCAGCGCGGTACGCACGTCGATCGACTCGTCCATACCGTATGGGTTTTCGCCGTAGACGCCGAGCAATGTCTCCCGGGCAACCGATGACCATAGGCCGTAGCGTGCGGCAAATGGCGTAACCGGATAGTCCGATCCGCCTCCCCACTGGATGCCGCGCCCGAGATACGTTCGGAAAGGGTTCAGGCGGAGTGCGCGCTCGCGTCCGAAATTCCCCGCGTATGTATCGCCGATCCACCACATGAATGTGGCCTGAGGCTCGGGGTATGCTGCATCGTATCTGCTCTGCATTTCTGCCAGGCGATCGAGAGCGTGATCTGTTGGGATATTGGCATGGATAATCCCATGGCGAAGCCCACGCGTTGGTTTCTCTTCCAGCGCGTCCCAGTAACTATCAACGGTCCAATCGATGGCCCTGTCTCCAATGGCGTGGATGCTCACGTGGATCCCGGCGTCATGGTACATCCGAACCTGCTCGCGCAACATCTCTTCGCTCACCACTGGGTACCCATGGTTGCCTCGGTCTATATCGTCCAATCCTTTGTTCCACTCATCGTAGAGCCATGCCGTGCGCGCGCCTCCGCTGCCATCGAGGTATAGCTTTACCCCACCCGAAATGAGGTGGTCGTCACCCGTCGATCGGTACGGTTTCGTGAATGGTCCGATTCGTTCGATTACCCGTTCGGTTTGTTCGATTGAGCGTCCTCCGCTCCAAAGCGCAAAGACGCGCAAATTGAGATCTCCATCTCGCTGGACCTCCTGATATGCGTCCCACATTCTCGGCGAAACGCCGGGATCTTTCACTCCGGTCATACACTCTTGGTTGAATCCTCGAGCGAGGTCGCGAATGCCCTCTCTGATCTGCTCGTCCGTGTAGCCTGGAATCATCCGGCTCACCAGGTCCTGTGCCGACTCCTTCAACACACCGGTGGGCCTACCGCGGTCATCTCGGTCGATGGTGCCACCCGATGGATCTGGCGTGTTCCTGCTTATTCCGGCCATCCGCAACGCCAAACTGTTTGCCACACCGTAGTGCCCCATGGTGTGAGTGAGCCAGACTGGGTTGTCGGGAGTGACCGAGTCCAGATCGGCGGCGTACACATAGCGGAGCTCTTCGAACTTGCCTTCGTCCCATCCGCGTCCCTCTACCCAGTCGCCGGGTTCCAACAACTCGACTTGTTCCTTCACCTTCGTAACCACATCGCGCACGCTGTGGACATTGGGGTAGCTCAAGTCAATCCCGTACAGTCGATCAGCTCCGGACGAAGCGAAGTGTGCGTGAGCATCAATGAGGCCCGGCGTGACTGTCTTGCCCGCCAGGTCCATCACTCGCGTTTCCGGCCCCACTAGTCGCTCGATGTCTCGATCCGATCCAACTGCGACGACCTTGCCGTCCCTGACAGCCACCGCCTCCGCGATTCGGTTTTCTGTGTCGATCGTGATGACGATGCCGTTCAGTAAGGCTAGGTCTGCAGTGAGACCACCGGAGTCGCATGCTGTCGTGGAGGCGAGGCAAAGTGCTGAAAGTGTGACGGTAAGACGGTTAATCAACTGGCACCTCGATCGTCTGCGCTCGTTCCGGATTCTCTCATTCCGAGTGGAGTTCGAATTCTGAGTGTTTGTTTTCCCTCATCACCGAGAGGAAAACCGGGAATGAATGCGGCAGTCAAACGCGCCGGGTTTTTTATCCTTTCACGGGTCATCCAGCCGTCGGCCTCGCGCATCAGTGCCTGTCCTTCATCGCCGCCGAGCACCTGGCCTTTGCGTCTCAGAGACACGGCGTGCCAGAGGGCCGAGCCACACTCCTCGAATCGGTCTATCGCAAAGCTGAGGTACTCGAGGGCGGTTGCCGAGTCACCTCTCACCGACGCCACTCCGGCTCGCAGTAGCTTTGCCTTGGCGTTGTTTGAGATCACCGAGTAGTGACGCTCTCGCTCGAGCGCCTTTGCGTGTTTCTCTGCAATGGAGAGCAGACGTTTCCGATCGCGACCACTGCCGGCGGCTGCGACTGCACAAGAGGCGCGCATCCTCAAACACCGAACCCGCACTGACCGTATCCTGAGCACCAGCGATCGCTCCAACGCCGGCCACACGGCGTCTATGTGATCGTACGCGTCTGCGTCGTCGCCCGCATAGAGATCTATCATTCCCCGCGAGAGCAGGCAGTTGTAGTGAGGGATGTAGAAGACGTTGGGCGGGCATTGGGCCAGCGCCTTCTCGAGTGCGTCTCTTGCGCCAGGCAGGTCGTCTCGGCTCAGCCACAATAATGTGGACCAACCTGACCTGAACATTGTTGCCGCGAACAGATTACCGCGGTCCAAAGCGTCATCGAGGAACTCTCGACTCACGTGGCAAAGCTCAACGATGTTGCCCTCGTCGATGAGGGACGAGATGTGGTACACGCGCGCGATATTGAGCGGCCATGCGGACAAACCCCGGTGTTGGCTGAGGATCTCTTCGGCCTCCACCGCAAAACGCTTGGCGTCAGCGGATCGCCCGTCGTGAACCGCCGAAACCGCACCGATCATCCTGCAGAGGCCTATTGTCGGTCTCGACCCGATTTTGTCGGCCAACTGTTCTGCCTGCTGGAGCAGGTCAGCTGCTTTTGACGTCGCACCCGAACTCGCGGAGAAGCCTGCCTCCATGGCAAGCGCGCGCCCGATGCGACTCGGCTCGCCGGCGTCGAGCGCAAGAAGCAAGTGGAGAGCCTGGTAGGCGGCCCCTTGAATGTTGTCCACGAGCGCCATTCCTTCAGCGACTGCCCAGCAAGTGTCGATTCGTGTGAGTTGGTCGCTAGGAACGTCGGCTTCGCTGCGTTCCTCGTATTCGAGGCCCCTCATCGCAACCCTGATGCGCCTCAGGACCAATGCCAGGAATGCTCGCTTGGGAGTGGGAGGCAACTGCGGTAGGTTGACCTTACGCAACACCTCGGAGATGACGCTCAAACCTTCCGCGACTCGACCGCTCACCAGGTATTGCTGACCAGCACGTCGCTGCACCTCTATAGCCGCGTCTTCACCGATGAACTCGAGAGCCCCGAGATAAGCACTCACAGCATCGCCACCGCGGCCGGCACTCGCGTGCGCATCTCCCAATCCCACGTACCAGGCGCCGATTTCAGGGTTCGAATCGGCACTCAATTCGATTGCCCGACCGTAGAACGATGCCGCCCGCTCGAACGCAAGTGCCGTCTGTGCGCCATCACCCGCCTTCGCGGCATACACAGCAGCACGATCCGCATGACCTGCACCGAGGTAATGCTCGTAGAGGGCTTCTGGATCGTCGATCTCTTTTTCCTCGAGACCTTTAGCCAATCGCAGGTGGATACCACTGGCTTGATCTTCAGACAGCTCGCGGGCCAGATTTTCGCGGATTCTGTCGTGGTACAGATTCAGACGGCTCGTCGCTGCTGTAACCCTTACCAGGCGTGCAAGGCGGAGGCTCTCCACGAGCGCCCGTTCACCGTGCTGGAGTTCTGCCGCATAGAATGCCACGTCGGTGTCTATCGGCTGCCCGGCAATCGCAAGCACTTCGCTGAGTGAGCGCGCACCCTTGGGAAGCTGCTGGAACCGTGCGTTCAACATGTCTGCGAGCTTCAGCGACTTGCCTGCGTCCTCTGAACCGGATTCCAGTGCGACGCGTACCATTTGGTCGAGCAAGAATGGATTGCCATCCGATTCCTTGGCCAACGCGCGTGCGTATCCGAGGGAGTCGGAACGCCAATCGGTGAGCATCTCCTCTGCATAGTTGGCCGCGTCCGCGAGACTCAGAGGGCCGACATCGAGTACATGCCTATCCGTCGCGTTAGCCGTCTCCAGTAATTGTGTGAGAAGAGGAACGTTGGAAACCTCTTCGCTACGAAAACTCAGTATGAAGAAGACGCGCAGGTGCTCCATAGACTGAAGGACGTCTTCCAGTACGTCGGCGCTATCTCGATCGACCCACTGTAGATCGTCGACGTGAAGTACCAGCGGGCGTTCCCGAGAGATGTCGGCCAGCGTTTCGCGGAACGCCACGAATGCCCTGCGCCTCAACTCCCAAAGATCCGATATGTCCAATGTGCCCGCCGAGCATCGTTCAATTGCCGGCACACGCTTGAGAACCGGGAATATGTGTGCAAGTGCAGGTGTGTCTTTCGGCAAACGAGGTTCCAAGAAGCTGTCGTCCACCGTCCGCAGTAGCCTGCTGAGCATATCGATCACGCCATCGAACGCCTTGAACGGCACAGACTCACGTGCGTAGCAGCGACCTGCCAGAACCACTGCGCGCTCGTTGGCAACCAACGAGTCTGTGAAGTGACGGATCAGCGTAGTTTTCCCAATGCCAGAAGGACCGAGCACGCACATCGATACCGTGTTGCCTCGGGTTACATCCGCAAAAGCATTCTCGAGAGCTTCGAAGTGCGTTTCCCGCCCCACCAGTGATCCGCTCTCTTTTCTCTTCGTTTGCTGGTCGATGAGCACGGCGGGCTCGGATACTCGCAGTGCGGTCAATAGATCCTGATCCGAAGGTCTGCTTGCCGGTTCGCGTGCGAGCAGCGCTGTACACAACTCCGCCAGGTCGTTCGGCAATCCGGCCGCAATGTCTTCGGGGCGAGGTGCGTCGCACTCGCGTTTCTTTTGGAAAACCTCATAGAGCGGGCCGGAGAACGGCAGCGTTCCCGTGAGGGCCTCGAAGAGAAGTACTCCGACAGTGTACAGGTCGCTCTCAGGTCCACAATGCTGGCCGGAACACTGCTCCGGCGCCATATAGCCGACGGTACCGGAGATGGCATGCTCCGACGTATCTATTTGGGGCGAACCCTCTATGTCGGTGACTATTCCGAAGTCCAATATCTTCACGCGCCCTGTTGTTGTGACGAGCACGTTTGAAGGTTTCAGGTCTCGGTGAATCTTGCCGGCTCGGTGCAGCGCTGCAACTCCCTGAAGCAACTGGTGCAGTACCTGCCGCAACCTTAGTGCGTCGAGCACGCCGCTCACGGTTCCAGCTGGGACCGTCATCTGACTCAAATGCACAGCACTACCATCGATCGGATCGACCTGGGTGATTTCATCGTCGCCCACGGTGCCAGAACTCGGCCGGACATATTCGATGAAGCTCACGCCATCGACGAACTCCATCGTGAAAAACCATACATCCTCGTGCGCCACGAGTTCGTACAGTTGCACGAGATTCTCGTGAGCGACATCTGCCAACGCACGGAACTCTTGCTTGAACCGATATATGGCCGACGCGTCGGCTCGGTGCAGCGTTTTGAGTGCAATCGTCTCTCCACGCTCGAGGTCGAAGGCGCGGTACACGGTTCCCATTGCACCCGAGCCAAGCTCACCTTCGATGGTGTAGGCGTCGCCGATGGCGGCTTTGAGACGGTCGATCGAGTCTATCATGGTGGGTCGGGAGGCCTAGGTTTTCAAAGATACGGGCTGTGTGGAAGGAGGGCCAGAGAGTTTTGCCGGCTCTGGCGTTAACGGCAGTCTGGTCGCATCTTAGCAGACTATGAGTGATGCCGTGGATAGTCTGCGTACCACCCTCTCCGATCGCTATGCCATCGAACGTGAACTGGGTAGGGGCGGCATGGCGACCGTTTACCTCGCGAAGGACCTAAAGCACGAGCGCCAAGTAGCGGTGAAGGTACTTCATCCGGAGATCGCCGAGGCTATTGGTCCGGAACGATTCCTACGTGAGATGAAGGTCACTGCACAGCTGAACCACCCGCACATATTGCCGCTGCTCGATTCTGGTGAATCGGATGGATTCCTCTTTTTCACAATGCCGTACGTTGAAGGAGAATCGCTTCGCGAGCAGCTGACCCGAGACAAACAGCTACCCGTCGAAGAGGCTCTCAGGTACGCGGCTGAGGTAGCCGATGCACTTGGATCGGCACATCGACACAACGTGCTCCATAGGGACATCAAGCCAGAGAACATCCTCCTCGAAGAAGGCCATGCCGTAGTCGCAGATTTCGGGATAGCACGGGCAATATCTGAAATGGGGAATGATAGGCTCACGGAAACCGGCTTCTCAGTGGGTACTCCTTTTTACATGAGCCCCGAGCAGGCCGCCGGCGAGCGCACGCTCGACGGGCGGAGTGATATCTACGCCCTCGGTTGTGTCCTGTACGAAATGTTGGCTGGCCAGGTCCCGTTCACCGGTCCCACTGCAGAGATTGTGGTTCGGCAGCATCTTGCGGCTGAGCCGCAGCCCGTCACCCAATTCCGCCCATCAGTTCCCAACGCCGTAGCGGCAACGCTAGTGCGCTCACTGGCCAAGGTACCCGCAGACCGACAGGCAACTGCGGACGAGTTTGCGGGAGAGCTCAGATCCGAGGTGGCCGCAATCATCTCCGGTACCGCCAAGAGTGTGGCCTTGCCCAGGTACCCCTATCGAAACTTGGGTGCCATCGCTGGAGCCACGCTGCTGCTGCTCGCCGTCATCTATGGTCTCATGATGATCTTGGGCTTGCCCAACTGGGTTCTCGCCGCTGCAGCGGCGATGGCCGTGGCTGGTTCGCCGTTGCTTGTTTTCACCGGCCACGTTGAACGAGCAAGATCGGCAGCAGTACAGGTGGATGCTGAAGGAGCGCTGGGCCGCGTTCACAGGTGGATTTCATGGCGTCGCTATGTGATCAGCACCGTAATCGCGTTCTCAGCTCTCGGCGTAGTCACTGCGGTGTTCATGGCCTCGCGAGCTTTCGGAATCGGTCCGGCCGCTACTCTGATCACGCAGGGTGTGTTGGAGGAACGTGATGCGCTCATTCTGGCGGACTTTGAAGACTACACCGGAGATTCAACTCTGGCTCTAGCCCTGACGCAGGCAATTCGCACCGATCTGACGCAATCGCCGGTAGTGAAGATCGTCGGCTCAGGAGAAGTCGTGGCTGCTCTGCGGAGAATGGAACGAAGGTCGGATGCCGCGGTTCCGCTACCGGTGGCTGTGGAGGTGGCTCAGAGACAAGGATTCAAGGCTGTAGTAGCAGGCGAAGTGCACAGAGCTGGAACCGGGTATCTCATCTCGGCGCGAGTGGTGGCTGCCGAATCGGGGAAAGATTTAACCGCTGTGCGGGTTACTGCCCGCGACCCCACGGAGGTCGTGGATGCGATAGACCAGGTCTCGGCGAAACTGAGAGAACGAATGGGCGAATCGTTGAGGACGATTCGTCGATCCCCGGCGCTATCGCAGGTGACAACCTCTTCGCTCCCAGCGTTGCGGCACTACACAGACGCAGTCGCCGCGGAGGATGCTGGTGACGATGACAGGGCCCTGGCCTTGATCGAGGAAGCTGTTGCCATCGATACGGCATTTGCTATGGCATATCGCAAACTGGGCATGATGCTGCGCAATCGCCGGCTGTCGAGAACTCGCGCTAGGGACGCGGTTGCGAAGGCCTACGAATACCGGTCCAGATTGACAGAGCGGGAGAAGTACCTCGCCACGGCGGCGTATGAGGAGTATGTCACCGGTGTCGATGATGGTGCAATCCAGGCATATGAGGCGATGTTGAGACTGGATTCGAACGATACCTGGGCGCTCAACAATCTTGGAATTCACGCCGACAACCGGAGGAATCATGTCCTCGCTGCCGACTACTATTCCCGCGCGTTCGAGATTGACAGTACAGCGCTCCATATTGGCAACGTCGCGTACTCGAGGATCAACGTAGGTGATCTTGTTGGCGCAGAGAGCGCAATCAGAGTTGGGTACAGGCTGTTTCCCGGAGATCCCGATCTGGCCGAGCGCGAGGCCCAGGTAGCCTATGTGCGCCGTGACTACGATCGCGCCTTAGCCGTGATCGATTCAGTTCAGAGCGCCACCAACAGCCCTTTCTGGAAGCACCTTCGTACAAATCTCATATTGGGATTCGGCCATGGCGTTATAGGGAAACCGCAGGCGTTTGCCAGGTATTTCGATGCTATGGCGGCTTTCATGGAGCGTGCAGGGCTTCGCGGAATGCTCCTCCAGATGACTGCTCCCGCTGCCGGACACGATGTCATGGTGCGAGGCGATCCCGAAGGAGGTCTAGCGAAGTTGGATGAGGCGCTCGAACGCATCCCGATGGAGAGTCTCGGTCCAGCGGAGCGTCCCTACGGCAGTATCGCAGCCGCGTATGCTGGGGCCGGCCGCATCAATCAGGCGAAAGAACTTCTTGCGGAAGCACAGCGCGAACTAGACGAGGGATTGTTGAGACAATCAGCGGCGGACCTCCATCGTGCAGACGGATATATCGCATTGGCAGAAGGTCGCGCAGCCGATGCCATCGCCGCCTTTCAACTGTCCCATGCGGAGCTCGGGTGTCCGATCTGCGCACTGCATGGCTTGGGTTCCGCCTACCGCCTCGCTGGCGAACCCGACTCCGCGATGGCGGCGTATGAACGCTTCGTGCACACACCCTATGCGCCTCGTGTGTTTTGGGATGCGGTGTGGTTGGCAAGTGTATACGTGAACCTCGGTGAACTGTACGAGGAACGAAACGATCGCGAGAAGGCGGTCGAGTACTACAACGAATTGCTGGAATTGTGGAAGGATTGTGAGCCAGAGTTGCTGCCGCAAGTAGATGATATTAGGCGGCGGGTGTCACGTTTGGTGAGTGAGCCGAGAAGGTAGGGCATCACGATTGCAGATTGCTGAATCCAGATTGCAGATCCTCTGAACGCTGCCAGGAGGCACCATGGGATTGTCCGCGCTCGTCGCCATCTGCTTTGCCACCCTGTTCTACCGAGCTGCCATGTACGAGAGAATGTCCGGATGGGCCTGGGCAGTCGTGAGTCTGTTTGTGAGTATGATTCTGGTCATGCTGGCCCAGGGGCTTGGTGTGCTGATCCTTGCACAGGTTGGATTGTACGTGGTGATGTGGTGGTACAACGCTCAAAGACACGGCAATGGCAAGCAGAGCGGCTAACCCTCCACCAATATCTTTCCATCCCGAATGACCGCCTCTCCATCCAGCCGAACAGTGGGTTGACGGATGATAGCGTCGAAGTGCGTTTTCGCTCGGACAACACCTCCGAGATTGGAAGATGTTCCGATCCCAATGTGAATAGTGCCGTTCACGCCCTCGTCGTTTAGCATCTCACCAGTAAAATCTCGGCACTCCGGATTGAGACCGATTGCGAACTGAGCGATGTTGAAGACCCATCTGTCATTCTGGCGGGCAAGGAGGTCGCGCAAGAATGCTGCTTGGTCGCCTCCCTCGATTGAACGCACGAATCCGCCGGAGATGTTGAAACGAACGGGATCTGTAACTACGCCAACCCCGTAATACGGGATGCTGCCGTCTACCACGAGCACACCCTCGGTCGATCCTTCGACCGGCGACGTATTAGCCTCGATGTTGGGTGCCGCAGTGAATCCGGGCTCATCCACTATGCACGCATGGCTGTTGCCTGACCGGCCCTCGATGCTGAACGAGAGGGCAGTACCCGCAGGATTTGTTACGCGAACCTGAGACGCTTCAGTGAGGCTCTGAGCCACGGCCCGGTAGAGGGGACGCCTTGCCGAGAAGTCGGCAAACAGGCCGCCCTCATTCATCATCCGTTCCGTGAACGCTGACATCGACACGACCCTCGCTCCCTCCGCGATTGCGCAGCGCACGGCTACCGTGTGAGAGAGTGCATGCGTCACCGGCAGAAATATCACGTCCCCTTGTTGCATCGCTGCCGCCACCGGCGCCGTGGGTTCTTCGTTGTCTATGGAACGAGGTGGTGACACCACGATGCTTGGCTCGCCCCCCGCCGTCACTGCTGCATTCGCAACCGCCTGAGCGATCGCCAGGCGTTCAGTGTCGGTTACAACAACCACTTGTTCGCCGGCTCTTGCACCGGCGCATGTCTCGACGAGGATCTTCGCACCACGTTCCATCAAGCCAACACCTCCGCGCCTCGTTGTACCACACGCCCATCGATCTCGATGGTCGGCTCCCACATGAGTAGGTCGTAGTGAGTCGGGGCCATGACAAATCCACCCAACGTGTGACTGGTTCCGATACCGATGTGGATTGTTCCCAGGACCCCTTCGTCGTCCAGCATGCGTCCGGTGAGTTTCGAGTTCGGGTTGAGCCCGATGCCCAGTTCGGCGACGTTGAAGCAATTACGGTCGTCGTGAACCTCCAGCGCTTTCCGCAAGACGTCCGCCTGCTTTCCGCCCTCCATGCTCGTAATGAAGCCGTCTTGCACGACACAGTTGATGGGTTCGTCCAGAATGCCGATGCCCAGGTACGGCACACTCGCGTCGGCAACCAGCGTCCCATTTGCGGAACCCTCCAAGGGCACGACGTTCACTTCGATGTCGGGAACCGGCGCGAGTTGCCCTGGATCAGGAATGTTTGTCAGTACGTTCACGCGCCGATCGACAATTGAGAATCTCAAATCTGTGCCGCGCGGTGACGTGAGGCGCAGCGCTTCGCCATCGGTCAATGACACGCCGAGCCGTCGGCAAACATCCGCCTGAGCAATGAAGTCCGTCTCGAGCAATCCCGCCGAGGTGATGATTTCCTCGGTATAAGCCGTCATCAGTATCGCGCGAGCGCCGCGATCCAGTGCTGAACGCACTGCCCGGGTGTGCGTGATAGACACCGACACCGGCGAGAAGATCACATCTGCTTCTGCCATCGCTGCGGCAACTGGTGCAGGCGGTTCCTGACCGTCCTGCGAACGCACCGGCATTATGCAGGTGACGACACTTGCTCCGGCCTCCTCCGCAGCGGCACACACGAGCTCTGCGAACGTGAACAGCTCGTTGTCCGTAACGACAACGACATTTTCACCCGGTTGAACGCGACCGTTGACCGTGACCAGCTTTGTCGCGCCGAGTTCACGTTTCGTGTTTCCCATTTGAATTCCTTCTACCCACGAGATCGAGAGAAGAATATCTAAGTTGCACGTTGCGTGCTCCCCACCTAGTGTTTTGGATGCTTCGGCTACGCCGAGTACCAGCGTACATCTGGACCTTCTCCGCTTTGGTGATTGGAATTGCACTCGGTGGCGTGTTCACGGAGTTGCTGGGTCCTGTCGCACGTGGCACCACCTACCTGATTCGAGCGATTGTTGCTCTCGTGCCCCTGCTCATTGTTGTGGCGTTGAGTCCGGCGATAGCGACTCTGGTGAAGCGCGGCCTGGCGGGACGCTTTGCCGGATCGGTGATCCTCTGGTATTTAGCGAGCTCCGCTGTCGCTGGGATACTGGGCCTAAGCGTGTCATCGTTGATTTTCAGGATTCCGTTCTCGAGTGGTGAAACGGGGGCTCTGACGGAGGCTGTGAGGATGTTCCGGGCATTCGGCGAGCAACCGGGTGCGTCTTTGCCACTGCTGGCCATCGTTGTCGCCGTTCTGGTGGGTGTCGTTGCGGTGCGCATGGAACCACTCTACGCGTTTCTGCAGCGCGTCGAAAAGGGAATCACCGACGTAGGCGGCAAAATCGGCTACTTCATGATCCCGATCGTCTTCCTCTTCGGAATCTCCATAGGCGTTCGGTTTGGAGCGCGACTCGGCATGGGTCACTACGCAACCATGACCTTGTATACGGCCGGCATGTGTCTGGTGTGGTGGTTGCTTTATCTGTTTGTGGTTGTTGGTCGACTAGCCGGTCGCCCGGTCAAGCGGGTCGTGACGGAATACTATGTCCCGACTGCGGTCTTTGCCGCGGGGACGTGCTCCTCTTTGGCCACTCTCCCGGTGAACCTCGCCAGCGCAAGACGGTATGGCATTCGCGACGAAGTTGCCGATTTCGTCTTGCCCATCGGTGCAGTCGTGAACCTCGACGCCAGCACGTTGATGTACATGGCATACGCTCCGTTCGTTCTGACCCACGTGTTCGGCATAGACATCAGCTGGACCATCTTGCTCGTTGCATGGCCGGCGTTGGTACTCTTCACGGTCGCTGCTCCTGGTTTGCCTGCCGGTATCGGCACCGCGCTTTGGAGCGCGACATTATTTGCATCGATGGTGGGGCTCACCGGCCAGACACATGCGGACTTCGTCGCAACTTGGGTCGCACTCTCGGGAGGCTTGCCCGACATGTTCCGCACGGCCACCAACTGTACCGGAGACGGGTTCACCGCCATGGTCTTCGATAGCTGGTTCGAGAGGCTGTTCGCGAAACGATGAGTTGAGGGACATAGACGACAGCGAGCAGTGGGATACCTTTGAGCTCGGTCGTTGCGCGCTGCTCGCTGAACGTTGTGATTTCACCCTTCCCCCTTCCCCCTTCCCCATCCACTCATTGACTTCGAGACAATATACATGTAACATACCTATCACGCGTTCAGGGGTAACCAATTAAGGGGTCGGTATGGGCGACGACAAAGCGAAGCTGCTGCAGGGCACTCTAGACGTGTTGATCCTAAAGGCGCTTCAGGGCGGACCGCGTCACGGATATGCGCTGTCGACTTGGATTCGCGAGACTACTAGTGGCGTGTTCGACATCGAGGATGGCGCATTGTACACCGCACTCCATCGTATGGAAAAACGCAAACTGCTGAGTTCGGAATGGGGTAAGTCTGATACGAACCGCAGGGTGAAGTCGTATAGCCTGACTGCCGACGGCCGCAAACAGCTCGAGGTTCGATCTGATATCTGGAGCGAATACGCCGAAGCGGTCGCGAAGGTCCTGCAATCCTAATGAAGCAAAACGACAGGCGGCGTTGGACTAAACACTCCGAAAGACCGGCCGACAAGATGAAGGCCGATCTCGACGACGAGATCGGCTACCACTTCGACGAAAGCGTGCGCAGTCTCATGGATGAGGGTCTATCCCGTGAGGAAGCAGAGGCTGAAACCAAACGCCGCTTCGGAGATCTCCTTCTCTATCGTCACGAACTCGAACGCATCAATCGCACCCCGATACTGGAAATTGCGGGGAGGGGCTGGGTGAAAATGTCAGGCATATGGCAGGATTTGCGGCATAGTGCGCGCACCATGATGAAGCACAGATCGTTCACTCTGGCAGCGGTTGTTTCGCTAGCGCTGGGCATCGGTGCCAACACCGCGATCTTTAGTTTCGTCAATTCATTGCTCATACGGCCGCTTGGTGTGGCTGAGCCAGATCGGTTGGTGACTGTCTGGACATCGACCATCGGTGGTCAGCGGCATGGCAACACCTCCTATCCCGACTACCTCGACTACAAGGAGCAAAACGAAACTCTTTCGGGGCTCGTGGCTCAAGCGTTCGCTCCGATGGCTATCAGCGAGAACGATCGTGCGTCTGTTGTGTGGGGTCAGATAGTGAGCTGGGATTATTTCTCGGTTCTCGGAGTGGAACCACGATTGGGCCGAGCGTTTCTTCCAGAGGAGGACGAAGAGTTCGGGTCGAGCGCAGTCGCGGTTTTGAGCTACAGCACATGGCGCGATCGTTTCGGGTCGGATGCCGAGGTCGTCGGGAACACGATCCGCATCAACGATTTCCCATTCACTGTTATCGGTGTTGCTCCGGAGGGATTCACCGGGCTCATGCCGCTTCTCGAGCCGGCTCTGTGGACTCCGCTTGCGATGTTCGAGAAGGCATTGCCGTATACGCCGAACGTTCAAAGTCGCGTCGACCCCTGGCTTCAACTGACGGGCCGTCTGAGTCCCTCGGTGACGATCGATGAGGCTCGTGCGTCGCTGACTGTGCTTGCGGCAAACATAGCAACTGCATATCCCGAATCGAACAGCAACAAGGGGTTGGTTGTAGAGGATCTCGACGGCGCTCGATTGGGCAGTCCCGAGTCCACGGCGGGTGTGAGCAACCTGCTGACTTTGCTGTTGGGTGTTGTCGGATTTGTTCTTCTCGTTGCTTGCTTCAACGTCGCCAACTTGCAGTTGGCGAAAGCGAGCGGTCGGCACCGAGAGATTGCACTGCGATTTTCTCTTGGCGCGTCTCGCTGGAGGGTCGTACGTCAGCTACTTGCAGAGAGTGTATTGCTGGCATTGGTGGCTGGTGCCGCGGGTTTGGCGATGAGTGTCTTTGCCGTAGACGTGCTCAAAGCACTACAGCCTCGCACTGAGATTCCAATGGAGTTGTTGATTACGCTCGATTGGAGAGTGCTAGGGTTCACTCTGCTGGTTGCGATGTGTACCGGACTGCTCTTCGGCTTAGCTCCGGCACTCCAGGTCCTCCGCGGCAGTCAATCGGAGGCGCTGAAGGACCAGAGTTTCTCGACGAGCCAGAGCACCGGCAAGGCCCGCGTGCAGAGCCTACTCGTCATTGCTCAGGTAGCGCTATCACTGGTGCTGCTCATCGGTGCAGGGCTGCTGACGCGCAGTCTTCAGAACACTCTCGCCATTGACCCGGGCTTCGATCTCAGGAACGGTGTGATCATCCCGGTCAACTTCGGTTATACGCAATATGACGAGACCGAAGGAACCGATATCCGGCGGGAGATGCTGGATCGTATCACGGCAATGCCGGGTGTGGAATCCGCCGCATTGTCTGCTTTCCTGCCGCTAGGCATGGTGCACGGGCACCACGATGTTAGGGTGGAAGGTTACGACCCTGGCCCGAACGAGTTCTTGGTGGTAAAACGCAACATGGTCTCTGCCGGATACTTCGACGCCATGGGCATACGGATTGTGAGTGGACGACCGATCGACGAGAGAGACACCGAAGAGGCTCAGCCGGTTGCCGTTGTGAGCCGGGCTATGGCGAATCGCTTCTGGCCGGATCGGGACCCGATCGGAAGCACGGTGCGAGCCGATTTGGGCATTTACTACACTGTCGTTGGCGTGATGGAGGACGGCAAGTACTCCGGCCTACAAAACCCGACCGAACCTTACCTTGTGATACCCATGGGCCAGGGGGAGTATGTCCAGCGTGTGAATATCGCTGTGCGCACTTCTGGCGATCCTAGCTCGATGGTCGAACCGCTCTCGGCCGCGGTGAGGTAACTGGCACCCAACGTGCCGCAGTCAGCAGTGCTGACGGTACCTCAGTATCTAGAATATTCCGCTGGTGGCGCATCGGGACCAGCCACGATAGTCGGTGCGTTCAGTATCTTGGCACTCGTTCTGGCCGCCGTGGGGCTCTACGGCGTGATGTCCTACACGGTAAGCCAGAGGACACGTGAGTTCGGTGTTCGCATGGCTCTTGGAGCGAATCAGGCTGGAATAGCGAAGCAGGTGCTGGGTAGAGGAATGAAGACCACGATGCTTGGCGTTGCGATCGGACTGGTGTTAGCGGTGGCAGCCACCAGGCTCCTCGCGGGCTTCTTATACGGTGTAGATACACTCGATCCGACCGTTTTTCTCTTAGTGACGGTCATTCTGATCGTCGTGGGCCAGCTGGCCAGCTATCTGCCGGCGCGCCTGGCTTCTAAGACCGATCCGATGAAGACATTGCGGATGGAGTAACCCCTCCCAACAACACTCGCCGCTCGGTCCCCTTCGAAGCTATTGACGCATCAACTGGACAGTTCCCTGGACTTCGCGAATACTTCATTCTGATCTATTCAACCGACCAGGGAAGCCTATCATGATCAAAGCCAGGCACGCATGCCTCCTCGTTGTAGCGATCGCTCTACTCACCGGCTGTCAATCTGAATCGACGACGACAGAGTTTCAGCTCTCCAGTGAGGGTCTCGAGCACGTAGCGGCGATCACGGCTCACCACATTTGTGCCGGACTTTTCGTGGTTGGGCGTGACATCGAACGCGATGCCGCCACGGTGGTGGCGCGGGACATTGCTCCATTCCCCGCGTTCAGGTGGGATTCCACTATCGAGTACGAAGTCGATATGGCTCAACGTCGGGCATACGTGAGCGTACCTGGTGCCGCGCGACGTTCGGCAGGGTACTACGGCGATCAAGGATGTGTGATTCACGAACGAGGCTCAGAGGAGATCTATTTCGCGCCGGTACCGGTCGAGTCGACATTGCCAGATCCCCAATCTCAGGTGTGGCCGACCGGAGACGTTGATGCACACGGCCCGTTGCCGACCGGTACAAACGCCGATGCGCTGAACGCCATTCTCGACTCAGCGATGAATGATGCCGGTCAGAATACGCGTGCGTTAGTGGTCGTCCACGGTGGGAAGATCGTGGCCGAACGATATGCGGAAGGGTTCACTTCCCATACGCCTCAGATTAGCTGGTCTCAGGGCAAGAGCATAACTGCGGCGTTGATCGGGGTCCTCGTCCATCAGGGCGAACTGACGCTCGAACAGGCGGCACCAGTGCCGGAGTGGCATCAAGACCCATCCGACCCACGAAAAGAGATTACGATCACCGATCTGCTCCACATGAGCAGCGGCCTCGACTTCCTGAACCTCGGCCTCGCCGAGCCCGTATCGTATACCAGCGAGAACGAGCATTTCATGATCTACTTCGATGCGGTGAACGTGTTCGAGCATGCCATCAATCAACCGATGGACATCCCGGCGAACACGCAGTTCCGATACAGAAACAGCGATCCCCTCACGCTCGGCAGGATAATCAGGCAGATAGTCGAGGGTCGCGGCGAAGAGTACCTCACCTTTCCTCAGGGTGCCTTGTTCGACAAAATCGGCGTACGCGACGCCGTACTGGAAACCGATACGCACGGCAACTTCATCATGACGGGATACGACTACCTGAGCGCCTACGACTGGACCCGGTTCGGACTGTTGCACCTGTGGGACGGTGTCTGGCTGGGCGAGAGAATCCTACCGGAGGGTTGGGTCGAGTTCATCAGCACTCCGACTGCCACCGATCCCAACGACGGCTACGGTGGTCTCTTCTGGCTCAATCGAGGTGGGGCGTTGCCGGACGTGCCTGCTGATGCTTACTGGCCGGCGGGATTCATGGGGCAGAATACGGTGGTTATACCGTCTCTCGACATGGTCGTCGTGCGGCTAGGCCCGAGCCTGGGTGGTTCAAGCCGGTATTTGAACAGCGTCATCGGCGGTGTGATAGGCGCGATGGGATTGCGTCACTGATCCTCTGAGGACAACGGGTGACAGGCTCCATCGATCTGCTTGATACGTGGTGCTCGCCAGTGGATATTCACCGATACGTCTCTCGCACCGACACCAGCACTTTCTTGTTCATGGGAGTTGAAAGCTCTCTCTAGGGGGAAGCATGAGTGATCATAGTTCGAAGGTCTCCCGCCGCAACTTCCTAGGCGGTTCGATTTCAGCTGCCGTTGGTGGTCTCGCCGCCGCATCGATTCCGCAAGCAATGCGTGCACAATCTTCCATATCGAGTTTGCCCACCACACCGCCTCAAACACCGGACGAGGCATTTTGGTGGAGGATTCGCTCACAGTTCAATATCCAGGACGGTCTTACGTTCATGAATAACGGAACGTTCGGGCCACCACCGCGTGTAGTACTGGACGAACACATCAAGATTCAGCGCGAAATTGCTGAGAACCCCCGCGACAACTACAGAAGCGATCAGCTTGATGAAAACAAGACGGTGCTGGGTGAGTTTTTCGGGGCGGCCCCCGAGGAAATCGCCTACATGCGGAGCACCACCGAAGGAATGAACAATTTCGCGAACGGCATCGATTTCAGCGAAGGCGATGAAGTTTTGATGAACACCCATGAGCATCCCGGAGGCTACGGTGCATACAGGTCTCTGGCGCATCATCGGGGCATCAAGATCAACGAAATCGAGATACCGATAGTTCCCGAGAGCATTGACCAGGTGGTTGATCTCTATGAACGAGCTATCACGCCGAAGACTCGAGTGCTCGTCGTGAGTCACATTACCTACATCACTGGTCTCTTGACCCCGGTGAAGGAGCTCTCCGAGATGGCACACCGGCACGGTGTGCTGATTTCAGTGGATGGAGCTCACCCTCCTGGGATGATCGCCCTCGACTTCCACGACATGGGATGCGATCACTACGCAGCCGCCGGTCAGAAGTGGCTACTCGCCGGCACGGGGACTGGCCTGGGCTACTTCAAGCTCGACACTCAGGACCAGATTCATCCTCTCATGGGCGCTGACGGTCACGAAGAAGATGGTGTCTGGGTGATGCACGAGGACGCGAGCCGATACGAACACTGCGGGCAGCGGCATATTTCTTCTGCGCTCGGCATTAAGACAGCTGTCGACTTTCAGCGTAGCATAGGCAAGGAGAACATCGAAGCGCGCGTGCGTCAGTTGGCAACACGATTCAAGGAGGGGCTGCTCGAAATCCCTGGTGTGAGGCTGCAGACTCCGATGGATTCTGAGATGAGCGCCGGTCTAACACATTTCTCCGTCGGCGACGTCCCGATGAGCAACGTACGGCAGGGCATCATGGATTTGGGTAAAATCCATATCCGCACTTCGAGCAGGGGTGATGTCGAGGGCTGCCGCGCATCGACTCATTTCTATAACATGCCTGAAGAAGTAGATGAGTTGCTTAGGTGCGTGCGGCACATTGCTGAGAATTCCGCTAGCTACATGTGAACTTCATTGTCAGGAACACCTGACAAGATCGATGAGGGTTGTTGGTGAGACGGATTTGCGCTTGGTGTAAGAAGGAACTGCCCCCCGTGACAAGAGATGGGGCTACCGATGATATGATTTCGCACGGTATTTGTGATGAATGTGCCCTTGCTCTCAGTACCGCTTCTCAAAGATCAGCGGGTCAGTTTCTCGAGAGCCTCGGGGAACCGGTTTTTTTGGCCGGAGCGGGTGGACGAATCATCTCTGGAAACAGTGCAGCCAGGTCTATCGTTGGAAAAGAACTCCCTGCCATCGAGGATCAGCTCGCCGGTAACGTCTTCGAGTGTGCCAACGCGGACCTGCCTGGTGGTTGCGGCAAGACCAAACATTGTAAGGCTTGTGCAATCAGAATCTCAATCAATGAGACACTCGAAAGTGGCGCCGGCGTAGAGCGAAAGCCGGCTCACCAGCAGATAAAAACGGCGGACGGTGTGCGTGAAAAGCGGTTCCTCATCTCGACTGAGAGAGTTGGGGAATTCGTGATGTTGAGAATAGACGATATAGCATGAGGCACATGCCTGCACTGCCTCTCCGGGAGAATTTCATGCGAGCACTCTTTGGCTGTTTTCTGGCGACGCTTCTGACAGCCTCCGCGGTCATCGCCCAGGATCAACGGGTTATCCGGCGAGGCCGACCGATATCGGGCACACTCGAATCGGGGGCGCAACACCGGTTCGCCATCGAACTCGACTCAAACAGGTTTGTTGCCGGAGAGGTGAACCAACTCACTGTAGATGTAGTGGTGAGGATCGTCGGGCCCGACGGCGAAGAAGTTGGGGATTTCGACTCTCCCGCGCGGGGACCGGAGTTCTTCCGATTCGAAACCGAGATGGAAGGGACCTTCGTCATTGAAGTCTCTCCGTTTGAGGAGGGCGAGGGCGACTACGTGATCGAAGTAAACCGGGTTGAACGCGTAGCTACCGATCCGGACGACAGAGTGGACCAGTTGATGTCGTCCTTTGCCGATGCAAGCACCCCGGGAGCAGTGGTCGGCGTGATGCAGGCAGGTGAGATGGAGTTTGTTAGGGCGTATGGCGCCGCGAATCTGGAGCATGGAATCCCATTCGAGGTCGGCACCATATCGAATATCGGGTCGGTGACCAAACAATTCACTGCGATGGGGATTCTCTTACTCCAGGCCGAAGGTGAACTCTCGATCGACGACGATATACGAAAGTTCATCCCGGAACTGCCAAAATTTGCGACCCCTGTCACTCTTCGCAACCTACTCAACCACACCGGCGGATATCGAGAGATCTACAATCTGCTACCCATCACGGGAGACCAGGGAGAGGATACGTTCGAACGCGACGTCGCGATCCAAATCGTCCAACGTCAACCAGACCTTCAAGCTCCACCAAACACAGAGTTCAACTACAACAACACCGGGTTCATACTCCTTGCGACAACTATCGAACGCATTTCCGAAATGACATTCCCCCAGTACATGAAAGAAAGAGTTTTCGATCCTCTTGGCATGACGGACACGAGAGTGAAAGCTCATCAGGCGGAGATAATCCCGGGCAGCGCGCAGGGATATGTGGCAGGCGACAATGGATACCAAACCGCTCGTGATCTTGCCTCTTCATACGGCGCCGGCGGCATCTACACTACCGTCGCGGACATGACCCGATGGATGTTGAACTACAGGGACGCTACGGTGGGTGGACCGGAGGCAATCGAGGCCATCACCACCTCTGCGGTACTCGCCAACGGTGATACCACGCACTACGGATTGGGCTTGGGAGTACGCCATGTCAGAGGGCGAACCGTCTTCACCCATACCGGAGGAGATACGGCCCACCGAACCTACTTCGTCTACTTCCCAGAGCTGGTGAGTGGAGTGATCCTCATGAGCAACAATTCGACTGCCGACCTGTCCTTGGGATGGCAGATCGCAACGCTCTTCTTCGAAGACGAGTTCGAACCGGAGGAGGCAGAGGAAGAAACCACGACCAGTGAGACTTCCATGAGCGTCGAGCGGATGGAGGCGATCGCTGGGGATTGGGTGATAGAGGGGGGCGGGGTAACGTTGGCCATTGTGTACTCGGTTGAGGATGGGCAGGTGTTCGCCCAGGCAACGGGTCAACCAAAGTTCCGTGTGATTCCGACGTCCGACTCGACCTTCAACTTCGACGGTGTCGCTGCCTCAGTGACCTTTCACTTCGAATCTGATGGCACAGTCGATCGCGCCACTCACCACCAGGGCGGCAATATGTCGATGCGTCGAGTGGAACGCGTCGAACTCACCGCTGAAGATCTGGAGGAGTTTGCGAACCGGTACTTCTGTGAGGAACTGGAGGTCTTCTACGAATTGAAGGTTGAAGAGGGCCAGCTGGTGATCCACAATCTGAGGATGGAACCTATTCAACTGACGCACAGCGAGGGGGACACCTTTTCGAGTTCACAGTTTTTCCTCGCGACAGTGGAATTCAGGCGATCGGGAAACGGTCAGATTACCGGATTCTTCGCTTCGAACGGTCGTACCAAGAACGTCTGGTTTCAGAGGCAGTAACGCTAGCAGACCAAATCTCACGGAGGGTTCATGAAACTCCAGGGCGCTGTCGCACTGATCACCGGAGGAAGTGAGGGAATAGGAAAGGCGATCGCCGCAGCATTGAAAGCGGAGGGTGGAGACGTCACAATCACCGGCAGGCGCGAAGAACTGCTGCGCACGGCTGCAGACGAACTTGGTGTCGATTCGATTGCAGGAGATGTCGGAGACGAAATTCACTCGGTTCGCATTGTGGAGAAGGTGATAGAGAAATACGGTCGCCTCGACATTCTCGTCAACAATGCGGGCTATGGTGTCTTCAAACCTCTCGTTGAGATGGGGCTCGACGATATCACGGGCGTGTACCGAACAAACGTTTTCGGTGCCTTCCTAATGGCGCGTCAGGCGGCACGACAGTTCGTCAAGCAAGGGAGTGGTGAACTGATAAATATCTCGTCCACGTCCGGTCTCAAAGGTGGCAAAGGAAGCACAGCGTACAGCTCGTCGAAGTTTGCGCTGAGAGGGATGACGGAATGCTGGCGTGACGAACTGCGGCGCCACAATGTACGAGTCATGTTGGTCAACCCGAGCGAGGTTTTGACGGACTTTGCCGCGAAGGTCGGCCGCGACCAGGCCAAGTCAGAGAAGAAGTTGCGGTCTGAAGAGATCGCCGACGCAATCATCGGTGCCCTCAAGGTCGACAACCGAGGTTTCATTCCGGAGTTCTCGGTTTTCGCAACGAACCCGTTCTGACCGGTTGCTCGTGAGCACAGAATATCTCACTGGCCAGTCCGACTCTTTTCTCTGCTCGGTGTCTGACGCCGAGTCCATCGGAGCACGAGTACACAGAGACTCGTTGGGTCCATTTCTCGAGTTGAAAAAGGAAGCGAGTCAGCGAGGTTTTGAGCTCGAGATCTTCAGCGGATTTCGCGATTTCGACCGTCAACTGGGGATCTGGAACCGCAAGGCCAGCGGCCAGCAGGCCGTACTCGATAACGATGCCGCACCAATCGACATCGGCCAGCTCAGCCAGAAGGAACTGGCTTTCGCCATCCTTCGTTGGTCGGCGCTTCCAGGTGCATCGCGTCACCATTGGGGTACTGACCTCGACGTTTTCGATGCTGCCGCAAAACCCGATGGCTACGAGATCGAGTTGATTCCCGAGGAAGTCAATTCAGGCGGAATGTTCGGGCCGCTGCACGATTGGTTGGATGAGCGAATCGCTGCAAACACTGCGTTCGGGTTCTTCCGGCCATATGAGTGGGATCAGAATGGAGTGGCGCCCGAACGGTGGCACCTCAGCTATTCTCCTGTTGCGAAGCACAACGAACGGCTGCTATCAATCGACGTGATCAGAGACACAGTTCGTCTTGCTGACATACGGCTGAAAGGAACGGTTCTGGAAAACCTCGATGAGATATACGAGAGATTTGTGATGAACATCTGCAGGCCTCAATGAGGCAGTACCGGCGAAGGCAAGAGATCGGGACCATCCCCTGGCAGCCCACCACGTACGGTCGTTCACACCTTGGCACTTCTCTGGAAGTATGGAAGCCGGCCGGCGAATGCGAGCTCCTGATCCACGCCGGAATCCACGGAGAAGAATCTGAGACGACCGTTGCATTGTCGCGTGCCCTACGTTTGCTGGCAGAGCCTTCTCCGAACTGTGCAGTCGTCCTTGCCGTGAACCCGGACGGTCTGAATCGCGGCACACGTGGCAATGCACGGGGAGTCGACCTGAACCGCAATTTCCCAACAACGGATTGGAATCCCAATCCGGTCGAACATCGTTCCACGCTCGACGATCCGAGAGATGTGAAACTGAGCCCGGGGTCGGGGAGAGCCTCCGAAGCAGAAACGCGTGCTCTCATCCGGTTGATTGGAGATCTAAAACCGGCAAATGTGGTGGCGCTGCATGCTCCGCTCGCCTGCATCGACGATGCGAGGCAGGGCCCCTTGGCACATTGGCTCGCCGAGAGAACTGGTCTCGAGCTGGTTGCGGATGTGGGCTATCCGACGCCCGGATCGTTCGGGACGTGGGGAGGAGAGCAAGGGATAGGTGTGGTTACCTACGAATTTCCACTCACGAACACCGACGCGCTGGTGCGCGAGCACGTTCCCGTTCTGGCAGAATTGCTCGCTGGTGAGGCCTCATGGTCCTGAACTACATCTGGATTGCGTTCTTCTTGATCTCGCTCGTGGTGGGGTTTGTGCGCCTGGTCTTCTTTGGCGACACCGAAATCTTCACCGAAATGGT
>CAZFHS010000018.1:0-99752 GCA_964518955.1 uncultured Gemmatimonadaceae bacterium | reverse complement strand
GCTAGTTCGATGTCGATCCACTCGTGTGCCGACACCCCGCCAAGCGGTAGTGGAGGACCTGCTGAAACCTTGGGATGAGGAGAAAACCCCTCGGAATAGAGGATGGGTAAAGCTGCTCGCCGCAGCGTGCGTCCCATTTCTCGCATCATATCTAGATGCGACAAAAAACGAACCTTGTCACCTTTGCTATAGCGCAGCCGCACGGTGGTTCCGGGCAAACCTTGCAGTAGACCGTCTGCCTGGCTGGTCGTTTTTTTCGCAACCGGTTCAGAAAACACATTCTCCAATGTATCAAAATCGCATGCTCCGCACACGGAGCACTCCGAATTCTTGCAATCCTCGGTCAGTGCCGCATCGCGTGAAGAGTGGCGTTCGTCGAGGAAGAACTTGCGGTCAACTCTCCAGCTCACCACCTCCCACGGCAGGTCCTCGCCCTCGTCGCGTTCTCTGAAGCACTCCTCCATCGCGATGCCGCAGCTAGTCAGCGCTTCTGCCCATGCCCCGAAATTGCGATGTTCGGTCCACCCATCGAATCGCGCTCCTCGTTCCCAAGCATCTTGAACCAGATCTCCGGTGACACGGCTACCGCGGGAGACCATCCCCTCGATTGTCGTCGAGTCGACATCATGATGCCTGAATTCGATCCCCTTACCTTTGAGCCGCTGCCTCAACCACGCGAGTTTGTCTCGTGTCGTCTCAATTGAATCCTGTCGCTCCCATTGGAACGGTGTGAACGCTTTTGGAACAAATGGCGACACCGAAACCGTCACTCGCCGTCTGCCCGGAAACCGAGCCAAGATCGATCTAATCTTGCGTACGAGGGCGACCATCTCCTCGAGATCTTCATAGGTTTCAGTGGGGTGACCGATCATGAAGTAGAGTTTTACTCCCATCCACCCGGCTTCCGTCGCCTTCTCTACTGCCCCTAATATGTCTGGCTCGGTGAACCCCTTGTTGATTACATCGCGAAGTCGCTGACTCCCCGCCTCAGGCGCAAAGGTGAAGCCAGACTTTCGCACTCGGCTCACCGCCTCCGCGAGACCGACACTGAACTCGTCAGCCCTGAGCGATGGCAGAGCAACACTCACCCCACGATCCACCAAGGAACAGCTCAGTTGATCGGTGAGTTCCTCGGCCTCCGAAAAATCCGAAGTCGAAAGCGACAATACAGAGACCTCGTCCCAGCCCGAGTGCGCTATACCGGCATCAGCGATGTCCAGAGTGTCTTGAATGTCGCGCTCGCGTGACGGCCTGTAGAGGAAACCGGCCAGACAGAATCGGCAGCCTCGCACGCACCCACGCATGACTTCAATCGGAAGCCGGTCGTGCGTCGTTTCCGTCAGGCTCACGAGTGGTTGATTTGGGTAATCCTCAGGTCGAAGCCGCGGCACCTTCCGCGCCACCACGGGAAACGGTGTGCCGTCGGGTGCTTCGACTTTGGGCTTGGGAGTACCACCACCCTCTTGGATTTCGTACAGAGAAGGCACATATACGCCGGGGACTTCTGTCGCGAGTCGCTCGAGCAGGTTTCGCTTGCTCCTACCGCCGTACCGCCGTACCTCCCTACCGCCTTTTCCCCCTTCCCCTTTCCCCCTTCCCTCCCCTACTATCTCCAACACCTCCCCCAACGCCTCTTCCGCATCCCCTATCAAGGCAAAATCAAAAAACTCCGCCATCGGCTCCGGGTTTGACACGCACGGTCCGCCGACCATCACCAAAGGATCGTCGCCACCACGATCTTTCGCTCGGACAGGAATTCCCGCGAGGTCGAGCACGTTGAGAACATTCGTGTAGGTGAGTTCCGTCTGCAGAGTGAACCCGACGACATCGTATGAGCGGAGCGGGCGTTTGCAATGAAGGCCCCACAACGGGATCTCTCGCTCGCGCAGTATTCTCTCCATGTCCGGCCACGGTGAGTATGCGCGATCGAGCAACCAACGCGGATCGCGGTTCACCAGGTGGTAGAGAATCTGAGTGCCCGTGTGACTCATCCCCACTTCGTACGCGTCGGGGTAACAAAGCAGGAAACGCACTTCGACCTCGTCCCAGTCTTTCTCGATCAGACCGAGTTCGTTGCCGACGTAGCGGTTGGGCTTTGAGACCAGCGGCAGGACTTCGTTGGGGAGGATCCTGTCATACTGCTCAGGGGTCCAGCTAAACATATGTGCTATAAGAATAGACAGGACAGTGAGTTAGTCAACTGGCGAGCGGGTTGGCAGGCTGGAATTCACGGTTCTACTCTCACTTGTGTTGACACTAGTAATGCAATATGGAGGTCAGATAGCATAGCCGAGATCGCTCTCTACGCGTACCTTCCTGCCCGACCTAATGGGTGGATCCAATATGGACTTCAAAGAACGAGTTTCCTTCGGCAAAACAGGACCAATGGTGAGGCGGCTTGGCATGGCCTCTGGTTACGGCGTTCCCACGGCGGCAATCGAGAAGGCCTACCACGAGTACGGGGTCAACTACCTCTACCTGTCGCCAATGATAAACCTCAAGAGCATGGTTCAGGCCGTTAGAAACCTGGCTCCCACCCACCGCGACGATCTGTGTGTTGTGCTTGCGCGACCGCTGCTCAAGACATACCGCCTCGAACGATATGTCGAGCGTTGGCTGAAGAAGCTGAATCTCGAATGGACCGACCTCTTGTTCCAGGCCGTACGCAAACCACCCAAAGATTCTTTCACGGACGACTTGTTACGGCTCAAGGAGACCGGCAAGGTCCGCCTCGCTGGAGTTTCCAGCCACAACCGGCCACTACTGGGAAAGATCGCTCGCGGAGAAGCTGCGGCGCCTCTGGATTTTCTTCACATACGCTACAACGCGGTACATACGGGAGCCGAACATGACATCTTCCCACATCTGTTGGAAGAGAACCGGCCGGGAATTGGTGTTTTCACCGCCACTTGCTGGCGCAAGCTCCTCAAACCCAAGCTGATGCCTGCTGGCGAACATCCAATGACGGCAGCCGACTGTTACCGATTCGTCCTATCAAATCCAAACGTCAACGTCTGCCTTACGGCTCCGAAAACGGAAGAGCAGATGCACGACAACCTCCAGGCATTGGACGCCGGGCCCCTCGACGATGAAGAGATGGCGCGAGTACGGCGTATTGGGAAACACATCTACGGAAAATGAGAAAACGCCGGCGCAGGCGCGAGCCACCTTTGCTAATATTCGTGATGACTCCTCGGATCCGGCCTTGAATACTGCCCATAACGTCTCGGTGCCCCGCCGCATCCTCGCGGCCACTCGCCGTGCCGTCGAAGCATTCGTCGTGTTCCTTTTTTCCATCCTGACCGTAGCAGTATTCGCGCAAGTCGTTGCCAGGTATGTGTTTAACAGTCCTCCTGCTTGGACTGAAGAGCTAGCACGATTCTGCCAGGTGTGGATAATTCTCCTGGCATCCTCAATCTGTTTGCGAAAGGGTAGCCATCTTGCCGTGGATTACCTGGGACCTAGCCTTCCCCGGAGAGTCCGAAAGGCTGTCGGTGTTCTAACAGGCGCGCTGATAGCGGCATACTCGGTGGTTGTGACTGTCTGGGGCATCAGGTTGATGACTGTTGGAGCCCTGCAGGTATCGCCTGCGATGCAGATCAACATGGCGATCGTTTACGCCGTCTTTCCGGTGGCCGGTATTTTGATGGTGATCGAAGCGGCGCTGGTAACTATAGATCGGTTTGGGGCAGCCAACCAATGATGATCGGACTGGTCATCATTCTCATGGTTCTGATATTGATCGGGATGCCGGTCGCATTTGCCCTCGGACTCGGCGCCCTCAGTGCCCTTCTGGCCAACCCGAGCCTACCGCTGGCCTTGGTCCCGCAAAGGATGTTCACCGCGCTCGACTCCTGGCCAATAATGGCGGTGCCGCTGTTCATGCTGGCCGGCGGATTGATGGACAAAGGCGGAATGTCCCGCCGGATTGTTGAGTTCGCTAGCGCCTGTCTGGGCTTCGTTCGCGGCAGCCTCGGCATGGTCACGGTGCTGGCCAGTATGGTATTCGCCGGCATTTCGGGATCCTCCACCGCCGATACCGCAGCGGTTGGTTCGATAATGCTGCCGGCGATGCGCGAAAAAGGCTACGACATGCGGTTCGCAGCGGCATTGCAGGCTGCGGGCGGCGCAATCGGGCCAATAATCCCGCCCAGCATCCTCATGATTCTGATCGGATATGTGACCGGAACCTCAGTTGCACAGCTTTTTCTGGCCGGAGTAGTGCCAGGTGTTTTGATCGGATTGTGTCTGATGGTGGTGGCGTACAGACATGCTCTGAAGCAAGGAGTCACAGGAGACGTCCCAACCGCAATCAACTTTCGGGAAATCAGGCGTACTGGATTCAGTGCGCTTCCCGCCCTCGGACTTCCGCTCTTGATAGTATTTGGAATTCTCGCTGGTATCTTCACCGCCACGGAGGCCGCCGCAGCGGCCGTCGTTTATGGCCTGGCTGTAGGGCTCCTCGTATACCGAGAGGTCGGGCTGCGAGATTTGCCCACGATCGTGATCGATGCGGCCGAGAGATCGTGTGTGATCCTTTTCATCGCGGCAACCGCCATGTTGTTCGCCTGGCTGGTAGCAGTAAACCAGCTGCCCCAAGCACTCGGAACAATGCTCCACGACCATGTGGAAAACCGCACTATGTTCTTGATTGTATTGAACTTATCTCTGTTGTTAATTGGTATGTTCTTGGAAAGCTTTTCGGCGGTGATCGTGTTTCTCCCGATTCTGTTTCCGGTGGCTCAGAGCTTTGGGGTCGAACCACTACACTTCGGAATCTTGGCTACCGTGAACCTGGCGATCGGGTACGTCACACCACCGTACGGCGCTACGCTATTCGTGGCATGTGGAATATCCGGACAGAATGTTCGCGCTGTCACATCGCGCATCGTTCCGATTCTCATAGCAATGCTGCTGGTACTCATTGTCGTCACCTACTGGCCGGAGGCAGTTCTGTGGCTGCCCCGTCTCGCGGCTCAATGAGGCTGATTGGAATGCTTAGACGCCCCGCTCTGCTCCTGTTCGCGTGGATCATCGCAGCGTGTGATACATCAGAGCAACCGCTGCTCATCAAGGCTGCGCTCAGTCAGAATCCTGGCGAACCGCAAGTCGTTGCCATGCAGTCGTTTAAGCGAATCGTCGAGGCGCAGTCAGACGGACGCATCGAAGTTCGCCTTTACCCCAACAACCAGCTCGGCAACCAGCGTGACGTGGTGGAAGGCCTCCAGATCGGTTCGGTCGAGGTCAGCAACATCGCCAGCGTCATGTCGGCATTTGTGCCTGAAACGAATCTGTTCGAACTACCATTTCTGTTCAGGAGCCCAGAGCATTTCGATTCTGTAGTGGACGGCGCGGTCGGTAGGAGCCTGCGTGCTGCCTTCGAGGAACGCGGATTACATCTCCTGGGCTATTTCGACGCGGGTGAACGGCACATAATGACCACCGCCGCGCCGGTTCAGAGCCTGGAAGACATGCGCGGGCTGAAGATCCGGACGATGGAAAACCCGCTGCACCTGGCGGCTTTCAGGGCATTTGGCGCCAATCCGTTGCCGATGGCTTACGGAGAGCTCTATACGGCCCTCGAGCAAGGCGTGATCGACGGAGGAGAAGCAGCCGATCCAAACTTTCTCTCCAAGCGCTTCTACGAGCCTGCTCGATACTGGGCCAGGGTCGGATGGATCCGCTTGGTGGAGTACGTGATTATGAGCGGAGCTTTCTATGACCGTCTCTCCGCAAAGGATCGAAGGATCGTCGACGCGGCAGCACGGCAGATGATCCACCAACAACGCGATCTGTATCGCGCTGCAGCTGATTCAGCATTCGCAGAGCTGCAGGAAGCCGGAGTTCAGGTAACTTACCCCGACCGAGAACCGTTTCGGGCCGCTGCTCGAGACCTCTATGCGGAGTGGGCAGACAAAGTTGGTGGAATGCAGCTGATAGACGAGATACTGAGACGCTAGAGGATAGATCATCTGAATAGCCGCGGAGGAACGCGGGTAGCCGCGGAAGATTTGGTGGGGTTGGGTGGGAAATTCAAGCATCGCAGTTGTCAGCGTCACTCCGTGGGATTCCGCGGCCAAAAAGAACGTAACGTAAAGTAATATAAGGGTTTACGATGCAATACCGCACTCTCGGACGCACAGGTCTACAGGTCTCATCGCTCGTGCTCGGAACAGCGAATTTCGCCGATCCGACACCGGAGGACGAGGCAACTGAGATAATCGAGCGAGCTGTCGATGCAGGAATCAACCTGATCGACACCGGAGATAGCTACGCTGGTGGGGAGTGCGAGCGTTACGTGGGACGGGCCATCAAGAAGCTTGGGATCAGAAACAGCGTGCTGGTAGCAACGAAGGTTCATTTTCCCATGGGTCCCGGCCCAAACGACAAAGGCAACTCGAGACACCACATACTTCAGGGATGTGACGAATCGTTACGTCGGCTCGATGTCGATCACATCGACATCTTCCAGATCCATCGCCCCGACCCGGAAGCCGACCAGGAAGAAACGCTGGAGGCCCTAAATGACCTGGTTCGGTGGGGGAAAGTACGCTATGTGGCGTGCTCCACGCATCCTGCTTGGAAGGTCATGGAGGGATTGGCCATTTCAGAGCGGCGTGGCATTGCGCGTTACTGCCTGGAGCAGCCGCCTTACAACCTGCTCGACCGCCGCATCGAGAATGAACTCGTTCCGTTATGTCTCGAAAAAGGGTTGGGGATCATAGCGTGGTGCCCAATGGCCCAGGGCATGCTCACGGGCCGCTACCAATCGGCCACGCATTACCCGGATGACTCCCGCGCTGGTCTCCGCGGCGGGATCTATGCCGAGCGCATTTGTTCTCGCGGTATCGAAATCGGCGAAGAATTTGTGGCATTAGCTCGTCGAATCGGTATCGCCCCAGTCCAGCTGGCTGTCCTATGGGTGAAAGATCAACCTGGGATCACTGCACCCATCATAGGCCCGCGCACTCTGAGCCACCTCGACGACCTGTTGCCGGTGGGCGATATGGTCCTGAACGACGCGGCGAGACAGGCCTGCGACGACCTCGTACCGCCTGGCAGTGCGGCCGCAGATTTCCACAATTCCGCAGCCTGGATGAAGATGCGCATCTTCGAATGAATGTCCTTGAATTCTCCACTGCGTCCGATCTCGAGGACGCGGACAACCTTATACATTACTTTAGATATGAGAACATAAAGCAATATCTGACAGCATGTTATAATCCTCAACACTTGCAGGAAATGGATATTGCCAAAGGTTTTATTTTCGTTGAGTGACTATGCTACAACGCGGTCACCAAGCGCACCACCACGAGCTCGACAACAGAAAGGGCTTAGCCATGAGCCGAGTCAGCTCCCTTGGGTTCGCGAAGTGCCTCACCGCTTTGTTCGTACTTGCATTTGCACCCGACTCCATCGGGCATGCTCAGCAACTTCCAATAACACCGGGATCGACGGTGCGGGTCAGCCGTGCCGACTCCGCAGGGCAACCGTTCTGGTCTACCGGACGCGTGGTGTATGCGTCTCGCGATCGACTGCTCTTGGCCGAAACGGACGGTGATCCTCTCGTTCGTTACAACGAGGCACTGAGGTTGGAGGTGCGTCGTGGCGAACGGGCGATGACTGGTGTGGTAGGTGGAATCGGGTTCGGCATCGGCGCACTCACTGGTGTGGCAGCACTGCGGGCGGCCAACCGTGACGATCCGGACAAACCGTCATTCGAACCAGCGATCGTCGGTGGGGTGGTCGGGGCAGTGATTGGCGCACTGGTAGGAAGCCGTATCCGGATACCAAGATGGGAAGAAGTGCCTTTGGAGGATGGACAGATTGCCATCGCTCCGCTGGATGAGACGGGAACTCAGACCGACTTCTCACTCTCCAGAACCGTCCGGTGGGCGCAGTTCGAACCAACCGCCGCCGATTTCCAGGCGTTCTTCCATGCCCACGCTGACAACCTGCATTCAGTTGAGGGTATTTGGGTGCGCACGGGCACCCAATACGGGATTGCGATCGTCAGAGTGGCCGGACGGGACGAGACATTCGCGGCCTATCGGCTCCGACCGGATGTGGGGGCAAGCCACCCCTCGGTCGACGGCGTGATGTTATTTGCTCTGACGCCGGGAGGGGACGACGAGACCGACTGGCGCTTTCAAGTCGCCCGGTCGTCGCCGCGGAGACACAAGGCCACACTCGACTTCGGCATACTCCGACTCGAATACCCGGGTGGCGGCATCGACCAGTTGGAGCGTTGGTTTCCCTGATCTGAAGCCCTTTTTCCCGTCCCCACTCACATTGTGACCACATGGCCAGTTTCCGGGTATCAACGGTGACAACACTCGAGGAACTAGCCATGAAGACTCTGAGCGGGTCCATCTTACTCGTCTGCTTGAGCGGCTTGATAGCAGGATGTGACGGGTCCTTTGGCCCTTTGGGAGAGTTGCCTCGCGAGCTGAGTCTCGCCGAAAGCAACCTGATCGAAGCAGACAACCGGTTTGCCCTAAAGCTATTCCGCGAAATCAACCGGGAAGTCGGCGATAGCAACATCTTCATCTCCCCGTTGAGCGTAGCGATGGCACTCGGCATGACGCTGAATGGCGCCAGCGGCACCACTGAACAGGCGATGATCGAGACACTCGAGTTGTCCGGTCTCACCCGTGAATCGGTCAACGAGGCCTATCGAACATTGATAGACCTGTTACGGACTCTCGATCCCAATGTCGAGTTTCTGATAGCGAACTCAATATGGCACGCACAGAACAGAATTCCGGCTCAGGAATTCCAGACTGTCAACCAGCAGTACTTCGACGCCGAGATCTCAGCCCTCGACTTTGGCGATCCGTCTGCCGCTAACACAATCAACGATTGGGTCAATTCGAGCACCAACGGCAAGATCGAGAAGATCATAGAGGGGAGCATCCCGGCAGGCATCATCATGTATCTCATCAACGCCGTCTATTTCAAGGGTGACTGGACGTATCAGTTCGACAAAAACAGGACGCGCGATGCCACGTTCAGACTTGTCGACGGCTCGACGACTACGGTCGACATGATGTCGCAGGAAGGAGAAGTCGACATCCGGATTGCATGGCATGATGGCATCCTGGTGGCAGAGCTGCCGTACAGCGGGGATGCGTTTTGTATGACAATCCTCATGCCCGATGAGGCGGGCCAAATCGGTTCGGTCGTGGACGACCTCACAGACACAAATTGGGATCGTTGGATCTCAGGGCTGGGGCCCGGGGAAATGCATGTTTCCCTGCCGAAGTTCACACTCGAATTCGAGTTGGCACTTAACGACGCACTCAAGGCCCTTGGAATGGAAGTGGCATTCAATCCGATGGAGGCGGATTTCACACGAATGTACCCGGAAGGCGGAGTCTGGATCGACACTGTCCTCCACAAAACCTTTGTGGAGGTAAACGAAGAGGGCACTGAAGCAGCGGCAGTCACCTCGGTGTCGATGATGGAGGTCAGCGCACCGGCCGCGCTCACAGTTGACCGCCCGTTTCTATTCCTGATTCGGGAGCGGTTCTCCGGCACGATCCTGTTTATGGGAAAGGTGATGGATCCGAACGGCTAGTGATCCTCCTCGTCCCTATCACCGCGGCGTGGCCTAGCGCCGCGCTTGTACCACATCGCCTCTTTGGCATATTCGGTGGTCAGGTCTGAGATCCTCGCCATCTGTCCACCATTGAGTGGCTGGAACTCGGACGCGATAGCCACGTTTTCCTCGAGTTGCGCAATATCATCACAACCGATGATCACGGTGCTCACGGGCTGAGTGAGAACCCAATGCATGGCTTCTCGCATCGACGTCAATCCGCCGTCGCGGAAGATGCGCCCCCGTGCGGGGATCTTCATTCCAATTACGCCCATGTTCTTGCGGTTGGCGAGCGGCAAAAGCTCTTCGGCAAAGGGCAGATAGTGCGGGTCCGCCGCATTCAGCGCCATCAGCACGGTATCGAAGTCATACTGATTGATCGCGTCCATGAGCACGTCTGGCGCCGTATGGCCGGTAATGCCTAGAAATCGGACGATCCCTTCACTCTTTGCCTGCTCGAGCGCCTTGATTGCGCCGTCAGGAGCGAAGATCGCGTCGAGGTGCTCTTGCGAACCAAGCCTGTGCAGCTGCCAACAGTCTAGATGATCTGTCTGTAGCAGCCGCAGACTCTCCTCCAACAACCTCATGGAACCATCATACGTCCGGTCGTGTGTCTTGGTCGCCAGGTACACTTCATCGCGCCGCGTTGCCATTACCTCGCCGATGTATGTCTGACTTATCCCATTGCCATACCCGGCGGCGGTATCGATGTAGTTGACACCCAGGTCGATCGCACGATTGATGATCGCGATAGACTCATCGCGCGTACCATCTTTTTCGAGGGTGGCTTGGCCACCGAGGCTGAAAAGCTTGACCTGATGGCCGGTACGCCCCAAGGGACGAGTGGCCATTGCGGGCGGAAAGCCTGTAGCCGATGCATCTCTCGTAGTCATTAGCGCCGATGCCGCGCCCACGGCACCTACCTTCACAAAATCTCGCCTGCTGAGATCACGTTCCGTCATGAATGTCTCCAGGAGCTCTGGCTGGGTGGGTAGTCTTCTCTTTGAACACTGATATCGTCCGGCTTCCGATGCAAGGCCTGCGGGCAAGGCTTGCCTCTATCGGGACCAAGCAATAGCTATCATCGGTCTGATTTCGGACAGAGGTTGACCGCCGAGGTAGAAACGACATTTGGCTATCTGATGCGGAGAGCGAATGAACTCTGAGCCTGTATTCACCGACCTCATCGGCGTGATGATGATCGTCACGATGATCCCCGTCTTTTTCCTGTGGCTGGAAAAGAAGACCAAGTGGAAGGTCTTCGACATGCTGCCCGCAATCATCTGGATCTTCCTGACGCCCATCTTCCTGAGCAATATGAGCGTCCTTTCCGGAATCGGTTTGAACGTACCAGACGTGATCCCTCGCTCCAGTCCCATCTACGCCACGCTCAGGGCCTTCGCGGTTCCGATGTTCATCGTCCTGATGCTGTTGGACATCAACATCCGCGAATCGATCAAGATTGCCTGGCGTGGAGCAGCAGTACTGACGTGTGGCGCATTTGGAATCGCCATCGGTGCAGCCATATCGTTCTTCCTGTTCAAGGACTGGCTGCCGCCTGACACATGGAGGGGCTACGGAGCACTGGCCGGCAGCTGGATTGGCGGAACGGGCAACCTGGCCGGCGTCGCCGAAGCGGTCCAAACGCCACCGGAAATGGTCGGAATGGTGGTGCTGGTAGACAACTTCGTCTATGTGCTCTATTTCCCGCTCATCCTGTCGTGCAAAAAGTGGGCTGCGGCATTCAACAAGTTCACACGCGTAAATCAGGATCACATGGAGAAGATAGTCGAGGCCGTGGGCAGCATAGAGAAGAAAAGCACTGATGTGCACTTCCACCACGTGTTGATCCTGTTCGGTTGGGGATTCACGGCCATCTTCGCCGCAAATGCGCTCGCCTCGGTCCTCCCTCAGATGGGAGCGGTACTCACGGAGGGAACCTGGAGAATCCTACTGGTCACTGTATTCGGGATCGCGTTGTCCGCGACCAAACTCAAGAGCATTCCCGGCTCCACCCAGCTTTCGATGGGCCTGGTGTACATGTACATGACCACAATGGGAGCCCAGGCGGACCTAACCCAGATCGGCGGCGCGCAGTGGTTCCTCGTTGCCGGCGTGATTTGTATCGTCGTGCACCTGATCATCATCACGGGTTCGGCGTGGCTCTTCAGAGTCGACGTGAGTATGGCAGCCGTCGCCAGTGTTGCGGCCGTTGGAGGAGCGGCGTCAGCGCCAGTCGCGGCCAGCTACCACCGCGAAGATCTCGTACCTGTGTCCATCATGCTCGCGCTACTCGGCTATGGACTGGGCAACTTCATCGGTGTGCTCACCGCCGGGATGTGCTATAGACTGCTTTGAGGAATGTCGAACGTTCGACGACGAATAGCCGACATCCCACGGAGCGTGCGGCCAAGCTCCGTGGGATGTTTGGTGTTACCGCAGTTTCTAGACGCATACGCCGAAATTATGCATCTTTCAGAGTCGACCACTGATACTGGCCCGCGTTCTATTCTCCGCGACCCGGAGGTGAATCGTGTCGTATTCTGTCCGCCGAGTTGACTATTTCAACACCACCGTAAGGGACCAACCTGGAGAGGGATACAAACTGCTCACGCAGCTATCCGATCTAGGCATCAACATGCTGGCATTCACTGCTGTCCCGATTGGGCCAACACATACCCAGCTCACGATATTCCCGGACGAAACCCAGCAGATGGCGACTGCTGGGAAGCACGCTGGACTCACTCTGGACGGCCCACACCCTGCGCTACTCGTTCAGGGCGACGACAAAATGGGAGCTCTGGTTGCTGTTCACGAACAGCTGTTCGAGGCAAACGTTGATGTTTTTGCATCGACGGGAGTTGCCGACGGCTACGGCAGATACGGCTACGTCCTTTACGTTCGACCGCAAGAGTACGAGCGCGCAGTAGCAGCACTGGGAATCTGATAGAGTCGCTAGAGCCACCGCCCTCTCAGCGCAACACTGAAACTCTCGCCCGACACCACCCGTAGTTATCCCAACCTTACAAGGTTAGGATGCGATGGGTGGAAAGAACTATTTGGGTGAATTCGAGCATATGGTCTTAGCGGCTATTCTGAGGCTTGGAGAGAGCGCGTACGGAACCGCCATAATCAAGGAGATCGAGAGGGAAACTGGACGTCAGGTACCCAGCGGGTCGCTTTCAGTGACTCTCGATCGTCTGGAGACCAAGGGCCATCTGAAATCCACAATGGGCAACGCTGACCCCAACAGAGGCGGCCGACCAAAGCGTTTTGTCACTGTAACCGACACGGGCTTGAGCGCAGTACGCGAATCGCGAGCCGCAATGCTCAACCTCTGGGCCGGCCTCGAGCCAAAACTCGAAGACCGATGAGCGTCAAGCCACCCTTCCTCGCCCGCATTCTGATTTCTCTCTTCGTGCCTTCGGGACTACCAAGGAATGGCGTTCTCGGCGACCTATTCGAGCTTTACGCCGAACGACGCGATCGAGACGGGCGAATGAGCGCCGCACTCTGGTACTGGAAACAGGCCGTTCAGGCAGCATTCCGATATGCAGTCGAGCGCGTATCGAAAAGTGCTAGACGGCTGAGAAAGAACAATCAATCGCGGCACTCTACGCCGAGAAACGCCAGCCTAATGGAAACTCTGTTACAGGATATCCGGTTCGCTGCCCGCACATTGATCAAAGCGCCGGTGTTCACTTTCGTTTCGGCACTAACGATCGCTATGGGTATCGGTGCTACGACAACCGTGTTCAGCCTGGTGAACTCCGTTCTGCTCAAGGCGCCGCCTGGAATTCAAAATGCCAACGAGCTCGTGCGACCGCATCGGGTCGCCGAGAACGGTGACTCATACCATGAGTGGTCATACCCAAGCTTCCTCGCTCTGCGAGAAGCCAACACAGGCCTCTCGGACCTCGCGGCAATGGCGATCACTGCAGTGGGCCTGGAAGCCGGCGAAACGCGCGAAAACACATTCTCGCTCTTTGTTTCACACAACTTCTTCGGCCTCCTGGGTGTGCGCCCAGCAGTAGGAAGGTTCTTTGTTCAGGACGAAGACAACGCCGACAGCGGACACCTCGTCGCAGTTATAAGCCACTCTCTTTGGAATCGCCGCTTCGGAGGCGACTCTGCGATCGTTGGCACGTCGGTGAGAATGAACAGGCACAACGTGACGATCGTCGGCGTTGCGGAAAAAGGCTTCATAGGGCCCAATGCCATGCTCGAAACGGCGGTGTGGCTGCCCCTCGGCGTAGCTTCAACGTTCGACGACGACTACGACCTCGCATCCATCGGCTCGACATGGTTGGATGCAATCGGGAGACGTGCGCCGGGAGTTTCGATCGAACAGGTCGAGGAAGGATTTCGCATCGCGACTGCGAACCTTCGCGCTGCGTACCCCGAGACCAGCGTCGATTTCGGAGCTGGAGTCGAGAAATTCGGGCCAATAGGAAGAAATGCGCTCCTCGCTGCTGCCGCATTTTCCGTTTTCCTGTTTGCGGCATCAGGCACGATTCTCTTGATAGCAAGCGTAAACGTAGGAGGTATGCTCCTTTCTCGGGCGTCACGCCGCGGTAAGGAGATGGCGCTGCGCCTCGCACTCGGAGCACGCCGCGGTCGTGTGATCCGTCAGCTGCTTACTGAAAGCGCGATGCTCTTTTCCCTCGGCGGCGGGGGCGGTCTGCTGCTCACCTACTACGCGACCAAACTAATTGCCAGCTATCGGCCTCCGTTCGAGGTGCCGCTGGTACTCGACTTCACGCCCGACGTGCGTGCACTCGTGTTCTCGCTTGTGTTGGCACTCGCAACTGGCATCGTGTTTGGGCTTGCACCCGCACTTCAGGTGACGAAGCCAGATCTAAACACGGCCCTGAAGGAAGACTCGCCTGCGTCAGCATCGGCGCGCTCGCGACTCCGTAGCGTATTCGTGGTGGCGCAGGTGGCGGGATCGGCACTGCTGCTGGTGGGGGCTGGTCTCTTCGCCCGTGGGCTAGCGCGCGCACACTCAGTGGACATCGGGTTCGAACCCGAGGGACTTCACGCCGTGAGCAGCGAGTTGGGTTTTCAGGGCAATTACACAAATGACGACGCCGCCCGCCTGTTCAATGAGATCGCCTCTCGAGCTGCTGCGCTGCCCCAGGTCGAGTCAGCCGGATTGATCGACTACCCACCCGTTTCGCTGGGCGGGCAATCAACCCGATATTCAGTCGTCGGCAGGGAGCCCGCGGAAGAGGATGATCGGCCCATATCCGACGTCAGTCGCGTCTCTGCAGGGCTTTTGGAGGTCTTGCGCATTCCAATCGTGCAAGGTCGGACGTTTTCGATTGCCGACCGTGAAGGGACTCCACTCGTGGCGATCGTCAATGAGACGTTTGCGCGCCGAGAGTGGCCCGGCGAGAGCGCCCTTGGGAAGAGGATCCAGATCCGCTCTGCAGACGAGCCGGCACTCGAGATAGTAGGTATTGCGCGAAACGCGAAGTACAGATCGCTCAGCGAAGATCCTCGCTCAATGATCTACATACCGTACGAACAGCATCGGTCGACGGATATGGTGGTGCTCGTGCGCGTGCGACCTGGAGCAGAAGACATTGCGCCGGCACTCGCTGCAATCGTTCAGGATGTAGAACCCGACCTTCTCGTCGATGCAAACACGCCGTATGAAAATTTCATGGGCCTGGCGCTGATACCGAGCCGAGCCGCAGCCCTGGTGACAGCGGTATTCGGGATTTTGGGCCTGAGCCTGGCATCACTCGGACTCTACGGCATTCTGGCCTACACGGTTGGCCTCCGCACGCGTGAGATAGGAATTCGGATGGCCTTGGGAGCAGGTGTGGGTTCGGTGCGTGGTATGGTGCTTCGCGATGGAGTAAAACTCGCAGGTATCGGCTTGGGAATCGGTTTTCTCGTCGCGCTTGCCGTTACCAGGCTCCTTCGCGGGCTACTGCACGGGCTGAGCCCAACCGATCCGGTCACTTTCGGGGGAATCGCCGTCGTGCTGACCTCTGTAGCCCTCGTGGCCAGTTACATCCCAGCGCGGCGCGCCACACGCACAGATCCTATCGCGGCTCTGCGGATGGAGTGAGCATTCTCCAGAACGCAATGAAATAGCTCAACGAGCGTACAACGAGCAGCGCGCAACGAACATCGATGCACGCTGTTCGCTGCTCGTTGCGCGATCGCCTATCCCGTACCATTGCCGCTCTCCTCTCCCTCTCCTCCCTCTGCCCCCGATGTAACCTCCCTCCCCGCCAAGCGTATATAGAACCAGACATGTCCGACTGGTCGACTGTTTACACACGGTATCGCCCTGACGTAATGGGCTTCCTACAACGACGGTTGTGGGGCCGGCGCGAGCTGGCGGAGGATCTCTGCCAGGAGACATTCACACGCGCGATGGGCGCTTCCGTGGAGATGGACGATCTCAAACGTGTTCGCGCCTACCTGCTCCGGACTGCGAACAACCTGGTCATCGGCCACATCCGGCGTGGAGATCGGGTCAGGACTGAAAGCGAACTCGGACAATCGACAGAGCTGGACTCGCAGGTTGATACAGGGGCATCAGACCCACTCGCCATTGCGGAAACGAGTCAACTGCAGGCCAAAGTGAATGAGTTGGTTTCGGAGTTGTCGGACGATCTGAGGATCGCGTTCGAAAGAGGAGTCTTGGCGCGGGTTCCATATGCCGAGATCGCCGAGGAACAAGACTGGACTGTAGCAAAGGTGAAAGTCTGCGTGTATCGGGCTCGGAAGCATTTGATGGCTGGACTGCAGGAATTCAGATAGAGGTAGTGAGGACACGGTCATGAAACGTTGCAGCGATTACGAAATCGAAATCTCGGCGCTCTTAGATGGCGAGAGCGACCCCGCGATGGCTCTCAAGCTGGTTCGGCACGTTGCTGAGTGTTCGGATTGCTCGTCGTTTGTTCGTGAACTCCGTGCTTCACAAGAGATCATCGACAACCTGCAAATCGTACCCATCGCGGAAACCGAATCGGAAGAAGTTGTACCAATCGATAGAAAGAGGTCGTTCTCGTTCGGCCTGAGACCTCAGTGGGCAGTTGGCCTCGCCGCTTTGTTGGTCCTTGTGGTGAGCGTTTGGTTCGGGAACAGCACCGGACCATCGGCCGGCCTGACCAACGACCTCCGCGACGGAGAGTTGGTAATTCGACTCGAAGAAGACAAGGGTCGGATGAGCGAAGAACGATTTGTCGCCATGGTCTCGGAGTTACTCCGGGCCGACCGGCGCTTCCAAAACGAGATGTACGTTGTGCTCGATGAGATAACACAAAACAGAGAATCCGGTGAGTTGAGGTCTTCCGATAGCCCAGACGGAAATGGGGATTGGGACGAATCGGACTGGGCCGAACAATCGACGACGTCAACCGCCGCTATGAAATGAGATTCGCAGGAAAGGAGTCGTTCATGTCGCAGAATAAGATCCGTTGGTCGGCGTTGGCAGTGCTGTTGATGACGCTGCCTCTTGCTGCCCACATCGTTCAAGACCAGGACACACAGGGGTTCATCTACGGAAGGGTGGTAACGGAATCCGGATCCGAATACGAGGGATTTCTTCGCTGGGGGACTCAAGAGGCCTTCTGGGATGACATCTTCAATTCCACCAAGGTGGACCTGCCGTACATCGACTACCTGGACGATGACGAATATGAGAGGATCAATCGCCGTAATCGACGCCGGATTTCGATCTTCGGGTTGAACATAAACATCGAGGGCGACTTTTCTTCCGACAGGCAGTTCAGAAGTCGGTTTGGCGACATCGAGCGGATCGAGCCACTCGGCAGCGGTGAGGCCATCGTGTACATGAAGAACGGCAGCGAATACGATGTCAGCGGTGGCGCCGACGACGTAACAAATCGAGTGCACGTTATCGATGCCTCGCTCGGCGAAATCGACATTAGATGGGGCAGGATCGAGTCGATCGAGTTCCTTGAAGCGCCTCGGAACGTGGAACCGCCGGCATGGCGCCTGTACGGCACGGTGGAGACGTACGAACGAGACTACGTGGGCTTCATCCAGTGGGACAAAGAGGAGTGCTTGAGCACCGACGAGCTCGATGGCGATACTGACGACGGCGATGTCTCGATTCAGATGGGGAGAATTGAATCGATCGAGCGCAGAAGCAGCAGGCGCTCACTGGTCACACTCCGAGATGGTCGTGAGCTCCGGTTGCACGGTTCCAATGACGTAAACGAAGACAACCGTGGCATCATGATCGAAGACGAACGGTTCGGTCGTGTGACGATCGACTGGGACTCGTTCGACAAGGTCACCTTCAACGATCCCGGGAGCAGCGGTAGAGGTTACGACACCTTCGCCCCGTTGGGTGAGCTTTTCGGAACGGTGTTTGACGAAGACGGTGAGCAGCACACCGGCCAAATCATCTTCGACCTAGATGAGGCCGAAGGTTGGGAGATGCTCAACGGACATATCAACGGGATCGAGTTCGACATCCCGTTCGAAATGGTGCTGTCAGTGGAACCGTTACGCGGTGGACGAGCCAGGGTCGAACTAGTGACCGGCGAGGTTTTGACTCTCGAAGATGCGGCGGACGTCAGCGAGAGCAATGCAGGCATATTGGTGCTCCACGACAGACGCTCCACATACATCGCCTGGGAGGACGTCGAGAAGATAGAATTTGGGGGATAAATTGGCCGGGTGACTCCTTCCTAGAACACAATCGGCCGGTGGGTTGGCTCCTCTTCCCCACCGGCCGACGTTCGTTTCCGCCCAACCGAACCTGGTATCTAAGCCGCGGCACCTCGGTTGCCGAACATCCCCTGCGTTCCGAGGCAAACCTTGACCAACATCAACATCACTGGAACTTCGATGAGCACCCCGATCACGGTTGCCAGCGCTGCTCCGGATGAAAGTCCGAACAACATGACAGCGGTGGCAATCGCAACCTCGAAGTGATTGGACGCTCCAATCATGGCTGACGGCGCCGCATCGGCGTATGAGAGCTTGAGCAAACGAGCAGCCGCGTAGGTGACCGCAAATATGAGTACTGTTTGAATGAACAGCGGCACAGCGATCCAAAGAATCGTCAGCGGATTGGCGAGAATCACTTCTCCCTTGAACGAAAACAACAATACGAGTGTCAAGAGGAGAGCAGAAATCGTAATCGGCGTCAGCAGATGCAGGAACTTCTCTTCGAACCACTCGTTTCCCTTTGCCGCAACGATCCACTTTCTCGACAGGTATCCTGCGCCTAGAGGCAACGCCACATAAATCGAGATCGAAAGAAGGAGTGCTTGCCAGGGCACCGGGAGCCGGCCAACACCCAGAAGAAACCCACCCAGCGGTCCATATAGGAACAGCATCGCGAGCGAGTTGATCGCAACCATGACGAGCGTGTGCCCGTCGTTCCCCTTCGCCAAAAAACCCCACACCAGCACCATCGCCGTGCAAGGCGCTATGCCGAGCAGGATGTTTCCGGCCAGGTAGCTGCGCCACAGCGGCACCTCGAGAGCCTTCACGCCGTCGACCATTACCACGGTGCCCTCACCGTGAGTCGCACCGACTGGAAGGTCCAACCCTAACGGCACCTTCACGTAGTCGACGGCATCCGGTCCGATGAACCCCAGAAAGAGAGAGCCGAGGAAGAAGACACTGATCGCATACATGGTGAACGGCTTGATCGCCCAGTTCACGATCAGCGTGAGCGATACGGGCTTCACGTTCTTCCCCGCTCTCACGACTTCCGCGAAGTCGATTTTCACCATGATCGGGTACATCATGAAGAACAGGCAGACCGCAATTGGAATCGAGACGACGGGCGCGTCGTTGACCGAAATTGCGAGTCCGTCGAGGAACTGCGCTATGCCTGGCGCTAGCTTGCCGAGGCCAATGCCGACACCTATGCAAAGCAGAACCCAGACAGTCAGGTATTTCTCGAAGAATCCGAGACCTTGGGGTTGTTTGGTGATGCAAGCTTCAGTTGCCATTATTCCCTCGCCTTGATGCTGCCACGCGTGCCCAACTCACCCTCGCCTCGACTTGGCCGTTCGTAACAAGCGCTGCACCTGTCGGCGGCTCATTCCGCACAACTCCTCGACCGGCACAGCACGCAGTTTCTTCACCGCCGCTCTGTCTGTAGCCACCTGCACGTCGCCTCGCAGTTGCTTCCAAAGCAATTCGAGGACGCGCCGGGCGGGCATCGTCCGCGCCAGGCGCACATGAACCCAACGCCCTGATTTTCGTTCGACAACGAGCCCGGCTCTTCTCAGTTCCGCCAAGTGTGCTGACACCGTCGACGGCGCCAGCTTGAGCACGGCTGTCAGCTGGCATAGACACAGGTCACCGCTCTTGAGCATCGCGAGTATTCTCATTCGTACAGGATGCGCGATGGCCTTGTGTGTTCGTTTAGTGCGTTCGAGTTGTCTTTTCATTTCGTCGTTTCGCGAAATATAGTAATCAGATCATAAACAAAAAGGTATGTGTGAGTTCGCTGTACCGGTGATAATCGTGAGCTGCTCGTGAGATCGACCAGAGGCAGAAGCCTCAGTGCCTCGAGAACGCTCGACTAGGGCGCGGGATCAACGCGTCCCGCGCAAAACCACGCCGTACTCCCCCACCGCAAATACGTCACCGGTCGACGTGCCCCACACGGCCTTTAGCCGAAGGTCGGTCCCACCAATCATCTCGCTCCAGATAGTGCCGTCATAGTGGAGGATCGTACCGGCACTCCCGACAGCGTAGATATCACTGGATGAGGTACCCCAAACGTCTTCGAGTGTGTTGACGACCGGCACCGCCATCTCCGACCAAACCGCACCATCCCAATGCAGAATCGTTCCACTTCCGACCGCATATACGTCAGCGGAGGACGTACCCCAAACGGAGTAGAAGTTCGCCAAGTCGCCATAAGAGGTGGGCATCGGTAACCAATCCGTACCGTCATAGTGGTACAGGGAGTTCCAACCACCGACCGCGATCAGGTCGATCGGAGAGGAACCCCATACGCTCATTAGGCCGAAGTCACACACATCGGCCATGAACTCCCATTCCGTACCGTCGTAACTGTAGATCGTGCCGCTCGAGCCCACTGCGAAAATGTCCCCTGGTGAAGCGCCCCAGAAGCCATACGCTATCCCCAACCCCTGGCTCGTTACCTCGCTCCAGGCGATACCGTCATAGCGAACCAGACCGCCTTGGCCCACCGCGTACACATCGTTCGACGACGTACCCCAAACGCCTCTTAATCCAAGCCCACCATCAAACGGGTTCGCGATCGTGGACCATGTGGCACCATCGTAGTGTAGAATCGCGCCGCCGCCCACGGCAAACACGTCGTTCGCTGACGACCCCCATAGTGCTCGGGGGTATGTGCTTACTCCACCGTGCACAGTGGTCCAGCCAACACCGTCATATCGCAGGATCGTGCTGCCGGTACCGACCGCGTACATCTCACCCGATGCCACACCCCAAATGCTGCTGATCCACTCCGTCGTCCCGCTCGCTTCATCACTCCACTGACTACCGTCGTAATGCATAGTCGTGCCGAGCGGGCCAACCGCGTAGATGGCTTCCGAAGATGCGCCCCAGATATCCTGGAGCACATCTTCAGTTCCTGTTGCCAACTCGCTCCAGCCTGTACCATCGTAGTGCAATAGCTTGCCGTAGAGCCCCGAAGCATATACGTCGCTGCCTGAAGCAGCCCAGACTGCCCTTACGTATCCGTCCGCATGGCTGTACACCTCACTCCAGCTAACTCCATCGTAGTGGAGTATGAAGCCCGGACGCCCTCCTCCCACGGCATACACATCAGTCGGAGAGATGGCCCATACGTCCCTGAGGCTGGTGTCAGTCCCACTCATCATCTCAGTCCACTCGGTTCCATCGTAGTGCAAGATCGTTCCGTATCCAACCGCGAAGATGTCGCTCGAGGACGTACCAGATATCGCGTCGAGCGAATAGCTGGTGTTTGCCATTTCGCTCCACTCGGTGCCGTCGAAGTGCATAATCCCCGAATGAGAGGTCACCGCAAACACGTCGGTCGAAGAAGAGCCCCACACTCCATCGAAGTCTTCGGTGGTGCCGCTTTCCATCGCACTCCAAGCAATCCCATCGTAGTGCAGGATCGTACCGTGATAGCCAACCGCAAATACGTCGTTTTCGGATGCGCCCCACACACCCGTCAGCGGAAATGCGGGCTGGAAGTCAATGCTCCAGGAGGTGACTGGATCCACATCTGGTACGGAGACCGTAAGCAATCCGTAGCCAACGTTGCCCCCAATATCCGCGGCGATCGTAACCTGCCCGCTGGAAACGGCGGTTGCTACACCTGAGGTCGCATCGATAGTGGCAACGCTTGGATTGAGACTGGCCCACGCAGTCGCCGACGACGGGATTGGAAAACCGTTCGCATCCGTCGCCTCAGAGACGGTGAACGTTGAATTTGCTCCCACACCTGTTACCGACGCACCACGTGGTGCCACCGAAAACGCAGTTGCCAGTTGTCTAACCAAGACCGATGCGGTACCGGCAATCCCATTTGCTGTGGCAGTGATCGTCGTTGTACCATTCGCTACTGAAGTGACCAGGCCCAACGCGTCTACTGTCGCAATCGCGTCCGCAGATGATTCCCAAGAGAACTCGATGCCCCTGATTCTCACGCCGTCAGTGTCGCGCGCGATTGCAGTCAGTTGGGCGGTTGCCGACAGTGAGACCAGCGTATCCGTGGCCGGAGTGATGTCCACGGAAGCAACGACATCGCCTGGTTCGGTTCCTTCGCCGCAACCGAAAAGACTCGTCAAAACTAGACCGAGCAACGACATGTGCACTGCAATCCACCGCAATTTCATCTCGTCCCGCTGAGAATCGCGCCAAATTCCCCAACCGCGAAGAACTCAAAAGACGTGCCCCACACACTCTCGAGCCTCACGGCCGTTCCAACGGCCATCGGGCTCCAATCGGACCCGTCGTATCGCAGGATCGAGCCACGGTCACCAACCACATAGACATCACTCGATGATGTGCCCCACACATCCCATCCCCACGCTGCCTGGTTGTCCACCAGTGTCCATTCTGCGCCGTCGTAGTGATAGATGCCAGCCGTTACGCTAGCCGAGTATACATCGGTGGATGATGTACCCCACAAGCCGGCGCTCAATGACCGCAGGCCCGTCATCCTTTCCCACTCCGCTCCATCGTAGTGCAGCATCGTGCCTGCACAGCCGGAAGCAAAGACGTCGTTGGACGAAAAGGCCCATAGAGCAAATAGGCTACACGAAGCATCGCTCGACATCGCTGTCCAGTTTGCACCGTCGAAATGCAGGATTACGCCTCCATGCCCCAGCGTAAAGATGTCGCGCGGGGACGTACCCCATACACCGTACAGATGCTCAGTCCTTCCAGGTACCGCGGTCCAGTCCATTCCATCGTAGTGCAGGACCGTACCATGGGATCCGACCGCGTATATATCACTCGATGACGCACCCCAGACATCCGACAAATGCTCGTCCGTCCCACTTGTCATCTCACTCCAGTCCACCCCGTCGTTGTGCAAGATCGTGCCATTAGCTCCGACAGCGTACACATCGTTGGATGACGAGCCCCAAACCGCGCTGAGCCCATCGCAAGAGTCAAATCCACTTCGATGCGTCGACAAGCTCGTACCATCGGAATGCAGAATTGTGTTGCAGGCTCCGACTGCAAAGACTCCATGCCCTGACGTACCCCGAACTCCGTAGAGGTTCGCTTGTGTTCCACCAGCGATCGTGCTCCACTCACTCCCGTCGAAATGCAGAACGGTGCCTGAGTCCCCAACGGCATAAACATCACTCGGCGATGCGCCGAATACGTCCCGGAGATACGGCTCGGTTCCACTGCTCATCTGGCGCCATTCCAGGCCATTGTAGTGCAGGACCTCCTCTCCCACAGCGTAAACATCGTCTGGCGAGAAGCCCCACAAACTCTTGAGGGACCCTGTCGTGCCGCTCGAGTCGGCACTCCAGGTGTTTCCATCGTAGTGAAGGAGCACTCCGTGGCCCACCACATAGATGTCCGTGGATGAGTCACCCCAAACGCCGTAGAGCCAAGTGTCTACTCCGGAGGTCATTTCACTCCAGATGGCCCCGTCGAAATGCAGTATCGTGCCATGGGTTCCCACCGCATAAACGTCATTTGACCCAAAGCCCCATAGACCTCTGAGGTGATCGTCCGTACCACTCACCCGTGCGCGCCAGCTGACTCCATCGTAGTGCACTATCGTTCCGTGCGCGCCCACCGTGTATACGTCGGTGGCAGACGATCCCCATACATCCCGAAGCGACTCGGCGGTTCCGCTCGTCATCGCTACCCATGCCACCCCATCGTAGTGCAGGATCATGCCTGCGTCGCCTACCGCGAACGCCTCACCGGCGTGAGTGATCCAGACTGCATTCAAGTCGGGTTGCGGTACCCTATCGAAGCTCCACGAACTAACCGGATCGATTCCCGGAGTCGAGACGGTCAGCAGTGCGTAGGCGACTAGTCCGTCTACCTCAGCGGCGACAGTCACCTGGCCACTCGAAACGGCGGTTGCCTCACCTGTGCTCTCGTCGATCGTCGCAACGTGCGGGTTGAGACTCGACCAGCTCACGGACGGCAAGGAGAGCAGATTGCCGCCAGCATCACGCGCTTCGACACGGAAGGTGAAGGTCGCGCCGATTCCCCAGAGCGAGGCGCCAGCGGGAGTGACCTGCAATTCCACTGCGGCGGGCTCTTCGACGACGACGATTTCGTCTGCGCCGCAGGAGAGGAGCCCAACCACGCCAAGGCCAAGCAGGAGAGCGCGAGTCGTCTTGTCAGGGATATTCATCGCGTCCCCCTTAGAATCGCACCGTACTCGCCGACCACGTACACGTCACCGTTCGAGATACCCCAAACGCCGTTGAAGTCGACGTCGGTGCCCGTGGCAACGGCGCTCCAGACAGTTCCATCGTAATGCAGAACGGTGCCACCATCGCCAACAGCATAGACATCGCTCGATGACGTACCCCAAACGCCATTGAGCGATGCGCTCGTACCGCTGACCATCTGAGTCCAGTCGGTCCCATCGTAATGCACTATCTCACCATCCTCGCCCGCGGCGTAGACATCGCTGGATGACGTACCCCAGATGGCATGGAGGTTCTCGCTCCTCCCGCTTGCCATCTCGCTCCAGTCGGATCCGTTGTAGTGCAGAATCCTTCCGCCCCAACCCACCGTGTAGATGTGATGCGAAGAGAAGCCCCATACATCGAGGAGATAGTACCTCTTCTCCTCGGTCATCTCAGACCAATCGCTTCCGTCGTAATGGAAAATTGGACCATTCAATCCAACGAGGTAGACATCACTTGGTGACGTTCCCCACACTCCGCGGAACGCTGTGCAACAGTATCCCAGCGGCTGCATTGCATTCCATGCAGCTCCGTCATAGTGCGTCACGTAGCCGAAATCCAACGCATAGAAATCGTTGGAGGTAGTGCCCCACACCGCGTCGAAGCCGGCCCACCAGACGCCCGTGGCAGGCTTCACGTGAGTCCAGTCGGTCCCGTCGTAGTGCAGAATCGTACTTCCCGACCCCACCGCGTAGACATCGCTCGATGACGTGCCCCAGACTCCGTCGAGCGACGCACCCGTACCGCTCGTTATCGCGCTCCAGCTGGTGCCATCATGGTGTAGAATGGTGTTGCCCCAACCCACAGCGTGGACGTCACTGGCCGACGAGCCCCAGACACCTTCGATCCACTCGGTCGTACCGCTCGTCATGTGAGTCCATACGGTCCCGTCGTAGTGCAGGATCGTGCCGTAGGAGCCCACTACATAGACGTTGTTCGAAGAAGTGCCCCAAATATCCACGAGCCTGTCCAACGTACCGGTCGTCATCTCGGTCCACGCTGCTCCGTCGTAGTGATAAGCCGAGCCGTGGTCTCCCACGACGTAGATGTTGGTCGATGAAGTGCCCCAAACATCTTGCCGGTACTGGTCTGGCAGATTCGTCATGGAACTCCAGGTTGTCCCGTCAAAGTGCAGCAGCAAACCGCCGGCAACCGCGTAAATGTCCGACGGAGAGGCAGCCCACACAGCCTTGACGGGCAAGTCTGTGCCGCTCGTCATTGCGTTCCAGCTGGTCCCATCGAAATGCATAATCGTGCCGTCACGACCCACCGCGTATACGTCGCCCGACGTACCCCACACGGAAACCAGGCGTGCTTGGGTGCCGCTCGCCATCGGCGTCCACGCAACCCCGTCGTAGTGCAGGATTGTGCCTGAGTCTCCCACGGCAAAAACGTCACTCGTTGACGTGCCCCAGACCCCATACAAATCGTTGGTCGTCCCACTAGACATCGAGCCCCAGCCCGCCCCGTCGTAGTGTTGAATTGTGCCAGAGGTGCCCACAGCAAAAACGTCTGTCGACGACGCGCCCCAAATGGCAGAATAGTTTCGCAAAGGAAACTCCAGACTCCACTCACTCACTGCGGCCAAGCCTGGTACCGAAACGGTCAGCAAAGCACTTCCGACTTGCCCGTTGACCTCCGCAGCAATCGTCGCCTGCCCGCTCGCAACCGCCGTGGCCACACCCGTGGTTGCATCGATCGTAGCAACGTTCGGATTGAAGCTCGACCAGGCGACAGCGGGCGACCGGACCTGGTTGCCGTCGGCATCCCAAACCTCCGCGACGAACGTCTGAGTGGCGCCTACGGTTGGGATGGCGGCACCCGCCGGCGTCACATCTACGTGCGGGAATAGCTGTACCGTCACCGACGCCGCACCAGAGACTCCGCCAGCAGTCGCCGTTACGGATGCAGAGCCGTGCCCTGCTGCAGTGACAACTCCCGAGGATGTCACCGTGGCTATGTCGGTGCTCGATGACTCCCAGGTGAAATCCGCGTCTGGAATCCGCTCACCCCCGGCGTCATACGCTTTCGCGCCGAGATGGCGCGTCAGACCGAGCCGCGTCAAAGTCACCGTGTCGGGTTCGACCGAGATGGTCGCCGCCACTTGTGTAACGATCGCCAGGACGTTGCCCACCACTCCGTCCGCCGTCGCAGTGATGGTCACCGTATCAAAGGCGATGGCGGTCACCAGCCCGGACGAGCTGACCGTCGCTACAGTATCGGCCGACGACGCCCACGCGAAAGTCTTGCCTGCGATTGCGTTGCCATCGGAATCGAGGGCGGTTGCAGTGAGTCGGAGTGTGTCGCCGAGGAATCCGAGGCGAGGTGTGGAGGGTGTTATCCCCACCGAGACGACTACGTCGCTCGGCTCGGTGCTTTCACCGCACGCGAGCCAGCTGCAGCTGGACAGGCAGAGCAATGCGAAGGTCTGCGAACGAGAGGAGAGCGGACTCTTGCTCGGCCGAAGACGCAACCCGGATGACCATCTCGACCTCGAGAGCCAAAACGACAGCATGTTGCCACCACCATGTCGGAAGTGTGGCCAAAGCCTTAGCAACGCACCACAATCTGGACTCAAAAACAGGCGTCGGCAAATCGGAGGGTCCGATTACCTGGTGTATAATACCCGGTAATCGGTACCAGTTCCTCTTGATTGTCTGGCTGAGGAGATTCGACAGCGAGGGTGTTGACGTTTGAGTGCCCAAACCGTCTTCGGGCACCCAGTGTTGCGGGTTACACTACCTTCTTCAAAGCCGCGAACAATCGATCGACTTCATCGTCGGTGTTGTAGAGGTGAGGTGCAACTCGCACTGACTCCCCTCGCACGCTCACGTAGACTTTTTCCGCCGCCAGTATACCTGCAAGTTCACCAGAGAAACCGCCAGGTTTTGTCACCCCGATCATGTGCGGTGCGCGAAACTCCGGCTTCGCCACGAGAAGGCCCATCTCCTCTGCTCGCGCCGCAATCGCGTCGGTCTTGGCCCGGAGCGTTGCAGCGATCTCGTCGACACTCCATTCCAGTATCTGCTCCAAAGCCGCGGCAGCAATCGGTGAGAGAATGAAGTTGCTGACTTCTCCCATATCGTAGCGCCTTGCACCAGGCTGGTAACCTTCCTGGTAATCCACCAGGCGCGAAAAATCTTCCGACCCTGCCCTGTTCAACCAGTTCTCCTCGAGGGCAGTACCATTCTGCCACTTGGGATCTACGTAACAGAAGCCCATGCTGTACGGCCCCAGAAGCCATTTGTGAGATATGGAGGCGAGGAAGTCAGGTTTGATTTCTGAAACGGAGAACGGAGCTGCACCCAAAGATTGCGCACCATCCACAACCAACGCGGCTCCGACCGAACGACACATCTCGCCAACTCTGACCAAGTCGACAGTAGTGCCATCAGTCCAGTGGTTGTTTGCGGACGCAACGATCGCGGTGTCAGAGCCAATACTTTCGAGAATCGCGCTAGTCCAATCGTTGTCCGCAGGCCTCGGCACTGTCACGACTTTCGCATTGTTCGCAGCTGCAAGGTTCATCCAGCTGTACACATTCGAAGGAAACTGATCCTGCGAAACCACAATGGACTGACCTGCTTCCAAAGGCAGATTCCTTGCTGACAGGGCGATGCCGTACGACGCGGCAGGAACGACGGCTACGTCATTCGGTGAACATCCAACCAATTGCGCAAACAGCCGACGCAGATTCTCGACAGTACTGAAGAAGTCGTCCGATTTGATCATCCATGGAGTTCTCTTGGCTTCTATGGCCCTCATCCCGGCGGCGGCGGCAGCCTTCAGCAGCGGCGCCGTATAGGCACAATTCAGATATGCGTGATCGGGCGGTAGTTCAAAAAGATGACGTTGATTCGGAATCATGGTTTACCCCTGAGCGTCAGTCAGACAGTGCATACGGTGCCTGGTTTTCTTTCAATGAAGGGTAGCACAATGTAGACGTCAATTCGATTCAGTGTTTGTTTTGAGGTCTATCTCGTCAGCACCACATTGATACTGGAGCAAGAACATGGCTGAACGATTGAAAGACAGGTTCTTCAAGGCCGACTCGGTGAAGGCATTCGCTGAGACGATGAAGAAGCATTACCCCAAATTCGATGAAAAGAAGTTCAAAAAACTATTGTCCGACGATTCGTTCAAGGATTTGGAACTCATGCAGATGTCGCGTCACGCCACCGAGTGCCTGGCACAATTGCTTCCCAAGTCGTACAAGAAGGCAGTTAGCGTTCTCGTAAACGCAATGCCGGAGGCGAAGGGGTTCGAGGCATTCTGCATCCCCACATACGTCGAACTCTATGGCATCGATGACTGGGATTCGTCTCTACCCGCGATAGCGACAATCACTAAATACTCTTCCTGCGAATTTGCTATACGGCCGTTCATCAAAAAGGACGCCGCTCGCGCCATGGCTTACATGCTGGAACTTGCCGGCGACGACCACGAAAACGTGCGACGATTCGCGAGCGAAGGGTGCCGGCCAAGGTTGCCCTGGGCAATGGCACTGCCAGAATTCAAGAAAGACCCGAGCCCCATAATCCCAATACTCGAGAAGCTGAGAGACGACGATGCAGAGTTCGTGCAGAAGAGTGTCGCGAATAACCTCAACGACATCTCAAAAGACCACCCAGAACTGGTGCTCGATATCTGCGAGCGCTGGCAAGGGTCGTCGAAGCATGCTGATTGGATCATAAAACGAGCGTGCCGCACCATGCTCAAGGCAGGCAACAAACGAGCGATGATGCTGTTTGGGTTTGGAGACCCAAAGAGCCTTCACATCGAAAAGTTAAAACTCAGCAAGAAGAGCCTGAACCTCGGAGACAAGCTTCAGTTTTCGTTTGACCTGAAGGTGGCGACGAAGAAGAAGAGCAAGGTCAGGCTCGAGTACCTCGTGCACTTCGCCAAGGCCGGCGGAAAAACGAGCAAGAAGGTATTCCAGTTGATCGAAAAGACATACGCTCCTGGCAAGCATGAATTGAAACGCAGCCACTCGTTTGCCGACATGTCGACCCGGAAACATTATCCCGGAAAACACCGTATCGCGATTATCGTGAATGGCGTGGAGAAAGCAGGCGCCGACCTCACCTTGAAATCGAAGTAACCGGAGAATCAATGCGTGGAATCAGCAAGTATCTAGCCTCCTCAATACCGATCGCTCTCGCGTTGGCAGCAAACAGCGCGTGCGCACAAACGTTCCCCACGGACGATCCAGTAATCGAGGCAATTTGGGCAGCGGGAATGGAGAACTCGCATGTTTATCCTCTTTCACAGGCCCTCCTCGACCCAATCGGCCCTCGGCTAACGGGGTCTTCGGAATATGACGAAGCAGCAGACTGGCTTCTCAATAAATATTCGGAGTGGGGAATCTCGGCGCGGCGTGAGGAATACGGGACGTGGATCGGATGGCGTCGCGGAATTACTCACATAGACTTGATTGAGCCACGCGTGCGCACTCTCGAGGGCATAACGCTCGCATGGAGCCCCGGAACCGATGGTCCCGTCGAGGGTGGTGCAGTCTTGCTACCGGAGGTCGCTAGCCGGGCAGAGTTTGACGCGTGGTTAGAAACGATTCGCGGCAAGTTCGTTTTGCTCTCTCTTGCGGAACCGACATGCCGACCTGATGACGCTTGGGAGCGGTTGGCAACACCCGAGTCGTTCGCACGTCTTCAGGAGACCCGGGAGGCAGCGCGTAACGAGTGGGGGGCTCGCCTTTCCGGTGCCGGTTTCCGCCGCGCCGGCCAGGCCTTGGCTGCAATGGAGGATGCAGGTGCCGCAGCAGTCCTCACATCACGCTGGTCCAATGGCTGGGGAGTCAACAAGGTGTTCATGTCCCCTACCGAACGGATACCGTCGCTCGACCTGAGTTGTGAGGATTACGGTCTTGTATTTCGGTTGGCCGAGAACGGACAGCAACCTCGTATTCGCCTCGAGGCCGAATCTGAAACACTTGGCGAAGCTACCGCATACAACATCGTCGGTGAGATCCGTGGTTCCGAAAAACCGGATGAGTATGTGGTCCTGTCGGCCCACCTCGATTCATGGGATGCCGCCGCCGGCGCCACCGACAACGGCACGGGCACAATCACCATGCTCGAAGCGATGCGCATACTCCGCCAAGTCTACCCGAACCCAAAACGCACGATCATCGTGGGGCACTGGGGAGGTGAGGAACTCGGGCTGGTTGGCTCGGGGTCGTTTGCGGAAGACCACCCCGAGGTAATTGATGGCTTGCAGGCAGCATTCAACCAGGACAATGGAACCTGGCGCATCGAGTACATCAGGATGATGGGCTTCACTGGAGTCGGCGAGCACTTCACCGACTGGTTCTCGAAGATTCCAAACGAGATCACTCGCCACATCGAGCTCGACATACCCGGGGTGCCTGAGCGTGGAGGCAGCGACCACATGTCGTTCGTTTGCCACGGCGCACCGGGCTTCAGGTTGCAATCTCATTATCCCAGCTACAGGCAATACACCTGGCACACCAATCGCGACACCTTCGACAAGATTGTGTTCGACGATCTCAAGAACAACGCGACGTTGACCGCGATGCTCGCATATCTGGCGTCAGAAGATCCGGAAATGTTGCCGCGCGACCAGCGAGTGCTTCCCGACGGTCAGGAATGGCCGCGTTGCTACCCGCCTAGGAGGAACCCGAACTAGGCGGCATAGAGAACGAGGTGTTCCGGAGAGAAATCCGGCCCGGAACACCTGTGCCCGAGGCGATAACCGGTGTACTAGTGTTCCTGAGCTACGACCTCTCGTAGGAGTGCGGGTCGGTTGGATATGATCCCATCGACGCCAAGCCGGATCAACCTCTGCATCAATTCTTCGTCATCCACCGTCCAGACGTGCACGCTCTTGCCATGTTGGTGCGCACGGGCAACGAAAACCGAGTCCACCACCTCGTGGTGGCAACTCAGGATCTCCCAGGCACCGTCGAATACATCTTCCGGATATTCGCTGCCAAAGATGAATCCGGTTGTGATCTCTGGCGCGATGCGGATGGCCTGTTCAACGATCTCCCGACTAAACGAGGTGATCATGCAGTCGTCACCACAATCCTCGGAGCGAATGAGATCGACTACCGCGGCGGCGATCGTCGGTTCCTCACGCGAGACCTTTATCTCGATGTTCAGCTTGAGTCGCCCCTTTGCGTATCGTATCACATCCCGAAGAGTTGGTATGGGTTCCCCTTCGAATTCGTCACCAAACCACGAGCCTGCTTCAAACGCTTGAAGTTCCGCCAGAGAAAAATCCCACAGATCTCCCGTGCCGTTCGTAGTCCGGTCGAGCGTGCGGTCATGCAATAGCACGACTTGGCCGTCACGGGTCAGACGTACATCCAATTCCGCGTAATCCGCTCCGGCTTCCACGGCCGCGGACATGGCTGAGAGTGTGTTTTCCGGTGCTACCGAAGATGCGCCCCTATGCGCCGTGACCAAAACGTCATCTCCCCCCTCACACCCAACAAAAAGCAGGGCGAACGACATCAACAGCACTTTCGGATTCAGTCGCGAATACTCACCGCCGCGACATTGCGGAGACAGACGAAGCCCGTTCATCGACACCTCCATCTACTTCTGATTCCCTCGTCCGAAAAGCACATGTGCTAGATGATCTTCTCGATCTTATGCCCGCGTTCACAATCCAGGCGCCCTTCCTGAACGAGAGAACGCGACACCAAAACGGCTTCACCGTCCGCGCGAATGTCAGCGACTTTGGTGTGCACCGAACGCAGTCCGCCTAGCCACCACCGCGCATCGGACAGGTACACGATGTCGCCGACCTCGACCTCCAAGAGCTCGGCCAAACCGCGCCCGACGATCGCCCCGTCCCCAAAATCTTCCACCCGTAACACGCACTCGACCCTCGCACCTTCACCTTCGCTCGGATTTCCACCTTTGTACCTTTCCTTGGCCTTGTCCAGCGTGCCTACCACGAGTCCTTCCAGTTCGCCCGAGCGTTTCCCCTTGGTGAACAAGGTCACTAACAGCGCGATGAAACCGCTGCCGACCAAACCGTAAAGGGCCCTCGTGTACTTGAACCCTCCCTCCGGGTCGACTCCATGAGAGAAGGGTGTCACAAGGACCGGGAATAATATTGACAGCGCAACCAGTATCGATCCGCCGAGTAAAGTCCAGAAGGCAGCCGTCGCCGAGAACCGTCTCCAATACATCGCCAGCACTATGGCCACCACCATGGCCGGAGTGACACTCGCTGTGAACGCGCCGTGTGCAACATAGATCGAGTTGAATGAAGCAAACACGGGGACGAGGGCCAGCCCGAGCATGGCCGCACCGACTGAAACTCCCCTAGCTACGCCGAGATAGTGTCTGTCACTCGCACCTGTGCGGATGTACGGTCGATAAACATCGTTCACAGCCACTGCCGAGACCGCATTGATCAGCGTGTCGATGGTCGACATCAACGCGGCCGTCAGTGCCGCCATGACGAAACCGAACACACCGGGCCTGCAAATCCTGCCCGCCACCTCCACGAACACACCGTTTGGATCCACGTCAGCCGGCAACATCCCGTGACTGACCATAGACTGACCCAACCATCCCGCATTGGAAACTGCGAACGCAGCCAACGGCATTAGGATGAGTATCAGTGCAAGAAATGATTTCCTGGTCTCATTCACGCTCTTGAGTGAGAGGAAGCGTAGTATGAACCCCTGGTTCATCATGTACAGAGCAAACGTATTGGAAATACCATCCTGCCAGAAGATCCCCACGAAGTTGAATGCTTGAGGTTCGTTGAAACGAGCGAGCGGAAACCTGTGAAGCAAAGGAAGCCCTGCCCAAAACTCTCCCCAACCACCCAAGGCGCCCACTCCGAGCACGAACAAGAGCAATCCGGCGATCAAGAGAATCACGCCTTGCGCCAGATCGGTCATAATGACCGAGGTCTGTCCCCCAACCGTCACATAGAAAGCACAAATGACCGCCACGATGACCACAGCAACAAAGATGTCGGTGCCAAGCATGGCGTTGAGGGCCACACCCATGGTGTAGAGGTTTATTCCGATGTACCCGACCATGTACATCAGCACGATGATCGTGGCCATAATGCCGGTGCGGTCATCGAACCGCTTGCGGAAATAGTCTGGAACTGAGAGGAACCTGTTGAAGTAAAGGATCGGCAACCACCCGAGAAGCAGAAAGCTCATGACGATCCAGTCGTTCAAGTACGACATCGTCGATGAGGTCCCATACCGAAAGCCGGCCGCCGAGTACTTGATGAAGCTGTACGACCCCACTACGGTTGCCACACAACTGAACGTGATGAGCCACCACGAGAACCGTTGTCCTCCCATAAAGAAGTCTTTTGTGGAGCGCGTGAACCGCGCGAAGTAGAAGCCGAAGCTGAAGATCAGTACGAAGTAGCCGATTACCACCCAGTAATCGAGACGAGTCCCTATGACGGTAGTGGCATCCATGTCGAGCCTAGCCCGCCCTGGCGGCGTAAAGATGCCATGCTGACTGCAGGATCACGTAAAACAAACAGGTTGCCAACATGGAGAGCAGCAACCTGCGGTCGCCACGCTTCTGCCAGGAGTAGTCACCCGCGCGCCACGGGATCACGACTCCGACTGTGAAGAAGATCCCTCCTACCAGGAACTGATACAGCATCGAATTCACTTCCATGTCTCAGATACCCATATCCATTTCACGGCAAAGGCTCATCTCGGTGATCGGCACAATATCCCTCGGATGCCGGCTATGTCAAAGAAGCGAGTGACATATCTTCGACTTTGTAGAAACCTTTCAAATACCTACCCGTAGTGACTCCCATGGGAAAAGGCGACTATCTCGGCGAGTTCGAGCATTTGGTGCTCCTCGCCCTCGTGCGGCTCGGCAAGGAAGGCTACGGAATGACCGTGCGGCGCGAGTTGGAAGAAACGAGCGGGCGATCTGTCTCGATCGGCTCCGTGTACAGCACGTTGGACCGGTTGGAAGCAAAGGGCCTCCTCTCATCCGAACGTGGTGACCCGGAACCAGTACGTGGCGGGAGGGCGCGGCGGACTTTTCATGTGAAATCCGAAGGTCTGATCGCTCTGGCTCGGTCGCGCGAACTGCTGTCGAAAATGTGGGACGGCGTTGCAGTCGACGCCGACTTGGAACTGACATGAACAAGAACCTGCGAGAGCAGAAGGTGCCGCGACTAGCCTCACTGTTCCTGGCCGCATTCGTGGCCCGGGAACATCGTGACTACTTGTTGGGCGATCTCGCCGAAGAATATCACCTGCACATTCTGCCCAAACGTGGCCGGGCGATGGCGCATGGGTGGTACTGGCTTCAGGTTGTGCGTTCCATCGGCTCACAGCCCGGCCTGCGAAAGGCCCCTGGATACCCAGCAACGTCGAAAGGCGACGGAATGATGAGTTTGCTGTTCACCGACTTGCGATACGCGCTCCGCGGTCTGCTCAAGGTTCCGGGGTTCACCCTGGTGGCTGTCTTGACACTCACACTCGGCATCGGTGCGAACACAGCCATATTCAGCGTGGTTTATTCCGTGCTGCTCGCACCGTTTCCTTACGGGCAAACGGAAACACTCCTTCAGATTTGGGGAACCAACGAAGAACGCGGCTGGTTCATGGCCTCGCTTTCGGAGCCCAACTTCTGGGATTTCAAGGAGCGAAACCAGTCGTTTGAGTATCTGGCTGCGTACAGAACCGAGAGCGTGAACCTGACTGGCGCCGACTACCCAGAAAGAATTCGGGCCGGCAACATTTCGTCGGAGTTTTTGCGAACACTTGGCGTCTCGCCCACTCTGGGCCGGGATTTCCTCCCCGAGGAGGACGATCTGGGGCGAGACGGCAGAGTCGCAATCCTCAGCAATCATTTCTGGCGCTCGCATTTCGGGTCCAACTCGGACGTAGTTGGCGAGACGATCTCGCTGAACAGTGAGGGCTACACCGTGATCGGTGTGCTGCCTCACGACGGCTATTGGCTCGACAATGCGCAGGTGTTCGTTCCGATGGTTCGCGATCCCGACGCGGTCCGGGGGAACAACATGCTGGTCATGATTGGGCGCTTGCGTGCGGGCGTCTCAGAAGCAGCAGCACTGGCCGACATGGAGAGTGTGGCATCTCAACTTGCCGATCAGTATCCCGATCCCAATGAAGGACTCGGCGTAACCTTTGGTTCGTCGGAGCGCTGGAGGGCAGGCTCAGACATTCGGCTTGCCCTTTGGGTGCTAATGGGAGCAGTGGGGCTACTGCTTCTGATTGCTTGCGTGAACCTTGCCAACCTGCTGCTGGCACGAGCCACCGGTAAACTACGAGAGACAGCTGTCTGCGCCGCACTGGGAGCAAGCCGCGGACGAATAGTCAGCAGAATGCTGGCCGAGTCGATTCTAATCTCAGCCTTCGGAGCGCTGTTGGGATTAGTGTTGGCGTTTTGGGCGGTTCAACTCCTCAAAACCCTTGGGTCGCAAGCAGTTCCTCGTGTGGACGAGGTGAGCGTGAATGCCTGGGTACTTGGCTTCACGCTGCTAACTGCCATAGTCACGGCATTCGTTTCCGGTTTGGTCCCAGCGGTTCAGGCACCCTTTGCCAACGTTCTCGGCGCCTTACGAGATGGCGACAGAGGAGCATCTGCAGGTCGCGTACAAAGCCGAATTCGTGCGTCACTGGTGGGAACTGAGGTGATGCTTTCGCTGATGTTGCTGGTGGGAGCGGGGTTGTTGGTGCGGAGTTTCGGGCAGCTCCAAAGACTCGACACCGGATTCGAGTCAGAAAGCAGGCTCACTTTCGCGGTCAACTTGCCTACCGGGACAAGTCGTGAGGAAGGAGCCGAAAACACCCGTCTTCTCCTGACGGAGTTCCTTGGGCGACTGGAGGCTACGCCGCTGGTTCAGTCCGCGGGAGCAGTGAATTGGAAACCTCTAGAGGGTTCGACCATCAATATGGGAATCAGAGATGTCGAAAGGCCTCCAGATGGAGAGTGGGAGTTCCTTGCCGACTGGCGTTATGTGACTCCGGGTTACTTTGAAACCATGGGGCTCTCATTGGTGCGAGGCAGAGATTTCAACCAGCAAGACCTGATGCACCCAACACAAACACCCCCATGGAGTATCGTGATCAGCGAGGCGCTGGCTGACGAGCTCTGGCCTGGAGAAGACCCCATTGGCCGCCGGACTGTCTTGTGGGTGAACGAGGATGCAATTGGAACAGTCGTGGGTGTCGTAGAGAACATGCGCGAGCGCGGTCTGGACCGGGAGCCATCGCGCGCCGTGTACCTGCCATACTTCGGTGCCGACTGGTCACCGGTGCACTTCGTCGTTCACGCCGCCGGCGATCCGATTAGCCTCGTTCCCACCGTACGAAGCACATTGGCCAGTTTCGATTCGAGCCTACCGCTCTACGACATCGGTAATCTCGACGACTCGCTGCAAGACTCCGTGGCAGGAAGGCGCCTAAACGCACTACTCCTCTCGGCATTTTCCATCGTTGCACTCATTCTGGCGTTAGCGGGAGTATATGGAGTGATGGCGTATACGGTCGCGAGGAGAACTGTTGAGATTGGTGTCCGCGTTGCGCTCGGGGCTGGTCCGACGCGGCTGATCAAACAGATCGTCGCTTCTGGTCTGCGTCCGGCGATCGTGGGCATCGCAGTAGGCATTTTGGGCGCGTTCGCACTTTCACGATACCTCTCGACTCTGTTGTTCGAGATAGAACCAACAGATCCGGCGAGTTACATCGGCGCAGCGCTGCTGTTGCTCGTGGCAGCGATGCTTGCCTGCTACGTACCTGCGCGGCGTGCCTTATCGGCGAGCCCAGCCGAGGCGTTGCGCGATGAGTGACACTGCGACTTGCAGAATGGACAAGTACCGCTCCGCATTCGTGTGCGTTTGAAACGACAGTGTTGACAAGCGTTACTGTTGCCATTACCATCCGCTCCACAATTGACGTTCCGTGGTGATTTGCCGCGTATTGCCGCCACGTAAAAAAAGGAGCTAAAAAGCGAGAGCCCGCGGCAAGCGGGTTTTTTGTTGGGCAAAAATGGGGAACAAGATGCGAGTATGTGTGAAACCGCCAATTGATATCAATGCCGCATATCCGGCCTGTGCCGCCGCATTCAATGCCGTATTTCCCGCGCACGCCACCCGTGCAGCTCACACCTTTCTGCACCCCTGCCCCTCTGCGTCAATGCCCATGTTGATGCCTAAGGGCATGATGATGCCCATCACTACGAGCGCCCGGATACATCGAATGCGAAAACCCTGAACAGCATCCAAACGCAGACACGATACCCCGGCCGCTCCGCTCGAGCGGCCGTTTTCTTTTTCACCTGTTTACGAGGAACCAGCAATGGCACCAACGAAGGTCACGACCAGAACCCTTGCAGCCCTGAAAGTCTGCGGCGAACCCGCCGTGTTTCTCACCGCCTATGATTATGCGACAGCTACCTTCGCCGACAGAGCGGGAGTAGACATGCTACTCGTCGGCGATTCCGCGGCGATGACCATGCTGGGCCTCGACAACACACTTGGGATAGGAATGGACGCAATGCTCGTGTTAACACGGGCAGTGTGTCGTGCGGCATCTCGGGCATTCGTGATCGGCGACCTACCCTTTCTTTCTTACCAGACCTCCAACGAGGCTGCAGTGCTAAATGCAGGCGCGTTCATCCAGGCCGGATGTGACGCAGTGAAGTGCGAAGGCGGGGCGCGGATCATGAACCGCGTCGGTGCGATCGCTGACGCAGGCATCGCGGTTATGGGGCACCTGGGCCTCACACCGCAAAGCCTCGGACAGCTCGGCGGCTACCGAGTTCAGGGAAAGTCGTTGGATGCAGCAGAACAGCTTGCCGAGGACGCCAAGGCTCTGGAACTCGCCGGAGCATTTGCGATCCTCATCGAGGCCGTACCAGCCCAAACTGCGGCATACGTCAGAGAGTCGGTCAAGATCCCCGTCTACGGGATCGGAGCGGGACCGGATGTGGACGGTCAACTCGTGATTTCACACGACATCCTCGGCTCATTCGTGGGAGACATAAAGCCGAGGTTTGTAAAGCGGTTTGCGGATCTGGACCAGGTAATCGAAAGGGCTCTGCGCAATTACGCCGAAGAGGTCAGGAATCGGCGGTTCCCCGGCCCAGAGCACGCGTATCCAATCGAAGCAGACGAAGAAACCGCGATCCGCGAACGTACCCGCGAGAAGGCAGGCGAATGCACATGAAGTACCCTGCCTTTGGAGAGAACCCAAGATGCCCATAGTCGCACACAATGAGCATCCGTCGTATCAACTTCTTCAAGGGCGAGGACATGAGATCCTCCCGTTGAAGCGGGCGATCTCTCAGGATATTCGGGAACTCCACGTGGGTCTGTTGAACATGATGCCCGATGCCGCGCTGGCAGCAACGGATTTGCAGTTCATGCGTTTGATTGGCAGCTGTAACAAGATCGTTCAGTGCTACGTCCATCCGTTCACTATTCCGGGGCTACCCCGCGGTGCCGTGGCACAAGCCTATATCGACGCCTTCTACGAGGAGTTCCCGAAGTTGCGCCTGGAAGGGCTCGACGCGCTGATCGTCACAGGGGCGAATATCACCCAGTCTAGCCTCAGATCTGAGGTGTTTTGGGAGCCGTTGAGTGAGGTGATGGACTGGGCGACAGAGAACGTTACGAGCATCGCCTGTTCCTGCCTGGCAACGCACGCTCTCATAAACCACCTGTATCAAATCCGAAGGCGTCGACTACCCAAGAAAAAATGGGGCGTGTACAACCACCGGGTTACGGATGTGAGACATCCTCTCCTGCAGGACGTCAACACGCGCTTCGACGTGCCCCATTCGCGCTGGAACGAGATCGCACGTGAAGATTTGATAGCGGCGGGCCTCACGATCCTGGTGGAAGGTGCTGACGGCAGCGTGCATCTGGCGGTTAGCCCCGACGGGTTCCGAGTCCTCTATTTCCAGGGGCATCCCGAATACGATCGAATTTCGTTGCTGAAGGAGTACAAGCGGGAGTTGATCAGTTTCTTCAACAATGAGATCGACGAGGTGCCTCCCCATCCGGAGGACTTCTTCAACTCCGAAGTTCTGAAGTTGGTGGACGAGTACGTTGCTCAGGTTCAGCGGTCGAAGCAGGCAGGAAACGAATTCCCGGTGTTTCCGGAAACAGCCATCGAACACCTCCTGGATAACACCTGGGGAGATACCGGCAAAGCGATCTTCAACAACTGGCTGGGCCTCGTATACAAGCTCACGCACCACGACCGTCACAAACAGTTCATGGACGAGATAGACCCGCAGGATCCGCTTGGCCTTCTCGGCGATCACGAATTCCCGAGAGTTGGCTTGATTGAGTCCCCTTACCCTGAAGAGTCCTATGCACGATGAGACACTAGCCATTCACGAAGGCTACGCAACTGAGCCGACTACCAAAGCTGCTGCAGTTCCCATCTATCAGACGGTGGCATACGAATTCGATGATGCACAGCACGGGGCGGACTTGTTCAACCTGAATGTCCCCGGCAACATCTACACCCGAATCATGAATCCGACGGTGGCAGTCCTGGAAGAGCGGTGCGCTGCCCTGGAGCGTGGTGTTGCTGGATTGGCGTTGAGCGCTGGAAGTGCGGCGATTCATTATGCCGTCACTACAATAGCCGAATCCCGAAGCAACATCGTGTCCGTGCCTCTCCTGTATGGCGGCACTCATACGCTTTTCGCCCATCTGTTGCCCAACCAGGGCGTCGAAGTCCGATTTGCCAAGGACGATCATCCAGACAGCTTGAAAAGCTTGATCGACGATCGTACTGCGGCGGTGTTTGCGGAGTCGATCGGCAATCCCACAGGCAACATCGCCGACATTGAAGCAATTGCCGAAATGGCGGGCAGTTTTGGCGTTCCATTGATCGTGGACAACACGGTCGCTACTCCAGCTCTGATCAAACCGATTGAACATGGCGCGAGCGTCGTCGTTCATTCCCTGACGAAATACATGGGTGGACACGGGAACTCGCTCGGTGGAATCATCGTAGACAGTGGGAACTTCCCCTGGGCAGATAACGCAGATCGTTTTCCGATGATGACATCCCCAGAGCCCTCATATCATGGGGTGGTGTATACTGAGGCGTTCGACAGGGAAGCATACATCGCCAGAGCGCGCACAGTGCCACTGAGAAACACTGGCTCCGCATTGAGCCCATTCAACGCGTTTCTGATCCTCCAGGGCATTGAGACTCTCTCTTTGCGTATGGAAAGGCACGTCGAAAATGCGCTTGCCGTGGCTCGTTTTCTACAGGCACATCACCGTGTGGAATGGGTGCACTACGCAGGATTGCCGGAGTCTCCGTACTTCGCGCTGGCCCGGAAATACACCGGTGGCAAGCCCTCAGCGCTCCTGAGCTTTGGCGTGAAGGGGGGCTTCGAGCCAGGAGTGAAGTTCTACGATGCGTTGAAGGTGTTCAAGCGGTTGGTGAACATCGGCGACACCAAGTCCCTGGCGGCACATCCCGCCTCGACCACACACCGCCAGCTCTCGCCCGACGAACTCGAGAACGCAGGTGTCACGCCCGAAATGATGCGGCTCTGCGTGGGAATAGAGCACATCGACGATCTGCTCGCCGACCTCGACCAGGCGCTTGCTGCCAGTGCCCGTTAGCTGCGGCTACTCGCTAAGACAACGCATATCAGCCTGACTGCAACGGACTCACGACACGTGCGCCCTTGCCAACTCGAGAGTAGTAGTTAGCTTTCTAACTCCTTAGTTATATAACCAACGTCTACAGGCGGTAGAACGGGAGGCAATCATGGGTTCTGTCAGGTATTTCATCGCACTGCTAGTGCTTGTTGCGCTGCCTCCCGGGCTGCTCCTGTGGTTCTTCATTCACCCATTCGCCAGATTCTGGAGAAAACTTGGCCCTGTTTGGACATATGGGGTGCTGAGCATCCCGACCGCCGGGGTCATGCTGCTCGCGTTTCTGCTCCGCGATCACCTGCTTGCTGTCGAATACGGCACAAGCGTTCCTCTTGCTTTCCTAGCAGTAGTGTTGGCCATTTGTGCGCTTATCGTCCAGAAAAAACGTAGAAAACACCTCACCAAGGCAATCTTGACCGGTCTGCCAGAGTTGTCCCGGAGCCAAGGTTCGGGCAAGCTGTTGACTGAGGGCATCTACGGTACAATCAGACATCCGCGTTATGTCGAACTCTGGCTGTTCGTTTTGGCGTATTCACTTCTGGCCAACTACCTGGCGGTCTACGTAGCCACCATTCTCACTGTGCCCATCCTCTACCTCGTCGTGGTTTTGGAAGAGCGGGAACTTCGGCAACGATTCGGAGTCGAGTACGAAGAGTATTGCGAAAGAGTGCCGCGGGTCTTTCCCCGGTTCAGCTCACGCGCGTGAATCTGCCGAAACCGTTGGAGCAAAAGAGGTTAAGCGGTATCTTATGCGAAAGTAAGGCGCTTACGCGCCAGATTCGGAGAAGCCATGTTTCGCCTGCTGAAGGTCATACTAGGTATTGGCCTAATTGTTGGTCTCGTATATGGAGCTTCCTATGCCGGCAGCCGAGCTGCTGCGGGAAAAGTGGTTGGTCCGAGCCCAACATTCATGGGCGAACGGAAAATCGAACTGAAACTCAAGGGAGTCGAAGAATTGGAAGGAAACCCTCGCGCCTGGGTGTATACATATGGACCGACACAGTTGCCTGGAGTCAGAACGGCGACAATCTACGTTACGCTTGAAGGCAAACTCATACGCACACGCCCCCGAAACCTCGCTGAACGGGTGGAACGGTATAGAGACCGGGACCCGTAGACTAGCGGAAACCTAGATGTTGCATGAGCTAGTGGAGAAGAATCGTAGCTATAGGCGGTTTCAGGAGAACTTCGAGATTGGAACCGACACGCTGAGGAATTGGGTCGACCTGGCGAGGTTGTCAGCCTCGGGATCAAATGCCCAGCCCTTGAAGTACGCGTTGTCGAATGAATCGGCGACAAATACCAAGATCTTCTCCACTCTCAGTTGGGCAGGATACCTGAAGGACTGGAGCGGACCATCAGAGGGGGAGAGACCGTCGGCGTATATCATCATTCTCCTGGATACCCGCTTGCGCAAGGATGCCGGTTGCGACCACGGGATTGCCGCACAAAGTATCCTCCTCGGTGCAGTTGAAGAGGGGCTGGGCGGTTGCATCTTGGGGTCGATACGCCGCCAGGAATTGAGTGAAGCGCTCGACCTACCGAATCACCTCGAGGTTCTTCTGGTTCTAGCCTTAGGCAAGCCGGTCGAGTCAGTAGCCATCGAGACGGTCAAAGGAGACGGAGACATCAAATACTGGCGTGATGAAGACGGGGTTCATCACGTGCCGAAACGATCGTTGAATGAACTCATTGTCGAACTCGGCACGGGAAATTCGAGTAGCGCCTGATGGTCTAGTTGCCACCCACTTCGATACCCAGCATCAAAAGCGGCCTTGCCCAGCGTACGCCGACTTCCAACACTCGTTCCGCGCCCGTTCGCAACTCGACCCACGGTCGTATCCTGCCTCGTGGGTAACGAAACCCCAGGGCAAATTCGGCACCGATGCCAAAACGCGCCGTTGTAGGTGGTTCCACAACGAAGGTGGAATCGTCGGTTGGCTGCGCGGCGATCCCTTGGCCAAGGTACATCGACATGCCCACCGCAAGGCGCGCGTATGCAGCACGCTGACGAGGCATCAATGGAATCGGCCCTTGCTTGCCGACGTAGATAGATGCGAACAGAGGTACGGCGTTGGGTTCAACGCCCTCTCGCCTCGCCAGTTCATCACCCAATAAGGCTTCAGACCGGTGCCAGCCAAACCTGAGCCGCGCAGTAGACGCGTAGCTGTCGGCCTTGGCAGGCCGCCAGCCGAACTCGAAGAGCGCAAGCTCCCAACCCGATCCCGTTCCCATCGCCAGGCTCCAAGTGGTGCCAATTCCGGTGTCGTATCCGGGCGGAGTGGTGGTCCAAAGCAGGATAGCCCCACACTGCATTTTGAGTTCAGGGTCTCGATACCTCAGCGGTATGTCGAAGTACGATCGGTACACCTCTATGCCGTAAATCCAATCGAGCGGCAGGTCGGACCTACCTCGATCGATGAGGCTGAGGTCGGCCTTGTGACCGTCCAGGTACACGACTCGGCATCCAAGGGGTTTGATTGGTACGCCAAAGTCGATGACCTCACCTATGTTCCCGAGATGCAGCTGATCGATCTCCGTACGGTCGAGGGAGTAGTTCCAAGGAAGGTGTCTGCGGGATAGAAACTCGAGCTGTTCCGGAGTGTCTGCTGTCACACCATAAACGGTTAGGGCTTCCAACTCGGTAGCTTGCGGCGCCAAGTTCACGCGCACCTCGAGAGTGCGGCCTGTCTGTAAGATGACTTGCGCCGAAGCGGGCTTGAAACCAATGCGCCTAATCCGAACCGAATATGTGCCCGGATTCGGCGCATCGAGGTGGAACTCACCGTTTTGCCCGGACATCGCAGCTACAATGGGTGTACCGGACACATCCTGCAGAGTTACTTGTGCGTTTTCGACTCGCTCTTCCGTCTCCACGACGGCAACGAAACCCGTCACCGCCTGGGCCGCTGACCCCTGCAGTGAAGGCGAGATGACACAAATAAGCATCACCGCGACGACGCGCATGCAACGACTACTCCGTGAAGCCAGCAATTGTTCCATGCGACCTCGCCCCGGAGGCGCTTTCTGATGTACGCCTATCTCGCTTGACGCCCGCCCTAAACGAACCTAGATAGGACGTCCCTCGAGATCACCAACCGTTGTATCTCACTGGTGCCTTCACCGATCTCATTGATCTTTGCGTCACGCATCATTCGCTCGACTGGATAGTCAGTTGTGTAACCGTAGCCGCCGTGCAGCTGGACAGCCTTTGTCGTGACACGCATGCATACTTCGGAAGCGAACAGCTTTGCCATCGCAGACGCTATGGCGTATTCCTTTCCGTTCTGCTTTAGCCACGCAGAGTGGTACACGAGATGTCGTGCAGCCTGAATCTCAGTTGCCATATCAGCCAATGCGAACTGAGTTGCTTGGAACGTCGAGATGGGCTTGCCGAATTGCTTCCGCTCGAGGGTGTATTTGGCCGACTCTTCGTACGCGCCCTGCGCGAGGCCGAGAGCGAGGGCACCCACACCAATTCTCCCGGCATCGAGAGTCTTGAATGCAACAGTGACACCACCGCCAAGCTCGCCGAGCATGTTTTCCTTGGGAACGATAGCGTCTTCGAAGATCAGTTCCGTAGTGTTGGATGAACGCCATCCCATCTTGGATTCTTCTTTGCCCGACCGAAATCCCGGCGTCTTTTCCAGGTCTGCTGAATGACCTACACCAATCTCCTCGGCGATCTTCATATCTGCGGTGTCTTTTGTGACGACAAACGCGGTGATCCCTCCGCTGCGTTTTTGGGGATTCTTGTCCGTGCGCGCGCTGATGACCATAATCTCGCCCACGCCACCGTTGGTGATGAAGTTTTTCGTGCCGTTTATGACGTAGTGATCGCCCTTGTCTTCGGCGAATGTCTGGAGACCTACCACGTCTGAGCCGGCGCTCGGCTCAGTAATGCCGAGACCACCCAATACTTGCCCTGAGGCGAGGAGCGGCACCCATTGCTGCTTTTGCTCCTCAGTGCCGAACTCCACGATTGGTGACGTACCCAACGTTATGTGGGCCGAGCACGTTATTGAATGGCTGGCGTCCACCCTCGCCAGTTCTTCAACGGCGATGATGTACGAAATATCGTCCATGCCGGTACCGCCCAGATCGGGATCCCATGGGATGCCAAGGAAGCCGAGCTCTTGCATCTTCTTGACATTTTCCCAATGGAATTTGTGTTCGCGGTCCAATTCGCCTGCAACAGGACGAATCTCAGCTTCCGCAAAATCCCGAACGAGTTCACGTACCTGGTGATGCTCCTCAGTGAAGTAGGGCAGATCGTTCATATCAGTCATAGAGCCAGACCCATCGTAGCAGTCAGAAAGTAGGCGTTAGCGTATCAGTCAGGGGATAATATAGCGAGTGGTAGGTGGTGAGGAGTGAGTCGTGAGAGGTGAATTGACTATCGGGCTCGCTGCCCGGTGTCCGATCCCGAAAGCCCGTTACTCTTCCAGCGCCTTTGGTGGCCCCAGCACCTCTCGCATGACGAATGCGTGCCTGAGTTCGCTACGAGTCAGGTGTTTCTTCCGCCTTCGATCATCTAAAATTTCATATGGTTGAGAGGCAGGCCCATCGTCTACGACGTAGGGTCGCTCCTCACCCGCATCCTCGACCGCGTATGGACGTGACTCCGGTTCATCGTCGATCGCATAGGGGCTTTCTGACTGCTCCGCTTCGATGTTGTGCTCGAGAGACTGTTCGTGGCGTGAATAGTCGGCCGGTTCAAGAACCTCGAGAGACTGAGCCTCGTCGTCGATATCGGGAAGGCGGACAACCTGGGCCGTCTCAGGAGTGGTTTGCCCCTCCAGCATGCCGAGCAGCTCCTCGGCCAGACTACGCTTCCGCGCAACCGGTTGTTCGGCCTGCTCAGGCGTCTGCGGTCGATCGCTCGGATCGATCCACACATCCGACACCGTCGGGGGGCCATCTCCGTCCTCCACCGGATCCGGTGGCGCGTCGACGGCGGGCGGAGCTTGATGTGGCCGCCTGCGCTTCGCAGGCGGCACTCGCTTCTTCTTCAATCCCGAGATCGCGTAGAAGAGGATGAAGATGACTGCGATAGCTAGCTGGCCGAGTTCCTCCACCGCTTACCGCTCCTTGGTGTCTTCATCGGAAGCGATGCTGCGCCGCATGGCAGTATCGCTCTCGATATTCCTATACCGCTGATAGTCCATCACGCCCAACCGGCCGTTTCGAAAGGCATCGGCCATCGCCAATGGTACTTGTGCTTCCGCCTCGACGACTCGGGCTCGCATCTCCTGAGTCCGTGCACTCATCTCCTGTTCTTCCGCAACCGCCATAGCACGTCTTTTCTCCGCTTGCGCCTGCGCAATGCGCTTGTCGGCCTCCGCTTGGTCGGTTTGGAGTTCGGCTCCGATGTTCTTTCCGACATCGACATCCGCAATGTCGATGGAGAGAATCTCATAGGCCGTACCGGCATCCAACCCCTTAGAGAGAACGGTCTTCGAAATTGCATCTGGATTTTCCAGCACGGCTTTGTGACTCTCGGAAGAACCGATCGTCGAAACGATGCCCTCACCGACTCTGGCTAGGATTGTCTCTTCACCGGCGCCACCCACCAGTCTGTTGATGTTTGCTCGCACAGTCACTCGCGCAATCGCGATGAGCTGGATGCCGTCCTTCGCCATCGCCGCCACCTTGGGCGTCTGGATGACTTTTGGGTTGACCGAGACCTGAACCGCCTCGTGGACATCCCGGCCGGCAAGGTCTATCGCAGCGGCTTTCTGAAATGGCAGTTCGATGCCTGCCTTGTCAGCGGAAATGAGTGCTCTCACGACTCGATCTACGCTACCGCCCGCTAGGTAGTGCGCTTCGAGCTCATTCGTGAGCAACGCAATTCCCGCCTTCGTGGCGGCGATCAAGGGACGTACTACACTGGGCGGGCTCACCTTCCTGAGCCGCATTCCGATGAGGCTGCCCAACCCCAAACGCACACCTGAAAAACGCGCTTCGATGAAAAGCCGGACCGGTATGAACGAGGCAATCGCCGAAACGATCACGACCGCCACGACGAACACCATTACACCTACCACAAGGGTTAGGTCTTCCATGGATCAATCCCTTTCTTTCAAAACCCCTACGCCACAGGCTTATTGTCAACCGGCTCCACGACGTGCCGGTATCCTTCGGATCGAATGACTCGGACGCCACTACCTTTAGCAACAAATCCGACATCTGATACCACATCCAGCCGTTCGTCACCCAGCTGCGCCGTACCCGCTGGACGCAGATCGGTCACCGCAACCCCCACCACTCCGATCAGGTCCTCACGCGCCTCCTCTGCTACGTACCCGGCTGACCGGTCGGTGGCGGTTTGCAGGAAGATCCCACGGCCGCCCGGGCTGGTCGGCAGGTATTTGAGCAACACCGTGAGCACAACGGCAACGATACTTGCCGCAACGACGAGGATACCGGATGCACGAGCCATGTCTCCCCACGTGGGGATCGCACCTAGCAGTGCCATGAAGGTGGCTACTCCTATGCACGTAATTGCGACTATGCCGGCCAGGCCGAAGCCAGGCACAACAAATATTTCGATACCCATTGCAACCATGCCCACACCAAGTAGGATGATCTCCTCCCACCCGGCAAGCCCAACAATCAGATGACTGCCGAAGAAGGCCGCAAGAGCAAGAACTCCAGCAAACCCGGCAATTCCAAATGAAGGTGTCTTAATCTCTATGATCAGCCCTAGCGTGCCGAGCGATAGAAGAATCGGCGCTACCATCGGATTCGAGAGAAATCGTACGAGCCCCTCCGCCCAGTTCACCGATACCGTGGCAACGTTTTCGGAATCCAACCCCACCTGCATGAGAAGATCATCGAGGTCAGCGGCCTCGCCCTGAGCCACACCCAGTTCAATCGCCTCCTGGCCGGTAAGAGTGAGCAACTTCCCTGCCTCGACCACGCCGTCGATCTCGATCTCTTCGTCTACCATCGCTTCGGCAATGCGCGGATCGAGCCCACGCCTTTCGGCCAACGCGCGGAACTCGCCTCTCATGGCGGAGACCATCTTTTCGGAGGCTTTTTCCCCCGCCCCAACAACTGGTGTCGCAGCTCCGATAGAGGATCCTGGAGTCATGAATATCGAGTCGGCCGATAGAGCGATCATCGCACCGGCGCTCCAGGCGTTGTGGCTGACGAGGGCATACACCGGAATCTGGCTAGCGGAGACTGCAATCACGATCTTCTGAGCAGCATCAACCCTGCCGCCAAAAGTGTCGATGTCGAGCACGATTGCCGGAGCACCCACTTCATTGGCTTCCCGAACACCGCGGCGAATATAGGGGGCGAGCCCTAGTTCGATCGTTCCGGTCACGACTATGCGACGAACCGGTTCTCTTTGTGCCGTTACCGGACCAGCATGCAGAACAACGCAGGCAGCGGCCAATACCATGGGCCAGCGCATCAGTGCGGCTCCTTCCGGATGAATTGCATCTCCAAGAAACAAGGTAGGATATCTTCGATAGCGACGGAAGATGGTACAAGACATATTCCGATGAATCTCCCGCAAATGCACAGCATTTAACAATGCTATTGCCACGATCGGAGATTGGTACTAACCTTTTACACAAGAAAAGACTGCGGCGTGCTGAGCCGGGCTAGCGTGGTCCCGCTCGTCCCCTCCCGACGAGTTAACTTGCTGGGCAGCAAGGCGCTCAACGCACCGCAGTTTTTTTCTTGTCCACTATCGTACTAGTGCAATTCTCACACCACCCTCGCCAACACACCCTAAGTTATTGTCACACAACCACATAAATACCATAACGGCAATATCGGAGGCGGGAATAGTGACCGTAAATGCACGACCTTGTTCCCATTTCCGGACACGAAGTGGTCGCCGAATTTCACTCAATTGAGACATCCATCACACCCGGAGCAACGGCCAAGCCGCTCACCAAGATAGGCCAGAAGCAGGCGCCTTCGGCAGCGACGAGTGTGGACGTACCCGCGCATTACGTTTAGCCCTCGTTTCTTGGCTTTCCACAATGAAGTGCTGGCATTTCCGGCTGGCCTTCTGCCTTGCGCGCCAGCCATACGGGCCGCCAGCACCAGGTCGCCTCTCGTCCAGAGCATCTCGCACCGCGATGGCTCACCGTCACGTCCAGCCCGTCCCGCTTCCTGGAAGTATGCCTCCGGCCTGGCGGGAACGCCGAGGTGGATCACCAACCTGACATCGGGTTTGTCGATCCCCATCCCAAAAGCGTTGGTAGCAACCATGACATCAATCCTACCCGTCACGAATCTTTCCAGGAGATCGCGCCGTGCCGTTGGCGGCAGGCCAGCATGGTATGGCGCCGCCTCGAATCCCCAGCGCCCGAGTAGGGATGCGACTCCATCCGTACGGTCCCGAGTAGGCACGTAGATGATCACCGTGCCCGCGGCGGCGCGCACCATTTTGGCAGCTTCACGAACGCGATCGCCTTCCCTGTCAAACCGCCTTGCGGCAAAGAACAGGTTGGGACGATCGAACGACTGCGCTACGCTCACGGGCCTATGCAGCCTCAGTACTTGAACTATGTCCGACCGTGTCTCCGGAGTTGCGGTTGCGGTTACGGCCATCGTCGGGGGATTACCCACGGCACCCCTGAACGATCCGAGCGTCCTAAAATGCGGCCGGAAGTCATGCCCCCATTCACTGATGCAATGCGCCTCGTCGATCGCCAAAAAAGAGACGGACATTCCAGGCAACGCATCGGACAGTCGTTTCACTCGTTCCGGGGCAACATATAGCAGCTTCAGGCGGCCACCTCGGATTGCCTCACGGACTGCCCGTTGGGCTACCGGACTTTGCGTGCTGCTGAGGTACGCTGCGGGCACTCCTCGCTTTCGCAAAGCACCCACCTGATCCTGCATGAGTGAAATGAGTGGCGACACCACTACCGAAAGTCCTTTTAGCACGAGGGCCGGGACCTGGAAACAGAGTGACTTTCCTCCACCCGTAGGCAGGACGGCCAGACAATCGCGTCCCCTCAGGGCGGTCAGTATGGTTTTGCGCTGGTGATAACGAAAATCGGGGTACTGCCAGACCGCTCGGAGCACTGTTCTGGCATCGTCCAAGCCAGGTCTGGCCGCACGCGGTGCGTACTGGAAAGATCGAATTTTCGCCATTGGTGACACACACCCGTTTCGCGTCGCATCAATATCACGTCAACGGGTGATCTTTCCATCACCATTCTATTGCACCGGAGAGCAAAAAAAATCGTGCTGTCGAACAGCTCGAACCTGCGCTACTCCTCGCTAGCGCCGTCCAGTGGAGTCGGGCTTCACCTCGAATAGCACTTCATGACCGCGTCCCAGCACCCTCAGGACCTCACTTCCCTCCTCCTTGAACCCATACAGCTGCTCGTTACGACGCGTCGGCCCACCTACGGCAGGGCGGTCTATCCTGACGATCGGCATGTGAATTAGCCAGTGTTGTACGAACCACGATCCGTTTTCCAGCCGTGCGAAATCCACCTCCGCTCTGGCGTGGCGCCGTCGCAAATGAGAACGCAGATCCGTGTAGCGTATCTCCAGCCGACGCAGCTCCGCAGTCTCCTCGTCGAGCCAAAGTGTCCCCTCAACATCCGGAACGTCTCTGCCTCTCGTGGGCTCAAACACCAGGCCAACCTGTCCCTCGAAATCGTCGTCGCGCTCTAACTTGAAGCAATGGTGTTGTAGGAAAGCCTCGGAGAAGAAGACCTCGGCATCTGGAGCGTAGTACTCAGAGCTGTCCTCGACCTCACCCCGTTCGATCGCGAAGCCGCGTTCATGCAACCGGTTGGCATCGGGATTGGTAAACGGCATCACTCGCGCACGTCGAATAGTCGCGGATTGCTCGTGGTTGAGACGTCCGTTCTCCTCGAAAATCCGGTTGAAATAACGAATCTCGTACGTGAGTACCTCGCGGGACTCACCCCAGGCGACTCCGGTGAGCGCCTTCCGCGCCTCCTCCCAGACCGTCGCCGTTTCCATACCTTGCTCCCCTACTACCCGGCATCGCCGCGAGTCTCCGCTCACCGTTAGCGTGTCGAGGCGAACTACCACAGGGTTCACCAACATCTCGATTGAATGATTCTGGTCGGCTACGAGTACAAAACGATCGGACATGCCGGTACGAAAACCAATTCGTTCCGATCGAAGTTGATAGGTGCCCGCACTCGGAGCAGAAACGGAAAACTGGCCCAAAGCGTCGGTTAGAACCCGTTCCAATTCGGAGTCCGATTCGTCGAGCAACACGATGAATGCACGATCGATCGGCACCCTCGCAAGCCCGTCCACTAAGCGGCCAGACACAGTCTGAGCTACCGCCATGCACGGAGCGAAACCGAAAAACAGTGTCCCGCAGATCAGCCACCTACTGAGAACCATCGAAACCTCCTGAGGTACCACCAGTATACACGGACTGGAGTAGAAATGCTCCGCGGAACGGTGTATTGCTATTCAGGAATCCCGCCCTCGGGTGAACAGCGTCGCGACTCATGTGAGATCTGCAATCCGAGGTCGACGGATCGGTCCTCACACACTATAGTAGTTGCGATAGTCATGCTGATGCCTAGGGCGATATCCGCCTAAACACACATGCACCCAAGGGCAGGTCAATGCGGAATGTCCGAAAGATGTTCGAGATGAAACCGCTCTCACACGGTCTTCCACTGTCACCCCGATTCTGGATTTACTCTGCAACCGCCTACCTGCTCCCGGTCGTTGTTCAGATCGCGCTTCCGGAAGACCCTGCGTTGACAGACGAATTGGTCTGGCTCGTGACTCTGTCGCCGGCATTCCTGCTGTCGCTTCACTACGGCCTCAAAGGTGCGTTCGCGGCTCTCATCATGGGAACGACGTTGTTCCTGGTAGTCCAACTAGTGATTGCGGTCAACTTCACACCAGACGACTGGCGGATCACGACGCCCATATACATCGCCTACGGAGTGATCACTATCAGCGTCGGCTGGCTTTCTGAAAAGCTCCACTCTTACTACAACCTCGCCCTTCGAAACGAGCGAATGGCAGCGATCGGACAGCTGGCTGTGACGATCAACCACAGAGCGAATAACGCCTTGGCGGCTATCGTTGCTGATAGCGATCTCCTGCTCGCCGACGGAGACAGTTTCGAGACTCCACACAGAGAATCGTTGGAAAGGATCAACGACTCGGCGCTTCGAATTGCCCGGGACATTCGTAAGATCGCAAAGCTCCGGGACGCGCCCGTAGTCTCGTACGGTGGCGACGTGAAGATGGTCGACCTGGACAACGCTACGGAAAAGAAGGTCGAGATGCTTGCGTTGAACGACGACGCGGAAACCTAGTTGGGCTCGGCCGGCAAGATCAGGTCAGCGATCATGGGGCGATGATCTGAACCGAAATCTGGGCCGACAAAGGCACGCACTACGTGCACTCTCGAACCCACCAGAACGTGGTCTATTCGCGCTCTAATCCAACCGGCTATCCGAGTAAAACCAAAGCCAAAACCCGAGTGAGAAAAGGCATTCCGCATGTTGCCCCAATGTCGCTGGTAGATGACGCTTTCGACCGGAAGATTGAAATCCCCAACCACGACGATTGTACCGTCATCTGCATCCACCCATTCCCGCGCTTGACGGCTCTCTATGTCACGGATCCACGACTTTGACTGGAGCTTCCCGAATCCCTCCGAAATATTGCCTTCTCGCACTGGTGCCAATCCGGCGCGAGGCGTTTCGAGGTGCAGATTCGTCAGGTGAAGTTCTCGGCCGTCAATTTCGAGAGTGTATTCGATTACCACTCCCGAGCCTCTGGCCGCCCTGATATTCTCTCGATCGAGTTGTCTGGTACTCGTTATGGGATACCTGCTCACCACACAGAGTTGATCTCGGACATTCGTCGACCAGGCGATTTCGGGCAGGTCGCGCACAGCATCTGCCAGAATACGACCGCACTCCTGAAAACCAATGACATCAGCACGGGTCTGCTCGATGATCCACGGTAACGACGTGTCCAGGTTGATCCCTCCTGCAACATTGTATGAGACAACTCTGAGCGGAGTGCCGGCTGAATCCCCGTCGAACCAACTTCGCCAACCCATCCTGAAGCCCATCACGGGACCGGCCACAACAGTTCCAGCAACAACAACCGGAAGAAGTAGGAGAGGGCGCCTGACACGAATCGAGCCGATCGCGAGACCAAGTGCCGGGAGCAGCAGCACCCATCTAGGCCCAAACAGCAATACGGTCATCGGTCCCCAACGATCCCCCAACCGCCACAACCCCACCGACGTCACGAGCATTGCGACCAGATAAAGCCAAACCCCACACACCGTCACCCGTTCGAATGTGCTTGCTCCCGAGGCCCTATACAAACCGATGAACAGACCAAGAACGCGCCGTAGCCGCCATGGATCAACCGGCGACTTGCATTTCGGACACCGAGCCGCCGCCCAGATCCGCCTCGTATTGAGGCGAACCTTGTGCTGTTTGCTCGAGCATGGAACGACTACCTCCAGACGACGTCCGGCCATTCTCTCCGCATCCCCGCGTGGAGCCGGTATTGTAACCAGCGCACTGCCACCGTAGCACAGTACCCGCTATCATCAAGCACGATGAAACAAACATTCCGCAGACTAGTCTTTTTCGCATATCTGGCAACAGTCCTTGGCGCAACGCTGGCACCACTTTCTGGCGGCGCATACAAAGCTGTCACCGGCCTCGACAAGGTCGTCCACGTCGGACTTTTCGGCGGCGTAGCCGTTCTTCTGTGCTGGAACCTCAATTCTCTCACGGTGCGTTCAGCAAGAACCGTATTCTGGGTCACCACTCTGTTTGCACTCGTCATTGAAATTGTGCAAGGCAGGCTGTGGTATCGGAGCGGCGATTTTTGGGATCTCCTAGCAGGGGCTGTCGGGGCACTAGTCGGAGTTCTTTTCAGCCTATTCGTGTCCCGATGGTGGAGCCGACTCAGGCACGAAACCGCATAACGGAACAGACACACTACTTTCCCCAGTCGTCTGGAATCCTCACCGCCGTAACGACGCCGCGCGCACATTCGTCGTCGCCCCCAAACAAAGAAATCGTCACCACGACCTTTCTACCCTTTACTTCTTGGACTCGCGCCCTCAGCACGAGTTCACCTTCAATGGGAGTGGGTCGAAGGTACTCGACGTTTAGAGACGCAGTCACGTATCGCAAACGAGGCTCAGTGTCCATCTCCCTACCCTCTTGGCGATACCCGGCCGCAGCGGCAGTACCTGTGCCGTGACAGTCTATCAACGAAGCAATCAACCCGCCGTACACGTATCCGGGGATTGCAGTGTGATAGTGCTTCGGTTTGAATCTGGCGACAGCTTCGTCACCGTCCCAACGACTCTGAATGCGCAAGCCGTGTTCGTTCAACTGACCACAGCCATAGCAATGATTCATGTCACTGTCGTAGTAATCTTGAAAGCACTTGCCTTCTTTGTGTGTCATTGGAAGCCCTATGCCAAAAACCTTTTTTGCTCAATAAACGCCCAAGTCCCTACCGGAAACTACTCGGCCGTCATAGTGGTCGCTGATTTCCTGCACCAGACCCTCATCTGTCGTTCCCCAATGGAGTTGGTGGTACAGGACCAATAGAGCTGGCCGCGACTGAACGGCAATCGCCGCCAGTTGTTGCGTCGATGTATGCGAATCTGCGTGATATTGCTGCCATATTGGTTCCCGCCGTTCGAATCCCTGCTGAGAATAGACCTCATGCACGAGTACGTCACACATGTCGCATGCCGCTATGATGGCCGGACTGGGCGTTGCGTCTCCAGATATGACGATAACCCGATCTGCGGATTCGAACTTGAACCCGAACGAATGCTGCCAATTCCCGTGGTGCACCGGAATCGCGGTCACCTTCACGTTCTGGTCTTCGAATACGACGCCAGAATCAAACTCGGTCACCTCCACACGGTATCCTTGATCATTCGCGGGCTCGAGGCCTTCGAGCCTGACGTTGATGTCTTCGCTGTAGGCGGCCAGGAGGTGTTCGACCATCTGTTTCGATCCGGCAGGCCCATACAGCTGGAGAGGTTTCTCCCGTTCCAACACCCACGGAGTGAAGATGATGTCGGGTAAACCAACCGTATGATCGGAGTGCAGATGCGTGAGAAACAGATGGTGAATGTTTGCCACAACTAGCGGCGTGACACCCTCTTGGGCGGCCGCTGCCGCTCTCCTAACAACGCCGGGGCCTGCATCAACCAGATATGGAGTCCCATTGACTACAACCGCAACTGCGGGCCCCGACCGCTCGGGATCCGCGTTGGGTGTGCCCGTGCCGAGTAGCACCACATGAGTACCAACCGTGTAGTCGACGGTGTGCTGAAGAGTCTCTGAATCCACGGTGGTCCCGCACGCAAACAGCGTGAGGGAAACAAGGACACTCGCCCGGAAGAGCCACACCTCGGATTTCCTCAAGTGCCGGTTCCGGAGGGGATATTGCCCGCCTCCGCAATGAAGGTGCCCGACATACTGAGGTCCTCTACCCCTACAATCGAATCGCCGTATCCCAATTGCCTGGTGGAAGTGAACGCGAAGCTGCCTGTTACTCGGTCCGAGTTTGCAGAAGCAATGGTGAGGGTCCCTGATACAGACGTGAACACCCCAAAGGAAGCACCATGATCGAGTGAAGTCATGTATGCCGCGGTTATGTCTTCGTCATCCAGGGTGTTGGAGGTGGCCGTGGATATCGTGTGGGTGCCAACCGGTATCGGCGTTCTACTAGCCTCCCTTGAGAACCTGATCATATCGAAATCCAAGCCCAAGAACACGCCGTCGACCATAAAAATCATCCAACGGTCTACTCCACCCTCGCTCGAGACGCCGAAGATAGCTTCGCCAGAAACGGACCGGTCCATATCGCCGCTGATGGTGGCAGTGAAGCCCGCATCCTCCGGTCCTGACGAATCTTTGCATCCAAACCCCAGCAGGGAGATTGCGGCAACAGCAGCAACGAATTTCAGCTTTCCCATGCTTCGACTACCTCATTTGTTCAAGAACTTGCCGACGGACTCCTTGAAGTCCGGGGTTGCTCTGGCTACCGCATTGACTCGCGCTCCGAGCGCTATGCTTTCTTCGAAACTACGGCCGTCCAGTTCGTAAAATTGCCTCTTGATCAATGCCGTCGCCGACGGGCTCGAAGAAGCCAATGCGTCGAGCAGTGTATCGACCGAGTCTTCAAACTCTTCCATCGGTATAACGCGCGATACTAGACCGATCTGTACCGCCTCCGTCGCCGACAACAACCGTCCGGTGCCCACCAAGTCGAATGCGACCTTCTCACCCACCGATCTTCGCAGCATAGCCATGACCATGGCCGGAACGAAACCTCTCCTCACCTCCGGGTATCCAAACGACGCATCTTCGCGGGCAATCACGATATCGCAAGCCGACGCAAACCCGCAGCCACCCGCCAGAGCCCGTCCTGTCACCACAGCCACGACCACCTTCGGAAGGTTCCGGATGGCTACAAACACGTCGCCCAAACGTTGCGCCTGAGACGCATTCTCATCCTGCGATTGGCCGACTGAATCCAACAGCTCAGCAAGGTCCGCACCTGCACAAAAGTCCTTGCCGGCACCCAAGATCGCCACTGCCCGGACGTGTGCATCTGAAGCAGCACGCTCTAGCGCAGAGTGGAGGGCATGCACCGTTTCTGAATTGAGTGCATTTCGCTTCTCAGGGCGGTTGAGCGTCAACCTCAATACGCCGTTTGTCAGTTCGGCACGTACGGTATCGGACGTCATCTTTCGATCGCTTTCTCGGGCATCGAAACTCCCCGCCTTATAGACGGTGGCCCGACGGGAAGCCGCGCAATCACCTCTACGAGAGGCCGCAGGTTAGCCCGCGCACCGGGCCATGCAGTTGTCAGGTCGAAGTCGACCTGTCTCGAAGCGTGAGCCTCCAACAACAATCCCGCCCGTTCGCTACCGTCGGGCAGCGCTAGTCTAACGGCGCCGGGCAGCAAATAGACTACTTCGAGCTCCGCTTCCCATTCGGTCAGTGCATCGCTACGCACAAATGCCGGTAGCAGTTCTACGTTGAGTTCACCGAAGTGTTCCAGTGAAGCCAGATCGACGATTTGCCTCGCCCCAGAGTAGATGAGCGGGCCATCGCCGATGCGGGTGCCAATGCAGTCAGCTACAGTCACTCCGAACCCGGTTATGCTGTTCCAATTTGCCTTTGGCAAAGACACTGTGAGTTGTGCGCGATCCGCCCAATGAGGCGGCGACAGACGCACAGACTCAGGCATCGATCCCGATCCTTTAATCGAGACAGACGTTGCAGCGCCGAGCAGATCGGCAGAAACGATTGCACGCACTCTGTTGTTGCCAAGGTTGCGTATCGTCGCGATAGCTCCGTCATCGACCGACTCGACCACAACGTCTGGAACTGCCACCTCCAGCCAGAATGCGACTTCATCTGTTTGTGGTGCCAGAACAACCGCCTCGTATACACCCCGCACCAACTCGTCTGCAGCGACTTGTATGGATACCGTCGAACTTCTATGTCCTCCGACCGTCCTTTCCGAGCGGCCGCGAAACGGACGCCCGTCTGGTTCGAATAGGTATAGAGTTGCTTTCGACGACGGATCGGACAAACCGACGGCCACGTCGAGGCCTCCAGCCCCAACGGGCACTTCGAAGAAATGTCGATGTGTTGATCCCGGCTCGAGTTTGTGTTTGTAGCCTCCGGGAGACAGTCCGTGCGGCACGACAATCGTATTCAACAACTCGAACAGCGGCCCGGCAGCAGTGTCAGTAGCGGAGCGGGCTGTTACGGTTCCAACATAAAGCCCTGGATTGTGCAGTTTTGATCGATCATACCTGAGTTCAACCGTCACAGGTCCGCCGCGTGGTTCGACAAAGGCTGGAGCAGTGATCCAGTCTACATCCGGACGCAACAACAAGCGCGCCGCAGGCTGTCCTCCTATTGACTGCACCACAAATCGCTGCACGGTGTCCGCCGGGGACGCTAGGCCCGACCGACGGTAGGCCGCTGAGACACGCCGTGATTCACTGCCTTCGGTCACGGCTCTCACGGAATAGACGCCCGCCTGGTGCCCGGCCACCAACCAGTCGAGAGCGGCACCCACGTTCGGAACTCCCGAGCCCACGTCCAACGCGGTAAAACCTGTGGGCTTCGCTGCCGTGTTCTTCAAGGCCCGCACGATGTCGGCTGCACGCGAAACCCCATTGCGTGCACGAACCGCAGATAACAGCAAAGCCGCAGCCCCGGCTACCTGGGGAGCAGCCTGACTGGTGCCCTCTAGCACTTCATCCCCCGAGCGCCACGGAGGGACAACCGAGAAGGCCTTGCCCGGTGCACAGAGGTCGGGTTTGGCAATCTCTCCACCGCGGGCACTCCAAGACGCAACAACGTTCGACTTTTTCAACACACCAGGTCCGGGGCTGTGCGCAAAGACTGCAGGAGCCAGCGCGCAGACCGAGAGCGCTTGGCGGGCTGAACCGGGGATTCCAACGCTCGAGAGCCCAGGCCCTTCATTTCCTGCCGAGACGACAAAGACGACGTTTGGGTGATTGAATGTGAAAACGTCGATCAGGGAATCGATCAACGCTGCGCCTTCATCTTCGTTGCCGATTCCGTAACTCATGTTGATCACAAGCGGCATATCGCGCCGCACCGCGAATTCAACAGCGAACTCCATTGCCCGCAACACGCTGCCGCCGACGGAAATGCCACCACGTGCGTTGTCCGCAATCTTGAGACCCAGCACCTGTGCGCCAGGAGCAACTCCGTCGAATCCGGCTACACCGAACAGATTGTTTCCAGCGGCAATGCCGGCGACGTGCGTCCCGTGCCCGGAGTTATCGAATACGAGGTCGACTACCGGCTCATCAACGTCGGCGGCCATATTGACGGCAAACGACATTGGACTCACCGCATTTACGGCTGATGCACCGACAAAGGAGAAGGTTTCGCGGGCTACGGAATAGTCTCGTACGAACGGTTCGCCGTCCAGAGAGCGATCGCCGTCGGTGTCGGTGACTACCGCCCATCCGTCCCGCAACCGAACCGCAAATATGGGAAACTCGTCTGATCTCCGACCGTTGCCGTTTACGTCTGCGGCTTTGGAGACGCCAAGGTCCTTCTCGCGAAACGAGCCCGCCCAGAACGGCGGCCGCGCTCGTTCGCTCAAACTACGCATACCGAACACGGTCTGCCCCTCGATCACCACGGTGTCATCGTGCACAAAGTGGAGCGGTTCGAGAGCAATGCGGCCCTCACCTGAGAAGTCGCGCAGATCGACCAGCTTCGGAGCGTCAGAGGAAGTGAGTGACAGACCTGGTATGTTCGGTTCGATACCATTGTCGAGAATCGCAATCAGGACACCCCGCCCGTCATACTCGGGATTGTTCGATCTGAATTCATCGATGCCAAGAGCGCGCAGTGGCAGCAACCCAGCAAGCATTGCCACACGGGGCGGTATCATCGGCTTGCGTGGTGTCCAGACTACCGGCTGAACGATTTCGGCCGCTCCGGAATCGTTCCGCTGAGCCAATTCTTGCGATGATGGCCGACCTGATCCTAGAGAGAGCGGTGAGCACGCCAAAAAGGTGGACACGCCAATCGCGGCAACTGCCCACCTTCTCATGCAAACACCTGGTTCGGTCTCACGGTGACGTGGTGCTCTTACACCGACAAGCTCAGGTCGAACGAGCCTGGAACCACGCCGTTATGTAGTCAACTATATCCTGCGTGGATGTGCCCGGCCCGAACATCCTTGCGATGCCTTTGGATTCGAGCTCTTTCATGTCGTCTTCCGGAATTATGCCACCGCCAACGACGAGAACATCGTCCCTTCCCTGATCCTCGAGCAATGCCTTGACCCGCGGGAAGAGAGTCATGTGGGCACCTGAGAGAATCGACAAGCCTACGACGTCGACATCCTCCTGCACAGCCGCGGCGACGATCATCTCGGGAGTTTGATGCAGTCCCGTGTACACCACCTCCATGCCCGCATCCCGAAGACCGGCGGCTACGACCTTGGCCCCACGATCGTGGCCATCGAGGCCCGGTTTACCGACGAGGATTCTGATTCGCTGGGATCCCTGTCTCAAGTCAATTTCCTTTGCTTTGTGCACTCAATCAAGCACCGGTGAACCGAAGCAGCGCAGCCAGGCAATCCAGCGGCGACCGCGCTTCTTTGTTCTCGATTACGTTCACATGGCAGCCTTGATGCAGCGCCTCTTCGATTGCCTCATCGATGATATCGGGAACGCCCTGGGCGCCACCTTCGTCCTTACAAGTGCCTTCGACGATTGTCAATCTGCCGGAGTCTTTGCATCTAAAACCACCCAACGCTGCTGTAGGATCTACCAGCAGTGTGCGCACCTGCCCAATCGACAGCGCGCGAAGCGTCTCTTCGACTCCAGTTACCGCCCAACCCGTCCCGAGTCCATCGTTGAGTTTGTCAATATGTTGAGCCTCCCAGTCACGTTCCGACTCACGCCTCACAGTCAGAACAGCATCCATCACTTCAGGGGGGGTCGCAGATTTTGGGTTCAGCTTGGTTGTGCCCAATAGGTCCTTGCGAACATAAGGATGAAGGTGCGGGATCAGCGCATTCGCGTCAGAACCGTTTCCGCCTATGACGACCCCACGCGCGCCCTCGCTTTGACTCAAATCGAGCAGGCGTTCCGCCACGTCAGCGTAGTGGCGGTCCTTTTCCTTTTGCATCCGCCGATTGAAGTTGTGTTCTCCCGCTCCAGCTACGCTGCCGCCGTGCCCCGCACCAGTACGTGTGCCGTGAAATTTGGTGGCGCGAGTGGTGGCACCTGGAGATCTCCCGGTCAGTTCCTGCACACCAAATGCGGTCACGCGAAAGAAACGAGCACTCGTTCGGTCACCCACCGCGCAGTGCACAAGGCCGAATTCGTCGTGCAACGCAACCAACTCCCGTACCGATGGCGACCGGTCAACCACGAGTCGCGATCGAAAAACGTGTGGAAGGGGCACGGCCTCGAATAGTCCGAGGGGTTCGCACGCGAATATTGCGATTCCGCGCCCCATCGGGAGGTGCGTCGAATCGTCGAGGTACTCTCGAATCCGTTGCAGGTCCCTATCGATCGTGTCTTGTTCTGTGCGAGACAAGCCGAGTTCATCGAGCGCGTGTAACCGCTGTTTGATGCGATTTTTCAGTTTGATCTGATATTTGCCACGCGCCCTGTCGCGTGGTTCGAGTTTCAGGTAGCATGAAACAACCCAGTGTTCCGTGGTACCGACACTGGCAAACCTGTCCATCAATGCCTTCAGAGTGGGAGGTCCGCCTGGTTCCTTTGTTTCAACCATCAGTGTCCAACCTTGTCGTCAAAGCCAAATTAGAAGAAGACGGGTTCGCGGTAAGCACCGTACACCCGCTCCAACGCGTGTCTTATTTCAAAAAGTGTACAAAATTCCCGAGCACAGTCGAGCATCGGGGGAATGACGTTTTCATCCCGGTCAGCGGCACTGTACAACGCCTCGAGGCTCTTCTCGACCATTGAGTCGTTACGTCGCGACCTCAACTCGCGGAGACGCTCCCTTTGAGTCACGTCCGCCTGTGCGCTAACCTTCAAAATCTCGAGTTCACGCTCATCCGTGTCGGTGAAGTCATTCACGCCAACGACTATCCTGCGACGTTGTTCTACTTCGTGTTGGAACCTAAGGGCACTCTGAGCTATCTGACGCTGGAACCAACCTGCTTCTATTCCGCTGACAACGCCTCCAACCTCCGCAATGCGAGAAAACAGTTCTTCGGCTTCTTGCTCCATTTTGTTGGTCAAAGACTCCACGTAATAAGAACCGGCCAGTGGATCAGCAACGTTCGCAACGCCGGTTTCATATGCCAAAACCTGTTGGGTCCGGAGTGCGAGCTTCACAGCATCTTCAGTCGGTAGGGCTAGAGTCTCATCCAAAGAGTTCGTATGCAGCGATTGGGTGCCGGCGAGTGCCGCGGCCATGGCCTGATACGCCACTCTCACGACGTTGTTCATCGGCTGCTGCGCCGTCAGCGAAACGCCGGCAGTTTGGCAATGGAACCGCATCATCAACGACTTCGGGTTCTGCGCCCCGTAATGATCCCTCATGCGCCTCGCCCAAATCCGCCGGGCGGCCCGCATCTTGGCGATCTCCTCAAAAAAGTCATTGTGCACGTCCCAGAAGAACGACAATCTCGGGGCAAACTCGTCCACGTCCAACCCAGCGGCGGTGGCGCTTTCTACGTACTCAAATCCGTTGGCCAGTGTGAACGCTAGTTCCTGAGCGGCGGTCGCCCCAGCTTCCCGAATGTGATAGCCGCTGATGGAAATCGTGTTCCACTGCGGAGTATGCTCTGTGGCCCACTCGAACAGATCTACTATGACCTTGACTGACGGTTTGACCGGGTACAGCCAAGCGTGCTGGGCCATGTACTCCTTCAGGATGTCGTTCTGCACCGTCCCGCGAAGGATCGAGATGTCCACTCCTTGGCGTTCCGCCGCGGCAACGTAGAAGCAGAAAAGCATCGCCGCCGGGCCATTGATCGTCATGGACGTCGAGATCTCTCCTAGAGGGATGCCATCGAACAACGTCTCCATGTCGGCAAGAGACGAGATTGCAACCCCGCACTTCCCTACCTCACCCTCCGCCTCCGGGCTATCCGAGTCATATCCCATGAGCGTCGGAAAATCGAACGCTACTGAAAGCCCTGTCTGACCTCGCTCGAGCAGGAACTTGTACCGTTGGTTCGTATCCTCCGCGGTGCCAAAACCGGAGAATTGGCGCATCGTCCAGAGGCGCCCCCGATACATGGTGGGATGCACGCCTCTCGTGAACGGAAAACTCCCGGGATATCCCAGTTCAACGTCAGGCTCAAACCCCTCGAGATCGGCCGGTGTGTACATCGGTTCCACCTCGGCGGAACTCTGACTGACGAAGTCTATCTTGCGCTTGGAGCCCCGCTCGTACTCCTCGCGCCACGCCTTGTATGCGCTGTCATCGGTCATCTATACTCTCACTTTGCTTCAGACAATTTACGATCTCGTGCGCCAGCTCATATGGACTTTTCACCCCGGCGACGATGTCGTCGATACCATTCAACAGAATCTCTTCCCCCCCGCAACCACGCCATATCATGTCATCCAGCAATCGGTTCACCACGTCACGCGTATGCCGCTCGGTCCGTTCGCGACGCCGTTCGCCAAGCCGACCCGACTTCTGCATATAATCGCGATGGGCATCGAGCGCATCTATGAGGTCGGCGATGCCTTCGTTCTTCGTCGCCACAGTCATCAGAGTGCTCGGCTCCCACTCGGCCTCGAGCTCTTCCGGCCCAGCCGCATCACCGAGCTGATCAGCTGAATGATGCGGGGCGATGTTCCGGTATGCGTTTCCTCGACGCAGCCCCAACATCACCTGCACTTCTTGACTCATGCGGTCACCGCCTGGGCGATCTGCCTTATTTACGACATACAAATCCGCGATTTCCATCACGCCGGCCTTGAGCACCTGAATACCGTCTCCTGACTCCGGTACCAGAACGAGAGCGGCTGTGTCAGCGCTAGCGGCGATGGCCAACTCCGATTGTCCTACTCCCACAGTCTCGATGATGATTCGATCGAACCCGAACGCATCGAGTAAGTCACATACTTCCAAGGTGGTCGTGGCTAACCCACCCATGGCGCCGCGAGCCGCCATAGACCTGATGAATACACCTGGATCGAGAGCCACGGATTCCATCCGGATCCGATCGCCAAGCAACGCTCCCCCGCTGAACGGGCTGGTGGGATCCACTGCCACGACGGCAACCGTCAAGCCGCGTTCGCGGTATCCGCCAATCAGACATTCAGCGAGCGTGGACTTGCCTGCACCAGGAGGTCCAGTGATCCCGACCCTGTGCGCTCGTCCCAGTGCGGGATGAAGCGCCGAAAGGAGTTCCTCATAGCCGGCCCGAGCGTTCTCGACCAGCGAGATCGCCTTGGCGAGTGCGGGAGTCTTTCCGGCCCGCATGCCCTCTAGCAGCCCCTCAATCTTCACAGATGTAAGTTCGCGAAATACTGGGGGGCGCCGCAACCCGCGTCACATGCGGGGAAGCAAAATTGCGGCAGCGAGGCCAAGTAGCAGAAAGAACCCGACGAAGTCGGTGAGTGCCGTAACGAAGACCGAGCTCGCGATCGCAGGATCAACACCAAGTTTCTGAAGCATCAATGGGATTGCAGCTCCTGCCGTTGTCGCGAGCAACAGTGTGCCCCACATCGCGAGCATGAGCACTAGAGCGATCATCCAACCGTGTCCCAAAGCCAACGGAACGAGCCCCACGGCGACACCGAGCAGGAAGCCGTTCAGCATACCCACAGAGAGCTCCTTCAGAACTACTCCGGAAGCTTTGCCCTTGGGAATGCCCCCGACGGCGATACGCCGGATTGTCACGGCAAGCGCCTGAGTGCCGGCGTTTCCTCCCATCGCCGCAATGATTGGCATTACGAATGCGAGTGCCCACATGCGGTCGATTGTGCTGGCGAACACCAGGACCACCGTGGCCGCAGCCGCCGCTGTTATCATGTTGAGTATCAACCACGGGAGCCGACTCCGGACAGCCTCGTGCCACTCGCCTGCAAGAAGCTCTTCAGCAGGCGCACCACCAAATTTGAGGATATCTTCCGTTGCTTCTGCTTCGACCACGTCCATCACGTCATCGAATGTGACGCGGCCAATCAGTTTCCCTTCGCTGTTCACAACGGGAAGTGATGGTACGTTGTAGCGCGCGATCAGCTGGGCAACCGCCTCTTGGTCGAGGTCTGGGGTAACCGTTGCAATCGACGGTTCCATCAAGTCCGCGACACTCACTTCCGGTTTCGCCACTACGACCCGCTGCAAAGGTAAAACCCCAACCAGGCGATAGTCCTTGTCCACGCAGAATATTTGGTAGAACTCGTCGATCTCTTCGGCCTGATTCCTGATTTCTTCGATGGCGACCGCTGCGGTCACGTCTTCTCTCACCGCCACGACGGCCGCCGTCATTCGGCCACCAGCAGTGTCCTCATCGTAGATGAGCAGACGTTCGATGTCGGCTCGATCGGCGACGTAGGCGAGAATTCGCCTTGCCTGCTCGGCCGGCAACTCGGAGATCAGGTCAGCAGCATCGTCGTCCTCGAGTTCCTCGACGATATCAGCCGCATATTCTGGATCGAGGGCAGCAAGGAGCTCCTCTGGATGCTCCTCCTCCTCCATTTCGGCCAACGCATCGGAGACGACGTCTGGGGGGAGCGATTCGACCAGCTTCAGCTGTACATCTTCATCCAACGAAGCCATGATATCGGAGAGGTCCGATGGATGCAGGTGCCTGACACGCGCAAGGAACCTCGTGACGTCCCCGTCCTCAGCTAGCTGGCGCAGCTCATCCTGATACTCGATAGCTTCGTTCACCTGAGCTGGTCTTCCTTCCACTCACGAGAATCCTTGAGCAGCCGATCCAAATCCAAGCCGGGCCTAGATACGCCTATCGAGTCTGAAGGACTCACGGCACCACCTGAAACAATGAGCTTCATCGCCTCGTCCACGGGTGTATCGATCGCGATCGCCCGGCTTTTCGGCACGATGAGCATAAACCCTGAGGTTGGATTTGGAGTGGTCGGAACGAAAACGTTCAAACAGGGTTCGCCTACCCATTCAGACATCTCAGGTGCTTCTTCGTTGGTCACGAACGCCACAACCCAAAGCCCATCTGTCGGATAGGGTACCAGCACCGCACGACGGAACAGCTTCCGCCGACTGCCGACGACTGACTGGACTATCTGGCTCACCGCGTTGTAGATGCGTCCGGTGAGCGGAAACTTGGAGAGCGCCCGGTTCCACCACCGCAGTAGCTGCCGCCCGGCGGCTAGATGGACTATCCACCCCACCAACACCAGGAATACAACGAGCAGGACCAGGCCGAGGCCAGGAATCCGGAATCCCAACCAATCCCTGAGTGGATTCCCAAGGATGGAATCGATGCGCTGAAAAACCCAAACGAGGACAAACGCAGTGAGTCCAACCGGTGCGATGACGATTAAACCCACGAGGAAATACTTCCGCAACAATCTAAAAGGCGATCGCGGCATCACTATCCTCGTCGATCCAGTGATTGTCACGGGGCACTCTCCCTTTCCAGACGCACCGTTGCAAACACAGCACGCCTCACCAAGACGCGCTCGACCCTGGTGGCAGTAGCCTCAACCACGTCGAACTCGAGTCCCGCCAGTTCGAATCGCTCGCCCGACATGGGAATCCGCCCCACAGCGCCTGAGAGGAATCCGCCGACGGTTTCAGCGCCCCCAGGAATCACAATTTCAAACAGTTGCGCAACGTCGGCTACCGGCGCCGATCCTGCCAATTCGAGGACTGCTGGTTGATTGCTTGTGTCGGTTGCACTCGTTTGCGCAGCCTCGAATGTCTCGTCAACCAGCTCCGCCAACAAATCGTTGAGGGTCACCATGCCAGCTGTGCCACCGAATTCGTCGAGCACCACAGCTACATGCCTGCGCTCGTGTTGCATCTCGAACAGGAGGTCGGCGCAGGGTCTGGTCATCGGAACCAAGGTAACCGGTCTCAGGGGCAACTGCCCCCCCGGCTGCAGCTTCAGCAGATCGAACGCATAGTACATCCCGACTATGTTGTCGAGAGACTCAGAATATGCAGGGAGTCTCGAGAAACCAGATTCAACGAACGAGCTGCAAATTTCTGAGTGAGGCGAGTTTTCTGCCACCGCAACAACGTCTGTGCGCGGCGTCATCACTTCGCGAACCTGGCGCTCAGTGAATTCCAAGACTCCAGAAACGAGCGAAAGATCATCGGCTCCGATCGTCTCACCCACAGACCGCTGGGCCTGCAGACGAACAAGGTCGACCCTGGGCCGAACCGAGGAACCGCGCGGTGCCACCGGTGCCAAGACCGCAGCGAGCCGTCGAACAAACGGAACGGTGAGCGCGACCGTCGTCTCCGGCCACCTCCTCCCGATTGCATTCGGTAAGGCGTGAAGGGCGGCAGCGGCCACGGGCACGACGAGAAAGACAACGGAAATCACTAACGCCAAAGGTGTGAGGCCGCTCAGAATCGATGGCAGGCCGATACCGGCCATCAATGTCCCCGTCGAGGCAATCCCAAGCGCCGCTCCTTCCATACGCGACTGCGCCGAAAGCAAAGCCCTTGCTGCGGCCGCTCCACTCTCCCGCCCCGTGATCCATCGATAGAGTTCGACCTGGTTAGCAGCGGAGCTTGCCACCACCGCGGTTATGCCGACGGCCCCTAACGCGAGCCCTCCCAGGAGCATCACCCACCCCATCATGCGTGGCGCTCCTGATCGGTTTCTTCCTGCTGTTCAGATGATGCTCTCTCGAAGTAGACGCGCCTGATTCGCCTCCGTACGATTCGCTCGATCACGACGCGAAACCCCTCTATCCGCATCTCCTCACCAGGCTTCGGTACGCGTCCGAGTTCCGAATAGACCAATCCACCGACCGTAGTCACTTCATCGCGCTCGATAGTCACGCCAAGAAAATCCGACAAGTCGTCCAGGGTCAGCCGCCCATCCACCCAGAACCGATCGTCACCCTCCTTCTCGACGGCGGGGGCGATATCGGTTTCATATTCTCCATGAATCTCGCCGACTATTTCTTCTAGCACGTCTTCGAGGGTGATCAACCCCGACGTACCTCCGAATTCGTCGACCACAACTGCGAGGCCGGCCCTGCCGAGTCGAAAGTCTCGAAGTTGTGCTGTGAGCACCTTTGTCTCCGGTACGAACTGCGCAGGCCTCACAAAGGACCGCCAATCTTCCGGAACATCGGACACACCTGCAACCGCCGGGGTGAGGTCTTTTGCATACAAGATGCCTTCGACATTGTCCAGATCGTCGGAAAAGACCAGGATGCGCGCATGTTCTCCACGCACTAGCAATTCAACCACCGCTTGCCAATCGGCGTCGGCCTCGACCGCAACAATGTCCAGCCGCGGAGTCATGATCTCCGCAACTGTGGTCTCGCCCAGAGAAAAGACTCCTTGCAGCATGTCGCGATGCGCCTCACCAAACCGGTCTGCTTGCCGTTCCGGAATGGGAATCACAGAATCGATCAACGATTCGATCGACGCGGCAATCGCCACAATCGGTGCGAAGGGCGTCAGTGTGATGCGTGCGAGTGGAGCCAGCGCTGCAGCCATTTTTGGCATGAGCACAGCCGCGCTTCGCGGGAGCCCCTCGGCAATGAGATACATGAACCCGAGCGCCACCGCCGCCCGCCCAAGTCCATCGCTCAAAGGCTGATGCCACCACTCAACCGCCGTGGATGCCGCGACTCCCCCGATCAGCAGCAAGGAAAGCCTGCCAATGCGAGTCCAACGCCCGCCCAACCCCACGCCGACAGCCTTGTTTGCACTGGCTACTTCCTGCGCCATCACCAACATTCCCGCCCATGCGCTCGCAGCCAACGCCACGACGGTGCTGAGCAGAGAAATGTTGATATCGTTCACTCTAGCTCACTCACGGTATCGCTGACATAGGATTCCTGCACCTGCCACATCTTGGATTTGTACCGACCGTCACCAACTGGGTGGTCGTAGCCAATTGAATGCAAAACCCCGTGCACTACCATGCGGATCATCTCTTGCCGCTCCGGCACCTTCAACTCACGCGCCGTCCGTCTGACGACCGACGGACACACGTAAATGTCCCCGACCAACACGTTGGGATGCTGCATTCCGAATGCTATTACATCTGTGGCCTTGTCGTGCCCAAACGAACGTCTATTGAGAGCGCGCATGCGCTGACCCGAAAGGAATGTCACGCTGAACTCGGTTGTCCCAACGTTCTCGCTGTCTAGCACAGTACCTACCGCGCGGCGCACGATCGATTCAGAAAGCCCGTCGACGTTCGAAAAGCAGTCGACGCTCAGATTACGCTTCGGAGGCGGCATCCCACCCTGCCGAGAGCCCACCGGCCTCTTTTGGATAGTCAATGCGATTGTGCCTCGCGCCCTCGTAGACCTTGAGGAACTCGTCCCGAACGCGAGTTAGCTGTGCCATGGTGAGCGGAGCATCGTCGAGTTGTCCAGCTTCAATGCGTTGACGCACGAGATGATCGATTGCTTCCTTTACATTTTCGGATGACTGATCCTCGAGCACGCGAAGAGCTGCCTCAACTCCATCGGCCAACATCGCAACTGCCGTCTCCACGGAGCGGGGGCGAGGGCCCGGATAGCGGTAGTCGCCCTTCTCTACCTCTTCCTCGCCGTTCTTGGTGAGTGCCCTGTCGAGGAAAAAGCTGATTATCATGGTGCCATGGTGCTCTGCAATGAATGAAGTGACATCGTCGGGAAGCCTATGCTCCTTGGCGAGCGCCAGACCTTCCTTGACATGGTTCCTGATCATCGCCGCAGACACCTCGGGTTTGAGTTTGTCGTGCGGGTTGATTCCGGGTGCCTGGTTCTCCACGAAAAACTGCGGCTTCTTCAACTTGCCGATGTCGTGATAGTAGCATCCGACGCGCGCCAGTAAGCCGTTCGCGCCGACCGCGTTGCATGCCGCCTCGCACATGTTCGCCAGAGCCAGGCTGTGCGCGTAAGTGCCTGGTACTTCAGTCGCGAGGCGGCGCAGGAGCGGACGCGCAGGATCTGACAACTCCAAGAGCGTGAGTTCCGTGGTGATACCAGCCAACGACTCGAACAGCGGCAACGTCATGGTGACGAGTGCAGCACAGATCAACGCGTTTACACCTCCGAGTGCAGCGGTCAAGCCTGCCGTCCTGCCAACTTCTACGATATCGGATTGCACCTGCAAACCAACTGTCAGGCCCACCAGCAAGAACGCCGTTGATACCACGACAGCTGAAACCAATAGTTGATTGCGGCGGCGGACAGTGCGCACGCTCAAAGCAGCTGCAACGCCTCCCACGAGTGCAATGAACAGAGCACTCGTACCGCTGTACGCAAACTGCGGCCCTAGCAGAACAGCCAAAACCATTGCACTCACCATCGCGATCCGGCCGCCAAAAAGCACAGTCATGAGCATTGCGGCAAATGGAATCGGTATCAGTGCCGGAGACGCTTCGGGCAGAAACCGGACATTGACCGCAGCACCGACGATAACGAGCGCAAAGAGCAACGACACCACACCTATCTTCCTGAACGATGCGTAGGTATCAGGCAGGTAGAGCATCAACAACACCCAGAACAACGCGAGGACAAGCGCGTTCGTGAGGATCTTGCCAAGCGTGCCTAGCCAGTTGGTTTCGGTGCGACTGAACGCGATCTGTGCGTTGCGCAGTGCGGTCAGCCGCGCATGTATGCCTTCTGTAACAACTTCATTGGCGTCGACGATTCTTTCGTTCTCACGAACCGTGAAGCGCACCGTGTCCACATCGGCCCGTGCCAAAGCACGCAGAGAATCGGTCTCGACATCGTTCAAGATGAGAGTAGGCCTGAAAAGTCGCTGCATGACGGCGCGCAGCAACTGGTTTCCGGTCTGGGAATTGGGATCTGGAGAGACGGCCTGCAAGTCCTGCATGAAACTCTCGTAGTCGTAGACCGAATCGCGCTCCATCGGGTTTTCGGTCGTCGAGTCTCTGACTTCGAGTATCCACCGGCTGGTTTCCACGGTCGCGAACGCGATATACGGAACGCCTCGGGAGAGGCGATCATTTATCATCACATTGACGGCGTCACGCAACGCCGCCAGCCGACCCGCCGTGAGCAGATACTCGGCCTCATCGGTCGTGATATCACGACCTCGAATCTCGAATATGCGCGCTCTCGCTATCAGATCTTCCGGAGACACGGCGCTGTCGAGGGCGGTGAAGAGCGCGGCAGCATCCTGCCGAACGGAATCGAGAACGTCCTCCCGGTACTCGTATTTAGGCCATATAGAGCTTTCGGCCTGAAGCCTCTGCTGTTCTAGAAGCTCATCGGACTTGGTGACAACGAATTCAAACGGTGCAATTACCTCGGCCCCGGCTATTTCGTCGACTTCGTAGAAGTCTGTACCGCCAGGAACTGGGAATAGCAGATACGTCAACAAAGCGAGCGCAAGGAGCAGCGCCCAGCGAACACCGTGTCCGGCGATCAAGCCGGGACGTTCACTTGGCTCCAACTCAAAACTCACGCCGGGTTTTCGCGGTTCGAGATTCATCCGCCCTGGTCCTCCGCATATGCTCGTACGATCTCCCGGACCAATCGATGGCGCACGACATCGCGTTCCTCCAAATAGCAAAACGCGACTCCATCTATACCCGGAAGGATCCGCTCGACGTGAACGAGCCCCGATTCCTCTCTGCTCGGAAGATCGATCTGCGTCTTGTCACCAATGATCACTGCTCGAGAATTCAAACCCAATCGCGTGAGGCACATCTTCATCTGGCCACCGGTGACATTTTGCGCCTCGTCAATAATGACGAACGCGTCCGCCAGAGTCCGCCCACGCATATAGCCAATCGGCGCAATCTCGATCGTGCGAGATTCGATCGCCCTCTGAACCTTGGCCGCTGGCATCATCACTTCGAGAGCATCGTAGAGGGGCCGCAGGTAAGGATCGACCTTTGCCTGCAGATCACCCGGTAAGAAGCCTAGCCGCTCACCCGCCTCAACCGCTGGACGCGCAAGCACCAATCGCTGAACCCGCTTGCGAGCCAGCGCCTCGACACCCATGGCAACCGCGAGATAAGTCTTGCCGGTACCGGCCGGGCCAATTCCGATGACAATCTCGTATTCCCGCATGGCTCGGATGTACTCCAGCTGGCCCTGCCCTTTGGCCTGTACGATTCGACGAGTGCCCGGCAAAACGATCTTCGAATCGCCGTTGCCGTTGAGTCCGTTCTCCTCTTCAGGATTGTCCGCCATACGACGAACGTCTTCCGGGGATACAGCATCACCCAATCGGGCTCTTACGATCATGGCGCTCGCGAGCTTCGCAGCCACCTCCACCGATTCGACAGCTCCAGCGAGAGTCACATAGTCGCCTCGCAAGGAAGCTCGGACTCCGGTTGTACGTTCCAACTCCAACAGGTTTGCGTCGTTCACTCCGGCGAGGGCCAACATGTCGGCCCCTTCTGCGGAGACGCGATGAGTTACGTCGTCGCTCATGAATCTCGCTTTGACAACCCGAGGTTTTTGAGTTCGACGTCCTGAACATCACAGGGCGAGTCTTCGAAAAGGGCACGAGCAGCTGTGGTCTTGGGAAACGCTATCACATCTCTGATGCTGTCGACACCAGCCAGCAACATCGCGACGCGATCAAACCCGAGCGCACAACCACCGTGAGGCGGTGCACCGGCTCGCAAAGCGGTTAGCAAGAACCCAAATCGCGTCTCCGCATCATCACGGGGTATGCCCATGGCGCCCAGCACCTCGAGTTGGACTTCTGGGTCTGTGATACGGATCGATCCACTGCCTAGTTCAACACCGTTATACACCACATCGTAGTGCTGAGCTCGAATGTGCTCGTAATCGCGGTCAAACAACGCATCCAAGTCTGCAGATCGAGGCATGGTGAACGGATGGTGCGCAAAGATCCACTCGCCAGTATCAGGGTCATTCTCGAATAGCGGAAAGTCCTCGACCCAGAGGAAGGCGTGCTCGGTGAGAGGAGTCGGTTTCAATATCTCAATGGCCGCGCGACGCACCCGATCGAGCGCAGGCGAGACGCTGGAATCCGGCCCAGCCGTTGCCACCAAAAGATCGCCGTCCGGCAATTCAGCCAATTCGGCCGTCATCCCCAACATTTTGGAAAGCGGCCCGGTAAGCGCGCCATCGCTGTGTTTTAGCGTCGCGAGTCCTCCACAGCCAGCGTCTTTGACGATCCGCGTAAGCTGATCGACCATCTTACGCGACAGCTTTGCGCCACCCTCGATGCGTATCCCCCTGACGCGGTCTCCCCGATTCATAGCATCATCGAAGGCCTGAAAGCCACGGCCTTGAGCGAGACCGCCGATGTCAACGATCGGCCACCCATATCGCAGGTCCGGCTTGTCAGTACCGTATCCTTCGAGCGCCTCTTCGTAGCTCATCCGTCGGAATGGGCTCTCGACTTCGTGTCCTGCCTCGTCCCACAAGGCCACCAGGATCGCCTCGACAACCTCATAGATGTCCTGTGGAGAAACGAATGAAGCCTCGAGGTCTATCTGGGTGAATTCGGGTTGACGATCCGCTCTGAGGTCTTCATCTCGGAAGCAGCGCGCCAACTGGAAATAACGATCATACCCGGAGATCATCAGTAGCTGTTTGTAGATCTGCGGTGACTGTGGCAATGCGTAAAACTGACCCTTGTGCACACGGGAAGGCACTAGGTAATCGCGAGCGCCTTCCGGCGTAGGTCTGGTCAGGATCGGAGTTTCGATCTCGTAAAAACCGCTTTCGGTCAGCACTACCCTGGTGCGCTGCATGAGTCGGTGTCTGAGCTCCAAGTGACCGACCATCTCCGGCCTTCTGAGGTCGAGGTGGCGGTGCTGAAGACGGAGTTCCTCAGTGGGCAGATCCTCGCCTTTGGTGCGCCACACAGGGATGGGCGGAGTGGTGCTGGGCCCAACAACCTTCAAGACCGTCGCCTTGACCTCCACTTCTCCGGTGGGCATCTCGGTGTTCTGAGCTTCAGCCGGCCTCGGGTGCACAGTGCCCGATACGAGTACCACAGACTCGGCGCCTACAGCGCCAGCTTCTTCAATCACATCAGCTGGCGTCCAATCGGGTCCAAACGAAACCTGAACGATGCCCGCTCGATCGCGCAGGTCGAAGAATACCAATCCACCGAGATCTCTTCTACGGTGCAACCAACCACCGAGATTCACCTCGCGGCCCACATCGGTTCCACGAAGTTCTCCACACAGATGACTGCGCATGGCCGTAGCTGTCACCTGACACCTCTTGCCCACGGCAATATCCAAAATCGACTGATGGCGAGACTCCCTTTGAAAAGGCTAAAAGCGCACGCGGCCCGGGAACAACCCGAGGAGGTTGCCTCCGAGCCGGCCCCAAGCACCCTAGTACTTGGACTGGCACAACTTAACGCCCCGATCGACACACCATCAAGGCGCAGCTTGACAGTCAGATCCACGCCCGTGAACCTTTCGGGATGCGGACCGCTCTATTCCTGATCGTCCTCAACCTCTGGGCTGGCTACGCTTCTGGGCAGGCACCCGGTTCCGCCACCCTATGGCGAGTAGCTGCTGCGTCATTGACTCGACCGCCCGCACTCGAGACCGGGCCGGCCGGGCTTGCCTGGAATCCCGCTGCACCGCTCGAACATTCGAGCCTCTCCGCCTCCGTACAGGTTGTGCAAACTTCCGACGTCGTTGGGCTCTCCGGCATCTTGATGGGAGTTTCTCGGCACGCGGGCCAATCAGGGCGAATAGGGATATCTGCGGGCAGGGTGGACGTACGCGATCTGGTGCGCACAGCGAGTTCTCCGACCAGTCTAGGTACAATCTCCGTTTACGAGCAATTCTTGGGGCTGGCCGGCCAGTTCGAGTTTCGAGGTCTCGTGCTCGGCGGATTGGCTCGGGTTCACGATGCGCGGTTCAATTTGGAACACAACCATGGTTTCACATTCGACTTGGGTGCCCGACTTCGGGCCTCTTCTAGGCTCGTTGTCGCAGCTGCAACGCACTTTCTGGCGATCGAACTCGGTGATAGGGAGCCCACGGACTACTACGTCGGAGCGGAGTACATTGCGACACCTGGCTTGTCGATAGGCAGAGTCGCCGCGGAGATCATAGTCCGTTATGGTACGACGTACCGGGCCTCGGAAAAGCTGGAGCACGCACTGGGTGCTGGTTTGCAGGTCGGAGGCCATTTTCGTATGGACGCGAGTGTTGTGCGTGAAACTGGTTATCAGACAGCAGGTTGGCGCCCGGCCGTTGCAGTTTCGGTCCGGGTAGGCAAATATCAACTCGGGATTGCTCGCAGTAACGGCCTCAATGACCTTGGCGCCACGTATCGCATTGGACTAGACGCCACGCTGATTCAGTGAACCTACTCGATATCGAACCCAGACAAGCCGAGTTGGCCATCAACGAGTGGGTCTCTGAACACGGTCTTCCCGGATACCGCACCAGGCAGATCTTACCGCGCCTTTGGCAAAGGCCAGTGTGCGAGTGGTCGGAATGCACAGACCTCCCGAAAGAAGCCATCCAACTCCTCGAGCAAGACTTTCCGTTAGTGCGGCCCACGCAGCTGGAGCATCAGGAATCGTCCGACGGCACCGCCAAATACCTGTGGGAGATGTCTGATGGATCCGCCGTCGAGTCTGTGGTGATGCTCGATGGCAATCGACGGACAGTGTGCATTTCGTCGCAAGTGGGCTGTGCGTACAAGTGCTCGTTTTGTGCGACCGGAAAAATGGGGTTCATACGCAACCTCAGCCCGTGGGAGATCACAGCGCAGGTGCGCGAACTCGTACTCGAGAGAGACTCGGCTCCAATCAACAATGTGGTCTTCATGGGCATGGGCGAACCGTTGCACAACTGGCCCGCCGTAGACACCTCGCTCACTATCCTGAACGACCCGATCGGCTTGGGAATCGGGGCCCGGAAAATCACGGTGAGTACGGTCGGCATCATACCCAAGCTGCGAAAACTCGCTGCACGTCCCGAGCAATTCCGCCTGGCGTTATCCGTGCACTCACCGATCGGCGAAATGCGTCAAAGGCTGATGCCCGTGGAGGGAAACTACCCTCTCAGCGATGTATTGACCGTTGTCGAAGGGTTCTCGCGCAGGGTGACCTTCGAGTACGTGATGATCCGAGGCGTCAACGACCGCCCCGAGGATATCGAAGCACTCGCGGAAATAGCGAAACCCAGCGGTGCACTAGTAAATCTGCTTCCGTTGCACCCTGGAGCCCCCCCCGGTCTGCAGCCGACCTCAAAACCCGATATTCACCGCTTCGCCGCCAGCCTGAGGGGTCTTGGTGTGAACGTCACTGTCAGGAGAAGCCGCGGGGTCGATATCAGCGCCGCCTGCGGTCAGTTATGGACTGATGCCGCGCGCCCCGGCTAGATCGCGTCCAAGCAAGACGGTGACGTCCAGGAGCATAAGAGAATCTAGTTCCACAACGATGCGACCGGTGCCCAATACACCGCGAATTGGATCCGCGACAGTAGAATCGCCACGCCTCACTAAAATGAGAGTAGCATCACGATCGTTGTCGCGCTCGGACCCGAAGTAAACGACGTCAATCCCGGCACGACGCAAACGTCCTGTGAGTGTACGAGCCAGTCCGTCCACGCTTGTACCGTTCAGGACCTCAACTGTGGTGCCGATCTCCTCACCTGGAATCGGGAGAGCCGGAGCGGGTGCCTCTTCGCTTCGGGCGAGCCAGAAAATCACGATTGCCGCGACCGGAATCAGGCCGATAAACGCGGCTAGCGTTCGGCGACGAGAGAGTTCCAAAACTCGACCGTTTCTTTCAGAAGTGGGAAGTCGTGGGTCAGGACCTCAGACAACCGCTCAGCTGTGACTATCCGCAACATAGTATCCAGATCAGTCGGGACTCGAGCCGACAGTTGGTTGTGACGTTCGCTATGAAATTCGCGACCCTCCTCCAAAAAGTCGGCCAGGAAAAGTATTTTGCCCACCCGCTCCCAGCGCGCATAACCGACTGAGTGATATCTCACAGCATCGAGAACGCCGTTGTCCGTTTCCCCATCCCGCTCCGCCATAACCGCAGCCGCCGGTCCGTGCAAGAGGCTGGGAACCTTCCAGCCGTCAGGCACCAACTCTTCTAGAAGGTCTCCGGGAGCATCCTTCAGCGAATCATGTAACACGACCGCCCTATGCCAGCGGGTCCGCTCGTCGTCAGGTATAGCCATCTCGTCAGCCCAGCGAGTCACGAGGACCGCTACACCTTCAACATGCGGGCGACGCTCTTCCAGAATATGCGCCCAACGAGGAAACTCAATTGGGGTCGTTGAAGTCACTCTACCTGCTCCAGTTCCTCGATCTCACGTTGCCAGAACGACCGGTTTGGGATCTCGGGATGCGGGAGTGTGAGGTCGGGATTCGATTCGACCTGGTCGCCAAACCGTACGATATCCAGATCGAGTGTCCGCGCGCCCCACCTCACGCCTCGCACTCGTCCCGTTTCAGCCTCGATTTCTCGACAGTGACGCAGCAACGCCCGCGGAGACAGGTCGGTTTCCAACAGAACCATCTGGTTGAGATATTGCCCTTGTTCGCCCGGGCCTATGGGGTCGGTTTCTTCAATCGAGCTAGCGGCGAGGATCCTCGTGTTCTGCAGGCTAGCTAACCGTTTTCGGCCATGTGCGAGGTGTAGGTGACGATCGCCCAGGTTCGATCCGAGCGCCAGAAAGACACGCTCGGCCATAGTCATTCGTCTCTGAGTCTGTCCACCACCACTTCAACGTGATCGATCGGCCCATCGAGTGGTGCGTGGGGTTTTCGCGCTGCCACGCGGGCGCGCAATACGCCATGGAATTCGAGTGCTCTGGCTGCAATCCGTTCGCAGAGGCCTTCGAGAAACCTGTGATGGCTCTCGTGCACCGTATCGCTAACTACGCCGTAGAGATCGCGATAGTCGAGCAAGGCATCGGGCGAGTCTGTTTCTCCGACACGGCGCAGCGAAACCCACACCCTTAGATCCAGCTCCAAGGGCTGAGGAATGTGGTGCTCGTGGGGCAGCAGCCCGACGCACGTGTGAAAACGCATCCCTGTCAGGGATATGCTATCCTGCTTAGACACGAGGGAATGGTACTCTCACCAGACGCGATCTCAAAGAACGCGATTCGAGCCGTCGGAGGTGAATCGACGTGTCACTTCGGCGAGCATCCCGGCAATCGAGTCGAGTTCGCTGGTGGCGGCACCGAGATCGTCGACCCCCGCCTCCACGTCGCTCACCCTGTCGAGCATTAGATCTGCGTCCTGGCGGTTGCGAGTGGATATCCCCGAGATTTCGTCCATGCGATCGTGCAGTTGGCCGAACGATCCCTGCTGATGTTCGGCGGTCGCCGCAATCCGACTGGCATGGCCGGTTGCCTCGAGCGTCGACTGAACGATCTGCTCCAGCGCCTTGAGCCCCTCGGTGCTCATGTCTTCAACACCACCAACCGTTGCCTGCCCGCGACTCATCTGATCGACCACCTGTCGCAGGCGGATCTGCATGTCCTCCACCAACTGGCCCGCCTCGATGGCGGCGTTCCCGCTCTGCTCCGCCAACGAACGAACCTCTTTCGCCACTTCCGCAAAGCCACGTCCGTGTTCCCCTGCGCGCGCCGCTTCTATCGCGGCATTCAAGGCGAGCAAGTTGGTCATGTCTGCTTGCTCTCGGATCGACGCCAAGAACCGGACCACTCGTCGGCTCGCTGCATCGAGTTCGTCTACCTTTGACGAACTCTCCCCCACAAAAGACTTCAATGCAACGAGCCGTTCTATTGCCCCGGCGATCGTCTGGCGGTGTCGCCTTGCCGCGTCGCTTGCCTTGCCACTCGCGGCGGCGGCCTCCGCACTGTCGTGCACGACCTCGCGAGAAGCATCACTGAGGTTCCGTGTCGCCGACAAGCCATCCGCCACATCTGCGTCCTGGTGGGAGAGGGCAGTAACAATCGCCCTCGTAGACTCGGCCATCGCTTTGGCCGCATCCCGGACCGCACTTGCCGCCTTGCCAAGGCTGCCTACCTGAACGCCGATCCGATAAACGGTGTCAACGAGGGGTTTTCGAAGTTGGGCTATATGAATGGCCGTGGCTATTCGATGCGCGCAAGCACCCACCAAAGCCACCTGGCGCTGCTCGTACTCTCGTCTCTTGTGATGATCTAGCTCGAGCGTACCCAACAACTGCTCTCCAAACAGCAGCGGTTGGATCACCAAACTTTGAATGTTCGATGGGAGGCGCAATGCTCTGACGTCGCGATCGCCGTCACGGATTACGATCGGTTCACGATGCTCGGCGACCTGTTCCCGAAGTTCGTCCAGCGAAGGCGGGACTTCTTCGCTGACGTGCTCAGCTTCGGTGCCTCGGTAGAGCAATTCGAACCCGTCGTCAGTACGCCCGTATACACGAAAATCATTCCAATCCAGAATCCTATGAGCCAGGCGCTCGAGCTGGGCGAGAGAGAGGTCGAGATCCACGGTACTCGAGAGCACCGATTCCATGGCGTGGATTTTCGTGAGTTGTTCGGCGTGCACCGCCTCCTCGATAATCCGCTTGATGGCGTACACAGCAAAGAGCAACAGCGTCGCGACGAAAGTCCACGTCATCGGGGGAAGAAGTACGACGGTCAAGATGATGAGTGCAGCGGCGACATACATGATGCCGTATGTCAGAACCTCATATCGCAAGATGAAATGTGCTTCGTGAGCTTCCAATTTCTTACGCAACGCAAGAGTGAAGTAGAACAGAATGCGCGTGAAGCCGTAGTAGGAGAGCACATACACTACCAACGCCGGTATGGCGTCGACTTTAAAAATGGAAGCGACTGACGTGAGCATGAGGACTGCCACGAAGGCACCGTACGCAGCCATGAGTCCTACCACTTCCCTGCAGGCATTCACGAGCGAGGCATACGACGTTTTTCGAATCAACATCACGTCGGCAGTGAATGTTCCAGCTCCCAATCCGATGACAGTTGTGCCAGGACCGAGCACCAATGCGCTAACGAGCGCCACCACCGGAGTCAGAGTCACGTAAGCGTATTTTCCAAGGGCAAGCTGACCCGGACGGACAAACATCGACAGAACGAATACCAGACCCACCATCTCGACCTCGGCGAGCCACGTGCCATCTATCGCGGGTACAAGCAGAAACAGCGCAATTCCAATCGCCCGGAGATAGACCGAATATGCCTTTATCAAACTTCGGACGGACGACGTCATAGAAAAGACCGTCTGACTTGAAACGGGATAGACTCGGGGGGAGTAGGGGGCCTTACCAAGTGCCTGGACACTCGTTGGTGCTCAAACGAAATAGTCTGACGGGTTGATCCCATACTTGGCTGGATTGGTCACTTTGATAATGGAACGGGCAAACGTCCCTTCAAGACCAGGTTCCGCCAAATCCACCACCGGCCCTTGCTTGAGAGTCGCTCCCTCAGGAGTGCAGAGGATTCTCACCAGCGGCCTGTTAGAGAGTTCGAGATTCGGGTTCGCGGCGTGAACCAGGCCGACCTCGTAGGTGTCGAGAATGACACAAGTACCAACCGGGTAGATGCCCAGAAGGTTGATGAACGATTTGACCAGCGCTGGGTCCAATCCCCTGCGCCGGTTCTCCCACATCTCACGGAGCACCTGGTCGGGTTGGATGGGATTCTCCTGATAAACGCGGCGCGATGTAGCGGCATCAAAGCCATCGGCGATGGCCACGATTTTCGTGAATAACGACGGCGTTCTCTGCCTAACCGACTTGGGATAGCCCGTGAGATCGATCTTCATGTGGTGTTCGTGCGCCACGATGATCCCGCGATACGGTATTTCACCGTACCCACGCAGTCCAAACAGGGTGAGCATCCCCATCCACGGATGCGACTGCATGATCTGCCACTCTTCGTCGTTCAGGGCTCCCTTTTTGTTCAACACTTCTATCGGTACTCGACTCTTGCCGACGTCGTGCATGAGCGCGGCCATTCCGAGGTCATAGAGCTGTAGCTTCGAGAGCCCCAGTCGTTTTCCGATAGAGATGCTGAAAATGGTGACATTGACCGAATGGACGAACGTGTACTCGTCGTAATCGCGAATCGTCGTGAGCCCAATCATCGACGTTTCATTCCTGAGTACCTGGTCGACTACTCCCTGCACCGCTCGCTTCACCTTCTTGATACTCGCCGTGCGACCCATGCGGACGCTGTTCACGACGTCCTTGGTAACCGCGACCGACTGTTCGTACGTCCGCTTTGCAACTTCCTTGGCTTCTTCGGCGTCAGCGTATTCTTCGCTCTCGATCGGTGGTTCCACCGACATATGAGTCACGCCACCCTCGAGAAGCCGTTTCTGCAAATCGGTCAGCTTGTTCGGGTCGGCCTCCCGCGGAGCAGTTGCGAGTATCAGAGAGAGGAGCACCTGCCACTCACGGCGTTCAACTTCGTCACCGACGAACAACGACCCGATTCCGCATTGCCCCAGCGTACTCAGGATATGGCTGAACGACGAGTAGTTATCCAACCCGATCCGCAATCGAGTCGAGTTCACGAAAATGAACTCGCCTGCGAGCTTCACCTCCATCTCAGGCTCGATCTGAAGTAGCGTTTCTGCAGTGCTGTGGACGTCGTCCAGGGCCCGTTGGACCTGAACGTTCTCGACCGGATACAACCTCAAATTCTTCAGAGCCGCGTAGAACGCCAGAAGAAAATCTCGCCCGCCTTGGCGGATCACCACCTCTTCCGAATCACGGCGCCCACTGGGGAACGAATCGCGCGGCACTTGGCCGGAGTCGCTGTGTTCGGTCATATCACTTCATTTCGCGGAGTGCACCGTTAATGGCATTCCGCACGAGTGGTTCCTTCTCTTCCTTGAGTGCAGCTTGGAGGATTTCTCTTGCCTCTTCGCCACCGATCTTTCCCAGCGCCATCGCGGCGCACGCTCTGGTTTCCGGTTCCTCCTTGCGTTTCAGCAACCCCTTGCTCTTCACCATCGGCTTGAGCGGCCCAAGCCCATCTGTACCTGCCAGTAAACCATACGCTTGGAAAAAGGCTTTCTTCTCCGTGAGGTCCGCATGCTTGAGCGTCTTTCCAATTACAGCAGACTCAATCCTGCCAAATGCTCCTCTATGACCTCCTTCGGAAAGCACTCTCACAGCCGCTACTCTTACGTCTCTGTCGGAATCGTCGATTGCCCTCTCGAGCTGCTTCATGGCTCCTGGAGACCCAATCGCTGCCAGTGCAGATGCGGCACCACCTCTCACGGCAGGATTGTCGTGCGTCAAGAGACCACCGAGTGCGGGAACGAAGGTCGGTAGTTTGAGTCCCGAAATGAGCCTCAACACTCCAAGAAGCACTTCTTCGTTCTCAGACTCCAGAGTGCTGGCAACCTGCTCCGGGTGTGCCTGGACCAGGCGTTGGGCAGCATTCTCGAGTAGGTCCTTCACTCGCTGGTTGGAAAGCTGAGGCAGCCATTCCAAAACGCCGTTCAAGGCCTCGGCACGCAGCTCACTGAAGAGACCGGCCAGCTCTTCCTCGGTCGGATGAACCACAGCTTCGTCTAGTGACTGCATCAGCTGACCGATGGCATCCGGTTGCGACAGGCGTGCCGGGAGTTCCTCCAACTGTCTGCGGTGTTCGGGCAGCAGTTCACGGGCTCTTTCGAGTATGACCTTCAGCTCGCTGAGGATATACGCGACCGATCGAAAGTCTGACGCTCCCAAGAGATACGGGATGAAGTTCTCGAGGATCGAGATCAGCTCAGTTCTGACCGCCGCGAAGGTCTGCAGTTCCAATCTGTCGAACACCAACGCGAGTACACTACCACGCAGGTCTTGACTGTACTCCCGCTCGATTTCGGACTCGATGTACTTGAGTTCGTCATCGTCGAGGAAGTACAGCGTGGCGTCGAAGTCCTCCATGCTGACAATCGTCGGCGATGGATCGGGCTGAGCGGCATCTTCGGCGACCTGCTGCTTCAGATCCTCGTCAGAGGGCCCTTCCGGGCCGCCAAAGCCGGACTCGGAAGGCTCGAGCGGCTGAACGCCTTCCTCGCCGAGTTCGATCGTCACATAACGGACGCACTGGAAATCCTGCTCCCATAACAGCGTTAGGAGATCATCATCCGAATCGCCTGTGAGCCCGCGAGCTTTGTGGATTACATCGAGTAGCTGTACGATCTCCTCGTCTTGGATGCCAGGAGAAAGTGTCAACAAACGCAATCCGTCCTTGAACAACACCCAGGGCACCGAATCGGCCCTGTCGGGCTGAGAAAGGACGACCTCATCTTCCCATTTGAACTCCGACTCCGTGACCAGGAGATTCAACTCTGCGCATTCTTCCCAAACCGGTTCGAATGCTACCCTGATGTTCTCTGCTGCCTTTTGGTAGATGGGGTTGTTCGGTAAGTAGAGCTGCAGCGCACGCAGCCCTTTCACCAGAACCTGCATGAGGTTCTCGACGGCTGCCGTATCGACTTCCTGACCTGTCGTTTCCAGTTCAGTCAAATTCTCAAACCCCGACATCCACATGCAGTTGACACTCAGTAAGCCTCGCCCTGCAACTAGTCATGTTCGGGCCCGAGACGCACATAGTCAAGGCCTGATTGCACATAGAGCCACCCGGAAGCACCTCGGCGTTGCTTTTCGGTGTGTGTTCGGGTAGATTGTTTCGGAATATATTCGGTCAACGCGGAGCCGGAACTAGACCATGACACTCACGCGGCGTCAAAAGCAAATCCTAGACTACCTCGAGAGCTATATCTCCGACAACGGCTACGCGCCCTCTTTCGAGGAGATTGCCGAGCGATTCACTTTTCGATCGCTCGCCACAGTCCACGAGCACCTCACCAATCTCGAGCGAAAAGGGTACATCACCCGAGCGCACAATGAGAGCCGGGCGATCGAGGTAGTACCGCGTCCTGGGAAGTCCGGTGCGGTTGACCTCCCGTTGTTGGGGCAAGTTGCGGCTGGAGTACCCATCGAAGCTGTACCGGTCCCCGAGACAATCTCGGTGCCCACCGAACTAGTTCCGAGGCGCGGCAACGCGTACGCCCTCCGCGTCAACGGCGACTCGATGATCGACGAGCACATTGCAGACGGGGACTATGTAGTCGTTCACGGACGCCAGACTGCAGACAACGGCGAAATGGTCATCGCCCTCGTCGATGGCACATCCGCAACAGTTAAGAGGTTCTTCCGAGAACCTGGTGGCTGGATCAGGCTCCAACCCGCCAACGACCAGGTGCGGCCTATCAGAGCCCATGAGGATGATGTTCTCATTCAGGGTGTTGTAGTCGGCGTGATTCGCAAGTATTGAGCGGGTTGCCGACACCTTCGAACACTCCTTAGTTTGCCCTCCATGAGTGGCATATCGGTCTACGCCGTAATCCAATACAACGGACATGATTTCGCTGGATGGCAGCTGCAGCCGTCTGTTCGGACCGGTCAGGGTGAGATCGAAGCAGTTCTCGAGCGATTGGTGGGTGACCGCGTCGTAGTCCGGGCTGCCGGACGAACAGATGCCGGCGTACATGCACTCGCGCAGCTGGTGAGTTTCGAGGTTCCTGCTCGATGGACGCCCGACGAGCTGCAACGCGCTTTGCGTGCCCTGCTACCTGACGACATGTGGGTATTGAAGGTTGGAAAGGCACCCGAGAATTTCGACGCCCGGCGGCACGCTTCATCCCGGCGATACAGATATGTGGTTGGGTGCGATGCGGCATCCCATTCTCCATTCAGACGCCCATATGAATGGGCCTTGAGTCGGCCGTTGGACGGCGACCTATTGCGTGACGCATGCACCCCCATTGTCGGAGAGCACGACTTCAGAGGTTTCTGCGCTGCGGGGCAGGACAAACCGCACTATCTCTGCACCGTCAGCACCGCCGAATGGCAAGAGCGTGCCGGTGGTGAAGGGTTTATCTTTGAAATTGAAGCCAACCGGTTCTTGCACAACATGGTGCGGTTCATCGTGGGTACTATGGTCGACGTAGCCCGCAACAGACGGCCGGTCGAAGACGTCTCACGCATCTTGGCCGACAAGAACAACAAGAACGCCAGCCCTCCCGCGCCCCCAGAGGGTTTATACCTGCTGGGAGCGCGGTACTCCCAAATCGACGAGGTGATCGATCAATGAAGTTCTTTCTCGATACAGCGAACCTGGCAGAGATCGAATGGGCGGCCAGCGCTGGGTTGATTGACGGTGTTACCACGAATCCTACTCTCCTAGCAAAAGACGCGGGAGATACCGACCCTACCGATCTGCTTCAACAGATCTGCTCCATGGTAAGCGGCCCGATCAGCGCCGAGGTCATTTCCGTTGATGCCGATGGCATGTACGAAGAGGGCAGGAAGCTAGCGCGCATTGCCGACAACATCGTCATTAAGATCCCGATGCTCGAAGAGGGCATGGTCGCGACTCGCAAACTCCGGGCCGAGGGCATTGGGGTGAACGTGACCCTCTGCTTCAGTTCGGTACAGTGCCTCATTGCCGCAAAGGCCGGTGCTACGTTCGTGTCCCCGTTCATCGGGCGTGTTGACGACATCGGACATGATGGCATGGACGTCATACGCGAAACGCGCGTCATTTTCGACAACTACGCAATCGAGACGGAGTTGCTGGCAGCCTCGATTCGACATCCACGACACGTGGCGGACGCGGCAATGTTGGGCGCTGACATCGCCACCATACCGACGAGCACTCTGAGGCGTCTGCTCCTCCATCCACTAACTGATCGAGGCATTGACCAGTTCCTGAATGACTGGAGCAAACTGGTCTCTCGCAAAGAGACGACTGAGTGAAACCCAACATCTGTTTGCTCTTGCTCATGTCCGTGGCCGCATGTGGGAATGCAGAGTCACAGCGTGCAGGCGAGCAGGCGAGCGCGATTCCAAACCCACCGAGGATTCAACAGTCCGATAGCATCCAGAGCTCTCGATACACTGCCATTGTAACCGCGGCCGCTCGGGTAGCGCCAGCAGTCGTAAGCGTAAATGTGACGAGGCGAACCCGGCGTGCTCCCCGCACCGCTTGGGAACAGTTCTTCACTCCTCGCGGGTCGGAGCAGGTAGTCGAGAGCTTCGGGTCGGGGTTCGTGATCACTTCCGACGGAATCGTGATTACGAACCAGCACGTAGCCGCTGGCGCCCAGGAGATAGTCGTAACTACGAGAGACGGTACCGACTACGTCGCCGAACTGCTTGGTGAAGATCCTCTCACAGACATTGCAGTGCTCCGAATAGAAGGTGACAATCTCCCCACCGCGACGGTTGGGAGCAGCACAGACCTGGTCATTGGGGAATGGGTCATCGCTATCGGCAACCCTTACAGCTACCTGCTCGGCAACTCGGAACCGTCTGTGACAGCCGGCGTTGTAAGTGCGGTGGGACGAGACCTGATACCATCTGGAGAGAATTCGGGTGTGTACGTCGGCATGATTCAGACGGACGCAGCTATCAACCCGGGCAACAGTGGAGGACCCCTCACCAACGCTCTGGGAGAGGTGGTCGGCGTGAATGCGTCGATCTTTTCCAACACAGGGGGATCCGTAGGAATAGGGTTCGCCATCCCAATCGAGCGTGCTCTCAGGGTCGCGGACGAATTGACACGGTACGGCGAGGTGCGGCGCTCATGGATGGGACTGGCAGTCGCAGGAGCCGATGAACTGAGGAACTGGAAGAGTGCCGGTGGACTCGAAGTTACTGATGTCGCACCCGGTAGCCCCGCCGATCGCGCCGGAATTAGCCAGGGTGACGTTCTGGTCACAGCCGGCGCGCACACGACACGCACGTTTCTCGACTGGGAAGCAGTCAAGCTCGACGTCGGCCCCGGCGACACTGTTAGTGTTGCGTTTCGGAGACGTGGTCGTGAAGTCGAGACCGCAGTCGTTGTGGAGGACTTGCCGACGACCAGCGCCGAACGAATATCGACGCTGGGTGACATCGAGCTGATCACGTTGACACCTGCGATCAGACAAGAGCGCGGATTCGAATTCGAGAATGGTGCGCTCATCTACAATATCGGTGACAATGCACGCAGGAACACGGGATTGAGACCGGGCGACCTGATCGTGCAAATCAACCGACAGCGGATTTCCCGAGCCGAACAAGTGACGGAAATCTTCAATCAATACCAGGGGAGACGGGCACCGATCCGTGTATACGTCGAGCGCGACGGCAACGTCCGATTCTCCGATTTCTACGTGGGCAGATGACAGACTACGAACGCTACGTCTCACCTCTCAGCACGCGGTACGCGTCCGCCACTATGCAGCAACTCTGGAGTGCCAAAAGGCGCGCACGTCTTTGGCGGCAACTCTGGCTTGCACTGGCAGAAGAACAGAAGCACTTGGGGATCGACATTCCCGACGCGGCGATAGCAGAGATTCAAGCGCACCTAGACGATGTCGATTTGGACAAAGTCAGAGAGTACGAGCAGCGTTTCCGACACGACGTCATGGCCCACATACACGCTCTCGGTGACCTGGCACCGTCGGCCAGGCCGTTTCTACATCTCGGTGCAACCAGCGCTTTCGTGACCGACAACTCCGAAGCAATCGTCATACGCGAAGCACTGGGAATTGTGCTTGGCCGCCTCGTCACAGTGATCCAGGCGCTCGAGAACTTTGCGCTGCGGATGGCCAATACCCCCACCGTGGCATACACGCATTTTCAACCCGCACAACTTACTACTGTGGGCAAACGCGCAACTCTGTGGCTGCAAGATTTCTGCTTCGACGCCGCCGGAATCCGCGATGCGATAGAGACCTTGGTTTGCAGGGGGTGCAAGGGCACGACGGGAACGCAGGCGAGTTACCTGGATCTCTTCCACGGCGATCACGACAAGGTGCGGAGCCTCGACGAATCTGTGGCGAAGCGAATCGGGTTCGATCGTTCGATTGCAGTCAGCGGTCAGACGTACACCCGCAAGATCGACAGCCGAATTCTCGCGTTACTGAGCGGCGTGGCCCAATCGGCGTCGAAGTTCGCCACTGACCTGCGTTTGTTGCAGCACGAAGAAGAGGTCCTCGAGCCCACGGAGAGAGAGCAGATCGGCTCGAGCGCGATGGCGTACAAGAGAAACCCGATGCGGGCCGAGAGGATCTGCGCCCTGTCCCGGCATCTGACCAGCCTCGAGGCAAATGCCGTGAACACCGCGGCCACGCAATGGCTGGAGCGTACGTTGGACGACAGCGCGAACAGGAGAATATCGCTGCCCGAGGCATTCCTTGCGGCAGATGCGGTGCTCATACTCTGCACCAACGTGGCCCAGGGCTTACAGGTAAACGAGGCTGTTGTAGCCCGCAACGTCTCGCGCGTGATGCCTTTCATGGCGACCGAACGCTGGCTGATGCTGGGCGTAGAAGCCGGGGGCGACCGCCAGACTCTCCACGAGGTGGTTCGGCAGCATAGTAGAGACGTCAGCGAGGCGATGGCCAACGGCGCCGAGAACGATTTGCTCGAGCGCCTCGCGAGCGATGCAGCTTTCTCTGTTGTCGATGCTGAAGTTCTACGTGCGGAATTGGATTCCAACCGGTACATTGGTCGCGCACCAGAACAGGTGCGCGATTTTTCAGAGGGACCATTGAAGGAACTCTACAAGACTCTCACCACATACGAAGCGCCCGATGAGGCGAAGGTAACGTTATGACCTCCACTCCACTCGTGCAAAGCAACCTACCTCTCCCACTCCTTCGCGCCGGTAAGGTGCGTGAGGTGTACGAGGTCGATCAAGAATCTCTGCTGCTGGTTACGTCCGATCGAATCAGCGCTTTCGACGTCGTCATGGAAGAGCCCATTCCGCACAAGGGTGCAGTGCTCACTCAGATGAGCAAGTACTGGTTCGAAGAGCTCGAAGGCATAGTGCCCAGTCACTTCATCTCTGCGGACGCGGATGAGATCATCGATCGAGTCCCCGCGCTCGCCGACCACCGCGAAGAGATCGTGGGAAGAGCGACACTGGCCAGGCGATTGGAGCCCGTGATGTTCGAATGTGTCGTCCGTGGTTACTTGTCGGGGTCTGCCTGGAAGGAGTACAAAGTCAGCGGAACGCTCGCCGGCGAACCGCTGCCGGATGGACTGGTCGAGAGCATCGAGTTGGAGCAACCGATCTTCTCACCGGCGACCAAGGCCGAAACAGGTCATGACGAGAACGTGACTTTTTCACGCGTCGAAAATGACTTGGGCTCGGATCTCGCATCTCTATTGCGCGACACGAGCCTAGACCTGTACAAGGCCGGCCGCGCGCAGGCTAGAGAACGCGGCATCATCATCGCTGACACGAAATTCGAGTTCGGGCGCACCTCAACCGGTGAAGTGGTGCTGATCGACGAGCTGCTCACGCCCGATTCTTCTCGTTTCTGGCCTGTAGACCGGTACGAGCCGGGTCGTGGACAGCCAAGCTTTGACAAACAGCCGCTTCGCGACTATCTCGATGTTCTGAAGCAGAAGGGAGAATGGGATCTGAACCCGCCCCCGCCGAAGCTTTCGAACGAAGTTGTCGAAACAACCAGTATCAGATACCGTGATGCGTACAAGAGAATCACAGGAGTGGAGCTTACCGTATGAAACGCAAGCCGCGCCGGCGAGGAAGAGTTGGACGCGTGATAATAGTGGTCCCGAGCCTGTTCACTTTGGCTAACCTCTTCTTTGGCATTTGGTCCATTGTGCTCGCATCCCAAGGTTCGTTCTACCTGGCGAGCTGGTGGATAGTAGTAGCCGGCGTGCTTGACATGCTCGACGGGCTCTCGGCCCGGATGAGCAAGACAGACACCCAATTCGGCGCCCAGCTCGATTCTCTGGTAGACATCGTGAGTTTCGGCGTCGCGCCAGCAGCGCTGATCTATTTTCTCGAGCTCTCTGCTGTAGGTCCTTACGCCTGGGTGTTTGCTTACGCATTCGTCGTCTGCGTGGCCCTGCGCCTGGCCAGGTACAATACGCAACAAAATGCCCCCAGCACTGCATTCGTAGGGCTCCCCTGCACCGCCGCCGGCATGACGTTGGCCACGTACTATCCCTTCACGCGAACGGAGTTTTTCAACTCGCAATTGAGCGACCTCCCGTGGCCGCAGATCATCATCTTCCTCATGATCGCGCTCAGTCTCGCGATGGTCAGTCAGGTGAGATATGCCAAACTTCCGGGCATCGGCTTGAGGTCAACTCGCGGGCGGTTGGGGCTCGCGGTCAACCTCAGTGTTCTGGGATTTGGAATATTCTCCCGCGACATCTTTTTCTTCCCCTTGGGCATCGGATACGCAACATATGGGTTCTGCAGGGCGGCAGTGATTGGATTTCTGCTCCGCGGTGAGGATGACGAGAATCGGGAGGGGACCGAAGATCACCCCAGTCAGCCAGTTCTCGTTTCCGAGGATCAACGCTCTGCGAGCCGGGAGAGCGGCCGGTCCAATTGAACAGATTGCGACAAAATCATTTCGCTCCGAAGCTGAAATCATTACTATCTGTGTTGGGGATTCCAAGAAATCTGAGACGGCAAAGAGAATCTGCCGTGAGACGTTGACCGATTGGAAGGAGGCGCGGTATGAAATGGCCGACCTTCGTATCTGCATCACTAATGACCATTAGCCTGACTGGGTGCGGTTTTTTTGGTGGAGATGAAGAGGAAACACCAGCTGCAGCCACCCCTGTCGAGACTGCGACAGAAGCCGCCGCGGAACTCGAGGAGGCTCCTGCCCTCGAGCAAGAATCTGCAACCGCACCCGTTAGGGAAACCAGGTCAAGGCCTGCGACAACTGCAGTAGACCAGCCCTGGACACCAACCCATACCGGGACCATCGATCCGGGCATGACCCGCGAACAGGTCGTTGCAGTGTGGGGTGAACCGCTCGTAGAACGCACGTCCCAGAGTTGGCTATATCTCTACTACAGAAACGGCTGCGAGGTCTCGTGCGGCACTGATGACGTCGTGATGCTGCAGGATGGGCAGGTAGTCGACGCAATCGTGCGCGGGCAAGGACATACCTACAGCGGCATCTCTTCTTCTCCTCCTGGCCGAACGGCCGAACCAACACCGCCGTCTGGAGAGATCGGGTAAATCCATCCCGAATAGGGGCTTCACGCAGAGCCCTGGTTGAGTTTTCTTTAAATGTTGGGTCCGTTCAGATCGGGAGCGAGCTTGCACGCTCCCGATCGTGTTTCAGGGCCCTGACTGACCAGCGGTCAATTCTGGGGCAAACGATCTCCGGAGTAGCAGCTATCGTGAATGCATCCTAGGGAGGCTCTCTAATAGATGTGCGGAGTCATTGGAATCTCCGGTGTCGAAAACGCGGCTGAGTCGGCCTACCTCGCCCTTTACGCACTACAACATCGCGGACAAGAATCTGCCGGCATAGTAGCCATCGACGATGCCGGTGTTGCCCGCGCCCATCGAGCCATGGGGCTGGTACAGGACGTGTTCACCCCAAAGGTGCTTGGAAGCCTCGATGGTGACGTGGCGATCGGACACACGCGGTATTCCACAACGGGTAGTTCGGTGGTCACAAACGCACAGCCGAGCCTCGTGCACTATCGAGAGGGACCGCTGGCTCTCGCCCATAACGGGAACCTGACCAACGCACAGAATCTCCGCCACGACCTGGTACGCACTGGATCGATCTTCCAGTCAACGTCCGACTCGGAGGTGTTGATCCACCTGATCGCGCGGTCCGACGCGAGAGAAATCGAAGATCAGCTCATGGATTCTCTCAGCCGTGTGGAGGGCGCCTACACGCTGTTACTCACTGTCGGCCGGACTATGTACGGGATCGTCGACCCCCGTGGCTTCCGTCCTCTGGTGCTCGCCCGCCTCGGCGATGGTTGGATGTTCGCATCGGAATCCTGCGCAATCGACATACTCGGTGCCACTCCTGTGAGGGAAATCCAACCGGGCGAATGGCTGAAGATAGAGGATGGCAAGGTGGTTGATCTACCGCCTATGCCGGCCAAAGAACACAGGCGTTGTGTGTTCGAGCTCATCTATTTCTCGAGGCCGGACAGCACCGTCTTCGGAGAGTCTGTCGACCACGCACGGAGACGCCTGGGACGGCAGCTTGCCAAAGAGCACCCTGCACCGACCGCGGATTGTGTGTTCTCCGTGCCTGACTCGTCAAATGCAATGGCACTGGGTTACTCGGTCGAAAGCGGCCTCGAGTTGGAACACGGACTGATTCGCAACCACTACATCGGTCGCACGTTCATCAACCCTGGGCAAGCTGCCCGGGACACCAAAGTACGCATCAAATACAATCCCGTTCGCGACGTAATTGCAGGAAAAAGCGTGGTTGTGGTGGATGATTCTCTGGTCAGAGGCACAACATCTCGGAGTCTCGTACAAATGATCCGCCAAGCGGGTGCAAGCGAAGTCCACATGAGAATAGCCTCCCCGCCGATCACCGGTCCCTGCTACTACGGAATCGACACTCCAACGCGGGAAGAACTTACAGCTGCAAACCACAGTGTCGAGGAAATTCGCCGCCACCTTGGCGTCGACACCCTCGGATACCTTTCGTTACAGGGCATGCTAGAGGCCTGCTCACCAGGTGAAACTGGCTTCTGCCACGCATGTTTTTCTGGTCAATATCCAACAATCAAACCCGAGCCGGTGACGCGTGTCGAAAAGGGGTTTTCGTACGCCCCGATCGTCAACGCCAGTCCGGCCAATACAGCACTATGAAAAACGTCTATTTCTTTGGAGAAGGTCACGCCGACGGCAACGCTCAGATGAGGGATACCCTCGGCGGTAAAGGTGCGAATCTGGCCGAGATGACCAATCTCGGGATACCGGTACCCCCCGGATTCACGATCTCTGCAAAACTCTGCCTGCAATACGTTGAAGAGCAGAAGCTGCCGGAATCGGTCTTGGAAGAGATTCGTGAAACCATGAAATCCCTCGAAAAGGCAGTTGGCCGCAAGTTTGGGGACGAGTCAGATCCTCTGTTGGTATCTGTGCGGTCGGGCGCGAAGATCTCGATGCCCGGCATGATGGATACGGTCCTCAATCTTGGGCTAAACGACAAGTGCGTCGAGGGACTTGCCAAGCAATCCGGCAACCCACGGTTCGCGTACGATTCGTACCGCCGTTTCGTTCACATGTACGGATCGGTAGTAAAGGGAATCAGTGATGCGGCATTCGAGCACCCACTAGACGCCCTGAAGAAGGAAAAAGGTGTCGAGCGTGACATCGACCTCGAGGCAGATGATCTAACATCACTCGTTGCGTCGTACAATCAGATTTATGAGAAGGAAACCGGGAGTCCGTTCTCGGACGACCCGTGGGAACAGCTTCTCGGAGCGGTAGAGGCAGTTTTCGGCAGCTGGAACATCAAACGTGCGATCGACTATCGCCGCGTTCACAAGATCCCCCACGACATGGGCACGGCAGTGAACGTGCAGGCCATGGTTTACGGAAACATGGGTGAAGACAGTGGGACAGGTGTTGTGTTCACCCGGGACCCCGCCACCGGCGAGAATGTCCTCTATGGTGAGTTCCTGCTGAATGCCCAAGGAGAAGACGTCGTAGCGGGTATTCGCGATCCCCTGCCGGTCGCAGATATGAAGGATTCTCTTCCTGACTCTTTCAAGAAGTTGAACGACACCTGCGACCTGCTAGAGCACCACTTTCACGAAATGCAAGACATTGAGTTCACGGTCGAACGTGGCACGTTCTACATCCTGCAGACACGGACCGGAAAACGGACAGCGCGCGCATCTCTGCGTACGTCAGTTGAGATGGCGGATGAGGGCCTTATCGACAAGAAGGCGGCGGTGCGAAGAGTTGAGCCCGATCAATTGGACCAGCTACTTCACCCCATGGTCGACCCCGATGCCGACGTCAACGTGCTCACCACCGGCCTGCCCGCGTCCCCGGGCGCCGCGGTTGGCCAGGTTGTCTTCGATGCGGACACGGCCGAAAAGCGCCACGAGGCTGGCGACACGGTGATTCTCGTCAGGAAAGAAACCAGCCCTGACGATTTCCACGGTATGGTTGCGGCGCAAGCGATTCTGACCTCTCGTGGGGGCATGACGAGTCATGCGGCTGTGGTTGCTCGCGGCATGGGGAAATGCTGCGTGGCAGGCGCCAAAGAACTGGACGTGGAAGAGGACCACACCCGTTTCAGTATGGGCGATACCGTCGTCAACGAGAACGACTGGATCACACTCGACGGCTCCACAGGTCGAGTGATTCTCGGCAAAGTGCCCCTCGTTGAACCGAAGCCGTCCGAGCATTTCACGAAGATCATGGAATGGGCCGATGAAATCCGCATGCTGAGAGTCCGCACCAACGCGGATACGCCAGCCGATTCAACTCGCGCCCGCGAATTTGGAGCAGAGGGCATCGGGCTCTGCCGGACAGAGCACATGTTCTTCGAGGGCGATCGGATCGATTCGATGCGTGAGATGATCCTGGCAACCGACGAAGACGGACGGTGCAAGGCACTGGCCAAGTTGCTACCCATGCAGCGGGAGGATTTCACGGGAATCTTCAAGGCGATGGACGGATTTCCGGTCACGATCCGGCTGCTCGACCCACCATTGCACGAGTTCCTACCTCATGACCCTGCAGAGCTCGAGAAGCTGGCGGGTGACGTCGGTGTACCATTTGACGACCTCAAACGCACTGTCGAGGCGCTCACCGAAGCCAACCCGATGCTCGGCCACAGAGGTTGCCGTCTTGGCATAAGCCACCCGGAAATTACCGAGATGCAGAGCCGGGCCATTTTTGAGGCCGCCTGTGATGCAGCCGCCGAGGGAGTAGAAGTAATACCCGAGGTCATGGTACCACTCGTTGGGCATGTCGAAGAGCTCAGAAGTCAGGCCCAGATCGTGAGGGACACCGCCGCTCAGGTGTTTGCCGAGAAGGGCAAGACGGTCGAACACCTCGTCGGTACGATGATCGAGCTGCCGCGCGCTACTCTCACGGCCGATGACATCGCAGAGGTCGCCGACTTCTTCTCGTTCGGAACCAACGATCTCACCCAGACCGTGTTCGGCCTGTCACGCGATGATGCCGGCCGCTTCCTACCCTACTATGTCGAATCGGGCATCCTGAAAACTGATCCATTCCAGTCGCTCGATCAGGACGGCGTTGGTAAGCTCGTGGAGATGGCAGTGAAGCTGGGCAAACAAACGAAGCCGGACCTGAAGCTCGGCATCTGCGGTGAACATGGTGGAGACCCGTCGTCGATCCATTTCTTCCACAACGTGGGTCTGGCATACGTTTCCTGCTCGCCATTCAGGGTGCCGATCGCGAGGTTGGCTGCAGCACACGCCACGATCGACGACGCCAAGTAACAGCTAGTGATTGTGGAAAACTGCCGCGTGAAGACGCGGCGATCGACCTAACGGTTCTTTTGAATGTGGATCGTTAGGTCGATTTTGTAAGTGTATACAAATAGGCGTGTTACAGCGTTACGCCTCAAATCCTTGCGAGGCTAATGCAACTTTTCAACTATTTATCAACATCATCCGTTTGGGAAAAAAAGGATCGAGTCTGAACGGCATTCCCTACCGCTCCACCTCCACATCCATCACCCAGATGTTGCTCTCATATCCTGCTCGACCGAGTCCTCCAACCCCAACTGTCGCGCGCGCGTAGCACCACACGACCTCACCATCCCGCGACACCAGCACAATTTGTGAGTCGGCCGAATGTCCTTTTCCCCGCGCGGCTGATACATTGAGACACCACAGTATTGGATCGCCCGGTATGGTCATCCAAACCAACAAACTGACGAAGTTCTACGGATCGTCGCGCGGCATCCTCGACATCGATCTATCCGTTGGCTCGGGCGAGGTCTTCGGATTCCTGGGCCCCAACGGCGCGGGCAAAACCACCACCATCCGCATCCTGCTCGATCTCATCCGTGCTACTTCCGGCTCGGCTCGCGTCTTCGGCATGGACGCACACAAAGACTCGACCCGCATACGATCGCGCACTGGCTATCTGCCCGGCGAGTACGGGATGTATGAGGACATGACGGCGGCGGATTATCTGACCCTCCTGGGATCGTTGCGGAGCAACCAACAACCGTCCCTGAAGAGCCTACTGGTTGAACTCCTCGAGTTGGACACATCCCGTCGAATAAAGTCGTATTCTCATGGCACCAAGCAAAAACTCGCATTGGTCCAGGCCTTCATGCACGATCCGGAGTTGGTGATCCTCGATGAGCCCACCAGCGGTCTCGATCCGCTCGTCCAACAGCGGTTCTACGAATTCATTTTGGAAACAAAGAGGCGCGGCAAGACCATCTTTTTCTCTTCTCATATCCTCTCGGAAGTGGAGAGGGTGTGCGACCGGGTGGCGATACTGAAGGAAGGCAGACTGATCGCACTGCACGGGATATCGGATCTGAAGAAGCTGAGGCTCAAAACCATCGAGGTTACGTTCGAGCAGGATCTGGACGAATCGGTATTCCAGCTGGAGGGTGTGCGTAGGATCGAGAAGGACGCCCAGACAGTCCGCCTGTGGGTCGAGACTAATATCAACGGCATCCTGCGGACCCTGTCGAAATACCCCATTGAACGGATCTCCTGTGGGGAGGCACGCCTCGAGGACATCTTCCTGGAGTACTACTCCCAATGATGGTCTACTGGCGCTACCTGAGGAGTGAGCGCGTTACCACACTGCTGTACGCCGTGGCACTGATTGTCTGCGGCTATATCATGGTCGTGGTTTTTCCATCGATCTCCAGAATTCAGATGGCCCAGGAGTATATCGATGCACTGCCGCCGCTGCTGAAGGCGTTCATCGGTCAGGAGATGCTGGATATCACATCTCTGGAAGGGTTCTTGACTGTCGAGTACTTCAATACGACCTGGCTGCTCATCATGGGCGTGTTTTCGTGTCTGTTCTCCGGTGCCCTGGTGGCTGAAGAAACGGAAAAGCGGACACTGGAGATTCTGCTCTCCACGCCGGTGACTCGGACGCGATTCGTTGCGTGCAAGTTTGCCGGGTTTGTCACGCTGCTGGTTTTTCTCGCACTGGTGTCGTTCCTGAGCTTGTCACTGGGAATGGCTCAGATAGGCGAGCGCATCGAACTTCGATTGATGGTTTACGCTTTTCTTTCCGGCACGGCATGTGTGGCGGCAGTTGGGAGCATCGGGATGTGGATCTCGTGCCTGTTCAATGGGCAGCGCCGGGCGGTGGGTGTGTCGTTCGTGGTGTTCATCTTCTTGTATATGTTCAATCTGGTTGCGGCGTTGTTGGATCAGTTCCCGGTAATCGGGTACCTGTCGCTCATGCACTACTTCGACGCCAGCAAGATCTTCCAGCAGCAGGCCATGAACTGGCCGGATCTCGGGTTACTTCTCGGCGTGATCTCCGTGATGCTAACCGCGTCGATCGTCACCTTCCGCCGAAAAGAGATCTATTTGTAGGCTAGGGAGTCTTGACGACTACGTTGAGCTACCTCTCAACCTCCACATCCATCACCCAGATGTCACTCTCGTACTCGCCAACCGTGACATAGAGGTGGTCGGGTCCAACCGAGAAATCATATAGGGCACTGATTTCGTCGTTGTCCAAGGCAATCACTAGACGCGGCTCGCCGCCTTGCATCGGCATTGCCCACATCCCTCGTGTACCGTCTTCGTGAGTGGCCCAGAAAAAGAGTTCCGAGCCGTCCATGGAGTATTGTCCAATTGTGAGAGGTCGTACTCCGATCGCCGAAACAGCATGGCGCCACAAGATCTCACCATCTCGGGACACCAACACGATCTCTGAACCTCCATTCTCAGGTCTCCAATTACACAAAATACCGCTGCCGTCCGGTGCCCAGTCATGGAGAGTGCATCCAAAGTCAGTCACCTTAGTAGCCTCCCCCCAAGGCCCCCCAATGGTGGCACGTGACACGAGCCAAACCTCCCTGCGATCTGTTCCATATGAGCGGAATGCTATGTCCAACCCGCTTGGCGACCACTTGGGACGAAGGTGGAGTCCACCGGGGCCCAGCGCAACCTGGGCCGGCATGCCCCCGTCTGCCCTAACCACCATCACTGCGTTCTCACTCAAGTTTTCAACGGCGTCGGTATAGAAGGCGATCTCGGATCCGTCAGGTGACCATTGGGGTGCAAATTCGTCGACTGGGCTGTCGGTGATCGGCATTGGACTGCCGCCATCCACAGGCCGCCTGAATATGTCCATGTTCCCCCGAATGTTCTGGTCGTAGGCGATCCATCTGCCGTCGGGTGAGATATCGTGCTCCTCGATTAGTGCGTTGTCACTGGTCACGGGACGTCCGTCGGCCACAGTGAAAGGCCCGGGCGCAATGGGGTACGACCAGATGTTCTGACTGATCGTGGCCTTGGAAAACGCGAGCTTCCTCCCCGCTATCGAATAAGAGATAGAGTGGGGATCTATAGCTCCCGGTACCTTCTGTAACTCTCCGCGCGGCCCTGTCGGGCCGACCTCAACGACAAAGACCTCTCGTTGACCATCGCGGTTAGACACGAACAGCAAGTGATCGTTTTCGAGCCAAGTCGGGCTGACATCCATAAACTCATCGCCGGTTACTCTCACGGGCTCACCGCCTTCGGCCCCAACGATCCAGATCGAGGTCGCAGCCACATTGAAGCTGGTGACCCATGTCGGGTTGCCATTCACATAGGCAATCCACTTGCCGTCCGGCGACCAGGCGAGCGAATGAAGTGCCCAGGTAACCTCGGGGACAGCAAGCAACGAGGTAGTACCATCGGCGATGGAGTGAGTGAAGATGCTGTCACCGCTTGCGATGAACGCAACGCGAGAGCCGTCAGGTGACCAGGAAGTATGTCGAGTGTTCCTTGGGAGATCGTGGGAGCTGATCGAGCCACCCAGCTTTGCAATCTCCCACCAGTTACACCGACCATCAGGGCAACTCCAGAACCGAACGAACTCACCGTCCGAGCTCCAGTTAGGAAATGTCTGCCTAAATTCGTGAACTCCCTGTGCCGGGATGAGCTCTCCGCCCCCACCGATATTGAGCGTGCTGCGAATGACGATCCACCACCATCCTGCGCGCCTCGCCTGGAAGGCGACCTGACTGCCGTCGGGCGAGAGGGCCGGGAGCCATTCCTCGCCCTGTTCGCTGGTCACGGCCCGAATGTTGGTGGTGGTGACGCTGATCAGACTCGGTGCCAGCATTCGAGAGAACACAAACACGATCGCAGCGAGAAAAGCGACCGCCGCCGCAGTTGGTGCGAACCAGGGCCGTCTGCCGGCGGGTGCCGGCATCGGCCGTGTGTCGGTGGGCGTCATCCCCCCGCTCGGCGTCGCCAGAGCCTCGAGATGTGGCAGCAACTCCTCTGCGCTCTGCCAGCGGTCGGCCGGGCGCTTTTCCAAACACCGCATTACGACAGACTCGAGTGCCGCCGGCACTGTGTCACGATGTTTGGTCACCGGCTGTGGCGGTTCGGTCATGTGTGCCGCGAGAACCATTTGCGGCGTTGTTCCCATGAAGACGGGGCGTCCGGTCAGAAGCTCATACGCCACGGCTCCAACCGCGTAGATGTCCACGCGCTGGTCGAGATGTGGATCGGCGGAGGCTTGCTCGGGAGCCATGTACGCGGGTGTGCCGAGTGCTACGCCCGCCGTGGTGAGCATCTCTCGGCCCGTCGCCTCGCTCACCGCCTTTGCGACGCCAAAGTCGGTCACGAGAGCGTGGCGACCACTTAGCAGGATGTTCTCAGGCTTGATATCGCAGTGAACTACACCATGTGCGTGAGCCGCGGTGAGAGCATCAACCACGTCACGCAGAATTCGAACCGCGTCACCCACGGGGAGCTCACCTTCCCTAGCGAGTTTGTCTCTAAGCGATGGCCCCTCGATGTAGGGCATCACATAGAACAAGAACCCATCTGCTTCACCCGAGTCGTAAAGCGCCAGAATGTTCGGATGCTGCAGCTGTGCCGCGATCTCGATCTCTTGCAGAAACCGGTCGGGGCCGAGCGCGGCGGCGAGGTCGGCCCGCAGGACTTTCACGGCCACCTTGCGGTGGTGTTTCAAGTCCTCTGCGAGGTAGGTGTTAGGATGTCAAACCGTCGAATTCGGCTGGAGGTTGTCACTGA
>CAZFHS010000017.1:32993-101088 GCA_964518955.1 uncultured Gemmatimonadaceae bacterium | reverse complement strand
CTTCGACACCTCCAGGTTAGCAACAAGGGGCGTGCTTTCAATATGCGTAAGGCGGACGGGCGGACGGGCGGACGGGCCAGGATCAGCGAATTGCGCAAATTCAGGCATCGCGAACGGGGAAAAACGTGAACGACTTTGAAAAACTCAGCGGGACATTGCTCCTCAACCGGAAAGACATTGCGTCGCTGGTCACGTTGGAAGACTGTATCGACGCCGTCGAGGCCGCGTTCAGAGACCACGCGCTCGGCAAGTCGTTGGGCACAGGGATACTACACATGGACGCACCGGACGGGGAGTTCCATATCAAGGCCGGGGGACTCAACGAGCCATCGCTCTACTTCGCCCTGAAGGCAAATGCTGGGTTCTTCAACAACGCGGACCGGTTCGGACTGCCCAATATCCAAGGATTGATACTCCTCTATAGTGCAGACAACGGAATCCCGTTGGCGGTGCTGGACTCCCTGGGCATAACCGGTAAGCGCACGGGAGCAGCGACGGCGGTCGCCGCGAAGTACCTCGCCCGACCCGATTCGAAGGTCGCCGCCATCTGCGGGTGCGGCACACAGGGCCGTGTGCAGCTGAGATCCCTCGCTAGGGTACTTCCTATCGAGACGGCATATGCCTTCTCGATCGTGGACGGTGAGGCAGAGCAGTATGCGTCGGAAATGCACGACGAGTTGGGGATCGATGTCACGCCATCAGCGACTCTCGGCGACGCGCTAGCGTTGGCAGACGTTTGCGTGACGTGCACGCCGGCCAGAGAGTTCTTCTTGAACGAAGAAATCGTGAAGCAGGGCACATTCGTAGCCGCTGTCGGCGCCGACAGCCCAGACAAGCAAGAAATCGACCCTAGGCTCCTCGCAAACAACACACTCGTGGTGGATTTAGCAGAGCAGTGCGTAGATGTGGGCGAATTGCACCATGCACTGAGCGCGGGCCTCATGACTGAGACAGATGTGCACGCAGAGCTGGGAGATGTCATCGCAGGGAATGCCCCAGGCCGAACTCGCGAGGAGGAGATCACGATCTTCGACTCTACAGGAACCGCCCTTCAGGATACCGCAGCCACGATTGTCGCATACGAAAGAGCCCGACGAACGGGGGCCGGGCAGCTATTCGATTTCGGTGCGTCGACGTAGGCATCGAGCGCCCCGCGGCGGCCACATCTGCCGCAGTCGACGAAACCAACCTACCCTCTCCAACTCGCAACCCAAGTGCGTCGAGATTGACGGGAGAACGAGTCACAGCTACTCTAGACCAACCAAGTAGCTCAAGCTTTCCAACGAGGTTGCCATGTCTGTGGCCAGTACACTCAGCGAAGTTCCGCTTTTCTTACAGCTACGCGAGAGTGACATCGCTGGATTGGCAAATGTCACACAGGAGCGCAGCTACCCAAAAAACAGCCTAATTCTTTTTGCAGACGATCCGAGCGATGCCCTCTACGTGGTTTTGTCCGGGCAGGTCAAAATCGTGCTTGGGGCGGAAGACGGACGCGAGGTGATTCTCTCGATACACGGTGAAGGCGAGTTCTTCGGCGAAATGTCGCTCATAGACGACGAGCCGCGGTCGGCACATGTGATCGCAATGGAGAGCGCCAAGCTTCTCATACTGCGTCGAGATGACTTCAATCGTTGTTTGCGGGAAATGCCGGAGATCGCTACCGGCCTGCTGAGAGCGTTGTGCAGGAGGCTGCGGCAAGCCGACAGCATGATTGGCAGCCTCGTGTTGTTGGATGTCCCCGGGAGGGTTGCTCGTTTGCTTCTGGAAATGGCAGACAAACACGACGGCGAGAATATCAAACAACGACTAACCCATCACATGATTGCCCAGATGATCGGCTCGAGCCGCGAGACGGTATCCCGCACAATGAGAGACTTCGTCTCGGACGATCTCATCGAAATCGCGCGGAAGTCGTTTACGATCCCCAACAGGCGTGACGCTTCTAGAGGCGACACCGGCGACGAAATGGTCACCGTTCAGCGCAGGATCATCGTAGTTAGAAACAGGGCGGCGCTAGAGGAACTCACCCGGTCAGCATGACACAAGAACCTGGGGGCATGCAGACAAAGTCCGCATGCCCCCAGCGAAGTCACTCAACAGCCATCCGATATCAGTGTTCCGCTGCAGCTGGCGGCGGCGCGATTTGTTCCGGCATAGAAACGTAGGCCACGACCTCTACCCCCGCATCGACAGTCGAAGCCCCAAACACACGACCGTCCACCATGCGCAACGGGCGGAAGTTATCCGGGAACTGCACGTACACGGGACCGGTAGTCTCGGGGGAGTGCACCAACCAACGAAGGCCTAGCCCCAGCGGATGGTCGGCCGTGGAAAACTCCTGCAGCCAAACTTCACGCCCACCGGCGCACATCATCCCGACTGCCGGAGGCGCCACCTCAGACAACTGATCCAGGTGGCGCAGCATGTAGTTGTCTACGGAGTTGGCAATGATGGTTGAGTCAGGCTCGCCTTGCTGCTGTTCGTACCATTGAGTCTCGAAGCGCTGCTTCCAGAAAGCACGCTGATCTTCCTCGGTGATCTCGCGGGCCGGAATCTCGACTGTTTCAGTCGTCAGTATCTCACCGTCAGAGCCATACCAACGAAGCTCCCTCGTAAAGGGTGCCAGCATGGCCATTTCACCGTCGCCACACGTTGCCCAAAGCGGGATTGGAGTCAGGAAATTGACGTCGCGTCCAAGTGCGGCAATGGAATCCGCAAACTCTCTCTCGAAATCAATGAGTGTGTCGACTAGTTCACCGCTGCCACCTAGCCGCAGCAGCTCAGCCCGCAAGTAATCGACTGTGAAGGCAAGCCCATCTGAGTGATCCTGGAGCAGGTAATTGTCACCGAGCCGTGACATGGCAAGTGGCTTGCCATACGTGTGCTCTTCGATCTCGGCGTAGACCTGGCCTCTGGAGCGAGTCACCTGAACGACTGAGGCCCTACCGTAAGGATTAAACGTCGAGACCCTACGGTTTCCGGCATCCCACACCGCCATCGGAAACCCCTGATCCTCATTGGGCAACAGATTGTAGGGATTGCGCAACTGGTTTCTATCCGATCCATCCTGTGCAAACGAGTCGTGCAAATCGCCATCTGACGAGTACACGAATAGATGCGGTGCACGAACCCGCTGGAGCGCCCACACCTCACCCGATACCGCAACCGCAACGTCTTGAATTCTCTCGAGCGATCCGTCGGCTGCGAATTGCACGATTTCCGAGGGTGCAATTACGTGAGTGTAGCCAGGATCTTCTTCAGCGTCGCCGGCGCACGCCATCACCAAAGCCGACACACCACAGAAAGCGACGGCAGACAAGCGCAGTTTGCTTTCCCGTAACATGGATCACTCCTGAAATTGGTCTTGGTTTCGTGGGTGTTGATACCAATCTAACCGAGTGGACACCGCGCACCAGAGTACCATGACTGGCCAATTGGGGGAGTATCGAGAGCAGACGCAACGTGGCGGACTATATTTCAGGCAACCCCGGCCCCTTCCCACCTGATCGAGGACAAAGACTATGCGTGAATCGTCCCGAAAAGACGCGTTCTTAGTCGTTCTGATGTGTTGCATGGCATCCGCCGGCATCCTTACACCGGCAACAGCACAGCAGCGCATTACATCTCCCATAGGGCACCTCGGCGCCAACATAGGCGACGACTACTATCTGGCGAACTACACCGAGTTGATGGAGTACTGGAGCGTTTTGGAACGAGAGTCACCCAGGATGGTGGTCGAGGAGATCGGCCCAACCGCCCAAGGCCGCCAGCAGGTCATGGCGATCATTACTTCCCCCGAAAACCATGCAAACCTCGCGCGGTACAATGAAATCGCACGCCGGCTCGCGCTCGCTGAGGGAATATCCAGTGAGGAAGCGAGAGCGCTTGCGAAAGAAGGTCGAGCCGTAGTGTGGATCGACGGCGGACTTCACGGTACGGAAATCGTTGGGGCACAACAGCTCATAGAGTTGGCGTATCAGATGGTGTCCCGCTCAGACGACGAAACCATGAGGTTCCTAGACGACGTAATACTGCTTCTCGTACCAGCCAATCCGGATGGCATGGAGATGGTGTCGAATTGGTATATGCGGAAAGAGAATCCCACAGAGCGACGCACATCGGGATTGCCGACACTGTATCACGAGTATGTGGGCCACGACAACAATCGCGACTCATACATGGTCACTCAACCGGAAACGGAGAACATGGCGCGTATCCTGTATCGAGAGTGGATGCCGCAGATCATGTACAACCACCATCAGACAGGACCGTCTGGTACGATCATGTGGGCTCCGCCGTTTCGCGATCCGTTCAACTACAATTTCGACCCCTTGATCTTGTTGGGGATCGAGATGGTGGGCAACGCGATGCACAGCCGATTTGTGCTCGAGGGCAAGCCCGGCACAGCGATGCGCGACGGAGGCCCATTCTCGACATGGTGGAATGGGGGTTTGCGGACCACGGCGTACTTTCACAACATCGTAGGGATCTTGACCGAAACCAACGGGAACCCAACACCAATCGAGATCCCGTTCATGCCCAACAAGATCCTCCCGACGCCGTCGATAGTGTACCCGCTCGAACCCCAAACGTGGCATTTCCGCCAGTCCATCGACTACTGCATCACGGCCGACAAGGCAATCATCGACTACGCATCACGGTACCGTGAGACCTTGCTGCTCAACATATACACGATGGGTGCGAATTCCATAGACCGCGGCAGTCGCGATCACTGGACGCTCCACCCGACGCGTATTGAAGACCTCTACGACTCGTTGAGGGCAGACGGCCTCGATGCCGAGTTGGATGCATTGCTGCAGGGCCCGTTTAACGGATACTTCTCGCGTGGGGTGCCCGCCGAGTACTATGAGTTGCTTCAAAAACCCGATGATCGTGACCCGCGCGGCTACATACTGCCATCGGATCAACCCGATTTTCCTACCGCAGCGAAGTTCGTGAACACGCTCATCAAGAACGGAGTGACCGTACACCGGGCCACCTCAGCTTTCGGCGTTGCGGGCACACGTTATCCGGCCGGGTCGTTTGTAGTAAAAACCGCTCAGGCATTCCGCCCGCATGTTTTGGACATGTTCGAACCCCAGGATCATCCGAACGATTTCGCGTACGAGGGAGCGCCGCCAACTCCACCATATGACAACGCGGGATGGACTTTGGCATTCCAAATGGGGGTTGAGTTCGATCGAATCCTCGACGGATTCGATGGCCCATTCGAGGTCATCGAAGGGTTTGCGTCTGCGGTAGCAGGTACAGTTTCAAGTGCAGACCGGGCTGCCGGTTTTCTGCTGAGCCACAAGGCAAACGATGCGGCGATTGTCACCAACCGTCTCCTTGGTGACAACCGAGAGGTTTACTGGCTTTCCGATCCGGTTTCGGTGGACGGAGAAAACCAACAGGCTGGCACCATCTACGTTCCGGCCTCGGAGATCGGCGACGCGCAATTAAACCAGTGGGCAAACGAACTTGGCCTGAGCTTTGTCGGGGTTTCGTCGCCGCCGGGTGCTGCCGCACTGCGGCTAGCCCCGGTGCGCATTGGCCTGTGGGACGAGTACGGCGGTTCAATGCCATCGGGTTGGACCCGTTGGCTGTTGGAGCAGTTCGAGTTCCCCTACCAAGTTATCTATCCGCAGACGCTCGATGCGGGGAACCTTCGTTCGAAGTTTGATGTCATCATCTTCCCCACGGGCGCGATACCCGCGGCAGACCGCGAGCAAGACGAATATGAGCGGTACTTTGGTGGCAGTCCGGACCCCGAATCGATACCACGGGAATATCGGGAGTGGCTCGGTGACGTCACCGTTGCCAATACTGTCCCGCAGTTGTTGGAGTTCATGAACGACGGAGGAACGGTAATTACGATCGGTTCTTCTACTGCTATGGCCAGTCACGCCGACCTGCCGTTGAGCAACCACATCGTAGACGGCATCGGGAATCCACTCACTCCCGCCGAGTACTATGTTCCCGGTTCCGTACTCAGGCTCCGAGTAGACAACACGAATCCGCTGGCGTTTGGCATGGATGAGACCGTCGATTTCTTCTTCAACAACAGCCCGGTGTTCCGCATGCTTCCTGAGGCTCATTCACGCGGTGTCAACCCAGTTGCCTGGTTCGACACTGAAACACCTCTGAGAAGTGGATGGGCCTGGGGGCAGAACCGGCTGAAAGGTGGGGTGACGGTCGTGGAGACATCGATTGGTGACGGCCACCTGTATCTCTACGGCCCCGAGGTGATCAACCGAGGACAACCTCACGGGACCTTCAAGCTGTTCTTCAATGGGATCCATCTCGCCGGTGCTACTGAAGCGAGACTTGGGCTGACTCCGTAGGGCATGGGGCCAAGCGACGAGAGTCGTAAAGCAGGGGGATGAGTGGAAAAGGGGGGGGCGCATCGATTGATGCGCCCCCCCACCAACTCACTGCAATCAGTCTACCCGCCTACGGCAAAGCCCTGTCGCAGCCTAACGCGCACAGGCGTTCCCTCAATATGACCCGGGTTGAATTCACAACCTTGAAACATCACTTTTGCCGCTTCCTCCAAGTCAGGATGCGGTGTGGAGATCAACGTTACGGTAGAATCCTCGGTGAGCCCTTCCACGTCGACTACAAACTCCACTACGATCTGCCCGGTAATGTCGGCCTCCCAGACTGACTCCGGCCATTGAGGGCGCGGACAAGCCGGTTCGGTTGGAGATTCGACCGAGGGAAGGCCAGCCATGAATTCCGCACCGGCATCGGCCAGTTCCTTCGCCGCTTCCAGATGCCCGTTTCTCAAGGCAGCCATTGCGGCGGTACTGCCGCCGTTCGCCCGAGCGTTCACATTGGCGCCGCGCTCAATCAGCGTGTTGATGACTTCAACGTGGCCACCCTCGGCAGCCGCCATCAGCGATGTACGCCCGTCGGACAGCGTGGCTTCGACGTCCAAGCCACCTTCCAACAATGCCGCAGCAACTTCAGCATGCCCGCGGGCGGAAGCGACCATCAAAGCCGTGAAACCTCCCCCGAATGTGATAGTGGCATCGGCGCCTCTTGCCATCAACTCAGTCGCAGTCTCAGCCTGGCCTTGTAGAGCAGTTAGGAGCAGCGCTGTCCAGCCTTCACTGGAGATGGCATTCACATCTGCACCGGCATCCAGCAGCACGCGAACTACGTCGGTGTAACCACTTTGGGCGGCATACATTACTGCCGAATAGCCCATCGAATCCACAGCGTTCGGATTGGCCTGCAGCTGCAATAACGTTTGTATCATCCCTGCGTTGCCGGCAGCAGCGGCATCGAGAATGTCCGCATCACTCTGCGCATACGCATCGGTCGTCATTGCGGTACCGATCAACAATATTCCGGCACAAGCCAGCGATCTCAATTTCATTTGGTGCATTACAACTTTCCTTGTTTTCACGTAATACATTCCCGACGTCCCCAAACCACCACCCAGTTGCAGCTGTTCTTCCCACTCAGATTGTCAAAGTAAAACCCGGGCCTTTAAAAGGACTGTCCGGTGACGTTCAGATGAGCGGCTACCTACAATTACCAATATGAACGCTCGCAGTTCCATCTGAGCCCCAAGGAAAATAGCGAGGGGTGGCCCAAGATGCGACGTGGAGCCAACATTGTTGGCAACTTATGAGCACACCAATGAGTAGAGAAGTTCCTGAATCCGGGAATATCATCCGACTCGCGATCGCATTCGAGGCCGCGATCTTCTTGGTTGCCCTCACATGGGGGTGGATCGGAGACGAGCCGCCTCTCGAGCTACTTCACGCAAATTGGGCCGGCCTCCTGGCGGGAACTGTGGCAACCATCCCGCTCGCATTCTTCATGTGGGTGTGTTCGAGGTCCAGTCTTGGAATTCTCAAAGAACTCATGCGCAACGTCGAGGAACAGATTGTACCTCTGTTCCGCGGGGCATCGACGCGGAATCTGTTATTCGTATCGGCTCTCGCTGGCATCGGTGAGGAATGCCTATTCCGCGGAGTTCTGCAAGCGGAGTTGACTGGCTGGCTGGGATTGGGATGGGCCCTGGCCCTGTCTAGCCTGATCTTTGGTTTGGCGCATTTGATCACACCCACATACGCCGTGTTTGCTGGCCTGATTGGAGCCTACTTCGGCGTGCTCATGATACTGACGGATAACCTGCTGGTGCCGGTGATGGCACATGCGCTGTACGATTATGTGGCTTTGCGATTCTTGCTCAGCCCCCACCGGCGGCGGACCGGTCACCTGGTATCAGATTGATTCTCTGTCCGCACCTGGAGTATTGGCTGCAACGCAAGTTGAACCGCACGCAGATTGCGTTGGGAGTCTCTCAAAACAGCATCGAAGCCCTCAGAATCATCCAGATGCTTCAGCACCTCAATCCCGCCTGAATGCTCGAAGACCTCGACACCATCCATATTCTCAACAACCACGCCCAGCGACAGGGCGTTGACCATTTCTGGCTGCAGAAAACCGTAGGATTGGTTCAGCATTGCATCGATGAAATTCAGAACTCTCGTTCCGAAACCGACTAAGGGTTGCGACGCACCGTCCCATTTTGCTACTCCGCCATTAGCCGCCGCCTGGACGAACCAAATCTCAGGGAAGATTACATAATCCGGCCGATACAAGTCGGACAGGTCGCGGCGGTGTTGCTCCCTCGCTACCTCCAGTCGCAGCTCGTCGATTTCCCCTGAAACAGAGTCGTACAAACCACCCATTTGAGTGAGAATGCGATCCCACACATCAGTGTACTCGCTCACAGAAACACAACTATATCCGGCTCCAAGCAGAACGCTCTCGATCAACTCGTCAATCTGTGCGAGGGACGAATCAGCCACCTCGATGCCTTCTGGAGCAAGCACCGGAGCGATCGCAATCCTATTGGCGGTTTTCTGGAATTCTTCAGTGGATATCGAAAACGGTACGTAAGGACTCTTGGTAGCACAGCCAGCAGCACACGAAACCAACACCGCCCCCGCAAAGGCAGCGCGCCTTGCCAGCTTCAATGACACATACTCGAGCAGCTGTGAGGTCATTCAAGCATGTGGGTTAGCACAAACGATGCCGCGCAAGCGACATGCCGTAACATATTGACATACATACAGTTACGTCATCAGCAGCAATGCAGGTCAATCCGGATTCGTCACCTCGAGCGGACAATATTTGGTCCCACGAGGAGGCAGCTCGACACAGGTTCTCAGCCGAGCTGCTGGAAGAAATCGTTCCCCTTGTCGTCGACGAGGATGAATGCCGGGAAGTCGACCACGTCGATCTTGTAGATCGCTTCCATGCCAAGCTCTGGATACTCGAGCAGTTCCACCTTCTTGATGTTGTCCTGAGCGAGAATTGCGGCAGGTCCACCAATGGAGCCGAGGTAGAATCCGCCGTATTCTTTGCACGCATCCGTAACCTGTTGGCTGCGATTGCCTTTTGCGATCATCACCATCGACCCACCGTTCGCCTGGAATAATCCCACGTATGAATCCATGCGCCCCGCCGTAGTGGGTCCGAACGATCCGGATGGCATGCCCTCGGGAGTCTTTGCCGGGCCGGCGTAGTACACGGGATGGTCTCTGAAATACTGTGGCAATCCTTCGCCTGAATCCACGCGTTCCTTCAACTTGGCGTGCGCAATGTCGCGCGCCACGATCAACGTGCCCGTCAGTTCCAATTGAGTCTTGATCGGGTGTTTGCTGAGTTCGGCTCTGATCTCTGTCATAGGCCGGTCCAGGTCGATTTTGACCGCACCACCATGGTGAGCTTCCCGATACTTCTCGGGAATGAAGCGTCCCGGGTCGCGCTCGAGTTCCTCGATCCAGAGTCCGTCTTCATTGATCTTCGCTTTGACGTTTCTGTGCGCCGAGCAGGACACTCCCATGCCAACGGGGCACGATGCGCCATGGCGCGGCAACCGGACAACACGAACGTCGAGCGCGAAATGCTTGCCGCCGAACTGTGCTCCGAAACCACTCTTCTGTGCGGCCTCGAGCATCTTCTGCTCCATTTCGAGGTCTCTGAAAGCCTGACCGTGTTCGTTGCCGCTCGTCGGTAAGCCGTCGAGGTATCCCGTGCTGGCCAGCTTCACCGTCTTGAGGCATGCCTCAGCGGACGTACCGCCAACGACAAATGCAAGGTGGTAAGGTGGGCAAGCAGCCGTGCCAAGCGTTCTCATCTTTTCGGTCAGGAAAGCCTCGAGCTTCTCGGGGTTCAAGAGAGCTTTGGTTTCCTGGTAGAGATAAGTCTTGTTCCCAGATCCACCGCCCTTCGCCACGAACAGGAACGAGTATTCGGACCCATCTGTGGCATAGATGTCTATTTGCGGCGGTAAATTCGTGCCCGAATTTTTCTCCTCGTACATGGTGAGCGGTACCGTTTGTGAGTACCGCAGGTTCTCCCCGGTGTACGTATCATAGACTCCACGCGCCAAGAGCTCCGCGTCACCGCCGCCGGTCCAGACTCCCTGCCCTTTTTTGGCCACGATGGTTGCGGTGCCAGTGTCCTGACACAGGGGAAGCATGAAGTTGGCGGCAACCTCAGCATTCTTCAGCATCGCGAGCGCCACCCCGCGATCGTTGTCGCTCGCTTCAGGATCGTCGAGAATCGCCGCCACCTGTTCGAGGTGTGCGGGTCGAAGCAAAAACGAGGCGTCACGCATTGCTTCGCGAGCTAGGTTCGTGAGTCCTGCGGGATCGACTTTCAGCACTTGCTCGCCATCTAGGTCAACCATCGAAACGTGCTCGCTGGTCACCAATCGGTATTTCGTGGCATCCTTTGCCAGCGGAAACGGGTTCTGATATGCAAACTCCGCCATCTTGGTGCTCCTTGAATTCGTTACTTGGATTCTGAATTGAGCCGAACGAGACAACACCGATCGGATCGGCGTCTCCAGCCGGACGAAAAGTCGCACATTCGCCTTCGATATTCCACGTGAGGTTTTCTGACCGCCAGAACAGGATTACGACTGGAAGTAGACTCGTTCACCGCGCTATGTTTCCTCCTCCAAGGAACGCACACCGATCTCGCCTGCATTCGACACGAGAGGGTAAGATGGCATTCGGATTCTCGACCGGACAAACCGCCGACAGCACGGCGCAAAGTGACTTCAGTTCCGTCATGCAATGGCTCGGCGAGCACCAGCTAGTCGGCCAGCTGGGCGGGCTGGTGGTGATATCGCTTGCAGCGATCTTGGCAGACAGGATCACCAAACGGATCCTGCTTGCGACCATCGCCAGAATCGTGCGCCGCACGACCTTCACGTGGGACGATGTGCTGCAAAAACATCGGGTGTTCGAGCGGCTCGCTCACATAGCCCCCGGCTTCGCCATCTACTACGGCATCCAGATGGTGCCCGATATCGGCGAAGGCCTCACAAACCTGATCAGGCAAACTGCGCTCGCATCCATGGTGCTCGTGGGGATGCTCTCGGTCGGCGCGTTCCTGAACGCTGTGCACGAGATCTACGCAGCAAGCAACCTGGCGCGAGGCCGACCGATAAAAGGTTACGTACAGATCGTCAAACTGATTGTCTACGTGCTAGGCGCAATCGTCACGGTAGCGACGCTCATCGACAAATCGCCCATGTTCTTCCTGGGCGGTATCGGGGCGATGACGGCGGTTCTGCTGTTGGTCTTCCGAGACACGATCCTCTCATTCGTGGCGAGCCTTCAGATTGCCAGTAACGACATGGTACGCGTCGGCGACTGGATCGAAATGTCTCAATTCGGCGCTGACGGTGACGTTGTCGACATTGCACTCCACACCGTGAAGGTGCAAAACTGGGACAAGACGATTACCACGATACCTACCCATCGGCTCATCAGCGATTCGTTCAAGAACTGGAGGTCGATGAGCGAGTCAGGCGGGCGCCGCATAAAGAGAGCGCTCGTTCTCGACATGAACTCGATACGGTTTCTCGATGACGGTGACATCGAAAGGTTTGGGAAGTTCGTTCTGCTCAAGGATTACATTGCCGAAAAGAAATCTGAGTTGGATGAGTACAACAAGGCGGTGGTGGATGGTGATACAAACCTGGTGGCGAACGCACGCAAACTGACGAATATCGGAACATTCAGGATGTACGTGGTGCAATACCTACGCTCACACCCGAAGATCCACGACAAAATGACCTTCCTGATACGACAGTTGAGCCCGACAGCCAACGGCCTGCCGATCGAGATCTACGTGTTTTCGAATGACGTCGACTGGGTTGCTTACGAAGGTATCCAATCCGACATCTTCGATCACCTTCTCGCGATAGTCCCGGAGTTCGGGCTTCGAGTGTTCCAGCAACCTACTGGTCAGGATTTCCAGTCTGCGTTCTCCGCTGGAGGCAGACAAACCGTTATGTGATGGTGGAAGGCAGTCTGGCCTTTACTCCATCCGGAGCGTCGTGAGCGGGTCCACTCGCGTGGCTCGCCTCGCGGGCAGGAGACTCGCGATGAACGCCACAACGACCAGGGCACACGTCAGCGACACGTAGGTCGTTATATCGGTTGCCCCGACACCGAAGAGCATTGCACCAAGAAACCGCGTTAGGCCGAACGCCGCGGCCAGCCCGACCAGGGTTCCTGCGCCCACCATCCACATGGCGCGCCCGACAACCAACCTGAGTACGCTCCTGGACGTTGCCCCCAATGCGAGCCGCAACCCGATCTCGGCTGTACGCTGCCGCACCAGATAATCCATTACACCGTATATGCCGACCGCCGACAGCAACAATGCGGCTGCGGCGAACGATCCCATTATGCGGGCGGCGAAACGCTCCTTCGCGACTGTGTCGTACATTCTGTCGGAGATGGACTCTGGTTCAACTCCGGGAATCTCCGGTTCAACACTCAAAACCGCGGCCTTTATCTGCTCTCCGATTCCAGATACATCTGCTCGGCTGCGGGCGACAACCGAACACCACATCCATGGGTTAACCGTGTACGGTAGATACACATTCGGGTAGGGCATTTGCTGCGAAAGTGAAACTCGGGTAGCACCCACAATCCCGACGACTTCTCCCGTGACAGGCTGGCCGAGTTGGTCATCAGCAACTTGTCTGTAAACTGTGATGCGCCTGCCCAATTCGAGGTCCAGGAACTGCGCAAGAGTGCGATCTACGATCAAGGCATCCGTGCTTCCCGTCATGTCGAGGGAGTTGAAACTCCTACCCTCGGCTACCGCGATCCCCATGGTCTCGAAGTATCTCGGCGCCACGGTCTTGTAGGCGGTGGTGAATTCCTCCTCGAGTCCATCCACGCGTAGAGGAGAAAATATCAATCCGCCTCCAGGAGTGTGGTTCACCATCGACGCGGACTCGACACCTGGAACTGCCGCTACCGCATCCACGAGGCGACGGTACAGGTCGGCCCGCAACGCTGCATCATTGTATTGCGTCAGTGGCGGCCTAATACGAAGGCTCGTGAGCTGCTCGGAATTGAAACCGAGGTTCACCTGAGTGAGTTGGTGCAAGCTCTTCGCTAGCAGCCCTGCCCCAATGAGCAATACCAACGCCAAACCTACCTGCGACACGACGAGCGATACCTGAATGTGTCTCGTGCCAATACGGCCAACCGCCGTTCTCCCACCTTCCTTCAACTTCTCCACCAGATTGCGACCACCGTGCCGCAACGCCGGGGCGGCTCCGAACAGCAGCGCCGCAAGCACTGCAAGCCCCGTGGTATAAACCAACACTCCACCGTCCACCCTGACTTCGTCTACCCTGGGCAGTGGGGGAGCGCCGGCGAGTATGGCATCCACGCCCCACAACGCGCAGGTGACCCCGGCTGCAGCACCTAGCGTCGCAAGCACCAGACTCTCCGTCAGGGTTTGGCGAACGAGACGCCACTTCCCTGCACCAAGTGCCGTGCGCACAGCCATCTCTCGACCACGCGCCACCACTCGGGCAAGCATCAGATTGGCTATGTTCGCGCACGCAATCAGCAACACAAAACCAACGGCTCCCGTGAGTACAAAGAGCGCTCTGCGCAGGTTCCGGTTCTGGCCCCATGGGTCCAGCACGATTGCTTTGAGCGGCCGAATTCTCACAGTCCAGTCGGTGTTGGTCTCCGGATATTCCGTCTCGAGTCGGGCAGCGATCGTGGAGAGTTCCGAAAGCGCCGTCTCCTGATCCACATTGTTCTTCAGTCTGGCGAGCACCCTGGTGTCCACTCGCCGGTCTCGGGCGTTTAGGCCCGATCGGTCGATCAAATCGTGGGTGATGGGTGTGTATACGTCTGCCCACACAGGATAGTCCACGCCCTCAGCCAACACGGCCACAACGGTGAAGGAGCCGTCCCTGAATGGCACTGTCTTTCCCACAATATCGGGATCGCCGCCGAATTTCCCCTGCCACACTCCATACTTGAGGACGATCACCCGGTCTTCATCGACTCCGCCAGCGCTGGCGGAGCTGAATGGTGTCCCCAACTGTGTGCGTGGGAGCAGAGTGGAGAAGAACCCGCCGGTGACGTACGCCGCGAGCATCGGGTCGAGACCTTCATCGGTTCTGCGAACCACCTCGTCGCCATAGACGAACGCCATTCCACTGTAGCTCTCCGATTGATCGTGCCACGACTGGAAATCGGGAAATGAGGGAAGCGATCCAATCGCTCCATCCTGCCTGGCTGACCACAGTGTCACCAATCGATCCTGATCCGGGTACGGAAGCGGCCTCAGCAATACGCCGTTCACGACCGTGAACACCGCAGTATTGGCGCCGATGCCCAGCGCGAGTGTGAGAACTGCAACCGTGGAAAAGCCCATGCTCGTTCGGAGTGTGCGGAGTGAGTATCGAACATCCTGGAAGAAGTCGCGGAGCGTGAGCGACAATCCTCGCGGAAGCAGGAAGCCGAGCCCGCGATCTCGGAGAGAAGGCGCGACCGATTGAGCCACCTGCCACCAGAACCAGCGCCGAGCCGCAAGGATACTAGTGCCCGTCTCGATTCTTCCCGAGAACTCTTCCGTGAGATCGTCAATGATGAAGTCACGGTTCTGACGACTCAGAACCCGGCGCAGAAGCCATAGCGCAGTTCGCGGGGGCCTTGCCTTAGTCATCGTACCCTCAGGTCAGGGTGCATCTCGAGTCCATCCCACATGCGTGCCATGACCCCACGCGCATCCCTCAGTTCAGCCGCACCGAACTCAGTAATCTTGAAATGCTTCTTTGCCCTGCCGCCTCGTTCCGGTTTCGGATCCGACAGCCTAGACTCCGCGAACCCCTTGCGCTCGAGCCGATCCAACGCCGAGTAGACTGCCGCCATAGAAACGGGTTTGCCCGACCGGGTCTCGATTTCCGCCCGAATAGTCACACCGTAGGCACCGTCATCGAGCCGAACCAGCGCGAGTAATACGAGTTGGTCTACTTCATTGAGTCCGTCTCGAGAGGTCATAACCACTCCAGGCTATTTATTCTGTTGCGCAGAAGAAATAACCTTTTCGCCGTTTTGTCAAGTTGGAGATTGGCTAAAACAACTCTCTGACGATCAACAACACTCCACCGAAAGTGGCGAGCGCCAACACCGCGTTGCGCGTCTGACCGCGGTCCAGGATCAGCGCCAAACGTCGAGAGATGACAAATCCCGTCAGCAGCCCCGGAAGCAGTCTCAGGCCGATTGACAGTTCTGCAAAACCTAGGCGCCCCACGATCACCAGAGCGGTCAGAGACAACACGGTTCCTATGACAAAAAACGCCGAGAGGGTGCCGCGAATCCGAGGCCCGGATTCATTCTGATAGACAATCGCCATCGGCGGTGCACCCACTGAAGCAATGGTCCCGGAAAAGCCGGAGAGGGTTCCCGCAACTATCAGACTTTTCCACGTCGGTGCAAAGTGCAACCCTGACAAACTCAGCAGCACCAAGACAAGCACCAGTATTCCCAACGTGAGTGCCAAACCGTCAGTAGAAATCGATGCGACAACGGCGGCGGCGGCTATCACGCCCACTATCCGACCGACCACCGCCCACCTGATTTCCGAAAAGACAATTGAGTGTCGCTCACGATGCGTGAGCAGCAAGGTGAGCACTACGGCATTCAACAGGAGAGGACCGGGAATGAACGAGGGGCTGACCAGCATGAGTAACGGCGCTCCCACGAAGCCTAGCCCAAATCCAACAGATCCTTGAAGTGTTGCTCCAAGGATTACCGCCAGGTTCGCTAGGAGAATGTCTGTCCAGGGCAAGATGGGCAAAAGAATACAGCCATCAGGTCACAACTCCTAGAGTTGATCGCTGATGGCTGTTGGTCCGGATTCTACGAACTAGCTGTTGGCTGCTCGACTATTTGGTGGTCAATGCTCCAAGAACCGCACCGAGCAACAGCGGGATAACGTTCATGAACGACAGCAACAATGTTCCCATGCCGGCAACTAGTGCGAACAGTTGACCTATGACCGGGATGCCACCCAACACACTGCCCAAAAGGAATGTGAGTATGCCGAGCACCAGGCCCGGAAGCACGACCGCGAGAATCGCCTCAGGTACTCTACCGGCCTTTCTACCGCCAACGAAGCCAGCAATCAGGCCACCCAGGAAAGGAATCCAAAACAAAAGGATGGAAAGTCCCAACATCCATGTCATCGCGTTGAGCATGCTACCGCGGCGTGTTCCCTCAGTCGTCATCTTCAAAACCTCCAGAAAAGACGTAATACCACCTCGTGGCGGTACAATCCACTCCTTCTCAAACTACGTGTCACGAGCGTACTGAGTTTCGGTCTCATTGTGAAACTGAGTCCGACCGTGCCCGGATGAACGCTGTCATGATACCGACGATCAACAACACTGTGGCGAGCGCCAGGGCTTGTTCTAGGAAGTGCGGCAAATTGGGCGGGAAGCCAACAATGCGTTCACCACCTCTGAGCGCCACCCACAGAGCCAGCAGCACACCTGTCAGGCCACCCCCACCCACCAATCCGGACCCAAACAGCACTCCTCGTTCGCGGCGCCGCTCGGCCTCCTCTGGATCTGGATGGCTGGTGAGTATGTGCCGTGTCAGGCCGCCCACGAATACCGCCGCCATGGTGTAGAGGGGCAGGTAAACGCCGACTGCGAATGCCAACACCGGAATCTTGAACAGCGACGCCCCAAGCCCGATGCCGACACCTATGAATATCAGGGTCCACGGCAGATTCTGGTCGAGCACACCGTCGATCACCAGTTTCATCAAGACTGACTGTGGCGCCGGTAGTTCGGCTCCGCCAAGGCCACCTTCGACGTTCTGGTGAAGCAGCATGACGACCAGACACACTACCCCGGCAGAAGTGATGACTCCGATCAACTCACCTATCTGCTGAAGCCTGGGAGTGGCGCCCAATACGTATCCGGTCTTCAGGTCCTGAGAGGTGTCGCCAGCGATCGAGGCAGCAATACAAACGACCGTTCCAACCATGAGAGCTGTCGCCTTGCCGGAGAGGTCCGTCCAGCCCATCAGGTAGAAGATGGAGGCCGTGCCCAACAGTGTTGCGATCGTCATTCCCGATGTGGGATTGGAGGTAACTCCGACCAGGCCGACGATTCTCGAGCTCACGGTAACGAAGAAGAACGCGAAGATCGCTATCATTATCGCCGCCAAACCTCTTGCGACTACGGAATCCAGATAGCCCAGAATGCCCGGTATGAATGTCAGCACCAACAACACGCAACCCACGATCACGAGCACCGTCTTGTACGACAGGTCTCGGTCTGTGCGGTCGAACACAGTGCCTTCCGTGGCCTTGGCGATTTGTCCTATGCCCAACTTGAACGACTCGATCATCGTCGGAATTGACTTGATCAAGGTGATGATACCGCCGGTCGCCACTGCGCCCGCTCCGATGTAGCGCACATACCGATTCCAGATCTCACTGGCCGACATGTCGCGAATCAGCTTCTCCGTTTCCGGGAACATCGGCTCGGTCAATCCCGCGCCCCAGAGGTTGATCGCAGGAATGATCACCAATGCTGAAAGCGCACCGCCTGCCACCATGACCGTCGCAATGCGTATTCCGAGGATGTAGCCCACTCCGATCAGCGGTGTGGATACGCTGACCGAGAGGTTTGCCTTAAAGCCTAGAAGCAGCTCGAACCTGCCACCCACGAACTTGAAGCCGTCGGTGATCAGCTTGAAGAGCATACCGAAACCTATGCCCCAGAAGACGCCCGAAGCCTGCCTTCCCCCACCTTCCGCCGCGACTAGTACCTCAGCGCACGCCATTCCCTCTGGATACGGCAGGTTTCCATGTTCACGAGCAATCAAGAATCGACGCAGCGGGATCATCGCCAGTACGCCAATTATGCCGCCGCACATGGCAAGGAGCGTAATCTGGCGCCACTCGGGTGATATGCCCCAAATAAACAACGCCGGAATCGTGAACAACACACCCGAGGCCACCGACGAGCTCGCAGAGCCGATCGTCTGCGACATATTGGTCTCGAGTATGCTGTAGCTGAGACCCATGGCGGAGAAGATCCTGAACGCAACTACGGTTAGCACCGCGACAGGGATCGAGGTGCTGATTGTCAGTCCGGCTTTCAACCCCAGATATGTATTCGCAGCCCCAAAGATCATGCCAAGCAAGGCGCCTGATATCACCGTCTTGATGGTGAACTCGGTGAGTGTCTGCCCCTTGGTGTAAGGGACGTACTCCTGGCCTTCTTCGAGCACGTAGGCGGTGCGTGGAAGCTTCTTACCGTTCATTCAGGCGCTCCTTGCACAAATGGATGCGAAGAATGTTGACTCGTGGGTTCTCTCAAAATTTGATGGTATGGACCAATCCCGCAGATGCCACACCGAGGATCAACCCCGGTATTACGTCAGATGGGAAATGTTTGGCCGCTACGACTCTCAGAGCAGCGACGGTCACGGCGCCCGCCGCGAGCATCACAGCGTGTGTGTCGTTTTCCCCTCCAGCCGAAACTCGGTTGCGCGTAAGCCAATATGATGCGGCGAGCGCGGCCGCACCAGCAGCATGTCCTGACGGCCACGACTGTTGGTTCCGTGGATCACCGGCGACGGAAGCTCCTTCGGGCGTGTAGAGTACCGGGCGTTTCCTCCCAACGACTCTCTTCAACAGCTGCGACACTCCTTCAGCTATGAGCACCGTCTCGACGGAACTCACTATGCCCTGCCGCCCAGCGGCGCCTTCGTTGGCAAGGTTGATCCAGCTGGTAACGCCGATTCCAATCAGTAGAACGTCGCTGATCCTCGCGGGAATGGGTCGCACAGGCGCTATCGCCCAGCGATCGAAGACGGGCACTTCATATCTGTTGCAGGGAACACAAGTGACGGAATCCGGAGCTTGCATCAACGTCGGGGCAAATAGAAGCGCCCCCGCTCCAACCGCTGCGAGCACATCGCCGCCGCCAATGGCGGTTGTATCTGGAGTTTGGGCTTTGGCTTCCGTGCCGAAGCAAAGTAGAGATGCGGTTAGTACTACGAGAGCTCTAGCCATGCTGCCTCGAAGCCGCAGTACTGGCCCCATCGATCCTCATTCGTGGAATTCCGTTAGGGGAGCGCTTCGTCAACGGCGCTGAGCAGTTCCTCTGTGGAGAATGGCTTCGCGAGAGTGATGACCGACTCCATTCTTCCTGCAATCTCGAGGAATCGCGGTTTCCGCTCGTACACCGAGCCGGAGATCGCGATCACCGTCGTGTCAGGAGCCTCTTCACGCAGCTGAACTATCAGCTGCAGGCCATCCATAACCGGCATGAAGAGATCGGCTATCACCAGTTCGAAAGTTTGCTCGCGGCTCAACTCCAGAGCGGCATCTCCATCTTCAGCCTCGGCAACCTCATGGCCGACCCGTTCGAGGGTCTTTCTCACGAGGTTCCGGACTATCGGTTCGTCATCGACCACGAGGATGCGTGCCAATCAGATCACCGTCTTTCATGCCAAGCCGACGGCGGGGATCGAAAGCCTCGTGCAAGCGATCCCGCGCCAATTGCTAATGTACGATATACGCAACGGGCCGCCAGAGGGAGCCCGCAGACAAGTTCCTATCAAGGAATCAAGACGGCCGGTACGTTTTCCACGCGCACCAGCGAGTTGAACTCCTCGAGCCGCCGGCCGAGCAGAGTCTCCATTTCAGCCCTATAAGTCGCCCATATGGTCGAGAGATCCCTGAGAAGATGTCGGGCGCCCTCAGTAACACGCCCCTCCGCACCATCTACCGCGCCACGCAGGTAGATGTACTGGAAGTTTAGGCGTGACGGGAAGTTGATAACCGTCTGCCCATCGACCGTTTTGTTCTGAACGAGAGAGTCTTCCAACCTAGTCAGGCCCTCCATGAGATCTTTCCCAACGGACACGATGGAGTCGTGTCCCTCCTGCTTGTCCAACCGATTCACCAGAGCTTCAACCTGTTCTCGAACTGAGCGAATGCTCACCACGCCTTCATGTATTTCCTCGAGTTCGCGCGTAATTTCGACCATCAGGTCGCTCTGGTCCTGGAATCCACTCGTGGTGGCATCTATTCGTGGATCGGCGCGCACTTCCAACGGTTGAGTGAAAACGTCCTCACCGACGGACAATCGAACCTCGTAACTACCTGGCACGACTTTGTGCCCCTGTAGCGTACCCCATACGTAAAGGCCAGGAACGGGGTTGACCTTTTCGTGCCGCAAATCCCATGCGAATCGGTTGTGCCCTGCTTTCAGTTTGAGCACAGAAGACGAATCTGTTTCGCCCTCGCCCAGCTTGGATGAAAAAGATCTCACCACATCGCCGGCCGAGTTCAGGAATTCCAGATTCACAGCGGCCGAGTCGGGCACTTCCGAGAGGTAAAAATCGACGACGGCTCCGTTTGGCGGGTTCTTGCCTACCGTTCTACCCGGCATGCTGAATCCGCCGCCACCTGCCACGCGGTATGCGGGTCGCGGTTCATTCAGAAGCCCCGCGGCCTCTGACGGGTCGCCATCGAATTGCTGCAGTGGAGAAAGGTCGTCCAATATCCAGAACGCGCGCCCGCTCGTCGCCGCGACCAAGTCGTTGTGCCACACCTGCACCTTGAGGTCCGTGATAGGCGTGAGCGGCATGTTGAGCTGCAACGACTGCCAGTTATCTCCGCTGTCCCAGGAGACGTACATCCCGGCCTCAGTGCCAGCGTACAACAGCCCCGGGCGTTTCGGATCTTCTCGAATGACTCTGGCCCAGGCGTCGGCCTCTATGCCTTCGACGATGCGATCCCACGATTGGCCGTAGTCGTCGGTTCTGTAGAAGTGTGGCGTGAAGTCGTTGAACTTGTATGCAGTCACAGCGAGGAATGCAACCGCAGGGTCGTGCGGTGACACCTCAATGGAGTTGATTATCTCCTCACCGACATCTTCAGGTGTCACGTTCTCCCAATTTGCGCCTCCGTCTCGCGTCACGTGGACGAGGCCGTCGTCACTTCCAGCCCAGATCGTCCGCGGGTCGTGGGGAGATTCGGCCACGTAATAGATCGTGCCGTAGATTTCGCCACCGGCACCTTCATTGGTGATGGGTCCGCCACCAGGGCCTTGTTTCGCATCGTCGTCGCGGGTGAGGTCGGGGCTCACTTCCACCCACGATTCGCCGCGATTCTCTGTCTTGAGGAGAATGTTTGACGCATGGTAGATGACGTTGGGGTCGTGCAATGAAGCAACGATCGGCGCATTCCAGTTGAACCGGTACTTCATGTCACGAGACGCCAGCGCAGCAGGCAGGTGAGGGTATGCCATCACGTTACGATCGCCATGCGTGCGTTCGTCGAACTCAGCGATCTGCCCCATGTAACAACCACCATACTGCAACACGGGATTGTCCGGATCGAATGCCAAGTACGCAGTCTCGCATCCTGCCGTTGCATACCAATCCTTCCACCCGATTCCACCAGAAGCCCGGCTCACTATCGCGACGGACGAGTTGTCCTGTTGTCCACCGTACACGTAATAGGGAAACCTGTTATCGGTGTTCACTCGGTAGAACTGCGCGGTGGGTTGGTTCTCTTGGGTTGACCAGGTCGCCCCGCCGTTCAGCGATACGTTGGCTCCGCCGTCGTTGGCGTTGATCATGTAGTCGCTGTTTTGAGGATTGATCCAGAGATCGTGGTTGTCTCCGTGGGGAGTACCTACGCGCGTGAACGTCCTCCCACCGTCAATCGACTTCGACACAGGCGCGTTCAGGATCCAAACCACGTCGGGATTGCTCGGATCCGCCGTGATATGCGTGTAGTACCATGCCCTCGCCCGAATGGCCCACGAATCGTTGAGCTTCCGCCAGTTTTTCCCACCATTGTCCGAGCGATAGAGCCCGCCACCGGGATCTGCCTCTACGATTGCGTACACGCGATCGGATTCAGCAGACACGGCTACTCCGATGTCGCCCATCAGTTCCGGCAACCCTGTGTTCACCCTCTCCCAGGTATCTCCGGCATCTGTCGTCTTGTATATGCCGCTCCCCGGTCCCCCGCTCCGAACCTGCCACGGGTACCTTCTGTGATCCCAGATCGCTGCATAGAGCACCCGGGGGTTGTTCATATCCATGCTGAGGGAACTTGGCCCGGATGTGCTGTCCACATACAGCACCTTCTCCCAGTTCTCACCACCGTCCTTGGATCGATATACGCCGCGATCTTCCGAGTCACCGTACGCGGCACCCTGAGCAGCGACGTAAACTAGGTCGGGATCGCCCGGGTGGACCTGCACACTGGAAATGTGGCGGGTGTTGTCCAGCCCCATGTGCTGCCAGGTCCGTCCGGCATCCGTGGATTTATAAACGCCGTCACCGTGCGAGGTCATCACGCCACGGATGGCGTGTTCACCCATCCCGACATACACGACATTCGGGTCCGATTCAGCAACAGTAATAGCTCCTACCGATGTGGTTCCAAACGTCTTGTCCGAGATATTCGCCCACGTGATGCCTGCATCCGTCGTCTTCCAAACTCCGCTGCCTACTCCACCAAAATAGTAAGTCAGGTGGTCCTGTTTTACTCCAGCTACTGCGACGGAGCGCCCCCCGCGGAAGGGGCCAATATTGCGCCATTCCATGCTTTGAAAGAGCGTTGGATCGACGGGCGGTTCTTGCGCCGTCAAAAACGACCCCGGGTTTATGTTCAAAACGCTCAAAAGCGCGACGAAGAAAAGAACGCGACTCGCAGAAATCATCGTGTGTCTCACTTGTTGTAGGGTTTTGTGGGTGCGCTGCGAATATGGCAGGCCGCGTGGGAACCCGGAAGGGGGACCGCAGCGGTATCTTTCATGAGTCGTGAGAGCAACATCGGCAACCGCTGGTAAACGACCCATCCCGGAAGAGGCGGTATGAACCAGCTCAAGGACATCGTGGGAGCCGAACGGTCTCTCGAAGGAGTGTGTCAGGCAATTCACCTTTCGGTGGTAGAGCGCCACCCGAAATCGGTCGGAGCAATGCACGTCACCTGCTCCGACGAGTCCGAGAATGAATGCGTTTCCGCCTTCCAGCGGTGCTTCGTGAAGTACATGCTCCCGTCCCTCAAGTTCGCTCAGCAATCTGCCTTTCGGATTGCCAACCTGGGCGGTCGGTACGACTGGGGAGCCGTCCGCATCGCCGAGCAACACTACGCGAGAGCTGCCGGGGCCGGAGTCCATACCTTGATGGTGGTGAAGGTGAACTCCCATGTCGGGGTTCTCGACCAGGCCGATGGACAGCCTCTCTATGGGATAATGCAACGCTACGGGACAGATTCGCGGTGTTGCAGCGCGCTCCATGCCCTTCTTTCAGGAGACACCAGGCCGTTCGTGGAAAACCTGGCAGAGGTGTTCGTTTCAGAGGGGCCGGATCGTCTTGCTGCACTGAACGACAATCGTCGAGTCGAACCGGAATTCCGGCTTCTCTACGCGGCCATGGTATCCGCACGGCTTCAGGCGCGAAAGGTCATTCTCGACGTACAGGACTATGACGGAACGGAGACAGAGTTTCTCGTCATTCCGTGTGTCACTCTCAACCGGCCTGAGCGCGACACTGAGATCGTGTGCGGATTTTATTTGTCTGCACCGTGGAGAACAAACAAAGAGCCGGACTACTATGGACTCGGTGACGATCCATCACAGTACGAGCAGCAAGTCAAGAACGGCCGCCTGGTCATCACGGACGATCAACTGGGTTCGACTAGAGAGGCGCGTGACCACAGGCAACTAGCGTTGGCACAGTGGCATGAGCTAACTCGGGATAAGCGCGTACAACTGGACGACGAACGGTTGCGGCGCGCACGGCACGAAGCGTCGAAGCATACCGGGCCCTACCACGAACGCGCCCGTATGCTGTTGAGGGCGCTACTAACGGTGCTCGCAGAAGTAGATCCGGTTTCGGCGGCCGTACTGCTTTTTGCGCACGGATCGGTAGGCATTCACCACGCTTTTCGAGTACACCGCCTGGCACGCCAAATGGAGGATTCACACGAAGCGCAGAAGGTCCTCAAAGAAATGCGTGCCAAGGTAGACACCCTCGAACCGGAGCAGGCAGAAGCAATGATGGAGGTGCTCTCGAAACAATATCACACGTAGCGGCCAGAGACTCACCCCAGCTTTTTCGAGACCAACTCCTTCACCAGGGATGGATCGGCGCGACCCTCGCTAACCCGCAGCACTTGTCCGATGAAGAAGCCGAGCAACCCTGCCCGACCATCTCTGTACTCCTTCACCTTAGCGGAGTTGTCGGCTATCACTCCGTCTACGATCGCCTCCAAGGAAGCCTGATCCACGACCCGATCCAGCCCCTTCTCCCGAACGATCCCGTTGGGGTCGCCGCCCTTTTTCACGAGATCGGCAAATACTTCCTTTGCCGCGACACGTGTGATCTTCTCGTCCTCTACGAGTTGCACCAGCGCAGCCAGCGCGGCGCCATCCATCGGCATATCACTGAGCTGCGTGTCTCGCGCCTCGCGCCGAAGATCGTTCACAACCCAATTGGCAATCGTCTTGGGCTTGTCAAACGCCGAGCACGCGCCCTCGAAGATCGACGTGAGGACCCTGTTGGTTGCGATGATCTCTGCGTCATCTGAGCTCAGCCCGTACACCGTGGTGTACTTCTCGAGCTTGGCATTGAAGTCGGGAGTCCTCTCGATCGGTTGCTTCTGAGAGGCAGGCCCTTCCTTCGATTTCCCAGCCTGCCGCTTCCGATCGACGCGCGCACGCTCACCCAGGTTTCCCGTATCGGTTCCCTTCTTTTCGAGTTTAGCCCAAGTGTCGCGAAGGCTGACCGTTCGATTGAAGACGAGCCGCTCTGAGGAGGAGTCGACGGCATCGCTGCAAAAATACCCCGAGCGTTCGAACTGATATCGCGTGCCCGGTGGTGCCTGCGCTACGGCAGGCTCGATGCGGCTGTTGCTGAGGATCACCATTGATTCTGGATTGAGATTGGCCGTGAAGTCTCCATCACCCGTTTCTGCTTCGGGATCGGGTTTCAGGAACAGTCGATCGTAAAGGCGGACCTCCGCCGGCAACGAATGATCGGCGGACACCCAGTGCAGAGTACCTTTGACCTTTCGACCGTCGGGCGCCTTTCCGCCCCGTGACTCGGGATCGTATGTGCAGCGCAACTCCTTCACTTCACCTGTCTGGGGATCTTTGACCACATCAACGCATTTGACCAGATATGCGTAGCGAAGCCGCACCTCTCGCCCGGGCGCGAGTCGAAAGAACCTCTTAGGCGGATCCTCGAGAAAATCATCGCGTTCTATGTACAGAATCCGTGAGAAGGGCACCTTGCGGGATCCCTCCTTCGGAACGTCGTGCGGGTAAAAGGGCGCGTCCAACTCCTCTACATGATCCTCCGGATAATTGTCGATCACTACCTTGAGGGGATTCAACACGCACATCACCCGCGGCACCTTCATGTTGAGATCGTCACGGATCGCGTGTTCCAGCTTTTCAATGTCGACTCGGCTGTCCACCTTGGCGACGCCGATCGTGTCGGCGAACGCACGGATCGCCTCAGGTGTCACTCCGCGCCGCCGGAAGCCGGCAATCGTCGGCATGCGCGGATCGTCCCAACCGGCCACGTGCCCATCTCTTACTAGTTGTACCAACTTACGTTTGCTCACTACCGTGTAATCGAGATTCAGACGCGCGAATTCCGTCTGATGCGGAGGCATCTCGAACCCGACCGCGTGCACTATCCAGTCGTATAGCTCCCGATTGTCCTTGAATTCGAGAGTGCAGAGTGAGTGGGTAATTGTCTCGATCGCGTCCGAAAGACAGTGAGTGAAGTCGTAGAGCGGGTAGATGCACCAGTCGTTGCCCGTTCGGTAGTGTTCGGCGTGACGGATGCGGTACAGCACAGGGTCGCGCATCTGCATATTGCTCGAGGCCATGTCGATTTTGGCGCGAAGCACATGGGCGCCGTTTTCGAACTCTCCGGATCGCATTCGCTCGAACAGGTCGAGGTTCTCTTCAACCGTACGGTCGCGGTATGGGCTCTCCTTGCCAGGCGTCATCACAGTACCGCGATATTCTCGGATCTCCTCCTCGTTCAAACTGTCGATATAGGCCTTGCCGTCCTTGATCAGTTTGACCGCAAAGGCGTATAGCTGTTCGAAGTAGTCGGACGCAAAATAGAGTCGGTCTTCCCAGTCAAAACCCAGCCAGCGCACATCTGCTTGGATCGACTCTACGTACTTCATCTCTTCGGTTTCAGGGTTGGTGTCGTCGAAACGGAGGTTACAAGTGCCGCCCTCGTTTTCGAGTGCGATACCGAAGTTGAGACAGATCGATTTCGCGTGCCCGATGTGAAGGTAACCGTTCGGTTCGGGCGGAAACCGAGTGGCCACATTGCCACCATGCTTGTTGGTGCGCAAGTCCTCAGCTACCATCGCGCGGATGAAATCGGTGGAGGCGGGGGGCTCGTCTCTGGGGCTTCGATCGTTGTGCGGTGTCATGGTTAGAAGATAGTTCAAACGAGCTAGGAGGGCAGAGGTGGGAGGAGCGGGAGGAGCGGGAGATAAGACCGTGCCTTTCGCCACCCCTCTCCCTCCCCTCCCTCCCCTCCCTCTCCTGCAACCTCCCTCCTGCATTATCATTACTCACAACCTCCAACCTCAGACACGCAGGCCCGACCATGCCCAAAGAACCTCATTTCGGCCCAGAATTGATGACCTTCCTGCGGCAGCTCAAGCGGAACAACAATCGCGAGTGGTTCACCGCAAACAAGAAACGATTCGAGCAGGAAGTGCGAGAGCCGCTAGCCCGATTTGTGGTCGACTTCGGGCCCAAACTGAAGAAGATCAGCCCGTATTTTCTCGCAGACCCGCGAAAGAATGGCGGTTCGATATTCCGTATCCACCGAGATACTCGTTTCTCGAAAGACAAGAGTCCGTACAAGACTTGGGCAGCGGTGCAATTCCGGCACGAGGCCGGCAAGGACGTGCATACACCAGGGTTTTATCTACATCTAGAACCCGGCAATGTTTTCGGCGGCGTAGGAATATGGCATCCTGATTCAACTGCACTCAGTGAGATTCGTGACTCCATCGCCGACAACAAGGCAGAATGGAAACGCGCAGTAACGGGCAAGACGTTCAAGTCGAACTACGAACTCGCAGGTGAATCGCTGAAGCGCGCACCCAAGGGATACGATCCGGATCACCCGATGATCGACGACTTGAAGAGGAAGGACTTCGTCGCGATAACGCCCTTCGACGTCGATGAGATCTTCTTGCCCGACTTTTTGGAACGCTATGTGAAGACAGCTCGGGCAGCTACTCCGTTCATGCGTTTCCTCACGAAAGCGGTAGGGTGTGATTGGTAGTGAGTGAGCGGTGGGTGGGGAATGGGGAATGGGGAATGGTGCGGGAATCTAAGTGACTGTGTGCGAGGGGTCCTGAGCGTCTGGTTTCGGCGGCAGTCTGCGATTGCCCCGGTCGCGGACGTAGTTGACTAGCCGGTCCATCAGGCCAGCGACAACAGTCAGCCGTTTCTTCATCTCTTTCGCCGTCGATCGTCGGGCCAGCCAGTAGGATGTGGTGAAGAACGTGGCCGAAATCCCGAGCGCCGACAAAACGGTCGGCAGCGTCGAGACGCCAAAGCCTTCGGCCAGGATAGCTCCGGACACCCCGATGAGAACGAGGCTCACCGCCGATATTGGTATCATGACGATCGCACTGGAAACACTTGCGTCGTCCGTGATTCTAATGCGGGTTTGGCCAGCCTTTGGACTGATCAGGATCTGTGCCTTCCTGCCGGTCGCTTGCGGTGGCGAACTCCATGAGAGTGCATTTCCAAGAGTCTCGTTGATGTTGCCTATCTCCCCTAGGGAAATGCGAATTTCCTCCAGCAATACCGCATAGTCGGGCTCGGAGATCTCGTAGTCCACAAACCGCTCCAGCTCCAGCTTCTCAGAGACCCCCATGATTCCGCCATGTACGAGCCCACCTGTAACGTTGTTCAGTGCATCGAGCGCCTCGTCGACTTGCTCAGGCGGGATACCCACCTCAGCCGCGACCTGCTGGATTCCCCCCAGAGAGTACCCTTCTTCTTCCGTGCGTTTCGCTGCCTGAATTTCCGCGGCACGTGCAACGATCTGCTTCGCGTGGGCTTCGTCGAAGCGTGGGCCACCGGCAAGACTCAACTCGAGCATCTCCACAAACTTGCCGGGTGTTTCGTAGCGGCTTTCTTGACGGAGCGCCATTGCCTGGACGAGCGTTTGCTCGAGTGAACCCGGCAGAAGATCCAGCAGTTCGCGATGCTTTGGAGGCGCATCAACGAACCGTCGCATTCTTACTGTCTCTTCCGGAACCCACATGCCTGGCGTGTCGCCGACCAACGTTTCGTAGACCACGCACGCAAGGCTGTAAACGTCAGTGCGGTTACCGAGATCCGTCTGACCCGCCGCCTGCTCGGGGCTCATGTAGCCCGGTGTACCAAGCGGGAAGCCCGACCGAGTCAGGTTTTCTGTCCCCGCGGTCATGATCGCTTTGGCGATGCCGAAGTCGGCCACCACCGCATGGCCTTCAGAAAACAGAATGTTCTCCGGTTTGATATCACGATGCACAACACCCTGCCGGTGCGCGTAGTCGAGTGCGTCAGCGACTTCCTTTGCTATGGCAATCGACGTTGAGGGTTCGAAGCGTGTTTCGCGGACCAGCCTATCGCGCAACGATTCGCCAGAAACGAACGGCATCACGTAGTAGAGGTAGTCGCCCGCTTCACCGGAATCGATGAGCATCAGGATATGCGGATGATTGAGCGAGGCAGCGATTTCGATCTCTTTGAGGAACCTCTCGGACCCGATCGACGCTGCGAGGTCAGGTCGTAAAACCTTCACCGCAACGTTGCGCCGATGCTTCTCGTCCAACGCCAAATACACCGTCGCCATACCCCCGCGTCCAACTACCCGCTGGAGCACATAGTGGTCTGGCAACGCAGATTGCAGCGCGGAGGGGATGTCGCTCATCGTGATAACGTACAGCGACTACAGCGCTTCCAGAACCTCTATCGCTCGATCCACGCGCCCGAACGGTGCTGCAACCTGCACTCCTTGTATGGAGCCCTTGAAGACGTCGAGGGTCTGCCGGGCGATGGCCACCCCCTCAGCAAGGGCTGCTTCTTTCCCCTCTTCCTGCGCCTTCCGCATACGAGCCATGATCTCGTCGGGTATGCTTACCCCTGGAACCTCGTTGGCGAGAAACTCCGCGTTGCGTATCGATACGAGCGGCCAGATCCCCATTACGATCGGTGTCTGAAGACTTTCGACATCGTGCAGGAAGTCCTCGAACCGAGCGATATCGAAAACAGGTTGGGTTATGGCGAAGTCGGCTCCCGCATCCACCTTCCAGGCGAACCGAGAAATCTCTCGATCGTAAACGACAGCGACTGGGTTCACACCTACCCCGATCACGAACCTCGTTGGCTCGCCTATGGGGTTTTGTCCGAGGTCCATGCCGTGGTTGAGCCTGTAGGCGAGATTCGTCAACCCAATCGCGTCGATGTCGAATACGGCGGTCGCGTCAGGATACGGCCCCATCTTCGGAGGGTCGCCGGTAATGATCAGGAGGTTTCGCAAACCCGCGGCCGACGCCCCGAGCAAGTCACTCATCATGCCGAGGAGGTTCCGGTCGCGGCAGCAATAGTGCATGACCGTCTCGAGCCCAACCTCACGTTCAATCATCAGGCAAGAAGGCAGCGTGCCCATTCTGCTCTGTGCCCTGGGACCATCCGGGACGTTTACGGCATCTGCTCCTGCGCTCTTGAGCATCCGGCATTGTTCGAACATGGGGGATGCATCCGCACCTTTGGGCGGAACTATCTCGATGCTCGTCACGAGCTCTCCGGCGGCGATCTTCGCGCCCCAGCTCGATCGTTCTTCCAGGGGAATCGCGTCTCTTTCCGCCATTGCCTGAATGTCGACGGTGCTGACGTGCGTTACATCCTGGCGAATTTGCGTGCTGGCAACGTAGTTGCAGACTTCGCGAATGTGTTCCGGGGTCGTGCCGCAACACCCACCTACGAATTTGGCCCCCTTCTCAATCATGAACTTCGCGTACGTCGCAACGTACTCCGGGCTGGCCATATATATCTTCCGGTCGCCTACATCCCTGGGAATTCCCGCGTTCGGCTGTGCTGCAATCGGTCTTTCAGTGTGTTTGGCGAGTTCCTCCACCGCGTCGAGCACCACGGAGGGGCCCACAGAACAATTCACACCGACCACATCGGCTCCCCATTCAGTCAGCCGAGCGGCGATGGTCGGGACATCCGTGCCGAATCCCGTCTTCTGATCCCCGCCTATGGTCATTTGGGCGAACAACGGCAGTGTGCTGACCTCGCGCACAGCGGCAATCGCTTCGCGTATTTCCGATAGGTCGTTGAAGGTCTCGACAATGAATCCGTCGACTCCACCATCCAACAGGCCGGTGGCTTGCCTTTTGAAATAGTCGCGCGCCTCTTCTCTGCTCGTAGGCCCGAACGGCTCAATCCGAATCCCGAGCGGACCGATGGCGCCAACTACGTGCGCTGAATCGCCTGCCACTTCCTTCGCCAAACGAGCAGCTGTCGCGTTGATCTCTGCCGTCTGCGGTTCGAGTCCAAACCCGTCGAGTTTGATGGGGTTGGCCCCAAAAGTGTTGGTTTCCAGAATCTCAGCACCGACCGCCAGGTAGGCTTCGTGCACTTCACGAACCAACTTCGGTTGCCTGAGGTTGAGTTCGTCATAGCACACATTCACGAATATGCCTTTGCCGTACAGCACCGTTCCCATCGCGCCGTCAAAGACGTGAACCTTGCCGTCCGCAATGGCATTCTCGAGCGTCTGGCCCATCAAATCCTCCACAACACAAAACCTCGTCGCAAAGCGCGCCGAGGCGGGTTTTTAGCGACTTGTTTAGCGTGGCTGCAATATCCGCAAATCACCACGATTCGATTGTTGTCGCTAAAGCTAGGGAGCAATGTGGTTTGCCGAAAGTGGGATCCCACGATCACCCAAAGGTGCTCACATATGAGAAGCGGGGAACACTGCCGCGTTTCTTGCGTATTCTGCCGGGAGACTCTCGGCTATGAAGCCGAGACACAAAACAGATAGCCGCGCATCGCCAGTACGGAGCAGTAAATTGTCTGGTGCGGTCACGAGTGGAACCATCACCGTAGAAGAAGGCACGTGTGCAAAAAGCCCTGATACACAGATCGATTGTCTTGACGCTGGCCCTGTGCGCCAACCTGGCGGCTTTCGACTCGGCGTCACCACAGGCGCAGAGCAGGCAGCTCGTATTGGGTGAACCGGTTCAGAGGCAACTCGTCACAGGGGACAGACACGCGTACGCAGTACAGCTCGACGCGGGGCAGTTCATGTTCGCGACGGTCGATCACAGAGGAATCGACGTTTACGTCAGTGTCCTCGATTCCCGCGGCGAGGTCTTGACCACCGGAGAAGGCCCGGACGGTGCCAATGGTTTGGAACACATTTCGTTCGTTCCGGAGACCTCCGCCTGGTATTGGATCGCCGTCCTGCCTCGAGTGCGGGGACCGGAAGCCGGGGCCTATACGATCACACTCGAGCGCCTGGGACCTGCCGACGCGAACCTGAGCCAAAAGGTCGACCAACTCTTCGCAGCGTGGGACCGAGACAGCACTCCCGGCGCAGCAGTAGCGGTGGTCCGCGATGGTGAGATTGTCCACACCGGCGGATACGGGCTCGCACAACTCGAATATGATATCCCGATAGATCAATCGAGTGTATTTCACGTAGCCTCCGTTTCGAAGCAGTTCACAGCGTTCGCGGTTTTGATGCTTGCAGCCCAAGGCAGACTATCGCTCGGCGATGACATTCGCACCTACCTGCCCGATTTGCACGACTATGGGCACACGATCACGATACGCCACCTATTGCACCATTCGAGCGGCCTCAGAGACCAGTGGAGTCTGCTGACAATGGCTGGGTGGCGCATGGATGACGTGATTACGCGAGACCAGATTCTCAGGTTGGTCGAACGGCAGCGGGAACTCAACTTCGATCCTGGCACCGAATATTTGTATACCAACACCGGCTTCACCCTTCTCGCAGAAATTGTTGCGCGTGTGACTGGGCAGTCTTTTCGATCGTGGACGGAACAACACATATTCGCGCCACTCGGTATGGAAAACACGCACTTTCACGACGATCACCAGACCGTTGTTCCCAACAGGGCATACTCCTACCAGTTCAATCCGGCCGGTGGATTCAAGAAGGCGGTGCTGAGCTACGCAAACGTCGGAGCCACGAGCCTTTTTACAACTCTCGAAGATCTCGTGAAATGGGCTGTGAACTTCGAAACTGGTGAGGTGGGTGGCCCCGACATCATCCGGCAAATGAGGACGCGCGGTGTTCTGAACAGCGGAGACACGCTCGACTATGCAATGGGACAGGCTATTGGCTCCTACCGGGGTTTGTTGGCATTGTACCACGCAGGTGCTGACGCCGGATACAGGGCCTACCTCCTTCGTTTCCCGTATCACCGCCTGAGTGTTGTCCTAATGGCGAATCTCGCGAGCATCGACGCCGGAAGACTGGCTCGGCAGGTCGCAGAACTGTTCTTGGAAAACGAGTTCACGGTTGCACGGACAAGCAATGGGGATGGCACGAGCATAGGAGCGTCGGTAATTAGCGATCGAGCGCGGGTCACCGAATATTTGGGTGATTACGATCTCGGTGCAGGAGTGGTGATGGCCATTTCTCGAGATGGTGACCGCCTACTCGCGAGTACGTCAGAACGCCAGCAAGTGACATTGGTGCAGCTCGAGGTGGATAGGTTCCTCGTTGATGGAAGCCAGCAGTACATCCAATTCTCTCGCGATGCGAGTGGCGCAGTTACCGAACTGAGGTTGGAAGAACCTGGCTCTCGGGTTAGTGCCCGACGCCTTGACCCATTCGACGCAGATGCTGTCCGGCTGGAGGACTATGTAGGGCTCTTCTACGCACAGGAGTTGGACGCCACATATACGGTCGAATTGGATGGCGACTCGCTGATTGCCGGCCATCTGCGTCTTGGCTCGATGACACTCACTCCAATCGGAAGAGATTCCTTCGTTACGAACCAATGGTTCATACGCGAACTGAGTTTCACCCGCGACGGCAACGGTGAGGTTTCGGGCTTCAGGGCTTCAAACGCAAGAGTGCGAAGTCTCTCGTTCGGGAAGAGGCGGTAGGGCGGACGGGTGGTCAAGTCACGGTCAGCCCAACCGCCAGATAAGCGACCGCGACGACGAGTGCAACGGCAATAGCGTAAGGAAACTGCGTCCGAGTGTGGTCGATATGATCGCACGCGCTGCCCAGCGATGAAAGCACAGTGGTGTCCGATAGCGGGGAACAGTGATCTCCAAATACTCCTCCACCAGCCACCGCCGCGAACGTGACGACTGTCAACGAACTCATTGGGTCACCGCTGAATTGCACTGCGAGCGGCAACGCTATCGGTACCATTATCGCATAGGTGCCCCAGGAAGTTCCCGTTGCGAAGCTGATAAAGGCGCTTATGATGAACGCCATAAGCGGCACCACTGCGGGCGCCATCCATGCTTCGGTGGCTGCTACGACGAACTGTGCGGTTCCCAGCTCCTGGCTGAGTTGATTGATGCAGTATGCTAGCGCCAGGATCATGATAGCAGGCATGACTCCCTTGATACCTGCCATGCCTGTCTGCGCCAGGCCGCGGATCGAGTCAATTCGCTGCAGCCACATGACCGAGCCTAGTACGGCGCACGCGATCAAGAAGCTGCCGAGTACGTTTGCAGACCCGGTCATCACGAACGTCGTGATATTCACAACCACAATGAGTGCAACCGGCAGCAAGAAATTGAGCAAGATGTTCGACCGTGTCGTCGTCTTGGCCTCGAGATCGGTGAGTTCCTTGCCCATCATCGGAACTGCGCCGTCTCGCATGACCTTGCCGGTGCTGATCGTGCGTTCTTCGGCGGTTCTCATCGGGCCGAAGTCCGGCATGATTTTCAGCACTATCACCAAGACCATCAGGACCGTTAGGATGCAGTAGAGATTGAATGGAACCGATCTAATGAACAGAGAGAGAGCGACTTCCCTGCTCTCGAGACTGATAGCCGTGAGTGCGAGACCGCTCAGATACACCGCCCACGTCGTGATCGGAACGAGAGTGATCACCGATGCAGACGTCGAATCGCAGATGTAGGCGAGCTTCTCCCGCGAGATTCGGAACTTGTCCGTCATGTCCCTCATCACCGGCCCCACAAACAGCGGACTGAAATAGTCGCTGAAAAACACCGACAGACCGAGCATCCAGCCGAGCAACCCCACTTGTTTCCGGTTGTTCACTCTGCGCGAAGCTCGCTCTCTGAAAAGCGCGATAGCGCCAGATGCTTGCAGGAACGCTACGAGCACTCCGATCGCGACTTCGATCGAACAGACCCAGATGAAATCTTCGTTGCCGAGTGCACGGGTGAGCAGATCTGGAAAGCCCTGAATCCCGTGCCCGAGCAAGACGACGCCGACGACACATGCCACGATCAAGCTCACCACTGCTTCACGGGTGATGAACGCCAGCGCGACCGCAAGAAGTGGCGGAATGACTGACGTCCAGGTGGGTTCCATTGTTCTTCCTCACTCTTCCAATTACAGATCCAGAAAACTCGATGAGGTCGCAGTACGCCGCGCCCGGGAACGGGTGACAAAGATGCAGCTGGGACCCCTCTTCGCAACCACGGGGTCAGAGAAGGGGTGTCTGGGACGGTTTCGGGCCGCTCTTGACTGAATACTGACGAGTATGGAGAATGTTTCTCTCAAACTCATTTACCGGAGATCTTTCGAATGAAGAGCTGGAGCAGGAACATTGCTTTGTTGACGCTAGCGGTGTCCGTTGCGTGCGCCGGAGACGAAACTCCAAGAGCCGATGTAGGTGAGGCGGATGCGGCAGCCACAGACTGCAGCGGCGGCACGACCAACGACGTCGTCATTTCGACGAATATGGGCGACATAGCTATAGAGTTGTATCCCGAGCAGGCACCGATCACGGTCGAAAACTTCATCGAGTACATCGAGTCATGCTTCTATGACGGCACGATCATCCATCGCGTCGTACCCGGATTCGTACTGCAGGGCGGCGGATTCACAACAGAAGGTCAACCCAAGGAAGTGCGGGCGCCGATTACGAACGAAGCAGACAACGGTCTGTTGAACGAACGCGGCACGCTCTCAATGGCCCGCAGGCCGGAGGTCAATTCGGCGACCTCGCAGTTCTTCATCAATCTCGAGGACAACACGATACTGGACCACGGCGTGCGCGATTTCGGCTACGCTGTTTTTGCGAGGGTCACGGACGGTATTGACGTGGTAGACCAGATCGCTCAGGTCCCGGTACGTGGATCCCAGCCAGCGGAGCCGGTGGTGATTCTCTCGATACGCCGTCAATAAATCCGACCGCCCGAACGATCGAATCCATCTCGAGAGATGTTGCGGGACTCTGAGTCATAGCCCCGCCATGTTAACTTCTTTCATTAGGTTTCGATCATCGAGGCTGGTTGCAGCCTCACTGGCTGGAGTGGGAATGAAGAAGGCTTTTTGTGGGGAACGAATCACGATGTTCCCCATTTTCACGATACTCATCATTGCTTTGACATCCGATGCGGCGGCTCAGCCCACAGAACCGATGCCGCTCACCCGGCTTTCCGAACCGATTGTTTTCGATGGAAACGTAGACGACCCCGCTTGGGACGCCGTTCCACCCTTGCCGCTCACGGTGTACCAACCTACCTACGGAATCGAACCGACCGAACGCACGGAGATCAGAGTCGCTTACGACGACGACTACCTCTATGTTTCCGGCAAGCTGTACGCTTCAACTCCGGATGGCATAGCCGTCAAGACACTGTACAGAGATCGTTACAGCGGCGACGATGTGTTTGGGATTGTCCTCGACAGCTACAACGATCACGAGACGGCGGTGTGGTTTACGATCAACCCCGCCGGCGTCCGGTCAGACCGGACGATATCCAACGATGCCGAGTTCAACGCCGGCATGCCCATGAACCCCGACTGGAACACCTTCTGGGACGCCAACACGGTCCGGAATCACGAGGGGTGGTTCGCCGAGATGCGAATTCCTTTCTCGAGCCTCGGGTTTCAGGACGACGATGGTAACGTCGAGATGGGTTTGAGCGTGTACAGGCTGATAGCTGGGAAAAACGAACGGCACATCTTCCCGGACTTACCGCCGGAGTGGGGATTCCTCAGCTTTGCGAAACCGTCCAAGATCACTCGCGTGTCGTTGGAAGGTGTTCACAGCCGGTCGCCCGTTTACTTCACTCCCTATGTCCTTGGCGGTTTGAGCCGGGAAGCCGACCTGGATTCCGCAGGGACAGCCTACGAGTTCGGCCACGACGCCACGAGAGAGTTGGGGCTCGACCTCAAATACAACATCACCGACAACCTCACCATCGACTTGACGGCGAATACGGACTTTGCCCAAGTCGAAGTCGATGACCAGTAGGTCAATCTCACACGCTTTTCGCTGTTCTTCCCAGAAAAGCGTCAGTTTTTTCAGGAACGCTCTGCGACATTCGATTTCACCACCGGAGGGTTCAGCCGGCTATTTCACAGTCGGAGGATCGGCCTGAGCGACGGACAGCCAGTGCCGATCATCGGAGGTGCGCGGCTCATCGGCAGGATCGGCAGCACCGACATAGGTGTGCTCAACATGCAAACGGCGAGAGCGGACGGACTCCTGTCGGAGAATTTCGGGGTGCTGCGGCTTCGCAAGCAGGTGTTCAACGCCAATTCGACAATCGGCGGCATCGTAACGTCGAGAGTGGACGAGGACGGGGCGTATAACGCGGCCGTTGGAGTGGACGGTTTGATCCGAGTGTTCGGTGACGAATTCGTCACTCTGAAATGGGCATCGACATTCGACACCGACGATGCCGGCAGTATCGATCCTCTCGATCGAAGCAGGTTGATCGCCCGTTGGGAAAGGCGGCGGCAAAACGGCCTGAGCTACGCTGCCGACTACATCCGGGCGGGCGGCAACTACTCTCCAGAGCTCGGTTTCCAGATGCGGAGCAATTTCACCTTTGGACAAGGCCTCGTCCAATATGTCTGGATTATGGGTGAGCATTCGCCATTCCATAGCGTGTCCATTGGAGCCAATGCCCTGTCCTACGTTCGGAACGGAGACAGGTCAGTCGAATCGGGAATGGTGGAGCCGGCGCTTCAGATCGAGTTCAAGAACAACGCGCGCCTAAATGTCTCTGCACTAAACAGCTACGAGAGCGTGAGGGAGTCATTCAACCTATCTGACGACACCGAGGTACCTGTGGGCGACTACTGGTACCACGGTGGGTTGGTTCATTTTCAGGCATCGCGTGCAGAGACGTTTCGACCCACCTTCACCGTATCGGGCGGCAGTTTCTACGATGGGTGGAACGCCTCCGTTCAAGCCGAGCCAGCTTGGAACCTTTCGAGCCACTTCGAGTTCAGTGCAGCGTATCAGTTCAATCTGATACGGTTTTCTGAAAGGCAGGAGGAACTGAACGCTCATCTCGCACGCGTGCGAATCGACGTGGCTATGGACACACACCTCTCGCTCAGCGCGTTTTAGCAGTACAACGGTACACAAGACGTAGCCAGTGTGAACGCGAGGCTCCGCTATTACTTCAGAGAGGGTTCAGACCTCTGGATCGTGTACGATGAAGGGATGAACACTATGCGGAATGCAGTTGGCGGCCCGAGGTTACCTCTATCCCAAAACCGTACTCTTTTGGTGAAATACACGTATACGATAGTGCGGTAGCCTCATTCGCTTCGAACTCCACGCCCAACCACAACCGTAATGTTGTCGGTCCCGCCGTCATCGAGCGCATCCTGCAGCAAATCTTTACAGACTTGTTTGGCCGACGTCATGTTGCGCAGTCTTTCTTCGATCTGTTCGTCACTAACGTGTTTGGTCAAGCCGTCACTGCAGAGAAGCCCAACGCTGTTCCACACCTGATCAACGCGAGTTATCACGGGCGCCGCCTGAGTACCACCGATTGCACTCGATAGCACGTGAGCCCAATGACTGTTTTCGGCGTCAGATTGTGTTAGTACCCCTTGATCCACCAACTCCTGCGCCATGGTTTGATCGCGCGATATCTGCGTCAGCTTGTCGTTTCCAAAGAGATAGAAGCGGCTGTCTCCAACCTGCAGAAGATAGGAATGGGGCCATGCACCGATCCATACGGTGAGTGTAGTCGCCATGCGCCTTCGCTCGGCATCTTCCTCAGCCAACTGCACGACGCTGGCATGCCCTTGCATGGCCGCTTCTTCCAGAGCATTGAAGAAAGCGCGTTCATCCTTGGCATCGGCCGTGTAGTAGCAGCGCATGGTTCGCGCCACATACTGAGCCATCTCTTCGAGCGCCAGCCTGCTTGCCTCACCTCCACCGGCACCAGAGCCAACACCATCGGCCACCATCGCGAGAGCAGCCAAACGTTCGCTCTCGAGCGGAAGTTGATCCAGGTCCGGCAGGCTTGTTAGGTGCACTTCCATGTGTTTGCGGAGCGAGCAGATGAGAAAGTGGTCCTGATTGGTCTTTCTCACTTTGCCGGTGTGGGTCAGTCCGTAGTAGTCGGTGGCTCTGCCGGTGGACTTCTTCTCCGCCGGTACGGCTCCGGTTGCTGCGTCAGGTGAGGTCACGAACAGTCTCCTTCCACTCCCCGACGCCGCGTCTTCGAACTTGGCGCGACGCAGGCTCTCGAGATGCCTTCGTCTTAAAGTTGCAGCCGTTGGCTGCGGCGCGCTAGAGGCTGCCCATCCCTTCCCTTGCAATATCGCAGTTATATTATTTATGTTGTCACTATAATCGTTGATGGAGTTGCGATGACAAGAGGTGTACATCTGGGAGAAGCGGAGCAGCTGATACTCCTCGCAGCGTGGCGTGTTGGAGAAAAGGCAACCGCGGCAGCTATCAGAAAGGAAGTCAGCTCACGGGGCGGACGCACACTCACCGTCTCCTCTATTTATGTGACTCTCATGCGACTTCAGGACAAAGGGTTCGTCTCCTCGGGGCTCTCGGCTCCAACTCCGGTGAGGGGCGGCAAATCCAAACGATTCTTCAGTGTCACAGATGAAGGTATCTCGGTTTTGCACGAGACACGGCGACGCATGGAGCGAATGTGGGAAGGTATGGATGAAGCGCCCGATGTGAGGCCCGCGTGACGAAGTTACCTCCAATCCCCGCATTCCTGCTGCGGCTGTTGCTGCCAACTGACTGGCGAGAAACGGTACTGGACGAGATAGCCGAGGTGTATCGGGAGGACGTTGATTCCCATGGGCACTACTTCGCTAGGAGAGCGCTCTGGCGGGAAATATCGTCCGGACATTGGTTCAGGCTCCGGCTGGAGGCAAGGCGGTTGCGCAGAGCCGAGAGCGAAGTTTCGGCGTCCGTGTGGAGTACATCTCTCGGATCACTGCTGAAGGACGTTACCTTCGCTTCGCGCCTAATGAGACGTTCGCCCGGATTCACACTGGTCGCCGTCCTGACTCTCGGTCTCGGAATCGGTGCCAGTAGCGCGATCTTCAGTGTGGTCAACGGTGTCTTGCTTCGTTCGCTCCCACTTAGGACGCCGGGTCAACTGGTCTACGTATGGGATCGTCTCGAGTGGATCGGGTTTCCTCGGGCATCCGTCGCAGGCCCCCAAGTCGCCGAGCTTCGGCAGGAGACAACCCTCTTTGACGGTTTCGCCGCCCTGAGGACCGGGACCGCTCAAATCACTGGGTTGGACGAGCCCGAGGAGATCGCAGCCGCCTTCGGCTCGGCAAACCTCTTTGGTCTGCTTGGTGTTCAAGCTGAGTTAGGCAGAACATTCTTGGACGGCGATGACCTGGAAGGTGCCGAGAGGATCGTGGTGCTCACCGATGGTCTATGGCGACGGCATTTTGGTGGAGACCCGACCGTGCTCGGCCGCTCGCTTACACTCGATGGCAATCCCCACACGATCGTCGGAGTCTTGCCGAGGAACTTCCGTTTCCTCATACACCACAGCCTGAGCCAACCGAGCGCAGCCGAGGTATGGCTGCCCGACCCGACTGACCTGGCAGCCGCCCAAAGGGGGCAGCACCGGTACGCGGTGCTCGCGAGAATCAAGGATGGTGTGAACTTCGAACAGGCTTCAGCTGAACTAGCAGCGCTCGGTGAGACGCAGGACAACCAGTGGTTCGGCGACAACGGTTTCACGTATTTCGCTGTTCCCGTGCAGGAAGACCTTGTGAAGAACGTAAGGCCTACACTCCTGCTCCTGCTCGCGGCGGTCGGCCTTTTGCTCCTCATCGCGGCGGCAAACATCGCGACATTGATGCTGGCACGATCGCAGTCGAGAGCTCGAGAAATTTCGGTTCGGGCAGCGTTGGGTGCAACTCGGGCCAGGATCGTGTGGCTCGCCTTCGTGGAAGCCGGACTCCTGGCAGCAATAGGTGGTGTGTTGGGCGTGTTGGTTGCCGTATTCGCAATCAACTGGCTGGTATCACTCGCACCGGCCGGACTCCCACGCAGCGACGAAGTAACCGTCGACGGCCGAATCGTCCTCTTTGCGGGAACGATCACGCTTGCTGCGGCCATACTGTGCAGCCTCGCTCCGGCGCTTCACAACTCGCGGCAGAGGCTAATGGGCGCATTCAACGACGGCGGACGCGGACTGGTGGGACTCGGCACCGCAATGCGCATGAGGCAACTGATCGTAATCGCCGAAATCGCCCTGTCTTTGATGCTGCTCACTGGTGCAGGATTGCTCGTACGAAGCCTTGCCCTCATGACTACAGCCGACCCGGGATTCACGCCCGAGCATGTCATCGCGACGGACATATCACTGCCACATTCTCGATATGCAGACGCACTGTCGCGTACGAGGTTTTTCGAAGCCCTGATAGACCGTCTGAGTGGGACACCCGGTATAGACCATGTCTCCACCACCGGTACTCTTCCTCTCGGGTATGCGAATCGAAATCAGAGCGACTGCAGACCCGATGTACTTCCAGAGGACGTCGACGCCGTCATGGCGGACTACATGCCCGTTTCTCCCGACTATTTCACCACGATGGGCATTGAGCTGGTCGCGGGGCGGTTCTTCACTCCCGATGATGACGAGCGCGAAGCCGCACCGTTCGTGGCAATCATCGACCAAAAGCTGGCTCGCCATTGGCTAGACGGCAACGCCGTCGGCAGACAGATCTCACATCTCGGGGAGGAATGGACCGTAGTTGGAGTCGTCCGCCATGCGCGGATAGAGCAGGTGTACGAAGACGACCGACCGCAGATCTACGCACCGCATGCGCAGCTTCCATTTCGTGCGATGACTCTGGTTGTGAACAGCTCGATCGACCCAACCGTTCTGGTGCCGATGGTACGTGCAGTCGTGAAGGAAATCGACAGCAATCAACCAATCGCGAATGTGCGAACGATGACAGGGCTGGTGAGCGAGTCCACGGCCAAGCAAAGATTCTCTGCAACCCTCATGACAGTATTTGCCTTTGCAGGATCACTACTGGCTGTACTCGGAGTATATGGTGTCCTGTCCTACTCAGTTTCAAGCAGATCTCGAGAGATAGGAATCCGCCGGGCGTTGGGTGCCCAGGAGTCTGGAGTACTGCGGCTGGTCATCCGGCAAGGATTACTAATGACAGCTGCCGGAATTGCGGTGGGATTGGCAGGTGCCTTTGCATTGAGCCGAGCAATGTCGGGCATGGTGTTCGAAATCTCGAGCGCCGACCCGCTGACCTTCGTTCTAGTTCCTCTGGGGCTATTCGTCATTGCCGGAGTGGCTTGCCTTCTTCCTGCTCGTAAGGCCAGCAGGCTCGACCCTTTGGCGGTATTGCGAACAGAGTGAGAGTGTCAGAAATTGGATGTCGTATGCGTTGTATAAATGGGCAATGCGCTCAACGTCCGACCGATCGGAGGCTATCATGAGACCATGGTTCCTTGTCGCATTCTGCCTTTTCGCTGGCGCATGCATCAACACCAGTGTGGAACGTTTGGATCACGCGATACGCCCTGCTCGGTCACCCGATTCAGTTGCGTTTTTCGTCGAGAAGCCCTCACGACCGTACACGGTCATTGCTGTCATACAGTCGAATGGGAAATCGGTGTTCGACAGCTTCGATGACATACGCAAGGTAATGGTAGACGAAGCCGCTAAGCTCGGCGGGGATGCCGTTTTACTCGGACCCGAGTCCACTGACACCAATTTCTTGCTCATTGGCACCGCTATGGTCCAATCAGACACCAAGACGTTGACCGCTGAGGTGATCGTGTTCGATCAACCTCCCCGCCATCTCGGCAACCCTTGACCCGGCGTCCACGGCACACCTACGGCCTCCAGCTGCCGGCGTAACTCGGCCAGGTCTACCTCAATCAGCACCCGCAGATCTTCCAGTAGAGGCACAAACTCTTCCGACGCGACTTCGAAGTTGCGTCGATGGGTCGTAGTGACATCGGCTGTCGACCCAAACTGAGCACGCACAACTCTCTGCACACGATCCAGTATCGACGGCGGCGTGAACTCCGCTCTGTCCGATATCGTATTGTCGCCGGTCAAACGCACCTGAGCGTTGAGCAATCGCAACTCGAATTCACGCACACGCTGAAACATCGTTTCGTCAGAGCCGTGTGCGTCGAAGACCGCTTGTCTGACGCCGCGGAGTTGGGAGAGAGTCTCATCCAAAACGGCGCTCGCGCCTAGTATGGCACGTTGTAGCTCCCCAAGCGAGCGTTGGAATGCCGCCACCTCCGCACGGTCGGCAGCCGGCATCGTCGCATTGTTCAACGGAACTACCTCGAAGCTCTGGCTCTCGCCCAACTGAGTGATCTCGCCGTTGACATGTTTGGCGAGGCTTGCCGAGTATTGTCCGGGCAACACCATCGGCCCGGATGAGCTCCGGCCGGGCCGCGACGGGCCGGTGGCAGGGTATCGCAGGTCCCAGGATACGCGATGTATCCCGGAGCCAACTGGGCCGGTCACTCGGCGGACGATGTTGCCTTCAGAATCCCTGACGGTCAGAACTACAGCAGGGTCATGCTCGCGATCTTCCGTGCGCAATTCGTCCCAACTCGGGTATCGAATTCGTTCGCCGGCGTCGACGCGTCGACGCTCTTCCGCCCGCCGCGCACTCTGAAGACTCGCAAGTCGGTCTCGCAGGTAGTATGTAAACGTTGCGCCGTAAGGTGGATTCGGCGCCGAGAAGAAAGCATCCCCCTGCGAGCCACCCATGGGCGATGCCTCCACATACTGCAAAGCATCCTCCACTGGGAATAATGTGGCATCATCACTCAACACAGTCGCATTCACATGACGTAGAGGTGAATAGTCGTCGAGAATCAGAAAACCTCTGCCGAACGTGGCACAAACCAGGTCATTCTCGCGGCGTTGGATCTCGAGATCGCGGAAGGCGATAGTTGGCACCCCTCCGGTGAGCTCGACCCAGTGTGCTCCTCCGTCGAGCGTGAAGAACAGTGCGAACTCGGTACCAACGAACAGCAAATCTGGGTTGACGTGGTCCTGAACTATCGTCCACGCCGGTTGCCGATCCGGAAGGTCGCCACGGATCGAAGTCCAGGTTTGCCCGCGATCCGCACTCTTCATTACGTACGGAGCGAAGTCACCTTCCTTGTGATTGTTGAACACTGCAAACACAACATTTGGATCGTGCAAAGAGGCCACGACGTCAGCGACATACGTGAGGTCCGGAACACCCGGGAACTCGTCGGTGGCTCCCCAGTTGGCGCCACCGTCATCAGTCACCTGCACCAGTCCGTCGTCGGTACCTACGTAGACGAGCCCTTCCTGTAGAGGTGACTCATCGAGCGCCACTACCGTTCCGTACGGGGATGTAAACACGTTCTTCCATACTGCATCGACACTCCACACGCGCCCCATTAGTTCTCTCTGGTTGCGGTCGATGCCGCGGCTCAAATCGGGAGATACCGGTTCCCAGGAGTTTGCCCTGTCTTCACTCTTGTAGAGGCGATTGGCGGCGAAGTATAGACGTGATGATCTGTGAGGGCTAATGATGAGCGGGGCGTCCCAGTGCCACCGCAACGCCGGTTCGCCAGGTTCTGGTTGCGGCTGAATGTCGAGCCGCTCCCCGCTGGTTCTGTCGTAGCGAACGATTCCGGCGTACTGGTACATGGAATAGATGATGTTCGGGTCGTCGGAGTCGATCCTCGCCTGGAAGCCATCGCCTCCCACTGTCACGAACCAATCGCTGTTCCTGATTCCGTGAACGTTGTTGGTTCGCGACGGACCGCACAGAGTCGCATTGTCCTGTGTTCCTCCGCACACTGTGTAGAACGGCTCATCATTACCGATGCCGACTCTGTAGAACTGTGTGATCGGCAGGTTGGCAACGTACTTCCATTTATCACCACCATCCCAGCTTTCATAGATGCCGCCGTCGTTGCCGAGCATCAGGTAATCTGGATCGTCGGGATCGAACACTAACGCGTGGTGATCGACATGAACGTTTCGGTACCGCAGCGGCTCGAACGTGCTACCACCGTCATTTGTTACGTGGAACGTCATGTCCACCGCGTAAACCCGATCGAACTTGTGCGGATCCGGGTATATCTCACCGTAGTACTGTGGGTCTACAACTATGTAGTCACTCGTGCGGGTCCAGCTTTCGCCGCGATCGGTGGACCTGAAGAACCCACTCGACTCACCTTCAGCTGCGATCAACGCATAGACGACGTCGCGCTGTTGCGGAGAGACAGCAATGGCAATTCTGCCGCGATCCGCAGTTGGGAGGCCGCGCCTCAACTGCTTCCACGTCTCGCCGCCATCTGTAGTCTTGTAGATGTTCGACTCGGGTCCTCCCGCCACCAACACCCCAACATGGCGCCGCCGTTGATAGCTGGCGGCATAGATAACGTCCGGATTTCGCGGATCGAACGCCATGTCTGCGACGCCGGTATTTTCACTGATCTCCAGAACGAGGTCCCAAGTGTTTCCACCATCTGCCGTCTTAAATAGCCCGCGATCTCCGCCCGGAGCCCACAGCGGCCCCTGTGAAGCGGCAAAGACCACATCGGGATTCCGCGGGTCGATCAAGATCTTGGCGATATGTTCGGATTCCCTGAGCCCCATGTTGTTCCAACTCTTGCCACCATCTAGACTCTTGTAGATCCCATCTCCGAAGCCGGCACTGCGTTGGCTGGCATTCTCTCCCGTTCCCAACCACACCACGTGCGGATTGCTCGGATCGATCGCAAGCGACCCCGTAGAGAACGAACCGTAGTTCTCGAAGATCGGATCCCAAGTGGTTCCGGCGTTTTCCGTCTTCCAAACATTCCCAGATGCGACTGCCACATACCACGTGCTCTGATTCGTCGGATCCTTGACCATATCGGCTATCCGGCCCGACTGGACGGCGGGCCCTATGTTGCGGAGCCTGAGTCCGGCAAATGTGGAAGCGTCCATGGGTGCGCCGGCATCGGATTGTGCGCGGATACTCGGAGTTAGCGCCGTCGAGAACACTAGCAACGCGGCTGTGATTGCCGTGATAGTCTTCATCTGTTTCCCCGTTTGGTGGCTTTTTGTACCTGTGATACACGTTTGTTGAGCCGATTCCAACTCAACGCGGAATGCGACCCACCGGCAGATTCTACAGACATTCATCTGTTCGATCAACTCGCCTTGCAGACACTGTGCATTGGCTGCACTTTCTACGCCCATGCAGGTGAACGAATGCCCCAATTCATGTATCGAGGAAGTACGATGAAAACCAGATCTACTTTGGTGACATTGGTGTCGGCTGTCTTGCTCCTCACGGGCTGCAACGAAGTGGAGCGTGAGTCGAACCTGGTCCAACCACCTGAATGGTGGAGCGTACACCCGCGGCCAGTCTATGCGACGTTGGAAAAGGTAGGCACCTATCAGGATTGGTTCGATGTTTACAAACTTGGAGAGGGTACGTTCGCGATATATGAGCCAAACCAGTTCGAAGAGGCAATTTGCTTTCTGGTCGAAGGCGAGGAGCGTGCCGTGCTCATCGATGCAGGAACCGGCGTTGGTGATATCACTCAGGTGACCAGCGAGCTAACCGATCTTCCCGTATCTGTCGTACTCACGCACGAGCACTACGACCACGTTGGCCAGGCGTACAGGTTCGACGAGATCGCGGCATTCGATGATTCAGCGGGACTCGCGGTACTCCGCGCGGGCCGCGACAACGCATCGCTTCAGAGGTATCTGACTGACGAATACCTTTGGAAGCCGCTGCCTGAAGGTTTCGATCCGGACGCTTGGACAATCCCTTCCATCGTGCCAACCGAGTTGTTCTACGACGGTGATGTGATCGACCTTGGCGGCCGACAACTAGAGGTCATATACACGCCAGGGCATTCTCCGGGCTCTGTGTGCCTGCTAGATCGCGCCAACCGCATGCTCTGGACGGGCGACCTGTTCTTCCCCGGACCTCTGTACGCGTTCGGCCCTGACGTCGAACTGGATGTCTACGTTCAGTCGATCGATAGAATCGCAGCGTTGGTGGATGAGTACGATCACGTGCTCTCAGGCCACAACGACCCGTGGGTACCGGGCGTGGTAATTCCGCGAGTCGGCGATGCATTCCGAACGATCTTTGCCGGTGGCGGGGAGTATTCGGAGTCCGACGACCTGCGCCGCTACAGATTCGACGGTTTCGATATCATCGTGCAGGCGGCAGCGGTGAGCGGCGGGCACTAGATCGCAGATCGCCTTTCTTGCGCGCAACGGGCAGCGAACAGCGGGTTTCTAGACCGATAGACCGTTGCACGTTGCACGTTGCTCGTTGGTCGCTGCACGCAAAATTGGACTCTGCCCCCCGCGCTACTCCGGCGTAAGCGCGTTTACCGGGTCGACCCTGGTTACGCGCCGCGCCGGAATCAAACTCGCCAGAAAGCCCGTTACGACCAACGTTGCCCCAACCATAACAAACACCAATGGGTCGCGAGCGTCGATCTCGAACAACACCATCTGCAGAGGCCCGGCTGCAAGCACGCCGATGCACATGCCAAGACCCAACCCGACGGACAACTGCACGAGGCCTCGTCGCATCACCATTCTCACAAGCCGCGTGCTGGGCGCGCCAAGTGCCATCCTGACACCCATCTCCTGAGTTCGCTGAGTGACCGCGAAGGACATCACTCCGTAAAGGCCAATCGCAGCAAGAAAGAGTGCCGCAACCCCGAGCACCATGAACACCCAGCCGAATATGCCCAGCTGCCAAGTCTGCTTTCTGATTACCCCGTCCATCGACATCACGTCATAGATCGGCAAGTTGGGATCGATCGACGCTACAGCGTCTCTGACACTGGTGGTGACATCCATCGGGGCACCATTTGTCCGGACCGCAATACTGGCAAAGGTGCCGACGGAGCCTTGTGCGATTGGCACGTAGAAACCCGCCGGACTGCCCTGACGATTGTTAATCCCTTCCATCTTCAGGTCGGGTACGACACCAACAATCGTGAGCCACTCAGTCCCGACATCGGCCTCATACATTCTGATGCGTCGCCCGAGCACCTCGCCTGCCGGGAAGTATGAACTAGCGAATGTCTCGTTCACAACAACTACCGGCAGGCTCCCAGATCTATCCATCGTACTGAATGCCCTGCCCTGCAATACATCTGCCTCGAACGTTCTGAAATACCCCGGCGTCACTACTCCTTCGCGGCCAACCGGATAATCCTCGTCGACTCCATAGCTCTGGCCCTCAACCTCGAACGCTCGCGTGCCGTTGCCAGATGCGGGGAGGCCGTCTGAAATGGTTGCCGCTTCAACTCCGGGAATTGCCTCCAACCTCGGCAAAAGTTCCTCATACAGCAGGACACGACTAGCAGTGTCCGGATATTCCGCTGCCGGCAAGTTCACTCTGGCCGTGAAGACGTTGTCGGTCGCGAACGCGAGGTCGATCGTTTTCAGGCCCACGACACTTTTTATCATGAGACCAGCTGCGATGAGCAATCCACACGAGACTGCGATTTCGGTGATGACGAGGGCGCCCGTCACCTTGCTGAGCCTGAGGCTCGATGACCCCCGGGATTGGTCCTTGAGCGTCTCCCCGACATCCGCGCCCGAAGCCTGAAGTGCTGGGAATACACCGGCGAAGATAGCCGACAAGGCAGTGACCGCCATCACGAAGAACATCACTCTGTGGTCGGGTTCGAACGTGATCCAGAATGGAGGCGGCTCATCAATGGTGAGCGTGTCAAAAGCTATGAGACCGCCGTACCCAAGGCCGACACCCAGAATCCCGCCGACAATGGCAAGTACCAGAACTTCAGTGAGAAGTTGGGAGACGACTCGGGCACGCCCTGCTCCCAGAGCGGTACGGACGGCCATTTCTCTGGTCCGAACCGACGCTCGGGCAAGGAGAAGGTTGGCGACGTTGACGCTCGCAATCATCAGAACACCCAACACCGCTCCCAGCATGGTCAGTAGAAGGGCATTCATGTCATCGCCGAGTAGATCGGTGAATGTTCGAACTGCGGCACCGATGTTCTCGTTGGTCTCGGGATACTCACGCGCGAGCCGTGCAGCGATCGTGGCCACCTGCGCGTTCGCCTCATCCATCGAGAAACCGTCTGCGAGCCTGCCTACCAAGCCATACGTTCGATCGTCACCTCGCTCTACCGACAACGGATCGAGCGTGAGAGGCAACCATACCTGTTCCCTGTCGGGAAACATGAATCCCTCTGGCATCACTCCGATAATCGAGCGTTGGACCCCGTTGGCCCACGCGGTCTTGCCCAGAATATCGGCCGTGCCGCCAAACCGATCTTGCCAGACGTCGTATCCTATCAGCATCACAGGGTCAGCACCGGGCAAGTCTTCGCCCTCGGCAAACACGCGACCTATGAGCGGTGTGACTCTAAGAGCTCCGAAAAGCCCGCGAGAAGTGAACAGACCCGTATGACGTTCGGGCCGGCCCTCCTCACCAGACAGGTTGACCGTTTGGATCGTCAACGCAGCGAACCCTTCGAAGGCGGTCTGCTGATCTCGGATGTCCAAGAAATCGTGGAGCGTCGTATTCAGACGCCGACCATCGAGAGACAGATCGCGGCTCTCGATCCAGATGACACGATTGGCATCCTCGAAGGGAAGTCCCTTGAATAGAGCTCCATTCACAATGCTGAAGATTGCTGTCGTGAGCCCGATGCCGAGACCAAACGTCACGACTGCCGACAAGGAAAGGCCGGGGTGTCTGCGCAACATGCGCAACCCGAATCGAATGTCTTGCAGCAGTGTTTCGGCTCTCAACCTGACTTGCTTTTCCTGCCGTTTGCCGCGGTGTCGTTCTCTCTTGATACTCGGGAGGATCGATCCAAAAACTTGAGACCAATACCACCGACGCGCAGCAGAGGCATCGTGCTCGCGCTCGATGAGCGATGTGAACTCTTCATCGAGATCCCGGACTACGAATACACGGTCGCGCTTTGGGACCACAACGCGGATGAGGAACCGAGCGAGTCGAGGAGGTTTTGTAGCTATCATATGGCCTCGAGTTCCGAGTCCACAGCCAATCCCTCGGTCATACGCTGCATCATCTCGCGAGACAGTTGGAGGGCTTCGGCGCCGGTTCGCGTGAATCTGAAATACTTCCTAGAGCGTCCGCCCGGAACCGGTTGTGGGTCGGAAATGGTCGAATCGACCAAGCCCTTTCTTTCCAATCTCTCCAGGCATGCGTACACCGCCCCGATGGCAACCCTGCGATCCGTTCGGCTTTGAATTTCCCGACGCACAGTCACTCCATATGCGTCGTCTTTGAGCCTCAACAGAGCCAGCAAAACCATCTGTTCGAACTCACCTAGATACTCACCTTTTGACACACCGCCTCCAATGTTCCGCAAAAGCGTTCATTGATGTTCACTTTTGTAGATGAATACGGAGGCAGGGTTGGGGAGGTTTCACGATCGACCAAGGTCGAGCGGCCGAGAGTCAGAGGTGCAGGGGTGGGAGGAGAGGCAGTGCGACCGGAATCGTCACCCGAGATTACGTGTCCAGCGCCTTCCGGACGGCAGCGAGCATCTCCTGCACAGCCCACGGCTTTCTCAAAAATGTGATAGACTCCCTGCCTGCCATCTGCGTCTGGATATCGCGATCCGAGTGTCCGCTCGCGAGAACAACCGGGATAGTCATCCCCTCTTGCTCCATGGCGGTACAGAAATCCACTCCATTCATATTGGGCATCATGAGATCGGTTATGATCAAGTCGAACCCGGTTTGGCCTGAGTGGATCTTGTCCAGCGCATCCAAACCATCGCTCGCGGTGACTACCGAATAACCGTGCGACTCCAACACGCGTTGCCCGACTCTCCTTAGAGCTTTTTCGTCGTCCACGAATAGAATCGTCTCTTTGCCACCGGTGGCCGGGGCCGTTACGACTTCATGCTCACTCGTTACTGCAGCCGGTTCTTCGACGACTGGAAAGGCGAGCCTGATAGCAGTGCCTATCCCCAGTTCGCTGTCGACGTGCACGAAACCCTGCTGCTGCTTGGTGAGCCCGTAAACCATCGCCATTCCGAGGCCGGTGCCCTCTCCCACGGGCCGCGTGGTGAAAAACGGCTCAAAGATCTTCGCCTGTACTTCGTCGTCCATTCCGATTCCGGTATCGGTCACAGCTAGCAAGACGTAACGCCCAGGTTCAGTTGGCGTGTATTTTCGGCAATATTCTTCGTCGAGATCGGCTTCCCATACCTGCACCTTCAGCTCGCCTCCATCTGGCATGGCGTGCCGGGCATTCGTTGCGAGGTTCAGAAGAATCTGTTCGACCGAGTTGGGGTCCACCGCCACCGACGACACTGCCTCATCAACCTCGGTCTTAACTTGAATGTCCGCTGGGAGAATTCGGGCGAGCATCGAAGAGATCTTCGTTACCCGGGTCGCGAGGTTTGTGGGCACGCGCTTGAGTGCCGCTCGGCGACTGAAGCCGACCAGTTGCTGCGTGATTTCCGAAGCACGCTGCGCGGCCTCTTTGATGTCGCTGAGTTCATCAATTCGCGGTGTCTCCCCTTGCACTATCCCTTCTGCCAACATCTGCGTGTTCAGTAGAATCACCAGAAGTTCATTATTGAAATCGTGTGCAATGCCACCGGTTAGTTGGCCTATCGCCTCCATCTTCTGCGCTTGCCTGAGCTGACTCTCCAATTGGCGTTGCTCCGTCACATCCTCGGCCATCGCCTCGAATCCGGAGATGGTGCCATCTGCAGCAAATAACGACCGTCCTTTCAGAGAAACCGTTATGCGATTGCCGTCCTTTCGCTGCCAAAGCACTTCTTCATTGAACCCTGTTTGCGTCTCACTGTGTTGCTTGATGAACCGGTCTCGCTCCAACGGATCGACGTACAGATCCTCCGCCATATGGACCCCGAGAAGCTCTTCCGCGGAATCGTATTTCAACATGCGAACCAATGCTGGGTTCACTGCCGTGAACCTACCGTCGGTGGTGGACCTGTAGATGCCGTTAGGGGCGTTTTCAAACAGCTCACGGTACTCCGCCTCAGACTCCCGCATCGCCTCCTCTACACGGGTGCGCTCGGTGATGTCCTCTCCGGAGCTGAGCACGCCGCTGGGATTCCCATTTTCGTCGAATATCAGCGCATTGTGGAATGCGATCAATCGCAGCTCACCGGCTTTTGTGAGGACAGGATTGCAGTGGAACTCGACAGAATCTGCATCTCCCGACAGTAGGCTACCGAACACAGACCGCACCTCCATGACTTGGTCATCCGGAATGCAGGTCTCGAACCAGCTATTCCCCAACAACTCCTCTTGGGTGTCGTACCCCAAAATCTCCAATCCCTTGCGGTTGATCAGAGCAATGCGCCCATCCGAATCGAGCACGATCAGCATCACACTCGCAACGTCCAGATACAGTTGCGCGCGATTGCGCTCTGCTCTCAGCTCCTCTACTATCCGGACTCTCTGAGTGATGTCTCTGTTGACGGCGACGACGCCCACAGGCTCTCCAGCATCGTCCCTGACCTGCGTCACGACCGACAGGACGCGCATCCGACGCCCTTCACGGTTCGTGTGAACCACTTCGCCACTCCAGAACCCGTGCTTTCGAAAATCCTCCACCACTTCGTCTCGGGTGTTCAGCGGATACTCGATATCAACGACGTCGGGCATCGTTTTTCCCAGAACTTCGTCTTCACGCCATCCATACATCTTCTCGGCGCCGACATTCCAGCCTCTGATGGAAAAATCCGGCTCCGACGTAATCACCGCGTCGGCCATGCTCGATAACATGGTCGACTGGAAACGCATCAGGGATTCCACCCGCTTCCCTTCGGTGACATCGCGGATGATCATCACGTGTCCGAGACAATCCCCTTTTTGGCCGACCCGCGTCACAGCAGTCATCAGGCAATCGATCTGGGATCCGTCTTTCCGACAGAGCCTAGCTTCAAAGCCCCTTACCGACCCACTTGCATCGATTGCATCGACAAAATTTCGCCTCAGTTCGGGTTCCGCATACAGCGAGTCCACCGTTGCGCCGAGCAGTTCGCTCCTTTCATAACCGAGCAGTTCGTACAAAGCCTCGTTTGCATCCTTGAGCGCACCCTCCGTATTGACTATCGCAATCGCATCCAATGAACGCTCAAACAACGACCGGAACTTATGCTCACTGGTCCACATGTCTCCTATCAGGGGTTCCATGATCGCGCGAAACAGAAGCGCGCCCAACGCGATCAAAACCGCCCCCGCGATCAACGCCCATAAGGACGCACGCACAAACGGCTCGCGGATTTTAGCGATATCGACCTTCGCAACGACCCCGAGTCCCAGACCTGCGGTCGGTTCGAACGCGGCCAAGACCAAATCGCCACGATAGTCGAGGCCCACGACGGTGCCGGATTCGCCGCGCAACGCTCGTCGCATCGGCTCGGCTAAGTCCGATTCGAACGATATCGGATCGGGGACGACCACCCCTTCGCGGCCATGTGCGAGAAGAAAGACAATCGAGTTGTTGACCTGTCTAGCAAGAGTGAACTCGCCCGTGCCGCCAGATCCCTCGAATCGTTCGTGCGCAGTAGTGATCTGGGCTATCGTGGCTTCGGCGGCACCTCCGGGATAGTCAGGGCTGAACTGTCGATCGAAATCTGCGACCGACTCAATGAGCCGGGCACGGCTGCGCACGGTGTCCACAAGCCGCGCCCGCTGACCTTCGAATGCAGCTCTGTAAAGCACAAAAGCTGTCACGAACACGACGCTGATCCCGACAACGGCCATTCCAACCACCAAAAACGCCAGGCGTCGCCGACTCCCCACTACGCGAGTCGTGCCTGCGAACGATGGACTACTCAAGTACGAACCTCCATGCGCATTCGTTAATCGCGGGAGCACCTATGGTCAACGACCTGAACTAGACGCATTACGCGGACTTTCAATATTGCATATTCCAAACTTCGGTGCCAGCAAAGTCGTGGATTTCGGACATGTGCTAAAACGTTCGTTCACTTGATCTTATGGCGCTACGCTTGCCGGTACGTACAAATGTAGGTATCGATATCGCATGAATATCCTCGCCGTTGACGACGACCTGGTAGCGCGGACGGTGGTCTGCTCACTACTCAGGAAGTTGGGCCACGACGTTCTCGAAGCCGAGAATGGTCAGGAAGCCTGGGACATCTTCAATTCTTTGGAATTCGGAGTACTGATCGTGGATTGGGAGATGCCAGTGATGGACGGACTGGAGTTATGCCGTCGCATCAGAGAAGCCGAGCGAGAGAAATACACGTACATCATCATGCTGACTGGGCGAATTGGAAAGCAGAATTTCGTTGACGGCATCAATGCTGGCGCAGACGACTTCGCGAACAAGCCAGTCAGCCCGCCCGAGCTGGAGGCGCGCCTTCGTGTCGCAGAGCGTATCCTCGGATTGCAGGCCGATGTGAGAAATCTCGAGGGCCTGCTACCGATATGCTCGTATTGCAAGAAGATCCGCGGGAAAGACGATAGCTGGCAGCAGATTGAATCGTTCGTCGCTCAACGAACCGACGCAGAGTTCTCGCACGGCATTTGTCCCTCTTGCTTTGAGAAACATGTGGAGCCGCAACTCGAGGGCTGAGGCCGCCTAACCTCCAATTGCCATTCGAATCGCGTTTGCGGTAATCGTAGCCTGATACTCCACCAGTTCCCACCCGAGCTCTATGGTGAGGTCCGACGGCTCGAGAGCAACTCCGTTGATGGAGAACATTCCCTGGGCAATTCGTTGTTCCATGCGGACCGTAGTTGGGTCTACCGTCATCATGATAGCTGAATGCCTCACGTCGTCGTGCAACCCTTCGTCAACCTGTTGAATACCGCGCAGCTCGAGCCATTGATTCCATAAAGGATTGTCGTAGTACTCCGGAATGAAGTGTATCTCAGTTTCATCTTCGGCCCACGCGGCAGATAACTGATCTGCAACTGCTCGCATGCCATCCTGGTTGCCGCCACTATCGCCGATCAGGATGATGTTCAAGAACCCGTGAGCGCGGAGGCTCCGAGCTATGTCTCTGAGAAGGGCTCGGAATGTCTCCTCCGTCACGCTGATGGTACCGGGATAGAGCATATGACCACTCGGTGGGTCGATATTTCCCTCGGGCACGAAAGAAACGATCGGCGCAACCAGTGCGTCCCCCAACATCCGCGCTATACGGTCGGTAGTTGCCTGCAAAATGTAGTTGTGCTTGCCTAGTGCGAGGTACGGCCCATTCTGCTCGATGCCACCAGTCGGAATGATTGCGGTCGTCTTCCCCGCCCTGATCGCGTCGCGTACCTCGAGCCAGGTCATCTCCTCGAGGAACACCGTATCGTGAGCATCGAGTACTCGGGGCGTCTCGGGGTCGGGTGTGGTGGCCTGGGCGTACAGGAAATTTGCTGCTCCGACTGTGAACAACCCCAAAACGGACAGGAATCGAGTCGCGCGCATGCCGACCTCACTTTGCGGTGGGTAACGGCCGTATTGGCCGAGGAAGTAAACTGCACGGTGCGATTGCTGTTGGCTAGGTATGCAACAAGACAATCGTAATGGATGCAAGATCGGCAGCTGGACAATCTGGCACAATGTGGTATTTTGGTATTAGTTTGACCACGACTCGTAACGAACTTTCATGTCGTCCAATCGAGCCTCCCAGAAACCCTCCGGAAAACTCCGGAGTCTCCGACGCGATCGCGTAGGCGACCTCTTCGCTGAAATACCGGATGACGCAGGCGACGGCATGTTACGCGTGTCCTTCCGACGTAATTGGTATCCACCACCGTTTGACGACAGAGGCGAAGTTGACTACGAAATCGCAATTCGAGAACTCGCCGACGAGCTAACCGGGGGCACATTGGTTGTGGCCCGGTACCTCCAGAACGGTGACCTGGGATACGCCACAGAGATACCTGTCGCATCCAAAGACGAACTCGAGCATCTGTTGCAGACCATACGCGAACTATTCGTCGAAGGATTGAAGCACGACAACGCCATCCGGGCAGCCGGGGTGGAGGCTTTCAAGGCAAAAATCGCGGAGTGCCAAACCCGAACGAAACTCGAGAGGGATCGCCGCCAAGACCACGAACGCCGAACACACCAGCGCTGTGGCCGGCAACTCTTGGGCCGCCTGTTTTTCAGGAAAGACGACCGTCGCGTAGAAGAAGACCGGCGTAGCGGTATTGAGCGCAGAGCGGCCTAGACTGCGCCAATCACCTCACCTTCCAGCAGGAAAGACCTCCGAGCGCTCGTTCGATTTTGGTAGGCAATTTGGCTGATAGGGTTACGGCCGATCGTCGGACACCATGGCGTGGCGTGTTACATCTCTTCAATTCGGGACTGCTGACGTATGGTATCGGTAGCCCCTAGGTAGTCCATTTGCAGCTTGATCCGCCTAATTGCTTCGGCATGACTGGCTGCTCCGCGTACCGCAGCAAGTGTGGCGATGATCTCGAGATTTGTGGGGTCGCGGCCAGCGACTGACACGTACGTGTTGCCAATTAGCTCCAGTCTACTGGGCGCAGCGAGCTTGAGCAGCTGGCCAACGGTCTTGATTCCGCGGCTGAAGAGGAGGGTCAAAATGTTGTTGATGTCTCGCTGGTTGCAGCTGAGACCGACCTCAGACAGCACCAATGGCAGCACCTCAGCGGTCAGTTCCTCGTTGGTGCTGTAATCCCGATCGTCGTACGATCGATTCAACTCCTCGTAAAGGAGATTGAAGTTCTCGTCAACCACACGTAGCAAACCGCTAAGCACTCTGAGCTGTGCTTTTGCCATCGAGTGTGTTCGCTTGGTGGGTTTGTATCCCAAATGGTGCTCGAGAGTACTCCAGAGATCTTGGGCTGCCGTCCTCACCTGAAGCTCGAAAACCGGTCTCAACTCCTCCGGGACACTGCTTTCCTTCATACGAACGAGATAGTGGACCGAGCGGTATCCACTCTCCTTCTGCTCCTGGTCGAGATGATCGAGGCTCAGGATAGAAGCTTCATGCGCACCCATGTAAGCAACAGGCTGCTCCTCACCAGAGATCTCGATGATCTTCGAGTTTCTGAGGTCTCCATCGAGCAATGGTATGTGCCGCAGGAAGTACACGATCACTCTGAGGCCAATCGTGTCGTACATGCGTTTGAAGCTCTTCGGGCTCAACCCGTCCGGATATTCCTCGGGTTTGCGAAGTATCTTGTCGACCACCTGCTCCGGCCGCTTAATGCGGGAGAAAGCAGCACGGATCGGGGTTGGGACAGGTACTCCCTTAGTCTTCGCATACTTGGCCCAGTATGTGGGTGTCTCCCAGCTGGATATGAGCCGGGAGATTTCTTCCTGCGTGGGACGCAGGATTTCCCTCACATATATCTCGTACTCGGTGAGGAACGAGCTGAGCTGTTTTGCGTCGTGTTTGGATTGCGCCATCGACCCTAATCCTCAGTACCGCCAGCTCACCGTGTCGGCCCCTGGCGGCGCCGTACTCAGTATGCGTGCCAGCATTTTTGGAAGCACCCGTTGATACGACGTCTGCCCTGGGAACTCGGGCGTGCCCGAAAAACAGTGCGGTTGGCGCACACCCCACTCGAACGAACCGTCGTAGTAGGGATCAGTCGTGCCTTCCAAGAACTGCTCCAGCAATCGAGTTGCCTCGTCGAGAAAATACGTGTCCATCGTGCCCATCGTGATGTGAATCTTACCAACCAATTTTGGACCGAGCATGGCCCAATCGCGCTCGAGGATGTGTCGCAGGTCGTAGTTTTCACGCCAGTATTCAACCACCCCCTTGTCGATCTCGCCGGTCCATTTGTCATACAACAGTCGCGGGTAGCCGTCATCTCCTACCGGACCGTAAACGCCCATGAAGATATCCATCTGATCTCCCGAACGGCCGCGAGTACCGAGAACTTCTTCGAGTCGACTTGCATCGAACTGGTTCATGAAGACTTGATCGTCCACCCCCCTCTGCCACGGTCTTACCGGAGTAGTCTTCCACTTGCCGTTGGGATAGAAGGCGTTGTCGTCTTCGTAGATGTTGACTAGTTGGAAGTAGCGAAAATCCACGGGATCGGGACAGAACGTCCACGTTCCATTGAACATGTCTGGGTAATACACCTGCCAGGCAAGCGATTCCCAGCCACCTGTCGATCCTCCCGCCAGTGTTCGGGCCCACGGCTCACCGATGCCCCGGAACTGACTTTCGACCCTGGGCATCAACTCCTGAGTCAGCGCATCACCGTAAGGACCGTTGTTCGCGGAGTTCACGGCGTAGGAATCGTCGTAAAAGGGAGTCGGGTGCTGCATCAGCACTATTAAGAACCGCCCGAGTATTCCGTCCACCCAATCCCGGTAGAACCTGTAGCGTCCTTCGGCACGTTCACGCATCTGCCCCGTGAGAATCGGGTCAGGAGGAGTCTCCTGAAAACCAGAAAAAGTTCTTGGGAAGTGGCCGTGCCAATAGAGGGTGGGGTATCGCGCGTTGGGGTGATCGTCGAAACCCTCCGGCAACACAACCACAGCACCCAGGTGCATATCGTGCCCCCACCATTCGCTCAGAATGTCACTCCTAAACTTGATGTGTTTGACGTATTTAGTGTCTTCGGGCGGCTCGATGGGCGGTATCACTTGTGAAAGGGTCACGCGGATCGGCGTCGAAGACTCCGGATCGATGTGCACACGTTGCACTTCGCTCACCAGGTTTCCGGGCGACCGGTTCCACTGCTGACCTTCCCACTGATCCATGTGAGCCTTGATCGTGTGTCCGTCCGCCCGATTGAAAGTGGTGTAGACGTTCAGAACCGCCTGCACGTAATATTCTCCAGCTGGCAACTCGCCGATGCTCTCCAGAGGCCAACCCCGAGTATCGGCGTCAATTACCGCAGGCCGTCCTGGTGCAAGGCTTTCGACGTCTACCCCGTAGATCGCGGGTGCTTCAGGGCTTCGAAGTCGTTGGAATCGCGGCTCTCGCGAGTTGTCGTCCGACACGATCAACAGAACTCTTCCATCCACTGGAGCGTCCCTCACCGAACCGTCGACAACCACCTCAAAGCGGAAACCGCGTTGGTCTGCCGAATCTGGCGTCCAGCTCGCAGCCGCAGTCACTCCCACGACCAGCAGCGCCGCTCCAAGCGCTAGGGCAATACGACCCAGCCGGACGCGGCCGCGATGTTCTGACAGACTGTCGAAATGCACCATTACCCCCTCCAAATTGCCGCTTTCTGATTGAGGCGACCGCCGCCGCCTTTCTATCCAAGCGATCCGGAGATCTGACTGCGATACGGGAACAAGGCGGGCGTGCCTCCGCTGTGCAGAAACACGATATTCTCACCGTCCGCGAAGTAGTCCTTCTTCGCCAGATCGAGCGTGCCGGCCATCGCCTTCCCGGTGTACACCGGATCGAGCAAGACACCCTCCGACTCAGCCATAATTCGCAGCGCCTCTCCCACGTCATCGTTGAAAACGCCGTAGCCATCCTTCAGGTAGTCTTCGAAAACGATGATGTCCTCATCGTCTATCTCCACGTCCACGCCGAGTTGCTTGACCGTGGCATCCGCTATCGAGCGAACGTACTCGGTCATCTTCTGCCTCGATGAATAGACGGTGACCCCCACCACGCGAGTGGCAGGCGACATAACCTTCGCGCCCACCAATAGGCCTGCCTGTGTGCTGCCGGATCCTGTGGCAAGAACCAATGAGTCGATCCTCACTCCATCTGCGGCAGCCTGTTCGTGAAGCTCTGCGAAAGCGTTCACGTACGCGATGGACCCCCACGGCTGCGACATCGATCCTTCCACCAGTGAGCCACCGATTGGCAGGAGGTAAGGCACGTCACCCGCACCTTTCACCTCTTCGACGATCGGGTCGAGAAACCTCTGAACGCTGGCGAGTTCCATCATGTTCGATATCGCGTCGGCCTCGACGATGCGGACGTCTGCGTCGAACATCCTGTCGAGCAGCAAGTTGCCGTCTTCGTTCGTGGAAGCCGTTTTGCTTTTGATCAGAACCAACACAGCCTTCAACCCGATTTTGGCAGCTGCCGCAGCGACCTGTCGACACCAATTGGATTGTACGCCGCCCCAAGTGACAAGCGTGTCGGCCCCGCGGCTCATGGCATCCGAGATTATGAAATCCAACTTGCGGGCCTTGTTGCCGCCGAAGGCTAATCCGGTGAGATCATCCCGCTTCAAGAACATATTAAAACGCTCGAGTCTCTCAGTGAGATTCTCGAGCTTGTCCAATGGCGTCGGCAAGTGCGACAGATCTACGCGGTGGAACTTGTTCAGGCGTTCCACGAGTTCGTTTGACTGTTTCATCTCATATCCATTCCGCACCAGTGCTTCAGTGCACAGAATTGATCGCATCCAAAGGTATGGCCTGGTTACTGCCCCTGCCAGGGCAGTGGAGGTGTTGTGTCCAAGTGCTTATCTTCGCCGTGGAGTCTTCGGGGACTCCGCAGTTTCTGCGACATTCACAACCACTTTTCTGTCGGCACCGACGACCGTCAGACAACAGAGAGGCGAAGCGTGAAAAACAGGATCTTTCTTGGTATTTCGGGGATGGTTCTCCTGGCCTGCGGCCAGACAGAAGAGGAGGTTCCGTTGAATCCACTCGAGAGTTTCGGGATTACGGCCAATAACGCTTTCCTCTACTACGACGACCTCGAAACAGCCACAAAGTTCTACACGGAAACCTTGGGCCTGCGTGTAGCGGCTGACTACGGGTTTGCGAAGATCGTTCAAGTCGCAAACACATCGTACCTGACACTGGTCGACGCCGATTCAGGCATGCATTCAACTGATGAGCCCAAGACTGTAGCGATAGCCCTCATCACCGACCAGCTAGATGAGTGGTACGCCTATCTCGTCGAGCAGGGTTTGGAGATGCGGTACGATTTCAATCCCACCGAAGGCCGGCCGCACGACGGTTTTGTGACGTACGATCCCGAAGGTTACTACCTCGAGTTCGAGAGATTCAACGATCACCCAGAGAACGAACACTTCTTGCCGCTATTGGAGCAAACCGCAACACTCTATCCCGATCCGAGTCAAACCACGACAGTTCCAGATGGTCTTGGATTCAAGGCTACCGTACTGTGGCTCTACTACAAGGACACTGCCGGTGCGCTTTCGTTCTTGGAGGAAAAACTGGGCTTCGAGAAGGTAGTCGATCAGGGCTGGGCATGGATCTACCAGACATCGCCGTCAGGTTACATCGGGCCCGTCGACGAAACACGCGGCATGCATTCATTTACGGAGCAGAAGGCTGTAACGGTGTCGTTCTTCACCGACAATCTCGACGGCTGGCACTCGTACGTGAGCGAGACGAATGCCTTTGAGTTGCGTGAGACGGAAGTTCACGCGGACAGTGTTGGTCGGTTCCGTGCTTTCGTGGGGTACGATCCTGAAGGTTACTTCTTGGAGTTCGATACGTTTCTGGAACACGAGTTGAACGTGAAGCTGTTGGAGTCGCTGAACAAGTAAGTCGGAAAAGTGGAGCGGTTACCCCATGGGGCAGGCCGACCGTTGCGCGCTGCGCGTTGGCCGACCTGCGGACGTGATTGACTACTCAATCACGTCCGCATAGAGTCTGAGCAGGTTCAACCCCATGATCTTCTCGACGTCGTCCTCCGAGTAGCCAAGCCCGACGACGCCATCCCATACGACCTCCATGCGCCGGGGCCCGTTCAGCGCCGGCATGTAGAGAGGCCAGTCCGAAGGGTTGAATTGTGCACCTTCTTCCTCGAGGAGCACAGCCAACTCCTCGTCGGAATCCTCGATGACCCTATGGTCGCGGTCGCTGCCTATGCAAACGTGTTCGACACCCGCCAAGTTCACCGCGTGCGCGATGTGCTCAAAGTAGTATCGAACGTTGTCTTCCGAGTTGATATCTGTGATGAACGGCCTGATCTGGCATAGGCCAACAACGCCTCCGTGGTCGGCGAGCAAGCGAATGTTCTCGTCGGTCGTGTTGCGAACGTGCTCGTGCACAGCCTGGCACGCCGTGTGTGATACGGTGGTGGGCACGCTCGAGGCTTCGATCGTCTCCCGCATGGTCCTCATGCCGGCATGCGACGTGTCAACGAGCATTCCGATATCGTTCATGCGTTCCACCACCTCCACCCCGAACACCGTCAAACCGCCATCGTTTCGTTCTCTGCAGCCTGCGCCGACATAATTCTGGTAGTTGTACGTCATCTGCAGGGATCGAAGGCCGAGGTTGTAAAACATGTCCACACGATCGATGTCTTTTTGAATTGGGGTGGTGTTTTGCAGTTGATAAAACAGCGCCAGTTTGTCTTCAGTTCGAGCTCGGTGGATATCGGCAACGCTAGTGGCCTTGATCAAGTAGTCGGAATGCTCTCGAATGTGCCTGTCGTAAGCCAGGAGGTCGTCGACCGCCGCATCGAGTGCCGCTTCTCCGAAAACTTTCGGGTCTGTAATAGTCACGGTCTCAGATCTGGTACCGCTTTCGATTACATCGCGAATCAGGCTCATCGGATGCGTCAGCCGGATCTCGCCGTTCGCATCCAGAATCAGCGGCCGGTCTTGCGGATGCCGGCTTGGCGATGCCGCACCTCGTCCCATCATGGATGCCGTTATCACTCCACCTCCGACACTTGCTACAAAGTCACGACGTTTCATCATCAACTCCCTGAGGTTTTCCAAGAAATCCGCTCGATCACGGCGCCTTCTATCACGCTATCCACAGCGTCCATGCCGTTCACGACTTCCGCAATGATCGTGTAGTTGTGGTCGAGACGGGGATTGTCCACGAGATTGACGAATATCTGACCGTCCCCAGTGTCTCTGCCGCGCGTGGATATTCCGACTGTACCGCGGGTGTTCGACCGCAATGCCAACTCATCACGCGTGAATGGACCGTCACCAAAAAACTCGTTTGCTCCCGGGCTTCCGCCCTGAATCACAAAGTTGCGAGACACTCGATGGAATGTGAGACCGTTGAAGTAACCATTGCGGGCGAGACGCACAAAACGCATCACGTTGGTTGGCGCTTCGAATGGAAACAGTCTCATTTCGATCCGTCTGCCGCCGCGCATTTCCAGGATCGCCGTCTGATTCGCCAAATCAGCCAACTCTCCGAACGACGGCAGTGGTTGCCGCGCCAGCTTTCTAGGTGACGGAGCGTATTCCCGCCGGGTCCACTCACCCAAGACGCGAGCGGCTTCTTGGGCAATAGCTGGATCAAAATCTCTCAGATAGGGAGACAGTGCTACGGCCTGGCCGCGCCCGCCGAGCGTTCCGATACGCCGGATCAACGCTCGCCGCACATCTCTCGAAGTCTCACGTCGCTCGGCTGCAATTCGTTCTAGTGCGTCGAACATGGCTGGCAGCACCTGCCAGGGATTCGGAGTATCGTCCAGAGCACGCGCCGCTGTCATGACGAGCTGATAGTCTCTGCGAGTCAGCTGATCGATGTACACCGACCCTGCATCGTGCCCGAGAATTCGCGACAGTCCCGTTACAGCCGCTTCGCGCACGTTGTCATTTTCGTCTGCGGCCAACCTCTGAAGACATTCAGCCGAGTCGAGAGTGGCAGCCGCCCTTGCGGCATACATCCGCACCCACCATAGCTCATGAGAGGCGAACCTCTCGAGTGCAGGCGCGGCTCTATCAGGTGCAACCCGAGCCAAGGCAACCAACGCATGTGACGGTCGGTGCCACGAATTCGGATAACTTGCGGAGCCAGCATCTCCAGACAGATCGTCCAACGCGTCGACGTAACTAATCAAGCGGTCCAGCGAAGAGCGGTCAGAACCGCAGTCATTGCCGAGTAGATCGATTGCGGTGATGGCCACATCCGGATCTGGGTCGTCTAGAGCGGCGATCACGGCTCCACACCCAGAGTTTTCCATCGCATGCCGCCCGAATGCGCGTAGCGCTTCCAGGCGTACTATTGGTTCGTCGTCACTCAACGCCCGCGTGATGACGTCCATGCGTCCCGCCAAAACATCCAGTGAGGATGCGGCTCCAACCGCCAGACGGCGCACCTCCGGGTCGTTGTCGACCAAAACCGCCACCAGGAAACTCGCTTCCACCTGGCCGCTCAAAATGAGCGCCGAAATCGCGTGCCTTCGGATATGCAACGTATACGCATCTTCAGGGCCATAAGTGGATCGATACCTGGCGAGATCGCCCAGGCGCTCCAATGCCCTCTCCGACGGGGGTGATTCCGCACCCTGCCGACGTACTAGGGATTCCAACCCTTTGACGACACCAACAAGCGCAGCCGGCACAGAATCGTCGAGTGCGCCTACCAACGCCGCATCGACGAGTCGTACAGTGTCGCTCGATTCGTAAGGCAGGCGCCCGAGTGTTTGCGCGATGACACCACGGACATATGCGTCCGATTCCTCACCTAGCCTAGGGAGGAGAGGGGCCAAGGCCAATCCCGCTTCACCGCGAAATACAGCTTGCCCCACTGCGTTCGCCGCCTCCGCTCTAACGAGCGGCATACTATCTACCAGGAGGGGGATAAGCTCACCCACCAGGTCGGATCGTTCCATCCTCCCTAGGGCGCGAACCGCAACCGCCCGTGTTTCTGCACCGCTAGCCGATAGGCTGCGGATTATCGGATCGAGAGCTTCTGGCGTGTCGGCGCGCGCGTCTTCTGCAGCGAGCATTTCGTTCCAAGCGAGTGTGTCGAGATTTTGCCAAACGAACTCAGGTGCAGCTTCCTCCACAGGCGCTTGTTCGGGCGAAGAACAGCCCGCGAACAAGAACACGCTCAGCCCGCACATTGTCGCTACGATGGAGCTCCGACGTAGGCTCATTGATTTCAAAATGTCGCTCCGCTAGGAAAGATCGAAGGTGTAATGTGTGCCCTAAGTTTACTGCCACGGATCAGGAGTCGGCGATCTTCTCGCTCAGATTGACCACGATTGCGTTGCAAGCTCGCCGTAAGTCCTGTGGGGTGATCATGATTTCCTCTCCCCAAACTCCGGCACCGACCCCGAGGATCTCTTCGCGCACCAACGCCTCATCCAAAAATGACCGAAAACCCTCCGGCTGCCAATGAAAGGGAGGTACCGAACCAACAGCATAGCCGGTTGTCTCTTCGACCGCATCGAGCGGGGCCATTCTGATGTTCCGCGATCCGATTGCCTTCTTGAGCAGTCCCGAAATCGCGTTGCGGTTGCCCCCTATCATCACCAATACTCGCTCCCCAGTATGAGCCTCGAATATCAGCGTCTTGACCATCTGGTCCTCGCGATATCCGAGCGCCGCACAAACATTGGCCGCACCTTTCTCGGTGTCGGGTGGGAAGGTGAGGCGCTGGAACGGGATGCCGAGTTCGTCGAGGTATGAATGCGCTGGGAGCTTGTCGGTCGACATATGGTCCATGGCTCTTGAATGGTGTTGGTCTGCGTGCTTGCATGTCCAATATCCAATAGCCAATGCCCAATGTCCAAATTTCGAGCACCGTACAGCGAGCAACGTGCAGCGGGATCCGATCCCCCTAACACTTGGACATTGGATATTCCGTGTTGGTCATTGGATATTGAAAGCTGCACGATATCAGTGCGTCCGTCTCAACCTCATGCCTGGAGTAACAAATGAGCGCAGAGCCAGCCTCGATCACGACTCCGCCGGACAAATCCGAACTCGACAATCGCCTAGCGCGTGTTCGCGAACTGATGGCTGCAAAAGATCTCGACTACTACGTCTCATTCGACCCGGTCAACGTCTATTACATGACCAACTTCGCAAACTACGTACACGAACGTCCTTTTTTGTTGATCATCGGGAAACAAGGCCCGGCGACGATGTTGGCTCCGCTCCTCGAGTTGACGCACGTCAAAATGCGCGCGCAGTGTGACCTGGATTATGTCACCTACTACGAATTCCCTGCTCCGGATGGTGAAAACTGGTATGACATCTATCCCACACTGTTCGACGAGAATTGCAGAGTGGGAATCGAGAGCGCGATGCCTGTCGGCATTGCCCGCAAGACTCCCGGTGACTTGACCATGACCGATGTTATTGACGAGGCGCGACTCATCAAGAGTGAACACGAAATCGGCCGCACCGCTCATGCGTGTTCGATAGTCGACCTCGGCCACGCGACGCTGCTCGAGATCTGCAAACCCGGCGTACCTGAAGGTGCGATCTACACTGCCGTCAGCGGAGCAATGACGAAGAAGATCTTTGAGGATATCCCGAACGCGAACTTCATGATCACGAAGTCGGCGGCATTCGTGTGGCCCCCGGCTATCGGACACGACCCACATCATTTTCCGTCTCTGGCAATGCCGATGGAACATGGTGGCCCCCACGTGAGCATCGTGATTGCTCAGGTAAACGGATACGGAGTTGAATTGGAGAGAACCTTCTTCCTCGGTGAAATCCCGGAGCACGCCAAGAAACCGTTTGACGTCATGTTCAGGGCTCGAGCGACGGCGTACGACATGCTATGCCCTGGTCAGGATCTGGCTGAAATCGACGTCGCTGTCAGGAAAGTCATCGTAGACGCGGGGTATGAAGACAGCATCCTTCACCGAACCGGGCACGGCTTCGGGATCACTGGGCATGAGGCTCCATATCTGGCAGTCGGCGAAAAACGTGTGCTCGAAGCCGGCATGACCGTCAGCATCGAGCCAGGGATCTACAAGGAAGGGGAAGGTGGTTACAGGCACTCCGATACTGTCTTGATCACAGATGATGGATACGTCTGCCTGACCCACGCTCCAGAGACAATCGAGGAACTGGTATTGCCAGTGTAGAACTTGCCGCGGATCGACGTGGAAACGACCTGGAACTGGGTTGCGCCCCAACCAACCCAAAAGGCCAATCCGCGTTACTCTGCGTTCTTCCGCAGCAAACGAATCGCATAGCAAACAACCCGCAATCTTCTGCACCTCTGCACATTGTTTCGGTATAGAACGCCAGCCACTTTTCCATATACTCGGCCGAATGACGGTAGGTCTGCACTATGAGTGAGTGTGTGATATGTTGTGTGAGAGTTTACACATGGCCACCAATCTAGCCCTCGATCCGGAACTATTGGACCGCGCTCTTGCCGTCAGCGGTGAGACGACCAAGAAGGCTGCGGTCACGAAAGCGTTGGAAGAGTTCATCGCCCGACGCGAGCAGAGACGTATTCTCGACCTCTTCGATCAACTCGACTGGACAGCCAAGTTCGACTACAAACAGGAGCGGACGCGTAAGTGAAGTTCTTTGTCGACACGAGTGTCTGGTCGCATGCACTCCGGCGCATTTCGCCAACCCAATGCCCAGAAGTCTCAGCCCTTGCACACACGCTCAACTCCGGCGGCCCCATCTTCACAACTGGTATTGTGCTACAGGAGCTGCTACAGGGCTTCGCTGGGGCCAAAGCCCACAACAGCATCGTGAGTAGTTTGTCCGTGTTGCCATTCATCATTCCTGACCGTCAAGACCACATCGACGCAGCTGGTGTGAGGAATGCGTGCAGAAGAAAGGGCATTTCGATTGGTACCATCGACGCTCAACTCGCTCAGTTGTGCATTCGCCACGACCTCATGATGTCGACCACCGATCAAGACTTCACGCGCATCGCCACGATACAGCCGCTCGAGGTCTGGAAGGACCCATGCTGACCGTCATTACGGGTCGTCCAGGGGGTTTGACGGCACAGGAACCACCTACTACTGTTCTGGGGTATTTTTTGGGAGGCCCAGTAAGGGCCATGTTTGTACGAACGTCGACGGGGAATCCGGCTTCGATCGGATTTCCTGTTTGTTGTATCAGGATTCAGTTGCGCACGATCGGCGCAACGGCCCAACGCGGGGGCGGTATGCCGCGGAAGTGTAGTCGGTCGGTACGGCATGACCCGGACCCCCGGCCACAGCAACAACCAAGGGAGTGCGGTAATGCGTACCAAGGGAACCGTGAAGTGGTTCAACGACAGCAAGGGTTTCGGATTCATCACACCTGAGGACGGCAGTAAAGATTGTTTCGTCCACCACACTGCCATTCAAGGCACCGGCTTCAAGTCGCTACGCGAAGGCGAGCAGGTTGAGTTCGACATGGTCGAAGGCCAGAAGGGCCCAGCTGCCGAGAACGTCACGCAAATGGCTGAGTAGCTCCACGATTCGGTCGAAATGAAAGCCGCCCCGAGAGCTTGGGGCGGCTTTTTCGTTTCTGGAGCCTGTGAGTAGTGCGTTGTGAGTAGGCGGTGCAGTGAAAGGCCCGCTCACCACTCACCGCTCACTACTCACCACCCACTACTCACCACCCACTACTCACCACCCACTACTCACCACCCAC
>CAZFHS010000017.1:15999-32893 GCA_964518955.1 uncultured Gemmatimonadaceae bacterium | reverse complement strand
ACTCACCACCCACTACTCACCACCCACTACTCACCACCCACTACTCACCACCCACCTCTTACGGACTAATCCAATAACTAACCTTTATGAGGAAGATGTTATCCGCCGGCGCATCGAATACCGCGCCAACATCGCGGTCGAAGTCGAAGTCGCCAATCGGTTCATAACCGGACCTTCGCTGTTGCCACGCAACGTAGATATTGGATCCCGGCTGCCACTCCCACCTGAGAACAGCATTGCCCCTCAGGCTTCGGAAATTGAAGTCAGGGCTGAAGTTCATCGCGGTATAGGGAGCGAAATCGAACGTGCCAGGAGTCTCGAGGTATTGAAGGTCCCCGTAGTCACCCGCCGAGACGAGTGGCTGCACGTAGGTCTCTAGCGTCAACCCCGGAACGAAAGTGAAGTTGAATCGTGTCTCTAGAGCGATCTCTGTCTGGTCCAGCTGGGCGAATATGTAGCCTCTCTCATACGTGGCGGTAAACGTTGGATCGGGTATTGTCGTCACATACTGAGCAGCAACACGAGCCTTCATAATGCGCGGCCCCAGTGCCAGACTCCAACGTGAAGATGGGCGCAAGTTGATACCAATTCGCCCCTGATACACGTATCCGTCATAAGCGTCCCACTGAGCCCCACCCGCACCGGTGAAAATCACCGCCTTCCGACCGTCCGTGTTGAAGTTCCCCATGATCTGGTAGTTCGCGGGCCGAATCAGCATGGGCCCACCTCTGGTAGACCTGTCATCATTAGCCCTGAACGAGCGTAGGAAGGTCAACCCACCACCCCAGAAGTTCAGATGTCTGAACCGGAACTGTGCGATTGCCATCCGGAGGATGGTTTGGTTGTCGAAGTTCATTTCGTTCCGGAACATTCCCAACAACATCCAATTACGGAAAAACGACCCAGGTCGGACCTCTCTGTACAGGAGGTTCGCGGCCACATCGCGCCTGTCTGTTCGATACGCGAAGCCGAGATCGTTTACCTCGTACTGCGGCGCCGTGATCGCCGCGGCAATACCACCAAGCCAGTGCTGCCCCGAGATCTTGTCCAGCGACAGTGAAGCTGAATACCCCGTGAGCGATGTGGCCGTCTCATCTATTTCAAGATGCTCTGCATCCGGCCTTTGGAAGTAATGGTTCGGGAACCTTTGAACTTGGGTTATCGCTTCCGCGGTGCCCTCGACTCGACTGCCGATGAGGTTGCCGCTCAGAGCCCAAACGCGCCCGGGAAACTGATGGTTGAAATCGAGGCCGGCTGCATAAGCTCCCGATCTCAGGCGCTCACGAAGCAGATCCGAGCTCAAGTCACGGCGCACGGCCGTGGTCATGATCCCGATGGATGAGAGACCACCACGCATTTCCCTCCGAGCGCGCCCAACGAAATAGGCCGTGAGGGGCTCGGCGACCATCTCTTGATTCACCCCGCCGGATACGTAGCGGGCGGTTTCTTCGGCGGTAACTGCTGTCAGAGTTCCGATAGACCATCCTGCAGTCCTCCCCGACAGTTTCGCGGCTCCGAGAATCGTCGTCTCCGTGGGCACGTCGGCGGAGTCGGTGGGAGGTCTGGTCTGTGGAGACCGACCAATACGGCGAGTGTAGAACAACTGACCGCCACTGGTGCCACCGGTGAACTGGAATATCTCGCTGCCTTCGATGAAGAACGGTCGCTTCTCCTCGAAGAAAGTCTCATAAACACCTAGGTTCACGACCGCGGGATCGACCTCCACCTGACCAAAGTCCGGGTTGATCGTCGCATTGAGAGTCATGTTTGAGGTGACCCGGTAGAGCAGGTCCAATCCCCCCGATACACGGTGTTCCAAATCGGTCCTGAATGGGTTGCTCCCTGGATCGACGTTTTCGGTCTTCCCAACGGTATAGGGAAGTAGCTCCAACCGACTGCCGGGCTCGATATCTCTTACGCCTTGGAGATGCCCAAATGCGGGTATGCCACCGCTTTCAGTCCTGGGAGTAAACGCGGAAACGGCGTATTCGGTATTTCTTCCTATCACCCGTTCGAGCTGAAGCCCAAATACGTATTCATCCTGGTTGCGAAAACGGATTTGGCTGAAAGGGATTCGGTATTCAGCGATCCAGCCCTGGTCATCAACCGAGGTTTCAACATCCCAAACACCATCCCAGGAAAGATCGTCCCTCTCACCACCTCCGGGCCTCATCGACTTCACTGCGTCCCTCTTGACTCCTCCAGGATTGACATCGAAAGAGTAGCCGGTTTGATGGTCGTGGTAGCTGTCGATGACGATGCCGATCCAATCGGAGTCTTGCAGCGGCATGTCCCTGCGTCCCAGCCTTGTGGTAGTCGGACCGTCGTCCCATGCCCGGACACCAAAATAGATCGCATCCGAATCGTAGAGGATTCGTACCTCCGTGCGCTGACTGACCGGTTGCCCTTCAAACGGATCCACCTGCGTGAACTCGGTGACAGGTGTCGCTCGCGACCATGCCGCTTCATCGAGCCGTCCGTTGATGTCGATGTCTTCGTCAGTTCGTTCAGCTGTGGCCACTGGTCGCGTCGTCCCACTGTTCTCGGCTGAGTTTGTCTGAGCATCGACGGCGGATGGAACCAAGAACAGCAACCCCAAGCCCAAACCCTGGATATAAGACATGTATTCCCTAACTGTTGTGATGAATGGTGTTTCTGGATCTACGTGACGAATTCCAATGCAGTTTCAGTCGCTGCAGGTCTTACACGTCTGACTCGATCACGATCCACGCCTTGCGATTCAGAGGGCGGACCACCCAACTGCACGCCAGGCGTGGAGGCGGGTGGCAATCATCTCTACGGCTTTCTTCGGTAGTCCAGAGGGGGATCGATGTCACCTTGGAGCGGTACGTATTGGAAGTCTGGGCCGACTCTCTCCAAATACTCTTCTCGGGCGGCGGCCACGAGTTCTGCGTTTGTCAAAACATCGACTGCCGTCATTGCTATGGTCTTGGCCGCCACGATCATGCCTTTGTTACCAATACTCGTTCCACCCGCGGCAACAGCCTGCCACGTGTGAGCAGCAGTTCCCGGCACCCATGTAGCCGCACTGAGACCCACTGTGGGAACGACCCAACTCACGTCACCAACGTCGGTAGATGCCGGCACCGCTCCAGGAAGCACCAGGAACGGGCCTACCTCTGCTGCTTGGCTCAACGGCGGTGCGTTCTCTCCGAACGAAGCACTTATGGCTTCGGCAAATTCTGTATCCATTTCGTCGTACTGAACGCCACCCACCTGCTCCAAATTGGCATGCATCGCTCGGCCAAGGGCCTCGTTGGGCAACAGAGCAAACGCACCTGCATCTACTTCGTAGTCCATGGTGGTGCCGGTTCCAAGTGCAGCACCCTCGGCCGCCTTGACTACCCGCTCGAAGATAGAACGCACGTTCTCGACGTCCGGGTTCCTCACGTAGTAATAGACCTCTGCAAAATCAGGCGTGACGTTTGGTGCTTCTCCGCCGGCGGTGATCGCGTAGTGAATCCGCGTCTCTTGGGGCACGTGCTCACGCATCATGTTGACCATGTCGTTCATTGCCTCGACACCGTCGAGAGCAGACCTTGCACGGTCTGGCGCGGCAGCGGCATGGGCAGAAACACCGTGAAAGCGGAACTTCGCTGACAGGATTGCGAGGGTACTGTACACGCCGGTGCCATTCCGATCGCCGGGGTGCCAATGGAGTACGACATCAACGTCATCGAACAGCCCCGCACGAGCCATGAAGACCTTGCCCGCACCACCCTCCTCGGCGGGCGTGCCGTAGAGACGAACGGTTCCAGCAATCCCAGCCGACTCCATCCATTCCTTCACGGCGATCGCCGCTGCCACTGACCCGGCGCCGAACAGGTGGTGCCCGCAACCATGGCCGGCCTCCGTACCGGCTTCAGGTTGCCGCACGGGCACTCTAGCCTGTGACATACCGGGGAGCGCATCGTATTCGGCCAAAATGCCTACTACCGGGCTTCCGGAGCCATACGACGCAACGAATGCGGTCGGCATTGCCGCCACTCCGAACTCAACCTGAAAGCCCGCATCAGCCAGGGTAGCTCCCAAGAGAGCGGCACTCTGTTGTTCCATATATCCCAGCTCGGCAAGATCCCAAATCTCTTGAGCCACATCACCATACCGGGCTTGGTTGTTTTCGATATGCGCCAATACGGCTGCCTTTCCATCCTGCGCCACGACAAAAGTCGGTGCCAGCACGAATACAGACAGGACCGTAGTGAAGGCCACTTCCCTCATCTTGATTACGCTCACCGGATCATCTCCTGAATTTATCTAGGACTAGGTTGTAGCACTCAGGGAATCTGCCCGACGAAAGGAGCCAGACTCACCGCATGAACAATAGCGCCGCAGTTACGATAGCGCCTGGGTCCGTTGACTGCATACTGGAGGTGGAGGATATTACTACCGGCGTCTGAAGGGCGCCTCCAGCCTGCGGAAAGGGTTGAACCCACCTTCAGCGGACGACAGCTCATGCGATACGACCTTCTTTTCGTACCGTGCGTGCAGGCCTCGGGCGTTTGTGAAAGGAAGGTAGTCAATGACTGTTCCTCTCCCCCGCCATCCAAATCTCGACTACATCAAGAAGCAGGCGAAGCAACTCCTGGCCGCCCATAGAGGAGGCATGAAGCAGTCGTGCCAATTCTGGCGGCGACTGAAGAGGTTCGAGAAGGCGTCGGACGACGAAATCCTGAGCGCAGATCTCGCTCTAGCCGACGCGCAGTTTGTCGTTGCACGTCACTACGGGTTCGATAACTGGGCCAAACTCCGAGATGAGGTGAACTCGTACCCCAAGAACGAGGCAATTTCCCTCGACGCAGTACGAAGCCGCTGTAAGGAAGAGATTCCAGAGTACGCGGGAGCCGGCGTGCCACTCGCCGTCGTGTGTGCCCTCAATCACGAGGGAGTGGAACTCGACTACATGGAGTTCGCGGCAAAGACCGGCTGGGCGTTCAGCTTTGGATACGAATACAGTGATCTCTCCCCCGCCTATCACGCTGTGTGCGGCGATCCGAAGGCCGACGGCCCGTATGAGGTGTTCGCCTTTCTGCCAGCGAGTCTCGGCTTCCACTATGACATGGCTCGTACTGCTGAGCCCGAAGAGCTTTGGGATTTCGTACAGAAGCATGTGGACGCCGGCACTCCAATCATGAGCGAACACTTCGATGGAGGATTGATCGCCGCGTACCGGAATCAAGACGGAAAGCGCCAAGTCTTCTTCGACGGCACCGCGTTTCCCGGATGGTGGGAGATCGAGAGACTGCATCCGTACGCGGTGTACGTCATGAGGAAGAGTGGCGAAGCGATGCCAGAAGATGAGATTCGTTTGCTCGCTCTGCGCCGTGCCGTCACGAAGGGACGAGCACACGACTGGAAGGGCGTTCCGCAAGGCCTGTCAGCGCTGAAGGCCTATCTCGTGGACTTGTCGGATGAATCGAAGGATTACCGCGACACGGAAGAGTGGTTCTGCTGGGCGGCGTTCGAGCGCCTGATGGCTCGAAGATGCTGCGAGTCCTGGTTGCATGACTGCGCTCCCCACTACGAAGGAGAAGTGGCACGCTTGCTTCAGGCCGCAGCCAACAGCTACGGAGAGGCATTCAGACGCTACGAAGAGTATCGATCCGCCGTTCAGGACGGGTTTTCGCCGCGCGCGACTCTCCAGGAACGAGCTCGAACGCCTGAACGGATTGCGGTCATTGCACCAATCCTCGAGCAAGGGATAGCGGCCGAGTCCGAAGGATTAGGTTTGTTGGAACGCGCAGTTGAACTCCTAGATGAGGGCAACACATGATCGTCGGCATGACACTCGCGTTGGCTGTTCAGGTAGTTAGCGTGCAGGACGTCCAAGTTGACTCCAGCCTCAACCACACGAACGGACGGGTACCACCTGCCGTAGTCGCCGTCAGGACTAGAGACGACATGAGAGTCGATGGTGTTCTGGACGAGCCTGTGTGGAGCGCAGCGACTCCGGCCAGAGGCTTCCGGCGAGACGAACCTAGCGACGGCAAACCCCCAGCCGAATCAACAACGGTCTACCTGGTTTTCGACGACAATGCCCTGTATGTCGGTGCGCGACTGTTTACTGCCGATACAGCAAAAATCTCGAGACGGCTTGATCGACGGGACTCGTTCGCGACCTTAAACGATCGCTTCTTCGTCATACTGGATGCTTTTCACGATCATCGTACGTCGTTCGCATTTGGCGTCACTCCCGCGGGTGAGCGATCTGACGCCACAACGTCCAACGACACCAGAATGGGCGTCGACCCAACTTGGAACCCGGTGTGGGAAGCGGAAACCGCGATCGATTCTGCGGGTTGGATCGCTGAAATGCGGATCCCGTTCTCGCAGATACGATTCTCAACCAGTGGTGAACAGGTTTGGGGCATACAGTTGCGTCGCGACATCTTCCACGCAAACGAAGCAGCCGATTGGGCCTGGACACCCGCTACGGAGCCTGGCTGGGTATCGAAGTTCGGGCACTTGATGGGTCTTGACATTGGTCGACAGCCAATGCGGTTGGAGGTACTTCCGTACACGGTCACCCAAGGACAATTCACCGAGGATTCAGATCCCGCCAACCCGTTCGACGACGGCAGTCGATATCGAATCTCGGGCGGCGCCGACATCAAGTACGGCATATCCAGCGACTTCACGTTGGACGCCACTATTAACCCAGACTTCGGTCAGGTGGACGCAGATCCCGCGGTGGTGAACCTCACTGCATTTGAGACGCTGTATCCCGAACTGCGCCCGTTCTTCGTGGAGGGGTCGAACATCTTCAATTTCGGGATCGGGGGCCATGATTTCTTCTACTCCCGACGCATCGGTCGCGCTCCTCAGAAGTCTGCCGTCGGGGCTGCCGCATATGTCGACATGCCTCGCGCAACCACGATCCTTGGTGCCGCCAAGGTTTCGGGGAAGACCCAAAACGGCTGGTCTATCGGCGTGCTCGAGGCGCTCACGAACGAGGAGAAGGCTCGCACAGCGTCCTCGACAGGAGCGGGGCTGGATGCCGTATCGGTCGAGCCGCTCACCAACTATGGGGTTGTGAGAGCACGGAAGGACATGAGAGAGGGAGCGGGGCAAGTCGGATTCGCGCTTACGACAGTACACCGTGACATCTCTGACCCGATTTTCGAGTCGCTTTCTCGATCGGCGTACAGCGGCGGAATCGACTTCACGCAACGGTTCAACGACAACGCCTACTCGATCGACGGCATCTTCTCTTTCGCTCACATTGAAGGAGAACCAGCTGCGATGCTGGCGGTGCAACGATCGTCGGGCCACTACTTCCAACGTCCCGACCAGGATCACCTCGCCCTCGACTCGTCGGCAACGTCGATGTCCGGTACCCTGGGAATGTTGTCGTTCGCCGAGACCGAGGGTAATTGGACCTTCAACGCCTACGCAGGTTACTCCTCGCCCGGAATCGAAATCAACGACATCGGATACCAGCGCACGGCTGACCGGCGGGTGGCCGGTGGCGGCATGTCACGGCGATGGCTGCGGCCTAGTCGGACGTTCCGTTCGTTTCGCATCGGTACATCGGGGTCGTCGTCGTGGAATCACGGAGGAGTCAACCTGAGTCGAACGCTGCGCGCGAACCTCAACGCGGAGTTTCACAACCACTGGAGAGTGAGCGTCTCTGGCGGCTACGCGTTACGAGGTTTGAGCGATCGCGAGACTCGGGGCGGGCCATTGATCGAGGAGCCGGAAGGCTGGAACGCAAGCCTCTCGATTCACACGGACACGAGGAGGCCACTCTCTCTACACCCAGGCATATCGGTGGTCAAGAATGTTGCCGGCGGTTGGTTGATCGGAGTGCGTCCGGGTATCACGGTGCGCTCCAGCGGCGCGTTGAGGATACGGTTCCAGCCGGCGTTCACCCGCCTGTTTGCGTCGGCCCAGTACGTCACACAAGCTGTTGACCCGCATGCAACGGCGACGTTTGGAGGGCGCTACGTCTTCGGCACGTTGGACCAGTCGAACCTCGATCTCACTACTCGCGTCGACGTGGCTCTAACGCCGGACCTAACACTCCAACTGTATGCGCAACCGCTGGTGGCGTCGGGCGACTATGTACACCTCATGGAGTTCGCGACTCCTCGGACATACGAATTCATCGAGTACGGTCAGGACGGAAACTCGTCCCTGAGCTATGACTCAGATGCGAACACCTACACGGCAGACTCTGACGGTGCGGGTCCCGGCGAACCTCTGACGTTCAGGAATCCCGACTTCTCGATACGATCGTTGCGAACCAACATGGTGCTCCGCTGGGAGTATTTACCTGGTTCGACTCTTTTCTTGGCGTGGAGCCATTCGCGATTCGCGCACTCATCTGATCCCTCGTTCAGGGTGTTTGACGAGCTCAAGGACCTTCTAAGTGACGACCAGCAGAACGTACTGATGGTGAAGATGACGTACTGGCTGAGCTTCTGAGGCTGAAAACCGGACCTGCCGCGGACGGAAGCGGAAGTACGCGGATGTTCTTGATGGGAAGAGTGGGAAAACCAATTCCCTCGTTGTTGTCGGCGTGTATTCGCGGCAGCGTTTCTCCGCGTGCATCGGCAGCAAAACCCCTTGCAACCATTCGGCCAATATCAGCGTCCAACATATGTGTACAGAACAGATATTCATGTTGGAGGCCAGTGTATGTCCAGTAGTGACGACACGCTAGCAGATTCGAGACACTTTCTGCCGCTCGCCCCACAGGACTTTCAGGTGCTTTTGTTGCTGTCCGACGAGCCATTGCACGGGTATGGGATCGTCAAGGCTTCGACAGATGATTCAGACAAGCCGACGCTCGAACTGGGGTCACTGTATCGAATCGTGAGTAGGCTGACGAAGCAGGGTCTGCTCGAAGACGCACCCATCCAACAGCCCAGTTCAAAGCGTAAGCGGCGGTACTACAGAGCGACAGAACTCGGCAGAGTGGTGGCCCGCGCGGAGGCACTGCGGCTCCGGTCGCTGTTGGCGTCCGAGCGCGCATTGGTGCTGTTGGAGGAGTAGTGACAAGCTTCAGCAGCGCATGGGTCGCGCTCTTGATCAGGTTGTTTCCCGCGAGCTTCAGACGCGAATACGGGCCCGACCTGCTGCATGCTTTCCAAGACCAGAGAGACGACGCCACAAACGCCGCACGCACCGAGTTTGGAGCATCGTTCGCCGCACTGCGAACGACGGTGAGAGTTAGCTGGCATCTTTGCAGGTCAGGATTCGCAGAGCGTCGCACCTCGAGTTCCCATCTGTCCCATCGACAAAACACCCGGAAAGAACCGATGCTTACTGCAGTTGTCACAGATCTCAGATACGCAGTACGAGGTTTCCTGAAGCAACCCGGCTTCACGGCGGTCGCCGTGCTCACGCTCGCGCTTGGCATAGGCGCGTGCACGGCGATCTTCAGCGTAGTGAATGGCATCCTGCTCACTCCACTCCCGTACCAGAATCCCGAGCAGCTGGTTTCGATCCGAGTTAATAGCGGCATCGATCCCGACGGTGGGTTCTACGGGACATCGGAGCCCGAGTACTGGGACTTCGGCTCACTCGCGAGTTCATTTGCGGCCGTTGGCGCTGCGAGTGGAGCTGAAGTAACGCTGGGTGACTCGACGGGGGGGCGCAGGGTCCGCCTGCTCAGGACAACGGCTACCACTCTACCGATGCTTGGAGTAAACCCGGTAATCGGCCGTTTCTTCGCACCAGAAGAAGACCAGCCCGGATCTACAGGGGCGATCGTGCTGAGCTACGGTATGTGGCAGAGCGAGTTCGGTGGCAACCCCGATGTCCTGGGGCAAACTCTCACGTTCGACGTTCTCGATCAACCTCTGCCTATTGTGGGCGTCATGCCCTCAAGTTTCGAGTTTCCCGATGACACGTGGGAAGCATGGGTACCGTTGAACCTCAATCGCGAAGATCCGTGGGCCCGGAACAATCATTATCTCCAGGTCGTGGCGCGGCTGGCACCTGGAATTGGAATACAAGACGCACAGAACGAGATGGATCTGCTCGCCGCTCGGTCAACCGACGACTACCCGGATTACTATCCAGATCCGGGATACCGGATACGACTCGATGGATACCACGAGAGAATAACGGGTAACGTAGCCACGCCACTCTACGTGCTTCTAGGAGCCGTTGGGTTTGTGGTACTGATGACATGCGTGAACGTGGCGAATCTCCTGCTTGCTCGCGGCGAAACCAGGAAACGCGAGATAGCCATCCGCAACGCAGTTGGTGCTTCCGGTAGACGTCTGACGACTCAGCTAATCACTGAGAACATTCTGCTTGCTGCAATAGGCGGCCTCGCAGGATTCACCGTTGCCGTGGCCTTCACCAGGCTGCTGCTGGCATTGGCGCCAAGCGGAATCCCGCGGCTCGGCCAGGTAGGAATTGATGGTGTTGTGCTGAGTTTTTCCCTGGCTGTTTCGCTTGCAACTGGGTTGGCTTTCGGAGTCCTCCCGGCCCTGCAGGCGGCACGATCAGACATTCATGAGATAATGAAGGATGGTGGTGGTTCACGGGGGGCCACGCGTTCGAGTCACACCATCCGCCGTGTGCTGGTGGCGATTCAAGTGACACTCGCAGTGGTACTGGCCTCTGGAGCGGGATTGATGCTACGAAGCGTACTCAACATGTACAGCGTCGATACAGGCTTCGATGTCGAAAACGTGATCACGTTCCGCTTGAACCCATCTGCTTCGGAGTACAACACAGGCGAACGTCGGGCAGCGTTTTATACTGGCCTGCTGGAAGAGATCCGGGCCGCCCCTGGTGTAACCTCGGCGAGTGCCGTGTTGGCCTTACCCATGGGCAGCGGAAGCAGCAACTGGTCGATTCTCATCGAGGGCCAAGAAGCTGCGACGATTGGAGACGCACCAGCAGCCCGGGTGCAGTTTTGCACACCAAAGTACTTTGAGACGCTTGGCCTCTCGTTGCTGCGCGGTCGATTGTTCGATGAGCACGACGTTGCCGATTCGCCACCGGTCGTGGTAATCAGTGAGACAATGGCCCGCGTTCACTGGCCAGACGAAGATCCGTTGGGGAAACGAATGAAGGTGTGGGACAGCAATTGGCCATGGCTCGAAGTTGTCGGGGTGGTGAAGGACGTGCAGCACAGCAGCGTGAGTCAGGACCCGAGACCCTGGTGGTATGTTCCGCATGCACAGGGTTTTGCCACCGCCTACTACTCACCACGCGACATGTATCTGACCGTGAAATCCGGCACCGACCCCGACATGCTGATGCCCACCCTGCGTAACGTCGTAGGTGGTTACGACAGCGGTGTTCCGATTTCTCGCGTTCGAACCATGGAGGAGGTGTTCGCCGGAGCAATTGACAGCGAACGATTCATCACCGTTCTGCTCACGGTATTCGGACTTTTAGCTCTCTTCCTCGCATCTGTTGGCGTATATGGCGTGATCTCATACGCAGTTACTCAACGCATTCATGAGATTGGCCTTAGAATGGCACTCGGGTCGCCAGGCGGGAAGGTGTTAGCAGAAATCGTGCGAGACGGATTGATCGTGTCCGGGATCGGCATAGTGATCGGCCTCCTCGGAAGCGTTGCGTTGTCCAGGAGCTTCGAGACGATGGTTTTTGGAATTGCGCCCACCGACCCGGTCACATACGCCGGTGTCGTGGTTGCACTCCTGGCCGCGGCCACTGGCGCATCGTTAATCCCGGCTTTGCGGGCGAGTCGAGTAGATCCGATGGTGGCACTGAGAGTGGAGAATTGAGATTTGGGGGAAGGGGGAAAGGGGAAGGGGAAAAGGGCAGCACCTCCATTCCCTTTCCCCAATCCCGCGCCCTTCGTAATTCTTGACTAGTTGTTATTTCTATAATCCAACGGCGGATCCCTGTCCCCAATAAGCGACACATATTCCCAGCCCGGGCCGAGTCTGTCCACGCGCTCTGCTTTTGCCGCGGCGACCAGATCTGGATTGGTGAATAGATCCACTGCCGTCATAGCGAGGGTCTTAGCAGCCACCATCATGCCCTTGTTCCCAATGCTGTGTCCGCCGGCGGCAATCGCCTGCCAGGAGTGAGCGGCGGTGCCGGGCACCCAGGTGGCAGCAGCCAAGCCCGCAGTGGGAACAACGAGACTCACGTCGGCGACATCAGTAGATCCGCTGCCCCCGCTGCGTGGCTGCTGGAATGGCACGACCTGTGAGGCTGACTCTAGCGGTGGTGCATCATCCAACGATTCATGAAGTGCCTTGGCGAAGGTGCGCTCTGGTTCGTCGTATTCGACACCACCGACTTGCTCCAGATTGGCAAACATCGCTCTAGAAAGCGCTTCGTTGGGTAACAACGCGTTGAGACCGTGGATGATCTCGTAATCCATTGTGGTGCCAGTGCCGAGCGCCGCGCCCTCCGCAGCCTTCACAACACGTTCGAATAACGAAAGCACGTTGGCTGCTTCCGGGTTTCTGACGTAATAGAATACCTCGGCGAAGTCTGGCGTCACGTTCGGGGCTGAACCTCCCGCTGTGATTACGTAGTGAATGCGCGTTTCCTGAGGCACGTGTTCGCGCATCATATTGACCATGTCGTTCATGGCCTCGACACCATCGAGCGCCGAGCGAGCACGGTCAGGTGCGGCTGCAGCGTGGGCTGACACGCCGTGGAAACGGAATTTCGCCGACCTGTTCGCCAATGAACTGGACACCCAAACTGCGTTCCGATCGCCAGGATGCCAGTGGAGCGCGGCGTCTACGTCGTCGAACAAACCTGCTCTGACCATGTAGACCTTCCCGGCGCCGCCCTCTTCTGCGGGTGTGCCGTAGAGGCGAATCGTGCCGGGCGCCCCGGATGCCTCCATCCACTCTTTCACTGCGATCGCTGCGGCTGTGGAGCCTGCGCCAAAGAGATGATGACCGCACGCATGCCCGCTGTTTTTTCCTTCAATCGGTTGCCGCACAGCGACACGATCTTGGTTGATACCGGGCAACGCGTCGAATTCGGCCAGGATGCCGATCACGGGGTTACCACTCCCCCATGAAGCCACAAACGCCGTGGGTATTCCCGCAACACCAGCGTCGATGTGGAACCCTGCCTCTGCTAGAGTGGACTGAAGCAGCGCCGAACTCTGCTCCTCTTGATACCCTACCTCAGCATAGTCCCAAATGGCCTGCGCAACGTCCCCGTACACCACACCATGTGTATCGAGATGCTCCCGCACCATTGTCTTGCCATCTTGCCCCGTGGCATCGCCATGACACAGTGCGAGAACAGCCATGGCTGCGGTGCACAACAGAAATCGATTCATCTCAACTCTCCTTTGCGACATAAGCAACCAACTCGGCCAGCTCTGCCTGCCAGCCCTCGGTGTTGTCCTCGAAATGCTTGTCTTCCTGAAATCCGGTCTCTTTGAGCTCCAGGACCGTACCGCCATCAATCCGGTTCGTCAGTACCCATTCGACCAACGTTGAAACCCCATCATCCACGTCAACATCGGAGTCCTTTGCCCATCTCCAGGCTAGCTTCAATGGCGGCGCCACAGCCTCTACACGCACAGAGAATTCGCCATGGTTCTTCCACCCGAACTTGCCAGCTCCTCCAGGCGTGACGTCGAGCTCCGCGGAATCACCAAACCAGTGTGCCATCTCCCGCGCATCAGTGATAGCCTGCCACACTCGTTCGAGTGGTGCGTCAAACTCGACAGTCCTCTCGATGATTCTCGACAATTACGGCCTCCCTTCAGAAGTGTCGCCTTCTTACCGGGCGTGTTGGCCCACACCAGCTCGGCGTGTTGGCCATCACATCGGAATCGACAGGTACTCCATAGATTTTAATCCGCAGGGCCTCGAGGCGCTGCCACAAATCGACGATAACAGGGTAACCATATGTAACGCCACCGGGGCGAAGCCTCACACAATCCGCTGCCGGGGCAAACGGGAGGGAAGCCAAATGTCACGAACACTGTCGAAGATTCTCTGCCTGAGCCTTTTTGTCGCACTCGCCACCACGGCCTGCGACGAAACCACCGCCCCTGAGGGGGATCCGCCTGAGATTCCACCCCAAACAAGTCTGGTAATGGATTTCAGTGACTTCCTCAACCCGGCAATGGCTGCATCTTCCGATATTCAGATGGCACCGGCTGCCGGGACCTATTGGATTCGATCGGCCGTTGTGGTTGGAGTATGGAATCTCATAATCACCGGTACACTCGCGCCTCCAGTGGCGGCGTTCATTGCTGCGGGAAGCCAACAGGCAGAGTGGGACGAGGAACTCGGCGCTTGGACCTGGTCGTACAATTTCACTGCGCTTGGGGTGCAGCACTCCGCGCGGCTCGAGGCCCGGTTGATCACTGATGCGGTGCAGTGGGACATGTACATAAGTAGGGATGCCGCATTCACGGATTTCCACTGGTACACAGGCGAATCACACGTGTCCGGGCTCTCCGGGACTTGGACTCTCAACCGGGATCCAGACAGTCCATCGGAGTTCATTGACATTGATTGGAGCCGGTCTTCGTCCGGAGACACCTACGAAATCACCTACACCAATGTCGTTTCCGGTGCGCCAGAAAACGGTAGTTACATCACGCACGGAGTCACCGGTGGCACCCCGTACGATGCCTACTACGACTTGTACGGTTCGCAAGCTGGCAATCTGACAGAAATCGAGTGGAACCGGACGACTAAGGAAGGCCGAACAAAGGACCCGGCGCACTTCGAAGATGATGACTGGCGCTGCTGGGGCCCAGCTCCTGGTCTCGAAAACACGTCCTGCAACTAAGCAGGGCGCAGACGCTAGCCACAATCGCTCGTAGCACTAAGCCTCACCGCAACCTCGCGGTGGGGCGGTACCTCTAGCGCAGCTCCCCGCAGGTCAGCCGCCTAGTCGAGCCACGTGGCTGCTGGGTTGGATGCGTTGAATCGACCAGCACCGATTCGGCGTGGGTAGTGGCAGTGGCATACAGCTGAGTGCATTCGAGATTCGACATGTCGTCGGCCCGCCTAGACCTGGCCGTCCAGCGGAACAGCATACCTAGCATCACAACAGCGACGATGCTCAGGAGTACGGCATTTCTCTTGTTCACCTACCCTGGACCTCGATGACGTTGCCCTCAGGATCTTTCAGGTAAACGAATGTGATCCATCCAACTCCAGAGACTTCATGCGTTACTAGCTTTCCCAGCTCACCACCGCCCCCGGCCAAGACCGCCGCACGAATCGCGTGGACATCGTCTACAGCAAATGCTATGTGTGCAAACCCGGGTCGGTTTGCTGCTGGCTCCACACCATCGAGCACCTGGTCGTACTGAAAGATCTCCAAGGTGGGGCCATTTGCGCCGTACCCCGGAAGCAGCATGTGGACGCCGCGGATGTGCGCTGAGGGTATGCCGGTGGCTTCGTCGAGAGATTCACCGGCGAGGTCTCGCTCTGGCGGCACTGGAACACAGCCGAATACGGACTCGTAGAATCGGGCCAGCCGCCTCCAATCCCGGGCAACCAGGTTCGTATGCACGTAGCGCACGTTTTCGCCCCGACCTTCGATCACTTCTGCTTCAACAGGAAGACCAGCGGAATAATCGCAAGAACCATTACGCCAATAGAGGAAATGGCTATCCACGGAACCTCACCGCCGCGTGACACCATCAATGTCAACACACCGATCATCGCAACGACACCGAGCGCTACCGCGATGATAGCCGGTGCGGCATTCGATCCTCTACCTGCCCTCGACATCGCGAGATTGAGAGCCTGCTGTATATCGGCCTGCGTAGTCCTCGGATGGTCTTCCTGGTATTGCACGATTACGTCTTCGATCTCCCTCGCAATCTCCTGGGCCTCTAGAGATGGGGATTGGGACTGACTTGTGTGTACGTACACGGTTTCGCTCTCTGTGTGTCGGCCGATGATTGTCTGCGCTACGATCAGCCTTCGTCTTCCGATTCCAACGCCTTCAAAACATCCTGCCAAACGAACTTCTCCCCGATTCCTCTCACGTAGTAATCCATCCATGCCATCTCGGACACGGCCTTCAGATAGCGGTTACGTGCACCGGGAATCCCGTGGCTGCGACCTGGATACATGAAGAGTTCGGTGTCGACCCCGAGCTTCTTCAGCGCCATGTGCAACTCGACAGATTGCGGACTCGGCACTCGCGGGTCACCCTCGACGACGTGAACCATGGTCGGTGTCGATGCGTTGGCGATGTACTTCAGCGGAGACTGATCCCAGTACGGTTCGAAATTCTCGTAGAGGAAGTCGTCACCGATGTAGAACTGCCGATTTCGCTGGATATCGCTCTGAGCGTACATGGAGATCCAGTTCATGGTTCCCGCACCCGAGCTGATTGCCTTGAACCGGTCGGTGTGCGTGAGGATCCAATTCGACCAGTGGCCGCCGGCGCTCCAACCGAACGCGCCCATCCGATCTCCGTCTACGATTCCCTCCTCGATCAGGTAGTCCACACCCGTCATGATGTCATCGAATCCGAGAGTGAAATAGTCACCGACAATGTCGGTCCTGTGCACATTGCCATAGTTCCGAGAGCCGCGATAGTTTGGCTTGAGAACCGCGTAACCGGCGCCGGCGTAAACCTGGGTGCTGCTGTACCCCCCGTCGAAGCGGAGGACGTCGGCAGATGCAGGCCCACCGTGAATCTTCACAATCAGCGGGTACCGCTGGCCCTCTTGGTACCCGACCGGTTTGACCAGGATTCCACCGACTGTCTTGCCATCGGTCGACGTCCAGTTGATCTCCACTTCCTCGCCCAACGCCATCTCGCGGACCTGCGGGTTCACGTCAACGAGTTGAACCCAGCGCGACCTGTCTGTCACCCTATCGATACTCGACACTGTGAAGGCAGTGGGCGGTGTTTTCGGATCGGAGTAGCCAATCAGAATAACGCCGGATTCTTCATCGCGATTGACACTCAGCGC
>CAZFHS010000017.1:0-15899 GCA_964518955.1 uncultured Gemmatimonadaceae bacterium | reverse complement strand
CGCTGCGTGTGTCGAGAGCATGCAGCTGAGTGGTCACTTTGACACCTGTGTTGTAATAGATCGTGCGCCCATCTTCGGACCAGAAACCAACACTGACGGTACCGTCGAACGCCTCGCCCAGCTTTCGGAACGCGCCGCCGCGATCTTCCACTTCTCGGACATACACCCGATTGTCCGTCATCGTATATCGAGTCATGTCGTCGGGTGCGGTAAAGGCCATCCAGCGGTCGTCGGGCGAGAAGCTCAATCCGCCTTCACCCACCTCATAGTTGTCCGTCAGGCGCTCAATGTGGCCAGTGCTGACTTCCATGAGGAATTGGTCTGCGTAAAGGCGGGCACCGGTAATGTTACGCTCATACCGTTCCGCTGAACCGCCCGAGAACCCTATCCAGCGCCCATCGTGTGAGATTTCGAAATTGGTGACACTGATATTTGGATCGTTGGTGAGCTGCCGAGTGTCGAGCGAATCCGATTCTAGATCGAGCACCCAGAGATTGGACAAAGGGGTCACCATGTTCTTTATGTCTACGGTGAAGCCCTCTTCCCTGCGCTTCTTGTTGCCTTCATCCAGAGAATCAGGCCTGACGAAATAGATACTGCGGCTGTCCGGAGCCCATTCCCAGTTTGCTATGCCCGCGGGCTCGTCGGTGACCTGTTCCGCTTCTGCATCGGTGATCCCATCGACCGGCAATCTCCAGAGCTGTTGCTCGCCCGATTCCCCCGCTCGAAACACCAGCCAACTACCGTCGGGACTGAATTCGAAGTTCGATACTCCATCTCTTGCATCGGTAATCCGCTGAGCTTCACCGCCGTCAGGACGCATGTAGTAAAGCTGTCTCTGATTGCCGTTGTTGCGCGCATCTCGATTGGACGAGAAGACGAAGAAGCTACCGTCCGGCGACCAATCCGGAGACGTCTCGTTCTTTTCATCCGTAAACGTCATCTGCCGGTTGGAGGCAACTCCTTCCGAAAGGGAGACGAGATGGATGTCCGTCTGGCTTTCCGCCTCCTCCCAGTCGGGCGTGCTGACTGTATACAGCATCAACTGCCCGTCGTGACTGATCGACCACGACCCCGCCCTTTTGAGGTGCTGCACGTCGAGGAAAGTCATTGGCCGCAGGCCGGCTTCGTCCTGCTGGCACCACAGGTCTGAGGGTACGGCGGCACTCAGGATTGCTGCCGACATCCCCGGCATCAACACACTCGCCAGGTTTTTTCGCACGTGAGAGAACATGGTTACCTCGGGTTGATTGTCCCAAACGCCCCGTCTTCTAGGCTCTAAGAAGGAGTATCAGCAAGCAACGAAGTATGCAATCATTGCCTAGGGTTCCGCCTGGAACCACCACTGGTTAGCAATTCATGATGTCGAGAGCATTCGTCAATGAAGATCATGAGGGTCCGGAACCCACTTTTTCCTTGCCAGAGCGGGACGACCCAGGGTACGACGCCGCGGCCGCGTGGGCTCTCATCGAGGGGTGGAGCCAGGGTGACCCGAGAAGCGCAGAACAGGCCACGGGTTACAAATGGGGCGACCCCAAGCTCAAGCCGCACGTGGAACAGATCCTGGCGAAGGCGCAGGAGCGGGACGACGAGCGGCTGGAGTCGCTCGCCAGGCGATTTCTACGAAAAGCCGAATCTTCAAAGGGCATCTGAAGCGAGGGAATCCAGCAGCGCAGGCACCCCTTCCCTATCCAGCAGAATCAGTCCGAATCGCCGGTCTGAAATTCCTGGCTTCAGATGGAATCCGTACTCCGCCTCACCGTCCCGTATCTGACCATCGAGACACATGAACCTGATGGATCTCGTATCGCGCAGCTCGTCGGCAAGTTCGAGCAGATGAGATGAAATCAGGAATCCGGAGTTCTGAGCTTTACAGAACCCGAGAACGACAATACGTGACGCCTCGACCGCATCCTTCACATTGGTGCCCTTGAAAAGCTCGTCGAAGAGGATCAACGCCCGATTGCCACCCGCGATCAGTTCCGCCGCTTCTCGCACCCGCTGTACCTCAGCCATGAAGAAGCTCAAGCCGGCGCGAATGTTCTCCTCTGGCGAGAGGCTCGTACACAACGCGGCCATCGGCACGAGTCTCAAGCTCTCTGCAGGAACGCCCATTCCGATGTAAGCCAGAAACACCGCGATCGCTACAGACTTCAAATACGTCGTCTTCCCCGACATGTTGGGGCCGGTGAGAAAGAGCAGATTGTCGCGTCTACGGATGGTTACCGGGTTCGGCACCGGCTGCTCGAGGAGCAGATGGTATATGCCGCTTCCCTCAATCAAAAAATCGTCCTGCTCGACTATCTCCGGAAATTCCAACGCCCGCTCGAGCGCAACATCAGCCATCGCGCAGAGGGCGTCCAACCCGAACAGGATATCGATCATTCGATGCAAATCGTCTCTGCACACACCTCGCAGATGTTTGTCGGTCTCTAGAATCTGCCACGGCTTTTCTTCTCGTTCGGCCACTTGCATCCCAACACGATCGACGATCTCCGCCAACTCCGACGACAAGCTAGAAACTACAGACGGTGGATCAGCCTGGTTCAGAGACTCCAACATTGCTGCGACTTGGCTCAACAAGTTTCGGGACGCCTGCACTCCATGTTTCGCATAATGAAGGAGTTCCCGGTATTTCAGAGACACCCAAATCGAATCGAGTATCAACACCCCTCTCCGCTTCCAGGTGCCAACCTCCCAGGATGAATCGAGATAGTAGTGAACATCGTCAATTAGGTCGGGAGCGACGGCAAACCGAATCGAATGATCCATTAGATAACGAACGCCCCGTTGCACGCGGCGAATCGATTCAGCATCACCCAAAGGATTGGCAAACCTCACCCTCAGCGCGGCGCTTCCTCCCTTCGTCTTCGTGTTGTCGAGCGTTGCGAATATGCAGGGAGCGGCGTCTGCACCTGGGAAGATCTCTAGGTCTCTCAGTGTTTGGTCGTCAACGTGCACGTTCTGCCTCGCTTGTCGCCTCGACGGGACAATCAGCCCGGGAGTTTGCCCGTCAGATACTCCTCGCCGAACTGATGGTGTTCCCTCGCCTGTCGAGGATCCCCAAGTGCGTGGGTGGTGCCAGCCGTATGCCAAATCACGTCGTCTGCCAAATCCAATAGATGTTGAACCTCATGACCGGTTACGATAATCGCCATTCCAGATTCCGCGAGCTCGCGGAACACGCCGCAAACCAGCTCCGCGTCCTTCGGAGCAATCCCATAGAACGGCTCGTCTGCAACCAGACATTTCGGCGCGCGTGCCACTGCAACGGCTAGTTCTGTACGCCGCAGTTCGCCGCCAGACAGTGTTCGCGGTTTCCGGTTCATCAGATCTGTCAGCCCAAGCCGCTCCACTGCATCGGCTGCACGCGACTCGCTGCAATGGTAGGTGACCGCTTTGAAATGATCTGCACAGGTGATGCCTCGGTGTAACAAGCCGCGCTCGGGAAGGAAGAAGAGGCCGCGGCGCGCGAGTCTCCACAGTCTTGTCCGCGAGAATCGAACGCTGTCGTATATCACCACACCATAGTCCGGCGCAAGCGTACCACAAGCGATGCGAATCAACGTGGTCTTGCCACATCCGTTTCTTCCCAAAATCGCCGTGATCCTGCCTGGCGTGGCCCACACGCCGGCCGATTGCAGAATGGTTCTCCTTCCGAACCTCTTGCCTATGCTCTCGGCGGCGAGAATTGGCTTCACTGTTTCACCACGATCAACCAGATCGTCTCGAATAGAAGTGGTGGACACGCTGCCAAGGTAGCAACCGGAATCGTCGAAATGCCGAGATTCTCGATCAGCACGTAACGAGATCTCCTCCTGGCATCGAACACGGTCAATCCGGTGGTTAACAGGATCATGTATGCGGCGAATGGAATGGTCGCGTTGAGACCCCAAGGAGTGAACGCGATCGCGAACCGAAGTCCCAACCAGATCAGAGCAGCATTTACGACAATGCGCAGCGCAATTGGGCGGAAGGGGAAAAACATCGCAGTATCATGCACCGACAAACAGGCCTTCGCCAGCATCGAAAACTGCAATTCTACGTAAACCGTTCTGTAATCTATCTGACACTCCAGCGTGAACGCCCACGGGTAACAGGACATTGAACCCAGAAACCCGGGAGGCGAGCATGTTGGAACACCTGATCGAGTCGGCGCCCAGGAAGCACCGAGTGGGCGGCAAGATCACAAGCGGCGCAGTCTCATTCGCCGTCCACACTGGAATCGTCTTCGCCGCAGTTGTCGGCACGATGCCGGGCGAGCCTGAGAAAGAACGTGTGACATTCGACCCGGACATGACCTTCGTCATCAGCGCCCCCGAGGAAGAGGCGCCGCCACCCGAGCGGCTCAACCATCCTCCTCCGAGGCTACCCAGCACTATCACGGCGCCAATGCGCGTTCCGGTGGGCATTCCGCCTGTCGACCTGAGCGAAACTTTCGACCCGGATGATTACTTGAGTCGTTTCGATGGTGTCGAAAGTGTTTTCGATGGACTCGACGTGGCACCAGAGACAGATCCTACTCAGATCTTCTCTGTCTTCAAGGTCGATGAAGCTCCAGTGCGAATCTCGAGCCCTCCGCTCGAGTACCCTCGAATGATGCAGCAAGCGGGTGTCGAAGGAGTCGTGGTCATACAAGCCATCGTCGATTCATCAGGACGCGTTGAGAAGGGATCCGTGGTTGTCATTCAGACCAGCAACCCAGCGTTCGATGGAGCCGCAAAGCGACTCGTGGAGCGCAGCCTGTTCCAACCCGGGCGCGTCGGGAACACGCCTGTGCGGGTGCTGATACAGATACCGGTACACTTCAGTCTACTGAGGGGCAGGGGTTGACGAGGTGCTTGCGGTGAACCGTCAATGGTGGGATGTTGACGCGGACAGATACGACTGCAAACGTGAGTTCAGACTATGTCTCGTGTCGATGAGGGCGATCGCCCGCAAAACCCACCGCAGCGACTCCCCATCGTCGGCGTTATGGGCTCGGGCACGGAGAATCACCGCGATCGCGCAACCGCGCTCGGGCTCTGGTTGGCGACGTTGGATGTCCACCTCCTGACAGGAGGTGGCGGTGGCGTCATGGAATCCGTTTGTGCCGCCTTCGCCTCGGTCGAAGGTCGCAAGGGAAAAATCATCGGCATCCTACCGGGCGGCGTGCATGGTAGCGAATACCAATCGATGGAGGGATACCCGAATCGATGGGTTGAAATCCCCATCAGAACTCACCTGCCGCTGAGTGGGATACAGGGCACCGATATGGCATCTAGAAACCACATCAACGTACTGACACCCGATGTAATCGTTGCATTGCCGGGGGGAGATGGTACCGCATCTGAGGTGAAGCTGGCACTCCTGTACGACAAGCCATTGGTGGCATTCCTGTCATCCAGAGAAGACATCCCGGGGCTGCCACAGGCGGTCTACGACGAGCCGGTGTTCGATCGAGTTAAGAGGTTCGTGGAGATACACATCCGATAGCCCGTTCGAGATACCCGTTGTGCTTCAGCCGAGCTGGTCGATTCGTTTATATGCCGCGGATCGACGCGGAGTGGCGCGGAAACAGCAAGGAACTGTGTTTCCCCGCCCCACCCCTTAAACTCTTCTGCTACCATCCGCGTACGTCGGCGTTACTCCGTGGCCAATCCCGCAGGATCCCATCGCCTGAAACTTCTCCGCCAGAAGTTGCGTTGTGCCTATTAGTTCGCATTTGCAATACAAAAGAGGATCGAAAATGGGCAAAGGCACCTATCTGGGTGAATTCGAACAGATGGTTCTGTTGGCAATCGTCCGGTTGGAGGAAAAAGCCTACGGTATGACGATTCGCCAGGACATCGAGAGCCGGACCGATCGTTCAGTGACTATCGGGGCCATATACGCGGCGCTGGAGAGGCTTTCCGCAAAAAGGTATCTAAAGAGCGCGGTGTCTGGGCCAGAGCCGATTCGGGGTGGTCGGACAAAGCGAACGTACCGGTTGACTTCGGCTGGTGAAAAAGCCTTGGCTCACTCGCGTACGATGATGGCAAAGATGGCTGAAGGCTTGGCACTCGACGACATCGGTACAACATGAGTGTGGGAAGATACCACCAACCGCCGAAGTTCTCAGAATGGTTGGTTCGCAACGTTTCTCCGGCCGAAGACCGCGATTGCGCGACCGGGGACCTACATGAGGAGTTTCAGCGTTTACTCCTCGCGGGGACACCCTTGTCAGATGCTCGCAAGTGGTACAGACGACAGTCGATCGGGTCCATAGGTCCGAACCTTCGCCGTCGCTTACAAATACACTTCTCCCCATCTGCAAAGCCAACAAAGAGGAGATTCATGTTTTCGTCCATCGCCCAAGACGCACGCCTGGCAATACGCGGGCTGCTCAAACAACCGACTTACACGTTCACAGTCGTTGGACTGCTCACATTGGGTATCGCCGGCAATACAGCCGTGTTCTGCGTCTTCAACGGGCTCTTTCTTCGCCCACTCCCATTCGCGGAATCCGAGCGCCTCGTGAACTTCGACGAGACCGCTCCCCGGTGGAACCTCGAGTTCGTGGGAATGAACTACACCGACTTCGTGAGTTGGCGGGAGAACAACTCCACATTCGAAGCGATGGCTGTATACGATCAGAGAGAGGCAAGCCTCACCACAGACGATGAACCGGTGCGAATCGGTGGGGCGAGGGTCACCCACGATATGCCAGAGGTTCTGGGAATCCGGCCAGTGCTCGGTAGGCTCCTCACCGAGCAGGACGATCTGCCCGGCGCCAACCAGGTGGTAATGCTCGGATACGGGCTCTGGCAGACCAGATACGGAGCGGACCTCGACATTGTGGGCAGGTCAATCACTCTCGAGGGGATTCCCCACACAATCATAGGCGTACTGCCAAAGGAGGCTGAGTTCATTGGAGAGGCCGAGCTTTGGGTGCCTCTCGCACAGGACCCTGAGGAACGCAGCGGGTCGTGGTGGCTGAACGGGATTGGCCGTCTGAAGCACGGCGTTACCATTGAACAAGCGCGCGAAGATCTCACTCGAATCCATAAGAACGCCATCGAAGAACGCCCGGTCAATGATGTAACATCGCCTGTAGTATTGCCTGTCCTCGAGCGGATTCTAGGAGACTACAGGCTCGGTACCACGGCCATGTTGGGTGCAGTTGGGCTAGTGCTACTCATTGCCTGCATCAACGTTGCCGGCATTGTGCTTGCCCGCTCCCTCACTCGCGGACGCGAAATAGCAATTCGATTGGCGCTCGGAGCAGGAAGAGCGAGGGTCGTCCAACAGCACCTCACTGAAAGCCTGTTGCTGGCACTAATCGGTGGAATTCTGGGAACATGTGTCGGATTGGGTGCTACATCCGCGCTGCGCGCTACGGCGGTCGAAGGCCCACCTGCCTGGGTGACCTTTGGGTTTGATGTTCGAGTGCTCGGATTTGTGCTGGCCCTATCGGTCGGCGCGGCTATAGCATTCGGCATCGTTCCGGCATTCAGCGCGGCTAGGTCCGATGCGTCAGGGACTCTGCAGGCAACGGCCTCTCGTGTATCGACTTCGCTTGCTCGCAGGCGAGCGCTTGACCTGCTTGTGGTGGGAGAAATAGCACTCTCGGTCGTGCTCCTCGTTGCGGCTGGTCTCACCGTGCGCGATTTCTGGGCACTGAGAAACGTGGATCCAGGTTTCACTCCGGAAAATGTTCTCATGTACGAGGTTGCACTCCCCGAAGTTGCCTACGAGGACTCGGAGTCTCGACTGGCATTCTTCGAAACACACCTCGAACGCATCCGTGCCCTTTCTGGTGTCGTTTCTGCCGCGACCATCGACATCCCTCCATTGGGCGGACACACTGGGTGGTTCTTCGAGATCGAGGACGCCCCACCAGAGGACCCTGACGCTCCCCGACCGGTCACGTCGGTTCGTGTTGCGTCTGCAGATTACATAGAGACGATGGGTATCACTCTGCTGAGTGGCAGGAGCTTTCGACCAGAGGATGGCCGCGATGAGGGCTCCTACGTCGCCATCGTAAACGAGACATTCGCACGTCGCTACTGGCCAGAAGAGAGTCCGATTGGCAATCGGATCCGTACAGGCTCCCAATCACCGTGGCAAACCGTCATCGGTGTCACCCGGGATGTGAAGCACTATGGACTCGATACCGAAATGCGCCAAGGAGTGTATTGGCCGTTTCCACAATACCCGAGGGGTATCTCATCAGTCATGTTGCGCACGGCAGTGCCTCCTCAAAGCCTCGTCGATCCAGCCAGACAGGTTCTCCGGGAAATGGACCCATCGCTGCCCATGGTAGACGTCGCAACGATGTCAGGCGAGTTGGAGGAGTCGCTTTGGGTACGCAAGGCAGCCTCGCGCCTCTCTGCAACATTTTCCATGGTGGCGCTGCTGCTCGCAGTGGGCGGGATCTACGGTGTCGTTTCATACAGGGTGAATCAACGCACCAAGGAGATCGGCATACAGATGGCACTTGGAGCGAAGCCGGGTCAGGTGCTTGGTCAGGTGCTGAGGCATGGCGCCGTAATAATCGGGATCGGAGTCGTTCTGGGTGCTGTGGGTGCCTATGGTGCCGGCAAGGTTCTGGCTAGTGTGCTGGTGGATGCCAATTCTAGTGACCCGTTGGTTTACAGCTTGGTTATCGGCATCCTGGTGGCCGCGACTGTGACCGCGAACCTGCTACCCGCCAGGCGAGCGGCGGCAGTACAACCGGCAGAAGTGTTGAGAGGGGAGTAACTGCTACTTGGTGACTGCGCAGAAAACGAGCGGGTCAAGAAACGACGAATTGATAGGCCGCTGAGTAACGCGGAAGGACGCGGATGGCCGCAGACAATGTTGTGGGGTTGGGTGGGGAAACTCAACCCCTCGCTTTTTCCGCGTCACTCCGCGTTCTTCCGCGGCCAACGACTCGCGCCTAATCCGTGATGATGCGCGGCACACTCCGCTGCTCGAGCAGTTGGTTGAAAGCGGGCAAATCAGTGCGTATCAAGGCATCGAATTGATCTAGTGCCTGCTGAAGTTGTTCACGCAGCACAGCGTGTGCCTCTCGCTGTTGATCGTTGGGCCGGAAGTCGGCGGTCGCTACGTTACGCGCTAAGTAGGCTATACGAGCTATGACCATCGACGGCCATCGCACAGCGTCTCCTTGAACGTCCTTCATCTGAATCAACTGCCCCTCGACCTCGATGAGCTTTGCGTCGAGCGAGTCGACTGCATCGGGGATCGTGGTATCATCGCCCTGAGCCTCGACAATCGCCTTCAGGTCGTACATCTGGCGGCGAATCAGTTCGATCTGATTGACTGCCGCAGCCGCCAGTTCGATGTCCTGTTGGAGTTCCTGCACCATCGCAATCTGTTCGGCTATTTCGGCAGGCGTTCCCTCTGAATTCGGATCCTTGAGGACAGTCAACTCGCGGGAGTACGATTGTCCATCCACCTCGAGAACGACGATGTAAGTACCGGGTTGCTGCAGAACCGAGATGCGCGGGCCACCCGACCGCCAGCCCTGCTCGGGCATTTCGACCCAATCACCATAGATCGGCTTTGTCCTGAGCTTGATCTGCGCTGACCGTTCACCCTCGAGATCCCACCACACCCTGTTGACTCCTTGGTTCTTGGTTCCATCGAGAGATCTCACGGTCTCCCCTAATTCGTTTTCGATCCGCAGTTCGACTTCGCCGTCGGGGATCGATCCCAACCAATAGTTGATCGATGCGCCGTACTCGGGGTTCTCACCGTTGGTGGGATCCTCGAGCATGATCATCGGCTCTGTGGTGGGCCTGAAACGATACGCGTCTCGCGGCTCGAACAAATGGGCCGGTGCCGCAACAACTTCATCTGTCAGTTGCTGAAACGGACTGATATCGTCTAGGATCCAATATCCGCGCCCATACGTTCCGACTACTAGATCGTTGAAGTGTTCTTGTACATACAGTCCATACACAGGTGTCTGAGGAAGGTTGTTCAGGAACGGCTGCCAGACTTCACCGTCGTTGAATGAGACGTACAGTTTGTTCTCGGTGCCGAGGTACAGCAGGCCTGCACGCACGGGATCCTCGAGTAGATAACGTGTATACGAAAGAACGTGCTCGTCGACGCCGTTGGTGATCTGAGTCCAATCCTCCCCGTAGTTTTCAGTCTTGTAGGCGCGCGGCGCAAAGTCGCCGACCTGATGATGTTCGATCGTTATATAGGCCTTGCCTGCATCCCACCTGGATGCGTCTACACTGCGCACGACTCCGTCGGAAGGAAGGTTCGGGATGTTGTCCGTCACGTTCGTCCACGTATCACCACCATCCCTGCTCACGTGCATGAGCCCGTCGTTCGACCCGGCCCAAAAGACACCCTGCTGCACCGGCGATTCATCGAAGGCGTAGATCACGCAGCAATACTCGACACCGATGTTGTCAGGCGTTAGGCCGCCCGAAATTCCCTGCTTGGTTTTGTCGTTGGTGGTCAGGTCGGGACTGACGACTTCCCAGCTCTGCCCCCCGTTGGTCGTTCGGTGTACGTGCTGGCTCGTGACGTAGATCGTATTGTGATCGTGTGGTGAAATGAGAAGAGGGAATGTCCACTGGAACCGATAGCGCAATCCCTCAGCAGGCCACCCCATCGTACTCATCGGCCACACCTCCACCTGGCGATATTGGCGAGTGCGCTCGTTGTAGCGCACTACTATGCCGCCTCCTGCACCTGAACCGGAAGCACTCGACCATATGATATTTGGATCGGTCGGGTCGGCAGTTGCAAAACCGCTCTCGCCGCCACCCACCTCGTGCCATTCCCCTCTGGGAATTAGTCCTGTCGCCCAAAGGCCGCGTGTCCGAGTGTTCGATGGACCTCGGAATGAAGGGCCGTCCTGCCGATTGCCCAGAACGTTGTAGGGAATCGTGTTGTCGGCAGTGACGTGATACATCTGCGCGATCGCCATCTGTCCTCGAAACCATGTGCGAGTGCGATTCTCGGAGATCGCGACACCACCATCAAAGGCAATGGCCATACGGTCTGCGTTCAGGGGATCGATCCAGAAATCGTGATGGTCCCAACCTGGCGCAGTCGGGTCACCAAGCTGATTGGACGTCTCGACTGTGACGCCGCCGTCTATGCTCCGGCTGAAGCTACTCGAGCCGAAGTAGACCTCATCTCGGTCGTCGGGCGCAACCGCACACCGTGTGTAATACGCCTGTCGAGTGGCAAGGTCATGGCTGTAATTGACCAGGTCCCAAGTCGCTCCACCATCGTCGGAGCGCCACAGTTCACCGGTGTCGGTTTCCTCACCATGAATCGGCACGCCATCTCCCGTCTCGATGAGCGCATACACGCGGCGAGAGTCGTCTTGTGACATGCAGATATCGATCTTGCCGACGTAACGTGTCGGCAATCCGTGGCCTTCGAGGCGCGTCCAAGTTGAGCCTCCATCCTTGGTCACATAGATCGCGCTTCCAGGCCCACCACTCTCCCTCGTCCACGTCTTCAGTTCCAACTGCCACATACCGGCAAACAGAATGCGGGGGTTGTTGGGATCCATCATCAACGAATACGCTCCCGTGTTCTCATCAACGAAGAGCACGTGTTCCCAGGTCTCTCCGCCATTCGTTGTACGCCAAACCCCACGCTCGGCCTGCGGGCTGTAGGAATGGCCGAGCTGTGCCGCGTATACGACGTCTGAATTGGTTGGGTGAATAACTATTCGTCCAATGCGACCCGGACCCTCGAGCCCCATATGTTCCCAAGTCTCTCCGGCGTCCGTGGACCGCCACACCCCGTCTCCAATGGAAATGTTCGAGCGAATCGAAGCCTCGCCCGTGCCGGCCCACACGACTGCGTGGTCGGATGGAGCGACAGCCAAAGCTCCGATGGCATGAACCGGCTGATCGTCGAATATCGGCCGCCAATGCAGGCCCGCGTCTTCTGTCTTCCAAACCCCGCCCGTTGCTGCCCCGACGTAGTATGTGAACCGGTCTCCCGGGACTCCGGCGACCGACGCTGCACGATTACCCACGGGGCCTATGTGGCGGAAACGAAGTTGGCTGTACTGTTCGGGGGAAACCTGCTGTGCAACTACGAACGTGGGTGCACAAAGCAGAGCAAATGCTACCGCAAAGAGCGATGGCTTGGACATCGTTACTTCTCCTGGCCAACGGAAGGTGGAAGGGTCGGGATATTATGCAGATGAGTACGGGAAGATGCCAGGAGATGATCTCCGACTACCGATCAATAGGGAGCAGGGAGCAACGAACAACGAGCGACGGATTGTTTTACTGAGAAACCGTTGCGCGTTGGTCGTTGGTCGCTGCTCGCACCGACACCAACCTGCACTCGCTCTTAATCGTTGGTTATACCCAGCCTCACTTCTTCCGCGCCCGCCAGGTGAATCCCGTTGAAGAAGAACTTGAACGTGCCGTGCGGTTGCGCGCGGTTCAGGATCTCCGGCCCAAACAGATACAGTTTTCCGTCCCCAACCTCGGCCTGCGCGATCGCAACACCACCCTTCAACCGGTGCTCGCCCCACGACCATCCACTGCGCAACGGATCGTCCATATCGAACCAAGCAACGGGAGTCACACCGGAACTCTGTGCGTTCGGCAGTAAACGCAACACCGGGCTGTTGTTGAAGAACACGTCGACCCGGTCCTTGACGCCGTACGCCAACGGTTGGGTGTTGTCTACTCGAACCTCTAGCACTGAGCCAGGGACGAAGTATTTGTCGGGTCTCAGGGGGGCGCCATTATCGTCGGTCAGGTGATTCTCGACCGGCAACCCGGCGTGGCGCGCCATCACGGTCGAACTGCCAATAGTGATTATCGTCCCGCCGTCTTCGATGAACTCGATGAGCCTCGGAACGGTGGTTTCTACGGTCACATCGCCGAGCATGTGCTGAAATTCGTCAGGCACCGCTTCATGATCTATCCGTCCTCCGAAGTACTGTTCGAATGGGTTCTCACCTCCATCTGACGCAGGGATGCCGTCCGTGACAAACACGAGAACGTCGAACTCGTCCTTCAGGTTTACCTCGTCGAGTGTCTTGGGGAATACCACTTCGAATGGGAACTCGAACTGTTCCATCAACCACCTGGTCCAGCCAGATGGCATCGATCCGCCGTACTGATCCCACAAGCCGATCTTCACCGCGCTGAGCTTGTATGCGTCCCCGCCGGGAGCAGCTCGAACTCCGTCGAACGTCAGGCCTAGTTCACTGGCCATTCCTTGCAGCATCGATGTAACCGATCCACGTGCCGGAACATAGACGCTTCCTGCTGGATACTCGACACCGTTCGCCGAAACCGGCTCTTCGAGCCAATACACGTCGTGCCTCCCTTCGAGCAGGCGGTTTGTGACGATGGCTGCGTCATTTACCTCGTGACTCAGAATGAACCCCGTCGCGTTGTTTGCACCGCGGACCTGCCCGGCTGGGGATACCGCAAGACCGTCTATGCGCTTGAAAGGCCCGTCGAACCCGTCGAGGATGCGGTCGAACTCTACACCCATTTGAAATGACAGAGTCCAGCCTGCGTTGTCGTACGGGGGAGTGGGCGGGGCACCCTCGTACAAGAAGTTGTCGGGATGCGCTTGTGGCTCGAACATGTCCAAGACGTGCGGTCGAAATGCCTGCGCCGTTTTGACCACGTACGATCCAGCCGGATACCGCGTAGCACCTACCTCGAAGTTGCTCGTGGCCCGATGCACCGTCACACCGTTCTTGATGAGCGTGTTGACAAACTTCGTGGCCGTGGGAAAGTCGGGCTGATCCGCCGGTACGATATACCCCCGAGGGTCACGTTCCTCGGGCATGTACAAACCTTCATAGTATGTGTTTGGAATCCCCGCCGAGATGTACCCGGCGAGGGCGCCGGGAAGCTGTGGAGCCTCCCGTATGGAGGTGTCCGCCTCCACAGCAGCCATCATCCTCTCCATGCGCTTGGGGTGGATGGTCCAGTTGTCCTTGCTGCCGCGCTCGATTGAGTTCCTTCCCATTTGGTAGATGTTGAACAGCAACGTTTCCCGGTACCGGGACGCGAAGTCGAGAACCGCCTTGTTGGCCGTGATCGAGTAGTCGATTGACTGGCGGAAATGCCATGTCTGCGGAGCGATCGGTAGCGGCATGTCGACCGAAGGCAGGAATCGTTCAGGCACAAACGGGATCTCGAGCGGCGTCGGATTGCCGATGGTTTCGGTGAGAACACCCAGCATATTGTGGAAATACGGTGTCGTCAGCAGACCGCCATTCCACCACATCGAGAACGGTCCTCCGTTGCGGAGTGTGGTACCGGGTTTCCCCTCGGCGATGAACCGGTAGTGCATCGCGCTGCCGACGAGGTCGTGGCTCATCACTAGCAGAGGATCGTAGTTGTAGTTGAACGGAGCCACGTAGGGAGGTGCCCACATTATCGTGCCGGACGGGCCAAATTGATGGTGGTTGTACATGATCTGCGGAATCCACTCGTGGTAGAGTATCCGCGCCATGTTCTCGGTTTCCGGCTGGGTCACCATATAGGAGTCACGGTTGTTGTCGTGCCCCGTGTACTTCTGGTAAAGACGGGGCAACCCTGCACCGCTTCTTTCGGAAGGTTCGGGATTCCGCATGTACCAGTTGGAGACCAACTCCATCCCGTCGGGATTCGCCTGCACGAGCAGTATTACGATGTCGTCCAGGAACCGCATTGTTTCCGGATCGTTGTGAGCAACCAGTTGATACGACATCTCGATCAACTGGTGTGATCCAAGGACCTCGCTCGCGTGCAATCCGCCATCGATCCAGACCACGGCGCGGCCGATTTCGGCCAACTCACGGGCCTCGTCGTCCGTCAAGCCTTCCGCCAACGCCAGCCTTTTCGAGATGTCTTTGAAGCGGTTCAGTTGTAGGTGGTTCTCAGGAGAGGTCACGATGGCCATCAACTGGCCGCGCCCCTCTGCCGTCGGTCCGATCTCTTCGATGATCATCCGCGGAGATTCATCGGCGAGCGTCTGCCAGTACGAAACGAACTGGGTGTAGGTGGCGAGCCGGTAGTCGTCACCGATGTTGAAGCCGAAATGCTCCATCGGGGACGTGATTTGATTCTGTGCATTTGCAGGTACCGGCAAAACGAAAACCGCTGCAATCGCAAACAACGCGGTCTTGCGTAGGACGTGTCTGATCTTCATGGCAATAGTCTCGTTGGTTGATCGAGTGTTCAGCTCACGCTTTGCAGCACACGGAAGCTGGGAAGGGTTACGAGAATTATCGCGGTCGGTACAGGGGGACGCTAGCGTAGAGGATTGGAGAATGCAGATCAGAGATTTGAGATTACAGAGCGGAGGTGGCTGATATCGGCAGAGAGGAAAAGACCTGTTGCCATTCCTCAAGGCTGTAGCTTCATGATATCGCGTTATTTGGGTGATATCGGAGATGAATCGGTTAGTTGGATTCGTTCCAGCAGCATAGCCATTAGCGATGGCCAACGAACCTCAGAAACGGAGCAGTAACACGCCCCCGGATCTCGAAGCTCGGCTCATCGACTTCGGAGCGGCCGTGTGTGCTACCGTCCGCAACATGCGGAGAGATGTGGTGGGATTCCAGATTGTGAAGCAGATTGTGCGCTCCGCGACGTCACCGGCCGCCAACTATGCAGAGGCACGTGCAGCGGAATCCCGCCGTGATTTCACTCACAAGATGCAGATATGCCTGAAGGAACTGCGCGAGTCATATGTTTGGCTCCGTCTCGCCGAACGCATGAGTGGTCAAAGCGGCACGGTCTCGCATTTGATTGAGGAGTGCGATCAACTAACCGCGATATTTGTTACCCGCGTCAAGACCGCATAGGCCAATAGAAACAAGCGGTGACGATCAATCTGCAATCTCAAATCGTGTCGATCTGCATTCTGGGGATGGGTAAAAGAATTTGGTTGATAGTGAGAGTGGGGAAGCCCAAATTCGC
>CAZFHS010000016.1:0-103290 GCA_964518955.1 uncultured Gemmatimonadaceae bacterium | reverse complement strand
GATTCCCAGAGCTTACCTCTCTAGTAAGCTCCCGAGGAGGCCTTTATGAGTATCATACAAGATCTGGCGGTGCTCCACGTTGATGAAGGATTGCCCTGCACGGTGGGAAGTCGAGTAGGGGTTGGTCACCGCGCGATCCTGCACGGGTGTGAGGTGGAGGATGATTGTCTCATCGGTATGGGCGCCGTTCTGCTCAATGGGGTGAGAGTCGGGGCTGGTTCCGTCGTAGGAGCCGGCGCACTGATCACAGAGTACACCGTCGTCCCTCCTGGTTCCCTGGTGTTGGGAATGCCGGCGAAGGTGGTTCGTGATGTGGACAAAGAGTTGAGGGCGCGGATCGGAGATACCGCGCGCCACTACCTGGAACTGGCGCGCCTTCACAGGTCCGGGGAAGTTCAGCAGCACTCCGCGATTTCGATAGCAGATTTGTGATGTTGATACGAGTTTTCGCCGCCGGGTCGCTGGTCGTCCATCCTCTTGCGCGGGTGTTGGAACCAGCTAATATGTTCCCCCGCGCGGTGATGTTTGCCACCGACTTAATCCGTTAGTATCGCCATCACTCAATTAACGAGTACGCACAGGCCGCTCTCTGAGCAGAGCAGGAGCCGTTATGGTCAGTTCCAGTCAGTTCGGCAGGGATTTGGGTCTCCAGTTCTCCGACAACGCGATCACGGTCCTCAAACGCCGCTATCTCGTCAAGGATGATGACGGAAACCCAGCCGAGGCGCCTGAGGATTTGCTCTGGCGCGTGGCTCGCACGATAGCTGCCGCCGACGCTGACTACGGAGCGAGTGAAGGTGCAGTAGAGGCTCTCGCAGAAACATTCGTGGAGTTGATGGCCACGCGCATCTGGATGCCTAACAGCCCCACCCTGATGAATGCTGGTAGGCCGCTGGGTCAGCTTTCGGCATGTTTCGTTTTGCCGGTCGAGGACGCGCTATCGAATGGTGAGTCGGGCATCTATGACACGCTGCGGAATATGGCATTGGTCCATCAGTCCGGCGGAGGCACCGGGTTCGGCTTTTCGAGGCTTCGGCCCAAGAACGACGTGGTCCGCTCGACGATGGGTGTCGCGTCGGGGCCGGTGTCGTTCATGTCCCTCTATGACTCGTCGACCGAGGTCGTCAAACAAGGTGGCACCAGGCGCGGCGCCAACATGGGGATTTTAAGAGTCGATCACCCCGACATCCTCGACTTCATCAATTGCAAAGACGATACGTCCCAAGTCACTAACTTCAATATCTCGGTCGGCGTTACGGATACGTTCATGGCAGCAGTGGCTGCTGGCGAAGAATACGACCTTTTGCATCCGCGCACCGGTGAGGTCGTGGACAGGCTCAGTGCACCTGAGGTGTTCGCGATGATCGTGCACGGGGCGTGGAAGACGGGCGAGCCGGGTGTGTTCTTCGTCGATCAGGCGAACCGCTACAACCCCGTACCGCACCTCGGTTCCTACGAAGCAACGAATCCGTGTGGCGAACAGCCGCTGCTCCCTTATGATGTCTGCAATCTGGGGTCGATCAACGTCGGCGCTTTCGCCAAAGACGGCGAAGTCGATTGGGACGGACTACGCCGAGCGGTGCATCTGTGCACTCATTTCCTCGACAACGTGATTGACGTCAACAGATACCCTCTTCCCCAGATCACGCAGCTAGCTCAGCGCATTCGGCGAGTAGGCCTTGGAATAATGGGTTGGGCCGACTTTTTGATTCGCCTCGGCGTCCCTTACAACTCACGCGACGGCATCGATTGGGCACGCAAGCTCATGGCGTTCGTGGATGAAGAATCAAAGGTTGAGAGCGAACGCCTAGCCACTCAGCGTGGCGTGTTCCCGGAATGGAAGCGGAGCATCTGGGGACCCGATGACACGTGCGCAAGAGACGCGAACGGAGATCGAATTCGTCCGATGCGCAGAATCCGCAACTGCAACCTGACGACGGTTGCGCCGACCGGTACGATTTCGATACTGGCGGGCTGTGCGTCGGGCATTGAGCCTCTGTTTGCGGTTGCGTTTCAGCGTCGTCAAGCAGACACGCTGATGACCGACGTCAACGAAGACTTTTTGGCGATCGCCAAGTCGGAAGGGTGGTACTCGTCGGAACTGATCGAGAAGATCGCTGAGGCAGGCCACATCCACTTCGACGAGGTGCCGGAGAAGTGGCAGCAAGTGTTCGTAACGGCGCACGATGTAGCGCCCGATTGGCACATAGAAATGCAGGCGGCGTTCCAGGAGCACACTGACAGCGCCATCAGCAAAACGTGCAACTTCCCCAATGAGTCCACCGAAGATTACGTGCGCGAGATTTACGAGCGTGCGCACGAACTGGGCTGCAAGGGCGTCACAGTATACAGGGACGGCAGCAGGGATATGCAAGTACTCTCCACCGGGACCACCGCAAAGAAGGCTGAAGGGCACGATGCTGCGGCGGATGGCGACCGGAGACCCTCCGACGAAGTGACCGAGTTACGTGCTACGGTTGCCGAGTTGGAGGCCGAGGTGGGAATCACCAGAAAGCAGCTGCATGAGGTGGAAGCCGAAAACCTCCAGCGCCGTGCCAAACGTTCGCGACCAGAGCTGCTGAAGGGATCTACGAGGAGAGTCGAGACTCCGCTGGGAACGCTTTACGTCACGATCACCGAGGACGACAAGGGTCAACCATTCGAGATGTTCATGACCCTGGGCAAGGCCGGTGGTGCCCTAATGGCTGATGTTGAGGCGGTCGGACGTTTAATCTCGTTGGCGCTTCGGTCGGGCATCCCCATGCACGAAGTTCACCGGCAGCTTCGGGGAATTTCATCTGACCGCGTGACCGGACTGGGTCCCAACAAGGTTCTGTCGGTGCCCGATGCCATCGGTATCGCGATGGAGAAGTGGATGCAGGACAAGCAGGGGGTTCAGCAAGATCTGCTCGAGCAGACAGACGACTCAAACGATGCCGTGGTCTCCGTTCGTCGCACCGAAAGCACGGGTGTGAATGGCGAACTGTGGGAGCTGGAGTCGCACAACAGCAAAAAACTCTTGGGTGCGTGCCCAGATTGCGGGTCCCAGCTGGAGTATGCCGAAGGGTGTGCCAAGTGTCACGTGTGTGGTTTCAGTGAGTGTGGCTGAGTTGAGTGAAGGACCCTAACCAGCAATAAATATGTCGACGGCACAGATCTATTCCAGAGCTGAGGAGGGTGCCATGAAATGGGCGCGCGTCTCGAAAGATGAAGCTCACGGGCTGAGACGAGGGGCATGGTATACGGTTGTCGGAGACGCTGAATCAGAACTCGTGTTGCTCGATGTCAACAAGTCGAACAGGCCTGTGAACCGCTCCAGTCTCGACTTCGCCGACGAACAACCGACGAAATGGAGTGTTGTCCGGCGGAACCCCGAAGACCATGCAGCACTCAGGGCCAGCACAGCCAAGCTCGGTCCGGTATACGGCGTCTGCCCTCTATGCCGAGCTCGGGTGGCGATCGCGCCAGATGCGAGCGAGGCACACTGCCCGAGATGCAAAGAGGTTTCAGAGGTGGATTGGGACAACCCCTGTTGATTTAGCTACTCCGTAACGCCAGTATCAGTCATCGCGCAGGGGGCGCAGCTTTGGCAGAGATGCAGCTGCAATGCGAAAGAGCTGGTTCTCCAGAATTTTTCTAGAGCGACGTCTGCCCCTCTGGCCCTCTGCTTCTCTGCCCTATATTCAAACCAATGACTTCACCTAATCGACGCCAAACGGTAACCACGCACGTAGCCTCAGTGCCCGTCGGCTCCGAGCACCCGGTGGTCGTTCAGTCGATGACGAACACACCCACAGCGGATGTCACTGCAACGGCCAAGCAAATCGCCGAGCTGGTGCGAGCCGGCAGTGAACTGGTGCGAGTGACGGTGAACGACTCCTCCGCCGCCGATGCAGTGCCACAGATCTGTGAACGCCTCGAAGGCGAGGGCGTGAGCGTTCCCATCGTCGGGGATTTCCATTTCAACGGCCATCACCTGCTCACGAAACATTCAGAGTGCGCACGAGCTCTGGCCAAATACAGAATCAACCCCGGCAACGTGGGTGGCAGCCGCCGGGACCAAAATTTCAGCGCGATCATCGAAGTAGCAAAAGACAATGGGAAGCCGGTGCGTATTGGAGTGAACTGGGGCTCACTCGACAGACAGCTGCTTTCCGACCTAATGGAGGAAAATGCGCGGTCTGATGCAAAGCTCAGTTCGCGCGCGGTGATGCTGAATGCGATGGTTGAGAGCGCGGTGCGGTCTGCGACCCTGGCGGAAGAATTGGGCCTCCCGCGTGATCGAATCATCATCTCTGCCAAAATGTCACAGGTTGGGGATCTCATTGACGTCTATCGGATGCTTGCGAACCGAACAGAGTATCCATTGCATGTCGGCCTCACCGAAGCAGGGCTGGGAACGAGAGGTGTCGTTTATAGCACCGCGGGATTGGCCGTGCTGCTCCACCAGGGAATCGGAGACACCATACGAGTGTCGCTGACACCTTCGGTTCAGAACGACCGCACGGAAGAAGTGGTAGTGGCACAAGTAATTTTACAGGCGTTGGGTCTCCGGACTTTTGCGCCTCAAGTGACCGCGTGCCCCGGGTGCGGCAGAACCACGAGCACCCTGTTTCAATCGTTGGCAGAGCAGGTCCAATCCTACCTGAGGAACCAGATGCCTTTGTGGCGGGACCGCTATCCTGGTGTTGAGGAGATGCGAGTGGCTGTGATGGGGTGCGTCGTCAATGGGCCGGGCGAGTCGAAGCATGCCGACATAGGCATCTCTTTGCCCGGAGTTTCCGAGGATCTCAAAGCACCCGTATACGCTGACGGCGAGCTTCTCACCACGCTGAAAGGCGAACAGATAGGTGAAGATTTCATCGAAGTGTTGGACAGCTACGTAGGGCGGAGGTACGGGAGAAAAAGATGACGGCTGAACTGAAGCGAGCTGCTGCGATACTTGCCGACGCAAAGAATGTGGTGGTATCCACCGGGGCGGGCATGTCTCGCGATTCTGGTGTGCCCACCTTTCGCGATGCTATGACAGGCCTGTGGGCTCGGTTTGACCCGCACGAACTGGCGAATGCGCAGGCGTTCTCCAGTCGACCCGCTCGCGTTTTCGGATGGTATTTGTGGCGCTGGAACCTGGTCAATAATGCGACGCCGCACACTGGCTACAAAGCCCTCGTGAATCTCGAGAAGGCGTTCGAGCAACTGCTCGTAGTTACGCAGAACGTCGACGGATTTCATCGGCGGGTGGGCAGCCGAGACGTTGTTGAGTTGCATGGATCGTTGGAAGCTTTTCGATGTTTCGACAATGGGCATCCCTACGATTCCGCAGGTCTGAAAGGGTTGGAGACAGGGGAGGACGGAGAAGTGGACCCGCCGCGCTGCACGATTTGCGGGAGTTTGATCCGGCCTGGCGTCGTTTGGTTTGGTGAGATGCTGCCACGTGAGCCGGTAGAAAGGGCATGGGCTGCGGTAGGACAATGTGATGCATTGCTAGTGGTCGGCACGTCCGCGGTGGTGTATCCGGCTGCGGAACTGCCCTCGATAGCACTCAGACGTGGCTGCCCCGTGATTGACGTGAATCCTGATAGCACGCCGATCACTGACGATGTGGATGTCTGGATACCCGAACGTGCAGAGGTAGCGCTGCCGGCCCTGGCCGATCTACTTCTTTCGCCCAGTTGAAACCTTCGGCGATCCCCGGACCACTAAGCCGAGGTGCGGCTCCCTGACATGCGCCTGTACATACTTGGTTCGGGAACGTCATTTGGCCTTCCGCAGATAGGTTGCAACTGCCGCGTTTGCACTTCCACAGATGCGCGTGACTCCCGAACTCGCGCATCTGCGCTGTTCGAAGCTGGGAACACGCACGTCCTAATCGACACGCCCCCAGAATTGCGACTCCAGCTGCTGAGTGCTGGAGTGGATACTGTCGATGCGGTGTTTTACACCCACGATCACGCTGATCACGTTCATGGAATCGACGATCTTCGTTCCATTTCGATGCGTAGGGGAGAGTTACCGGTATACGGGTCTTCGCGGACGCTCACCGAAATATCGGAACGCTTCAACTACATCTTCGATCGGAGAGTGGTGCCACCGCACGGCACTTCGAAGCCCGAGTTGACTGCGACTCCGGTTGAACCCGGCCAACCGATTATCATCGGCGACTTGACGGTCATCCCGCTGGAGCTGGATCACGGCAAGCGCAAGATTCTCGGCTATCGAATCGGAGATGCAGCGTACCTCACCGATGTGAAGGCGGTACCCGATGCTACCTTAGAGCATCTGAGCGGCCTGCAAGTACTCGTGGTGAGTGCGCTACTCGACAGATCCCACCCCACTCATTTCTCGATCGATGAAGCGATCGATTTCGCCCATGATGTCGGCGCAAAACGAACACTTCTGACTCACCTCACTCACAGACACACGCACACCGAGTTCCTGGAACGCCTCCCCAAAGGTATTGAACCCGCCTATGACGGGTTAACAGTTGTCTTTTGACGGCCCGTTGGTCTACGGGTAACTTTCTGGAGGTAATCACGGTTGGGAAGCGCCACGGCGGCGTTTGCTCGTGCCTGTGAGATGCGAGGTGCCGGCAAGGAGAATTCATGGCAAACGAAGACAACCGTCCAGTCGTAATTGTAGAACGTTCTAGCGGTATCGCGTCGTTCTTCTGGGGAGCGCTGTGTGGCGCGGGGATCGCGCTTCTGATGGCCCCACGCACTGGTGAAGAGACGAGGGAAGTGTTGCGGTCGAAGGGGCGCCGGTTGCGGGCGAGAGCACAGGGTACCGCCGAGGATCTGCATGGTCGTCTCGAGGGCGGATACGAACGGGCTAAGGCTAGAGTTGAAGAGGGCTTCGAGACAGCGCGGAGTGGCCTCACGGACATCCGAACGGGGACACACGATGCTGTCGAGGCCGGCAAGGCGACCGTACACTCGGCACGTGAGGAGTTAGAACGCCGTCTATCTGAAGCTAGGGCCCAGCGGAAGGGTGAGCAGTCGGTGGCGGATGAAAACGACGTCAATTCAGCGGACCTGGATGAAGAAGACGACGAGGACGAAACCAAGTCGGTCGACGAATAGACCGAGTAGGACATCCTAACACGCCCACCAAACCGAAGGCAGCCGTAAGCCACAACTGGGGCAGGTCCCCCTTTGGCTTCGTGCGTCGTGTCGTTACCGCCGCATATGACGACAATATCTTCTTTCTGGCGAGCGCACTGACATTCCAAGCGTTGCTGGCCGGACTTCCCTTCGTGCTGCTGGCGCTGGCGGCACTCGGATATTTTGTGCACGCGGGTGATGAGGAAGTGATGCGCTTGTTCAGGGAACTGATCCCGTCAGCGGGTTCGGGTGAGACAGATCCGTTTCGCCAGGTCGAACGCTTCCTCACGAGTGTGAGAGAGAGCCGAGGGCGTCTGTCGGTTTTTGGCATTCCTCTTTTCCTTTGGTTCTCCACTCGGTTTTTCTCTGGTGCACGAACCGCCCTCAACGAAGTGTTCGACACGCATGAAAGCCGGCCATGGTGGAAGGGGGTGGGCCTCGATTTCAGCCTGGTGTTGGTCGCTTTGCTGTTGGTAGTGTCAAACACGGCAGTCACGGTGAGTCTGATCGACTTCCCATGGTTGGGTCGGTTCGTATCCAGTATCTCTACGTTCAGTCTGGGAGTGTTGCTGTTTTTCCTCATCTACAAAGTTTCTCCCACACGGCGCGTTCGTTGGGATACCGCCGTAGTTGCTGCAGGCGTCGCCGCGCTCGGTTTTGAGGTGACCAAACGGATGTACGTCGTCTACCTGATCGAATTCACGACACTCGACCGGCTGATTTCGAACAACAATGCGATTGCATTGGTGCTCCTCGTTGTATGGATGTACTTCACTGCCTGCGTGTTCCTCATTGGCGCCGAGGTTGCCGAGATCTATGACCTCGACCGCCGACAGTCAGAGCAGCGGGCGATTCTGACCTGACATATGGTGCCATTGCAGAGGCCATGAACCCGATGAGCAGAGACATGCTAGTTGATCTGCGAAGCGACACGGTTACGAAACCATCACCCGGTATGCGCCAAGCGATGGCTGATGCTGAAGTCGGTGATGATATCCTCGAGGGTGATCCGACAACTGGAAGGCTAGAGGAAACCGTTGCTGCCTTGTGTGGCAAGGAATCTGCGCTGTTCTTCCCGTCCGGAACGCAGACCAATCAGACTGCAATCTGGCTTCATACGCAGCGTGGCACGGAACTGATACTCGAGGCCGATGCTCATCTCGTTCACTATGAGAAGGCGGGAGTCGCAGGACTCGCAGGAGTGCAGATAAGACCGGTCACCACCGACGACGGGCTTCTGACAGCGGACCGAATCGCTCCGATGCTTCGGCATGGCGAACATGAGCCTGAGGTGAGTGCGATTGCGGTTGAGAATACTCATAACCGCGCCGGTGGAAAGGTGATGCCGTTGGACATGTGGGATGAGCTGGTGGAGTATGCCGCAGAACTCGACCTGCCTGTCCATCTCGACGGTGCTCGCCTATGGAACGCTGCTGCCGCACTTGGTGAAACACCTGCGCGAGTGGTAAGCGGGGCCACCAGCGTGTCCGTGTGTCTCTCTAAAGGGCTGGGCTGCCCGGTGGGCAGTTGCCTGGCCGGCGATGCGGACCTCATGCGTCGGGCGAAGATCGTGCGCAGACGCTTTGGCGGGTCCATGCGCCAATCGGGTATACTCGCGGCGGCAGGGTTGTATGCACTCGAGCACAACCTCGGATGTCTGCAAACCGATCACGCGAACGCGAGAATGTTTGCAGAGCGTTTTGTGGATCATCCCAGGATTGAACCGACAATGCCCGATTCCAACATCGTTTTGCTCGACCTGCCGGAGGAGGGCATGACTGTGGACATTGCACTGGCGAAGCTCGCCGATGCGGGTGTCCTGCTTGTGCCGTTTGGGCCGACGAGGCTACGTGCGGTGACCCATTTGGACGTATCCACCGAGCAAGTCGAGCACGCAGCCAACGTGGTCGCCGAGGTACTGGGCTAAGGAGGGCATAATGCGTGTGATAGTCGCGGGTGCCGGCGAAGTCGGATTCCACATCGCAGAACGGCTCTCCAAGGAAGGTCAGGACGTCGTCGTCGTTGACGTCCGCCCGGAACGGCTCGACTACGTACAGAGCCACCTTGACGTGGCGGTAGTGGAGGGTAGCGGCGCCAGTATCTCTGTCCTCGAAAAGGCAGGTATCAAACAAGCGGGTTTGCTCACGGCTGTCACGAATGTCGACGAAGCGAATCTGGTCTCCTGCATGAGCGTTCGGGGAGTCAAGAACCTCATGAGGGTAGCGCGCGTTTCAAATCCGGATTTCTACTCGGACGGTGCGCACCTCAACCCCGAGGTGTTCGGCGTGGACGTGATGATCAACCCCGAGAGGGAGCTGGCACTGGAGACGGTTCGTCTGCTGCAGGCAACCGCCGCCGCTGACGTTGCCACTTTCGCTCGAGGTGCAGTACAACTGGTGGGACTGCGCGTAACGGAAGATGCGCCTGTGGTGGGGCGTACGCTCGCAGAAATCGGGTCAGAGCTCGGCGGCGATTCGATGCTCACGGTAGCGCTGACCAGGGCCGGGACGACCATAGTTCCAACCGGGAGTACTGAAATTCTCAGCGGTGATCTCGTCTACTTCGTCGTAACAGACAAGATGGTCCCTCAGGGTTTGGAGATCTTTGGCTATCGGCAGGCGGAGGTGCGTCGTGTGATGATTGCAGGTGGAAGCCTCGAGGCCTACTACCTGGCTGGGTTCCTCGATCAACATCGTGCTCAGGCGATCATGCTCGTCAAGGAGAGAGAGCGCGCCCAGGAACTGGCGGAGAAACTCAACAATGCGCTCGTCCTGAATGGCGATGCCACCGACGTAGAACTCATCGAAATGGAGGGTGTGGCAGGCGTCGACGGATTTGTTGCACTGACCGAGCATGACGAACGCAACATCCTCGCTGCAGTCCTGGCACGGCACGCCGGTGCGAGGCAGGTGGTGACACTCGTCAACAAGACGGACTACGTGTCTCTGGCAACGCGAATAGGTTTGGATGCCGTGGTCAGCCCGCGCCTCTCGGCGGCAAACGCCATCCTACGTTATGTGCGTCGCGGCACTGCCACGAGCGTCGCAACGTTCAAAGACAACGATGCCGAGGCAATCTCGTTCCACGTGTCTTCGACGTCGCCGCTAGTGGGCAGGCGCCTCGCTGATATAGAATTCCCCGAAGGGGCCATCGTGGCCGCGATTGTGCGAAGCTCGGTTCCGGACCCTATCGTTCCCCGAGGAGACGACAAGCTGGCGGCCGGTGACTCGGTAATCGTATTTGCGCTGCCGGCGGCCGTTGCCCCGGTGACGGATTTTTTCCCCTCGTGAATGTATTGGAAGTCCTCCACGTCGTCGGTCTGCTGCTCCTTTGGACCGCTGTGGCCATGCTGCCTCCCACTGCATTTGGGATTGCCAAAGGCATGGCTATGCCGTGGGTGGTTTCCGTCGCATCCACTTCCGTAGGAGGGGCCGTATTGTGGCTACTGACTCCCAAACAGATCTCGATCAACCGGCGCGAAGGGATTGCAGTCGTTGGGCTCGGATGGTTGGCAGTGGTGAGTTTCGGTTGCATCCCTTTCATTGCGACTGACACCGCGCCGACTGTGGCTGGCGCGTTCTTCGAGTCCATCTCCGGTTTCACCACCACAGGCGCGACGATCTTCCCCAACATAGAGGTTTTGCCCAAGAGCATTCTGCTGTGGCGTTCCATCAGCCACTGGCTTGGCGGCATGGGCATCATTGTGCTCGGAGTGGCTGTACTTCCACTCATCGGCATGGGGGGAGCCCAGTTGTTCCGCGCGGAAGTACCTGGAATTGCGGCGGATCGTTTGAAACCGAGGATTGCCACGACCGCACGGTTGTTGTGGGGAGTTTACGCGATCCTCACAGCGATCCTTTTCTTGGCCTATCTGCTTTTGGGCATGTCTGTTTTTGACGCCGTCAATCATTCGATGAGTGCGTTGGCAACCGGGGGGTTCTCAACTCGCACCGCGTCACTGGGAGCGTTTAGCCCGGCAATTCAATGGGTCACCATTCTATTCATGTTCATAGCCGGAACCAATTTCACGCTTCACTACACGATGATGTCCGGCAAATGGAAGGCATGGGTACGAGACGCGGAGTGGCGGTGGTATGCGGGTGTGGCATTGGCTGCATCGCTGGCGGCCTTCCTGGCGTTGGGGCTCTCGGGCGGGGGTTGGGTTTACCGTGATGCAGCATTCAATGTCGTTGCCGTTTTGACTACGACTGGGTTTGCGACTGCTGACTTCGGTCAGTGGCCGCCATTCTGCTTGGTACTCTTGATGGGTTTGATGTTCGTGGGCGCCATGGGCGGGTCGACGGGCGGGGGGTTCAAGGTGGCGCGTGCGGTAGTGGTCTTGAAGCACGCAGTCAGTGAAGTCCGAAAAGTCTTGCATCCAACGGGCGTGTTCGTCACTAAGCTGGGTCGCGCCCCAATTCGCTCGGAAATCCTGTTGAACGTCTTGGCATTCTTGGCGCTGTACGTGGTGACCCATGGGGTGGGTTCTATGCTGATTGCTGCTTCGGGCTACGACCTCGTAACGGCCGCTAGTGCGGCACTAGCAGCTATGTCAAGCATCGGCCCCGGATTGGGCGAGGTTGGTCCCGCTGCTCATTACGGCCATATGGATTCGATGGCGCATATTGTCCTTTCCGCGTTGATGCTCCTCGGGCGGTTGAAGTTTTACACACTTCTAGTGCTGATCATTCCGGGCATGTGGGATAAATGGGGCGGGCATCTTTGAGAAATGAACGCAACTCGGAAGCCCGCTTGCCACCCTCTTTGATCTCACTACTTTACATTTGCCCCAGGTCCGGAGGGCGAATGCGCGTGAACCGCGTCAGGACCGTGAAGGTAGCAGCGCTAAGCGATTGCACGCGTCGCTTCGGGTCGCCTGGGGTATTTCATTCTTATCATGACACACACTGCATTAGCTCGTAGACATCGACCGACCGCGTTTTCTGACCTGGTCGCGCAAGGGCACGTGGCAGCCGGACTGGCTGGTGCGGTGTCGAAAGACCGCGTTGCGCACGCGTACCTATTGACCGGTCCGCGTGGAGTGGGAAAAACCAGTGCTGCAAGAATCCTCGCGATGGCTTTGAACTGTGAGGATAGAGCTTCGGCACCGGGCCCCGGGGAGCCGTGCGGCGCATGCGATTCTTGCTCCCGCATTTGGTCAGGTGTGGCTTGCGTGGATGTTGTGGAGATCGACGCGGCCAGCAATCGTGGCGTCGACGATGCCCGGGACCTTCGCGAACGCGCGATGTACGCCGCCAGTGGGCCCGATCGCCATAAGGTGTATATCGTGGACGAGGCTCACATGCTCACCCGCGAAGCCTGGAACGCCCTCCTGAAGATTCTCGAAGAACCACCTCCGCGAGTGGTTTTTGTCTTTGCCACTACCGAGCCACAGAAGATCGCGGCGTCCGCAGCTCCGGTAATGAGCCGCGTGCAGAGGTTCGATTTCAGGCGGATTGGGCCGCAAAGCATAGTTGAACGATTGCAGTGGGTGGTCGATGCCGAGGGGATAGACGTTGAGGCCGAAGCGCTTCAGCTGATTGCACACGTGGCAGATGGTGGCATGAGAGACGGTTTGTCCCTTCTCGATCAGGCGCTAGCGTACGGTGAGGGAACCATCACTGCGGCACGAGTACGGGAAGCGCTTGGGCTCATCGATCACGAGACATATGCGGAGCTCCTTGCGCTGGTGGCCGAGAAGCGTACAGCGGACGTGTTTCCGTTTGTTGCGCGGCTGGTTGAAGCCGGTGCCGATTTGACCGAGTTCGTACATGGTACCGGAGAGATCCTCAGGGCGCTGCTGGTGCAGATACTTGGAGGGACGCCCGAAGCGCTGACAGACTCGCTCCGCGAAGCAGTGGAACACCACCATGGCCGCTATAGCGCGGGAGACGTCCTCAGGATGCTGAAGTTGCTGGCATCCGCCGAGAATGCTATCAGGAGGAGTCCCAACGCGCGGCTTCATGTCGAAACCCTCCTACTCCAGTGGTCGCTGTTGGATCGCACGGTTGAGCTGACAGACGTGCTCGCTGCAATGGGTGAACCGGCTCCCAATCCTGCACCAGTGATCTCCAAGCCCGGTAACGCCACAGCAGAAGTGCCGGCGAGTTCTGTGGTGGATTCACCTCCACGGAAATCTGCCCCTGGCGCTGTCGGGAACCCGCTCGAGAGCCTTTCGAGTGCATGGCCGCTGGTGATCCAAGCTGTGGGCAAGAAACGCAGGATGGTGCGTGAGGCTCTGAGTCACGCTGTCCCAACGACCGTCAAGAACGACCTGGTTGAACTCGAAGTGAGTGATTGCGAAGTGCATCTCGAAGGACTCGAGCGCAATCGAGAGATGATCATCAAGAGCATCGAGGATATTGCCGGCCTCAAGGTTGGAAAGCTCGAATACAAACCGCAGCAGATTGCAGCGAGAGAGTCCACGCCAGACCCTCCGGCCCGCCTAGATAGGAACGGAGATCAGGAAGAACGGCTCAAGCATCACCGCTCGTTGGATCCCGGCCTCGATGCCCTCGCCGATGCGCTCGATCTGGAAGTGTTAGAATAGCTTGCGGCACTCCATTTGCGAGAGTAGCTTGCACAATTGACCGCATTTCTGCGCGCGCGGATGTACTAGATATGGCTGATTTTTCGCAACTTCTCCAATTGGGTCAGCAGATGCAGGGTCGGTTGACCCAAATGCAGACTGAACTGGCTCAACAGACGGTGACTGGCTCGGCGGGAGGCGGTATGGTGACTGCTACTGCCGATGGTCGCGGGCAAATTCGATCCGTCCAGATAGATCCAACTGTAGCCTCTGAGGGCGACGTGGAGATGCTGGAAGACCTCGTGTTGGCCGCGATCGGTGAAGCGCAGCGCAAGGCACAGGAGTTGTACAAGAGCGAAATGAGCAAGGTCACCGGAGGGTTGCCGCTCCCATTCCAGCTTCCGCTGTAGCAGCGTGCCTGCGATTGAAGATCTGATTGGGGAACTGGCCAAGCTGCCCGGAATCGGCCGCAAAACGGCCACTCGTTTAACTTACTTCCTGCTAAAGCAACCGAACGAGAATGCCGATCGTTTAGCTAGAGCGGTCAAGGCAGTTGCCGAGAAGGTCCGGCCATGCGCGATTTGCGGCAATCTCACGGAGGCCAACCCTTGCGCGATATGCGATGACCCGCGCAGGGATTCGAGCGTGGTATGCGTAGTGGAGGAAGCGTCCGACATCAGCGCTATCGAACGCACAGGGGAGTTCGACGGACTGTACCACGTGCTTGGCGGACATCTCTCGCCGTTAGATGGAATCGGGCCAGACGAACTGGGCTTTGAGAGCTTACGCAACCGGCTTGAGAATGGCAGTGATGTACGGGAAGTGATACTCGCGACGAACCCCTCTATGGAGGGAGAGGTCACGGCCACCTACGTAAGGCGAATGCTGGACGGAACGAGTTTGAAAGTCACACGGATCGCATTGGGCCTGCCCGTCGGCGGGGATTTGGAATACGCCGATGGGGTGACTATTGCGCAGGCGCTTGTCGCGCGACGGGAGATGCCGAACTGATGTTTCCGAAGTTGAAGGCACTGATGATCGGCCTCGGCGTGGGTGCCACGGTTGGGGTCGTTCTGGCCGAGCAATCCATCGGTCGCCATCGGCGTGACCTTTTCAGCGACCGCCCACTGCGCCGACTGTCGGCTCTCGGGTATCTTAATAGCAGTCCGAGTGTTGATGCGGTCCATCTTTTGCATGACTATTTAACCTGGGAAACGCATCCAGTGCTGAGACGACGAGCAAAGGCAGTCGTGCGGCGAATGGAAGCGAAGCTCGGGTAACGCGAGGAGCCAATGCCTGGTGCGGCCACCTGGTCACTCGACGAAGCAGATTACCAACGTATATCTAGCCACCTCAACGACTTGCTGAAAGAGTCGAACGCTCGGTGCGCCCTTCTTGTGGACCGGGCTGGTCAATTGCTGGCGTCCGTGGGTGAGCAGATGTCGTTCGATCCTACCGCGTTCGCATCGCTGACCGCGGCGGATTTTAGTGCCAACGATCAGCTTGCTCAGATGCTGGGTGAGCCTGAGTTTGCGTCGCTGTTCCATCAGGGCGAAAAGGAGTCGATGTACCTCGCCGACGTCGCGCGACGGGTGATCCTCGTAGTCCTTTTCGATGAGCGAACTACGGTCGGTATGGTTCGGCTTCGTGTCAAACAGACTGTCAATGATCTCGCCGCGGTTTTCGACGAGATGTTCAATCGGACCGGGTCCGATGCTTCGCAGGCCAAAGAGGGTGGCCTGTTGGAGGGAGCGGATGACGAAATCGACAAACTTTTTGGGGATTGAGGGGAGGCGAGATAGACGATGTCGATGATCAACTACGCTTCCCGTGAGATCAACTGCAAGCTCGTGTATTACGGACCGGGCCTCGGCGGGAAGACAACCAATCTCGAACTCATTTACGGCAAAGTCGCTCCGGACACGCGCGGCAAGATGGTGTCTCTTGCAACCGAAACCGAGCGCACACTTTTCTTTGACTTTCTCCCGGTCGATCTGGGCACGATTCGCGGTTTCAAAACCAGATTTCACCTCTACACGGTTCCCGGCCAGGTCTACTACAACGCATCTCGGAAACTGATACTCAAGGGTGTAGACGGGGTCGTTTTCGTCGCGGACAGCCAACTCGAACGCAGCGAGGCCAACATCGAGTCGATGCAGAATCTGTACGACAACATGGCCGAGTATGGGTACGATCTGACCAAGATCCCGTTCGTAGTGCAGTACAACAAGCGTGACCTTCCCAACGCCGCGCCCATTGCGCAGCTGCAGGAGCAGCTGAATCCGGGTTGGCCGATCGACGACCCGGCAAAGCAGAAGGAGACTCCGGATCCGGACCATCCTGGCGATATGTTGATCGAAAAGATCGACGGTGAGTGGATCGAACGCGCACCTTATTTTGAGTCAGTCGCCGTAACAGGTGACGGCGTTTTCGAAACTCTGAAGGCACTGGCAAAAATCGTCCTCAAGACACTCAGTTAAAGCAGGTTGGGTGATGATCTGGACGCTGGCGAATATCATCACTGTCAGTCGGATTGCTCTCTGTCCGGTTGTTGCGTTGCTGCCATTCATCAGAGGTTACGTCCCCAAGCTCATTGCGTTCGTAGTGTTTCTGATCGCTGCATTCAGCGACGTTTTCGACGGCCGCCTTGCGCGCGAGAGAAATGAGATAACGGACCTAGGAAAACTGCTCGACCCACTTGCCGACAAGCTGCTGCTCTTCTCGACGCTCGTTCCCATTTACTGGATCACTACGCACAGAATGGTCCAATACGAGATCCCCTGGTGGGGCAACGTACCACTTTGGGTAGCATTGGTGCTGCTGGGTCGCGAGGCGCTGATGACACTCTTCCGGCATTTTGCACAGCGTCGTGGAGTCATCATTGCCGCCATGGGAGCAGGCAAGCTCAAAACGGTCGTACAGGACATTTTCATCGGCGCGGTGATCGCGTGGTTCGCCTGGAAAGATCTCTCGGCGGAGTACGGTTGGGAGTCGGGTTGGTTTGGAGCGTTGTGGGAAAGGTTCCACGGAATTTTCATAGCCGTCGCGCTGGTCATAACAGTATTGGTCACCGTCTATTCACTTGGCGTCTATTTATACAAGTATCGCGCTCTCTTACAAGACGTAACCTCGGCAGCCTCCGGCGATGGATCTTGAAGTCGTAACTGTCGGTACGGAATTACTTCTCGGCTTCACTCTCGACGGAAACACTGCTGACATTGGACGCATTCTTTCCCCAATCGGTTGTAACGTCGTACGCAGTACGTCAGTAACGGACAACGCCTCTGCCATCAGGGATGCCGTCGCAGACGGTCTTTCACGCAGTGGTTTTGTGATCGTTACCGGTGGCCTTGGCCCTACGCAGGACGACATCACCAAGAAGGCAGTGGCAGAGATGTTCGGCGCACCGCTCGAGCTCGATCATGTCCACCTTGCCACACTCGAGGCAAAGTTCGCAAAGCTGGGAAGAGGCCCAATGCCGAGCTCGAATCGGAGTCAGGCAGAGATTCCTAGGGGTGCTACTCCCTTGCGCAATCCACGCGGAACGGCTCCGGGCATATGGCTTCACGCTGCGACAGGTACGGTGGTGATGCTTCCAGGTGTACCGGAAGAGATGCGAGGCCTCTTAAAGGGCGAAGTCGTGCCTAGGTTAGAGCGGATCCAACGCGATGGGGGGGTACAGGGGTCGGTTACGCGATCCATCACACTGCGGACGACCGGCGTGTCAGAATCTCGGCTCGCTGAAAACTTGGGCGAGATCGGAGCTCTGCCTCCTGCAGTGACAATGTCGTATCTGCCTGGAGTGGACGGCGTCGATTTGAGGCTCACAGTCCGGAATGTCACAGACGCAGAGGTAAACGACTCCTTTGAGCGAGCGAAGGCGCTTGTGCTGCCTCGCGTTGGTGACAGGTTTTACGGAGAAGCCCCGATCGCTCTGGCGGAAGTCCTGATTGATCGCTTGAGGGGCAAACAGATGCGGTTTGCTGTGGCGGAATCGTGCACCGGTGGGATGATCGGCACTAAGGTCACAGCTGTCCCCGGCTCTTCCGACGTGTTTGTGGGGGGCGTCATCTGTTACGAGAATGCCTCGAAGATACGGGATCTCGGTGTCCCGAGCTCCACGATCGAGGAGCATGGGGCAGTTAGCGAAGCCGTCGTTGTGGCGATGGTGGAAGGGGTGCGCACGAGGTTCGAGGTGGACGCGGGGGTGGCCGTAACCGGCGTTGCCGGCCCAGAAGGAGGTACCCCGGAGAAGCCTGTGGGAACGGTCTGGCTCGCGGCTTGCGCGGGCACTACAACGCGAGTCGTGAAACGTTGGCTTCCGGGGAAACGAAGCGAGGTTAGGGAGCGTAGTGCACAGGGTGCATTGGACCTTTTGAGAGGTATCCTCGATGATCGATGAGGCGTGTGGGCGCTGCCCGCAGATCGGATGGTGCGTTCATCGTTGCCAGTGTATAGTTCGATCGAAGCAGTATTAACGAACGTGAGATACTCAGGGAGCTGGACTGACGCATGAGGAAGCGCAAGCAGGAAGAAGAAGCAGAGAACGAAGAAACCGTAGATGGCATAGAATCGCCTGAGGCAGAGACGCGGGAGGAAGACCTTCAGGCAGTTACGGAGCGTGAGGTGGCTTTGGAGGACGACGAGCATGTGGCTCTCTTGGAAGCTTCTGAGGCTGAGATACAGCGCCTATCCGAGGAGCTGAACGAGGAGAGGGAACGCTGGCTGAGGCTGGCCGCCGAGTTCGATAACTTCCGCAAACGTGTGGAGCGACAAAGAGGTGACAATCGCCAGAACGCGAAAGCAGAAGTGGTGCGATCGATTCTCGAGACTCTCGACAACCTCGCCAGGGTAACGGCGTTGGAGAGTACCGATGCCAGCGTTAGCGATGTGATCTCAGGGGTCCAGATGGTGGAAAGAGGACTCATGCGTGAACTCGAGAATGCCGGTCTCGCCAAGGTTGGAAATGTGGATGAGCGGTTCGATCCAAATGACCACGAGGCGGTATCCACCGCGGCAGCTCCTGAAGATGGCAAGATGGACCTCATCGCGGCAGTATTCCAGGTCGGCTACCGCTTTGGCGGTACTCTCCTGAGACCTGCGCGAGTGCAGGTGTATGTAGCTCCCATGGCGGACGATGATGCTGGGGAATAAGGCATGACCCAGGGAAAAGACTACTACCATATACTCGGTGTCTCGGACAAAGCGTCCGAAGATGACATCAAGAAGGCGTATCGCCGCCTGGCAAAAAAATACCACCCCGACGCGAACCCCAACGACAAAGCAGCCGCGGAGCGATTCAAGGAGATCTCTGAGGCACACTCGATACTGAGCGACACCGATCAGCGAAAGCAGTACGACATGATGCGGAAGTTCGGGTCGTTCGCAGGCGGTCCCAGGACGTGGGCAGGGAGAGGAGGGCCTCGCGGCCAGTCTACCCGCACCGAGGACTTCGATTTTAGTGGTATGGGAGGTGGGTTTTCTGGTTTGGGTGACATCTTCTCTTCGATATTCGGGAAGGGAAAGAAGACGGGGGAAGTCGAACCGATCGAGAAGGTCGTGGAGATCTCGTTCAAACAAGCGGCTCTCGGCGGCAAAGTGCCTATAACTATCCCGGTGACCGAGGTGTGCCCGCAATGCGGTGGGTCCGGTGCGGCCCCCGGTGCCAAAGTGTCGACATGTGAGGAGTGCGGGGGGCGGGGTCAGGTGACATTCGGCCAGGGCAGCTTCTCGGTTCCGAGGCCATGCCCTGCGTGCCGAGGGCGCGGCAAAACCGCTTCCAAATCTTGTGGTACCTGCTCGGAGACTGGGGAGGTTTCCGTACAGAAGAAGGTTCTGGTAACCGTGGCTCCCGGAACCGACTCGGGGCACAAGGTTCGTCTCAAGGGCCAAGGCCAACGAAACCCGACGGGCGGTCGCGCCGGTGACCTGGTTGTGACGTTCCAAGTGAAATCCGATCGCTTCTTCCGACGCGAGGGCCTCAACATCCTCTGCTCGATTCCCCTCAACCTCGCTCAGGCGGCATTGGGTACGAAGCTTCAGGTGCGCACGATTCACGGTAGCAAGGTGGTGCTGAGGATTCCCCCCGGTACCCAACCGGGGCGCAAGCTTCGCATCAAGGGGCAGGGGGTGGAGCGAAATGGACGCAGGGGTGATCAGTTCGTGGAGATCCAGGTGGACGTACCCAAGGATCTCACACCGGAACAAGAGAAACTGCTAAAAGAGTTTGCTGCAGCTGCCGACTTGAAGTATTGAGCCGGGATTAATTCCCGCCGACCCAGTTCGATGCCGAGTCCGGGTAGATCTCGCCCATGCGTCCCACCACGAACGTCGATGTTTGGCCTTCCCGCGACCACCTCACGACTTCGCCAGTGGTTGGTGAGAACCCGAAAACCATGAAGCTCTGCTGGGTTTCTTGGCCGGCCAGGAGGTGGGTGCGTCCATCCACGTCGACCGACAAGTCTACGGCATAAATGGTGTCGTCCCAGGGCCACTCGACTCGCCAGCGGATGTTGCCCTGTCCGTTATACAGAGTGACCGCACGGTCAGCGACGGCGTGCAGTACGCCACCACGAGCGGCAACCACGAGGCCTGTGCGTGTCCCTGTTTCTGTTAGAGCGAAGGTCGCCACGCTGTCCCCTTCGAGGGCAACCAGTCGGCCGTCGTTGGCCTCGACGACGATTCTTCTGTCAGGTAGAACCGCGAATTGATGCGGAGCTGACGCGATCCCACCCAGGTCCACACGTTCAACGACTTCACCCCCGGCACCAAACACGACGATCGACGGTCTCCCATCGATAACGTCGGAAACGTACCAAGTGCCATCTATCCATTGCGATTGAACCGGGCTGGTCAGCTCGTCAGCACCAAGAGTGTCCAGCACTCCAGTGTGGCGATAGTGCCGCAACACACCCGGTTGCCTAAGCGCGGTGAACGCATATATCGAGTCGAGGGCAGGGGCGACAGCCCGGCCATCCACGAAAATCAATTCAGATTTTTCGAGGCGTGACTCGCACGCAGCGACTGTGACTGCCACGAATATTGGAAGGAGTATTCGGTATCTTCTCATGGTCGCAGGCTGACTCCCCAGTTTCGGTGGAAGCAAGCGTTGGTGCTTATCGAAGATATTCGACGAACGCACGGTTCGGCAGTGTTGAGGCAATTTGTTGGGTGGATAACCGACGGACTCAGCGCTTCGACTTCGATTCCGATCCGATGAAACGGTTGGCTGCCCAGCCAGTGAAGCCCACGATGAGCGATGCCAGGACCGCGGTTCCGAGAGTGTCGATATGGAATGACGACATGATCCGGCTAACCAGCAGCACCATGCACCCATTGATCACAAGGATGAACAAACCGAGAGTGAGGAGAGTGATCGGCAAAGTCAAAAAGATAACCACCGGCCGTACTACTGCGTTGACCAGCCCCAGCAGCAAAGCGGCGATCATGAGAGCGGTAGTTGAGTCGAAATGGACACCACTCAACACTTCGTCAGTGACCCATAGGCCGAGTGCGGTAACTAGAACTCTGGCAAGGAATGAATGCATATCTATCCCGCTCTACGCGAGGCTCGTACCGAGGGTTTCACGGGGTGTCTGGCACTCGTTGAATGACACCCCCACCCAGCACCCGTTCGCAGTCGTCGTACAACACCCCTGATTGGCCCGGAGTGATCGCGCGTACTGGTTCGGCAAGTTCCAACTCAAACCGTTCGTCGTGAGAACTGCTGCAGTCGACTACGATGGCGTCCACCAAGCGACTCCGATACCGCGTACTCACCTGACATCGGTCTCCCACGCTCAAATCGGCGGCTAGCCAGTTCATTTCGCTCAGAGCCAGGCGTTGACCTGTGAGGTCGGCCTCCGTACCGATTACCACAGTCCGTTCCGCGGGCAAGATCTGCGTGACGTACATCGGCTTGGGGTAACCACCCGGCAACCCTCGACGCTGACCGACGGTGTACCTGCAATAACCGTTGTGTTCACCCACGATCTCGCCGGAGGTGTTGACGATTGGCCCAGGCGACAGCGCAGGCGATTCAGATGAGAGGTGCTGTTCCAGCACGGCAACGTAATCGTCGTCAGGCACGAAGCAGATTTCGACGGACTCCTGCTTTTCCGCATTATCGAAACCAACCCGTCTAGCCATTTCGCGAGTCTCGACCTTGGTGAAACTGCCCAAGGGCAGCATCAACCTATTGAGAACGGCACGATCGATGGCCCAAAGGAAATACGTCTGTTCCTTCTCGCGGTCACGACCTCTGTGAAGAGCTCCATTCTCGAGGATCGCGTAGTGCCCAGTGGCGATGTTTCGACAGTTCAGCTCATCGGCATACGTCAAAAGGTCTTTGAACTTCGTGTGAGAGTTGCAGCGTACGCACGGTATTGGAGTGCGTCCGTGCTCATATTCGGCGACAAAATGTTGAATTACGTCACGTTCGAATGTGTCCGATAAATCCAATACGTAATGAGGGATTCCGATTTGTTCAGCAACGGCCGCTGCGTCTCGGATAGATTCTATCGAGCAGCACGGTCTGTTTGCCATTGTGTCGTCGTAGCAAAACAGCTTCATCGTGACACCGATGACTTCGTATCCCTGTTCGACCAGCAGCGCCGCTGTGACAGAGCTGTCGACACCGCCGGACATGGCTACGAGGACGCGGTTGTTGGTCATGGGATGAAGTTAAGGGAGGAGAGGGAGGAGAGGGAGGAGAGGAGGGGAACGGTGCAGAGGTGCAGCACTCCTGCCTCTAGATCGACTTCACTCCCATACTGACTATATCATCCACCTTAACCGTCTCTTCGGTCATGAACGGTTCTCCGTAAGCCGTGCGAATCAGGCTACCGTAGTGCCGGTTTTGAGTTCTAATGAGGTCGAAGAACGCTTGCCCGGTTGCGTGAAGCTCGCCCGCTTCCAGGACACCTTCAAACTGTGTGGAATAACAGGCGACCGCTTTGAGCTTTGTCTCGAACTCCTCGGATATGTCTACGACGAAAGTCGGCTTCGCCGGGTCTTCTCGGTATGCCATGGCGTATATGATCTTCTCGACCTTGTGGGGTTCGCCATCAGCACCGTATTTCGCCAGCTTACTAAGAAAGCACGCGTCACGCCCCAGTTCAGACGCGATTCGGTGGTCCGGATGGCGGCCGATAGGAAACGGCAGTATCACCGTGCGAGGTCTGAGTTGCCTCAGAAACTCCACGACGGCCTGCCTTGAATCATCCGTGTTGTGAATTCCCGCGTCCGGTAGGCCGGCGTTTGAGCGCTGCGACACCCCTAGAACTTCTGCCGCTTCTGCCGCTTCTGCCGCCCTCTTTTCTGCCGAACCACGCGTACCCATCTCACCCTTGGTGAGGTCCAATATTGCAGTGCGATAACCCGAGCTGGCCGTCTTCGCGAGGGTTCCGCCACATGTGAGTTCGGCGTCGTCCGGGTGAGCAGCAATAGCGAGAACGTCGACTTGAATGTCACTCATTCATACCTCAGGGCCTCGACGGGGTCCAGGCGTGCCGCCTTCGCGGCTGGATAGATGCCAAAAAAGACGCCGGTCAAAATAGAGGCACTCAACGCGGCAAAGATCGACCAGAACGGTACGGACGCGGGAATTGGGGTAGTTGCCTCGATTATGAAGCTTATGAAACCACCCAGGACCATTCCTATCGCACCGCCGATGAAGGTCAAGGTCGCAGCCTCGACCAGGAACTGCCAGAGTATCTCCCTTCGTCGAGCACCGATTGCCTTTCGCACACCGATTTCGCGCGTGCGTTCGGTAACAGAAATCATCATAATAGCAACTACCCCAACGCCCCCAACCATCAGGCCAATGCTCGACAGGACGATCATAACGAGGAAGAACATGCCGGTCACTTTGTTCCAGTTCTCCAACGCCTTGTCCTGAGTCACAACGCCGAAATTGTTATCGTCACGCGGTCCCAAACCTCTCATGGAGCGCATCGCAGCCGTAACGTCCTCAGTGGCATCATTGACGGCAACACCGGGTGCAGGCGATATGAAGAAGGTGAGGCCGAACCGCCACGTGCGGACGTATTTCCGAAATGCGCCCTGTGGGACGGTTGCTGTTGGGCGGTTCCCCTGACCGAATATGTCGGGGGGAGGCTGATGGATTCCGATCACCCTAAACGGAACGCCGCCGATTTTGATGCGACGACCGATCGGATCGCGGTGGCCAAAGAGTTCGTCTGACATGCGCTCATTGATTACGGCCACTCGAGTGTTTGCATCCGACTCCAGTCGCGTGTACGATCGGCCCGGATAAATGTCGCCGCCCAGTACCGAAGGCCATCCGGCACTGTTTCCCTGAATTGAGACAGAGCGAAGGGTGTGATTCTCGAATTCCACGTCCCTCGAGGTACCCTCATTGAGTACCACCAGCGCAATGGTGGTCAGCTCTTCCAACCTCTCACCTTCGCGTGCTGTTAGGGGCGGCGCATAGCGCCACTCATCATCGTCGAACACTACACCCGTCTGAGGCGAGCGTTGTACGAAGAAGGTCCGAGGGCCAAGTTGCTCGAATATCTCTGCGACACCGCTGTTGATCCCGGAGATCATCGACCCGATGACCATTACAACCATGACACCGATCGCGATACCGAGGATGGTGAGTGCCGCGCGAGCCTTGTTGGCTTGTAGCGAACTAACTGCGATGCCAATACCTTCGAACAATTGAGTCATGTTTTTCTCATTCGTGTCGCATCGCGTCGACGGGATCCAGCCGTGCTGCCCGACTGGCAGGATAAATCCCCGCGGTCACACCTACTCCGGCGCCTAGTAGTACCCCTACGACGATCGACCACGGTGCGACAGTTGCAGGCAGGGGGGTAGTGGCTTCGACGATTCCAGCCAACCCTAAACCGGCTCCGATTCCGATAGCAGCACCCAAGGTGGCGAGCGTAACGGCCTCCACCAGGAATTGACGCAGTATGTCCTTACGCCTGGCGCCCAAAGACTTTCGAATCCCGATCTCGCGCGTTCGCTCAGCCACCGACATCAACATGATGTTCATGATCACGATACCGCCCACGACTAGCGAAACGCTAACCAATCCAGGGAGCACGGCGAAGAGGATCCGCGTGATATTGGCCATGAAATCGAGAACACCCTCAGATGACTCAACAGCGAAGGTGTTTTCTTCCGCCGGTCGCAAGGCTCGGCGGCTCCTCATCACCGCCTCAACCTCAGCCATGGCCGTTGCCATCGTCTCAGGCGACTGCGCCTTTACCAGGAGGATATCGACTACGCGTGGAGGGTTAACGAACCTCTTCACGGGTGACAGAGCGGGTGCCACAGCGAATTCGTCAAGCGAAAAGCCGATGATTTCTCCCTGGCTCTCGACGACCCCGATCACACGGTATGGCAATCCTCGGATTTTGATCTCTCGGCCGAGCGGATCTAAGCCCTCGAATAGGCCCTCAGCCACCTTGCTTCCCAAAACCACCACCGGCTGCCCGGTTCGCACCTCCTGTACGCTAAAAGCTCGTCCATGTTCGATGATCCAGTTTCTTACATCGAAGTACTGGTCGGTTGCGCCAATGATGCGTATGCGCGCCGACCTGTCGCGATATTGGAACTCAGCGCCCGATACCGATTCCCACGCGGTCTCCACTGGAACGGAAATCGCCGCCGCCGCCGCTCTTGCATCGTCGTAGCTGATTCGCGGTCGTCGCACCCACTCACGCCAGGTTTCCCGGGACACGTCTCCGACGTTGAAGTCCGGGTAGCGCCGGAGTTGAAAGGTGTTGGCCCCAAGGAAGTTCCCTGCGATCTGCTCCTTCATGTAGGTGTTCATTCCCTCGACGATCGTTACCACTGCGATCAGGAACGACACTCCGATGAAGACACCGATGACCGAGAAGATGCTCTTCATCTTGCTCGACCAGACAACCTGGAGCGCTAGGCGGATTGCTTCTCTGAAAGGCACGGAGGCCTACTTGGGAGTTGCTTCAGGGATTACTGGTTCAGGTGCAGAGATGCAGAGGTGCAGAGGCGCAGGGGTGTGCTGCTCTGCAACTCTGCCCCTCCTGCACCTTTGCCACCGGTGGGGTGGCCGGGGGTGGCAGTTACTCATACCTCAGCGCATCAACCGGGTCCAACCGGGCCGCCTTTGCTGCTGGGTAGAGACCGAACCCGACACCGGTGAATGTCGCGGCGCACAATGCCGCAACCACTGACCAGAAGGGTACGGAAGCTGGCAGTGGAGTGAAGGCTTTCACCAGCAACGTGAGTGTTCCTCCGCCGACTATTCCAATCGCGCCGCCGATGAGAGTTAGCGTGGCGGCCTCAACGAGGAACTGCCACATGATCTCGCGTCGCTTCGCCCCGAGGGCTTTTCTCACGCCGATTTCTCTGGTCCGTTCGGTTACTGAGATCATCATGATCGCGACGACGCCGATTCCGCCGACCATCAATGCTACACCGGAAAGGGCGATCATGATCACAAAGAACATGCCCGTCACCTGATTGAAGTTCTCGAGGAGCTTGTCCTGGGTTACCACGTCGAAGTTGTTCTCTTCTCCCGGGCGCAGTTTTCTGATGCTCCGCATGGACGCAATCACTTCCTCGATCGCATCTGCAACCGTAACTCCAGGCACTGGAGCGACCATAAAATCATCGATCGAACGGCGGAAGGCGCGCAAATACTTGACGTATGTAGCATGTGGAATCACGGCCTGCGGTTGATTGCCCTGCCCGAACACGTCGGGAGGAGGGTTGAACACACCAATTACCTGGTATGGTTCGCCTCCGACCTTGATGCGTTTCCCAATTGGATCGAGGTTCCCAAACAGCTCGTCTGCGAGCTTCTTGTTCACAACGACCACACGGTCTTTGGCCAGCTCCTCGACCAAGGTGAATGATCGTCCAGGATAGACGTCGCCGCCGCTCACCTCGAGCCATTTGTTGCCGCGGCCGAGAACTCCGACGCTGCTCAGGTTTTGGTTTTCAAACTCAATTGTCCTGCTCGTATACTCGTCTTTCACCACGAATGCGATAGAAGGTGACCTGGCGATCCAGTCGGCCTCTTCTTCAGTGAGTGGCGGGGGGCGCCGCCGCCTCGTGCCGTCGTTGATCACGATACCGCCCTGAAACTCCTGAAAGACGAAGAAGGTGCGCGGACCCAGGGTTTCGACTATGTCGGTTACACCCACATTGATTCCGCGGACAACCGATGCGATTACCATGACGACCATCACACCGATCGCGATACCGAGAATCGTGAGCGCCGCTCGGGCCTTGTTGGCACGCACAGAGCTGAGTGCGATTGCCACACCTTCAATGAGTGATGTCACGTTTCATTCCTGCCGCATAGCGACGACGGGGTCCAGCCGTGAAGCACGGCCTGCTGGATAAACACCGGCGATGATTCCGACTCCGCCTCCGAGTGCCACTCCAACCACGATCGACCATGGTGCGACGCTGGCAGGCAGCCAGGTAGAGGCTTCCACTATCTGAGCAAGCAGCAAGCCAGTGGCAACGCCGAGCGCTGCGCCAACTGTCGCAAGAGTCGCGGATTCGACGAGAAACTGCCTCATGATATCCCGACGCCTGGCGCCGAGCGACTTTCGGATACCTATCTCGCGCGTGCGTTCGCTAACGGACATGAGCATGATGTTCATGATCACGATTCCACCCACAACCAGGGAGATGCCGACGAGTCCGGGTAGCGCTACCATGAGCACAGAGTAGATCTGGTCCCAAAAGTCCAGGACCGCATCAGCGGTTTGGAGTGTAAAGTTGCTTTCCTCGCCCGGTCGCAAACCGCGACGACTCCGCATGATAGCTTCGGCTTCCGCCATCGCGTTTTGCATCTCTTCGATCGACGCCGCTTTGACGGTGACTCCATCTACGATGCCGGGCGGGTTTGCAAATCGCTTGACCGGTGACGTGGCAGGTGCTACGGCGAACTTGTCCAGCGAGATGCCGAACACATTGCCTTGTTCTTCAACGACCCCAACCACGCGGTACGGAATGCCACGTATGTAGAGCTCGTTTCCCAACGGCTCATCGTTGCCGAATAGTTGGTTCGCAAGTTCACTGCCGATTACCACAACCGGTCGGCTCGTCTGCACCTCGTGCGGCGAAAAGGCCCGACCACGTTCTATTGCCAGGCTATTGATCTCAAAATAGTTCGCCGATGCACCGGTGATCCTGACACCTTCGATATCTCGGTTGCGGTAACGAACGGTCGCTCCAACCTCGGACTGCCACCCGACTAGAGCGGGGGTCGTGAGTTTCTCTTCCAATGCGAAGGCGTCTTCGTAGGTAATGCGAGGCCTACGGCGCCAGGCACGCCTCGTATCCTCGCTTATGTTGCCCATCTGTACGTTTGGACGCTGGCGCAGCTCGAATGTGTTGACTCCAAGAAGCACGCCGGCAAAGTCGTCGCGCATGTAGCTGTTCATTCCTTCAACCACAGTGACGACGGCGATGAGGAAGGTGACGCCCACAAAAACTCCCACGACGGAGAAGCTGCTCTTCATCTTCTGCGCCCAAATCACTTTGAGAGCCAGCCTCACTGCCTCCCAGATTGGCATATTGTTAGGCAGCCTCTTGGATCGTGTCGCTGTGAATCGAGCCGTCACGCAAGGTGATCACGCGTTTGGCATGGCGAGCAACATCGAGCTCGTGCGTCACCACCACGACTGTCTGTCCGTGTTCGTGAAGAGAGGCAAATACCCCCATGATTTCCTGACTGGTCGTGGAGTCGAGATTCCCGGTGGGCTCGTCGGCCAATAGAATGCTGGGCTCGTTCACGAGAGCACGGGCGACCGCGACTCGTTGTCTCTGCCCGCCGGAGAGCTCACTCGGTTTGTGCGCCATGCGGTCGCTCAAACCAACGCGTTCCAGTGCAAGGGATGCCTTTCGCCGTCGCACGCTCGCCTTGACACCTGCGTAGATCAATGGCAACTCGACGTTGTGAAGAGCTGTCGCTCTCGGAAGGAGATTGAAGGTCTGAAATACGAAGCCGATTTCGCGATTTCGTATGTGTGCCAATTCGTTGTCGCCCAGCTGTGACACCTCTACCCGGTTCAACCAGTATTCGCCAGCTGTCGGTGTGTCTAGGCAACCGAGAACGTTCATGAGAGTGGATTTGCCGGACCCGGAGGGGCCCATAATCGCCACATACTCGTTGCGGTGTATGTCGATGTCCACTCCACGCAACGCCTGCACTACTTCCGCGCCCATTGCGTACTCGCGTTTGAGGTCACGAACGCAGATCAGCGCTTGCTCGCTCATCAGTTGCCTTCCTCTCCTGAGGTACTCCCTGACGAGGTAACAGCAGTGGAATCGCCGAGGTCGCGAATCGTCTGGTACGGCCCGGCCACGATCGTGTCGCCGGCGGATAGGCCATCCAGAACCTCAAAGTGTTCCTCACCAGCTATACCGACGGTAACAGGTCGGAACTGCGCGAAGCCGTCAACGACTACGAACACGCCCTCCGTCTCCGTTTCGGTCGTGTCCTGAGGAGCGTTTTCGGTGGAGATTGGCGTGTGCTCGCGAACCGTCAGGGCGATGATCGGTATGCTCAGTGAACTGTCGCGCGTCGCCGTGACAATCTTGGCAGTCGCCGACAAATCCGGTCGGATGTCTGACGGCGGATCGTCCATTGTGATCTCGACGTCGTAGTCGACGGCCTGGTCTCCGGCGCCCGCAGCCGCAGTTCGGACTGCGCTCTGAGCGATTCGCGTGACGCGTCCAGTGAATGAAGTGTCAGGATACGCGTCGATCTCGATCTCGGTTGAGTCATTGACGTGGAGTCGTACGACGTCAGTCTCGTCAACACGAACGTTTACCTGAATCACCGACAGGTCGCTCACCGTCATCAGCAGGCCGGTCTCGCGTGAAAATGTGCCGGGGACCGCCACCTCTCCCTCTTCAACGGCAAGCCTGGTCACCTGGCCGGCCATAGGAGCCCTGAGAATAGTCTTGTCGAGTTGCTCCTGAGCTTCCTGCAGCATGGCCCGAGCCTGTTCGACCTGATGCTCAGAGGAGTTCGCCACGGCTTCCGCGACTTCATAGGTCGTTTGCGCCGTTTCGAACTGTTCCTCCGACACGAGCGTGGAATCTCTTTCCTTGAGTGCAAGAGATCTGTTCAGTGCTCGCTCAGCCTGGTCTCGGTTTGCACGTGCCTGAAGTGCCGATGCCTGCGCAGACGCCACGCTAGCCTGGGAACGGGCAACGCCAGCCTCGTATTGGGCGGGATCGATGCGGACAAGCAGCTGACCTGCTTCCACCCAATCGCCTTCCTCGACGGGAAGACTGATAATCCTTCCCTGGATGTCTGCGCTGATGTCGACCTTTCGCGTCGGCTCGATCTGACCGCTCGCGGTGACGGTAGCCACCAACGCACGGTGCTCAACGGCCTCGAGGCGAACGGACGTTGCCCCTTCACCCCGTGCAGCGTTCAGGCCAATCACCGCTATGATTGCGATGGCGCCCACGCCGGCAATGATCAGCTTTTTGCGTCCTGACATGGATCCCCTTCCGGTCTGTTACCGAAGCGGCCTTCCGACCGCCGATTCGAGAGTCGCTATGGATTGGTGATATGCGTATATCGCGTTGATGTAGTCGCGATCTGCGTTTTGTGATGCCAGCTGTTGGTCCAGCAGTTCGAAGAACGTTCCTGATCCCACGCGATAACGCTCTGTCGCGAGTCGGAGTCCTTCAGCGGCCGCCGTCTGATTCTGCTCCTGAATTTCGATTGCTTCGTGAGCGGCGAGCATGCCGTAGTAGGCCTGCGTTACTGCGGTGCGAACGTCAAGTTCCCTAGCACGAACAAATTCGCGCGCGTCATCGGCCGCGGCTGATGCCTGAGCGCTTGCCATAGGCCTGCTGAACTGAGTGAAGAGCGGCAGTGATATTCCTAGGCGCGCAGAGAAGGGCTGACGTGTGAAGTTGAACGGGAACACGCTATTCTGGTCGCGGACTTGTTGGACCAGTGCCGCGGAATCTGCCGTTGTGAAGGCAAAACCAGAGCAATCGAGAGGGCTCACAGTTGGTGTTGCGAGACCGGCTATTATGTCGTTTTGGAAATTGCATGCAGCCGTGTTCGACGCAGCAGACATTCGTGCACCGTAGACGGAACTGGCCACGATCGGATCGGAGTTCGTGAATTGAGAGGCGTACCCTGACCAGCCGGCCGAGAACGAAAGTCTAGGTAACCAATCCGACTTCACGGCTCTCGCATTCGCGCTTGCGGCCGACTGTCGAGCTCGTAGCGCGACCAAGTTTGGGTTTGCGTCCGCAGCGTCATCGAGCAGTGCCGAAAGCGCCCAAGTCGGGTCGACAATGGGAAAGGTGTCGGACAACGTGACTTCTGAAGGATCGTCGGGAGCCGGGACACCCATCTGCTGGAACAGGCGCAGCTTCTCGACAGTCACCAACTGATTGGCCTGCAGGAGGTCAACTTGAGCTTGGCCTAGATTCACCTGCGCTTGGCGAACGTCCAGCATCGTGTTCTGACCCACATCGTAACGAGCCTGAGCCAGCCTTTGGAATTCTTCATTACGCGTAACCTGGACCTCGGCTGCCTCCGCTTGAGCCTGCGCACGGAGCACGGCCAGGTACTGCTGCCTCACAAACGACTCGAGATTGATCTCGGAACTCTGGATAGAGGCGTCTGCAGCTTTGAGCTGTGCCAACGCTAGCCCAGGCTGCATGATCGTTCGACCGTCGAGCTGCAAGCTCAAGTTCAAGCTGTAGCTCGAGCCGATCGTACCTGACGGCTGTTCGAACGCAACTGAGCCAAAGAAATTTTGGCTACCCGCACCGGTGTAGCCCGCTCCACCGTTGGCAGACACATACGGAAGGAACGAAGCGAAGGCGTTACGCACTCCCCAAGCGGCAGGACCGTGGTCGTTGGCCGCCTGCCGGTGGCTTGGGTTGTAGCGGACTGCCATTTCGACGGCGTCCCTGAGCGAAAGAGATTGCGGTACGGACGGCAGCGATGGGCGCTGCCCAAACACTACAGACGGTGCACCGATGGCCACCGCGGCCAACAGCGCGATTGCGGAACGTTTCATGTTTTTACCTTCTGATATACGGGGTTACGCGGTCCATTCACTCGTACGACTCCCCCCGGGCGAAGGTTTCATCCCGAGACGTTTCTGAGCGAGACGTATTTTAGGACCGAACATACGTTCTTCCAAGCCTTTGGAGGGGGGGCTCTTAGTTGTGAGAGGATCGTACTGCGGTCAGATCATCTGCTGGGATCTCAACCTTCATCAGGTGACCATGAGAATCGTACCAGAGATGCCACAGGCGCGTTCCGGATCCCAATACGATGTGCCTGAGGTCGCGCTGATCATCCCCTATCATAGTGACTTCGATACCATGGTCTGCGAGAGGCACTCTGGTGGTTCGCCCGGTTCGGGGATAGAAGAGCGTCACATTGCCAGGAGCGATGCCGGGAAGCAGGGCGCACAGCGATACGATACCGTCATCGAGCAGCAACACGCGATCAGAGTTTGGGTATTGTCCGGCCGACTCGCCTGTGGAGGTACGGTTACGAACCGTTATGCGGCGCGCCGTGAAATCCACATAGGTGTTTGGCTGGCCGCTGCCGTCGAGGTCCAAACGAGCGCTCGAAGGTTGAGAGTCAGGTCGAAAACTGATGATAAAAGCGGCGGAAGCGTATGATCGACTGGAGGGATAGTAGGCAGTTGCCGACACCGTATAGCCGGTTCCGAAATACCCGGTGCCCGATTCCGACCGTTGACCCCGATGAAGTGTGAACTCCTCGCGCCCAATCACATCGGACCCACGGCTCACCAGCAATACCGCCGAGTCGAGCAAACGGGCCTGGGACACTACCGGATGAGGTTGTGTACACAGCACAAGAAATATTGCCAGGGTCGTCAGGCCAAAAGTTGTCATGTTCGGATCGATCGGGGTTACACTGTCCCAGTTGTGCGGCCGAATACCCGGGTCGCAATCCGCTCGTAAATATAATGATACAGCCGTTGCCCCTTTTCGGTCGATGCCGAAAGTGGATGACCTAATGATCCTGGGCTGTCTTTCGGAATTCCTGCAGATGATCCACGATTGTAACGACCGATCGTGGCCTTGCTTGGAGAATAGTCGGCTGCACGATCGAGTCGCACTAAATCGGCGTCGACGAATAGCAGGAGTGAGGTATCCAATTCGCCACCATGGCTCGGAACATCGGCGTCTGCGGAAAGGTCTTTGAAAGGCACCGCGAAAATATCGACAGTGCGTACTGTTGCGCGTCGCGTGTGAATGGTGCAGAGTGCCTCCTGGTGGGGCTCTTGACCGTGCGCGGTGATGATCACGAATTGTTCAAATCCGCCCGTTTCCCAGGACCCGATCAGGTCGTTCATAACGCGATGCAAAGTCTTGCCGCTCAAAGTCGCAGCGCCGGGAGATGGCACCATAGTAGCGGCGTTTACGCCATATTCTATGGTTGGAGCACGAAGTACCCCAAACTCTTGCGACAGATCGTCGGCCAGCCGCTCGACGATCGACGTGTCGCAACCCAGGGGAAGGTGAGGGCCATGTTGCTCGGTCGTGCCGACTGGTATTATCAGGCGCGGGTCACGTTGGACGTGCAGTGCCACTTCGGAAGGTGGTAAGTATTTGAGCAACAAAGGGTTACGTTGATGCTCGCCAGGATTCTCCATCCTCAGCTCCTGGTCGTCTTGCAGTGTGCCGTGTTCGGCGTCTGGTTGACTGCACCCGCATTGGAATGGGCAATCTTGGCGGGTGGTCTGGGCGTCTGCTCGGTCGTCGTTTTCGTCTGGAAACGGCGGCTAACGCTGTTGCTCCTCTCGGGTGTCGGTCTGCTCACCTCCGGTGCGGCTATCGATTCTTCGTGGGAGGTGAGGAAAGTGGAGCAAGATTGGCCTGAACTTCGCGAGGCGATTCTGAGCTCCGCTGGCGACGTGCTGTCGGAAATGCTCGATTCCGGAGCAGAGTTGGTTTCAGCGATAGCAGACTCGGCAGCTAATGTGGACGCTGGTGGGTCGGCAGGTGCGTTTGCGCAGCTCGAGTCTGTTGTCAGACAGAGTGGGCCTGAATGCGGTGCCGCCGTATTCGACACGTCGGGAACCGCCATAGCCTGGGCCGGACGCCATCGTGTCGCACCTGCCTTCGGCGCTGAGGGGGTTTCGGCACGCATGACTCAATTCTACGTGCTGTTGGAAGCTCAGCGCCAGACCGGTTCGCGAATTGGAATGAGCCAGGTAGTGCTTTGGGCGGACAGTGCCGTACCAGACAGGGCCGAAACTGTCGCCGAACGCTTCACCCGCAGGACGGGCGCCGGGCTCGTGTTCTTCCCCACCTGGGCCGTTCCTGAAGGCGATGCCGGAGTCTTCGACTACGCCACGGCCAACGACACGCTGTTCAGCGTCGAAGTAATTCCGCCAGCGCAGGGAGATCTGAAGCTGGAACTCAATGCCGCTGGAGGGCGGTTGGTGGCAATCGGCACACTGGCAACGTTGCTCCTGTTTGCGCTGATGGCTCCGGTATACTTGCGCTGGATCGGCGCATTGGGCATCGGGGCCATCTTGGTGTTCACTCCGGCGGGAAACCGAGTGGGGTTTGGAGGCGTTTTTTCTGAGGCCACCTACTATCTGGAAGTTCTAGGGCCGTTCTCTGCGTCATCGGGGGCATTGCTCGTGTTGGCGTGCCTCTGTGTCCTTGCCCTGGTCCCGGTTTCGCGGTGGGGGGTGGCTCGACGCTGGTTCGGATTGTTGCTTGCGGCGGCGCTCGTCCTGGCCTCTCCATTCGCCATGGCGCTGTTGGCCGATGGTATTACGCCCCCCAGCAGTGGTCCCGGTGTGGCGCAGTGGTTGATTTGGGAGACCACTCTCACGGTTGCCAGTGCGGCATTGCTGCTCGCTGCGGGATTGCTAGTTCGCGGCCGCAAGGATGTTGCCGCCCCGCTCTGGACGGTGTCAGTCACCATCGGTCTAGTTGTCGGCATCTCGATAATCGGTTTGTACTTATGGAGCCCAGCAGGTGGTTGGCCTGTCTGGTATGCATATCTCTGGTTTCCCGCGATCCTCCTATCCGTGCTGCCTGCTCCACGTCTGCGGCGAGTTGCAACCATTGCGGTGGTCGCCGGTGCCGGTGCCGCACTGCTCACATGGGGCGGTGTGGTGAAAGGTCGTCTCCTGATGGCGGAACGAGACGCGGGCCGGGTGAGGGGAGGCGATGCAGTTCCAATGGGTTACCTGGAGCGCTTTGGCGAAACGCTGATTGAACAGGGCGTTCCCAACACGACTGCGGAACTGTACGCTCTCTGGCGACATTCATTCTTGAGCCAGCAGGAATACCCGGCTGTTCTCGCGTCATGGAGCCCCGACGCGGAGCTGTTGGCGAGGCTTGACCTTGCAAACCTCGACGTGAGTTCCCAGCTGCTGCAGTTCATCGCCACAGAACCCACGAGCTCGATGGAGGTCACTCGGGTGTACAATCCCGACGGAGTGATCTACCTAGCTGCCGTTCCATTTCCCGATCGGTCGGTACTCACGGTTGGTGTAGGGCCCCGGTCGCGCTTGATCGAGCCTGCGCGCTTGGCCCGCTTTCTTCGCGGTGAACGCAACGTGACCGTTCCCTTCGAGATGTCGGCTGATGAACCGTCTGCGGAGTTCAATGACGAGAGCGGTTTGAACTGGCGCCGAGATGGCTGGACGATTCGTGGCGTCAGCACTCTCGAGACGCAGCCTGGAGTCCGTGCGGCGCTGCGCATTCAGGTGCCGTTGGGTGGATTGGGCCGGTCGACAATCAGGGGTGCGTTGGTGCTGGTTTGGAACGTGCTCTTGATCGGCCTGCTCTGGTCGCTGGGAGAGGGGCTGAACGGGAGGCTCGTGCTGCCTCCAGGAATTCGAAATCTCGTCGCGATTCGATCGTACCGAGCAAGGCTCACATTCGTGCTCGCCGGCTTCTTCATGCTTCCAACGTTGGGATATGCTGCGTGGACAGTTCAGCGCACACGCGGCAATGCAGTGCGCAGCCGCGACCTGCTCATCAGCCAGACACTGAGTGATGCCGCTGGGGAAGCGCGCCAGTTCGTGGATATCGACCAGAGTGCCCTTCGGGTACGGTTGACGGATCTCGCGCGGCGTTTGAATGCCGATCTGATTTGGTACGATGGTGGAATTCTTCGCCAGGCGAGTCCAGCCGTGCTCGCCGAATTGGGGCTGTTAGATCACTTCATGCCACCGGATGTATATCACAGCGCTGAGCTGGATGACGAGCCCGAGGTAACCGTCAATGTGTCGGTGGGCGGGCACGCCACTAGAATGGGGTATAGAAATTTCCGAGGTCTGGACGGGTCGGAAGCGACACTCGCCGTGCCCCGGTTGGTGGATGTTCGTGACATTCTGACCGAGCAAGAAGATCTTCTGTATGGGTTGTTGCTCGCAACGCTCATCGGCTTCGCGGCTGCCGTTCTCCTGTCTGCGATTGCGGCCCGCACGTTGGCATATCCGGTTCGATTTCTCCGTGACGCGGCGGTAGCCATCGGCAGCGGAAAGCGTTTACCGCCGTTCGGCGAGAGTGTGCCCACGGAATTCGTTTCTGTGGTGGAAGCGTTCGAGGGAATGGCGAAAGACATCGATCGCAGCCAATCCGCGCTCGAGGCTGCACGGAGACGCACAGCAACGGTATTGAAGAACGTTGCCACTGGCGTTGTTGCACTCGATCGTGAGATGCGAGTCATGATTGCCAATCCACGAGTCGCGCAATTGCTGAACGCACCTCTGCCTTCAGGAGCCCATATCCATGTGTTAGGTGGCGCAGAATGGGTACCGGTGTGGAAGTGGGTGCGAGGGTTCCTCAACGGCCGTCTCGAATCTGACGCAAGCGAATTCACTGTGGGAGATGCGCAGATACGCGCCCAGATCGCCGCTATGCATGGTGAGCCGAGTGGTTGTGTCTTGGCTTTGGACGACACTACGGAGCTCACTCGAGCGGTTCGCGTACTTGCCTGGGGAGAGTTGGCGCGCCAGATAGCCCATGAGATCAAGAATCCCCTGACCCCCATAAGGCTCGGTATTCAGCATTTGAAGCGTACATACGGCGACCCGCGCGGCGACTTCGGTTACACGTTGGACCGTACGGCCAAACAAATCCTAGCTGAGATAGAGCGACTCGACTCCATTGCACGAGCCTTCGCTCGGTTCGGGGCGCCTCTGGCCGAGTCGGAACCTCTTGCCTCGGGAGATCTCGCAACTATCGCTCGCGAGACCGCAGAGCTCTACGCGCTCGGTGGTGAGACCAACGTGATTGTGAGCGCTGCAGGGCCGGTAGTAGCAAAGGTGCGAAAGGACGAAGTCAAAGAAGTGCTCGTCAATCTGATCGAGAATGCGTGCGACGGAGGTGCCACGGAAGTGCAGGTGAACGTGGATGGTGGCGGTGTACAGAGGGCCAGGATCGCTGTGAAGGACAACGGGAGAGGCATTCCCAAAGCTGATCTGCCACATGTGTTCGAGCCGCAGTTCTCCACTACTACGAGTGGGACTGGGCTGGGACTCGCGATCTGCAAACGGCTCGTAGAATCGTGGGGGGGCGAGATCGAACTCGAGAGCGACGTCGGTCAGGGAACAACTGTGAAGATCGCTCTAGCGACTCCTCAACTCGATTCCTGACCAGTTGGTCGCGGTCCGCTACCGACTGCAGCCGGGCGGTCTGCTACCGATATAGCCCTCGGTGAAGATCAGCACGACGCCGGCGTATGTATCATTGTTCCCCGGGGGTTTGAACTCCATTACCGCGCTGAATCCCTTGCGTACCTCTACACAATCCACATCCTGTGCATCGATATAAAATGTGAGAGGTGGTCTCAGCGCCTGACCATCCAGTACATAAAGCACATCGGCTTGGGCGCCGCGGACGACCAGCCGAGTATCCTCGTATCGACCTGTGACTCTGACTCCCGGAATGACGCCCTGCAACGCATTCAGGATATTGCCTCTCTCTGGAAGCTGCTCCGACGTCAGAAGCTGAGCACCTTGCTGGCGTTGCCAACGCCTGTCGGGGTTTTCTGCGGTGACTTCGACCGATTCCATTTCGTACGCGATTGGGGCAAGTCGAAAATCGACTTCTACGACCGTATCTGGAAGCACCGAGTAGTAGTCGGTCGTTATTGGCAAGAAGCCGAGGAGTTGTGCTCGCAGTCTTATCAGACCTGGTACTACCGAGTCGATGGAATAACGGCCCTCGGAGTCAGTCCCTACCGATATCGACGAACCTATGACAGCTACCATCACGTCAGGCACCGGATCGCCGGAAATGGCGTCGCTAATCTGCCCAACTACGCGCCCGATTTGTTGTGCTTGAGCATTACTGGGCACTGTGCAAGCGACCAAGGCAGCGACTATGACGAAACGGATGGGCATGGTGAGCCCCCTTCTGTTTCGAGCGAGATCCGGAGAACGGACGGTATGTCAAAATATACGGTCCGCATTGGAAATCGTGCGAGTGCTTCGTACTGTCTCATTTCGCAACGATCTCTTCCACTCCGCATGTTAACCCCGAATAGGTACCGTGTTCCGTCCTAATGACCGCTGGCGACTGGATTTTTCGGGTACCTTTCGCACTCTACCCTCAAAGATGTGAGAACCATTCTATGAAGAAAAAGCCGGCTGAACTTGCCAGTGAACGATTCTCCGAGGTGTTCCGCCAAGACACGCATCCCGCGGTGGCTGTTGCTCCGGGACGAGTGAATCTGATAGGCGAGCACACGGATTACAATGCCGGATTCGTGTTGCCAATGGCTATCGACGCGAACGTGGCAGTGGCGTTCTCGGCTCGGTCCGACGGTGTGCTCAGAAGCTATTCAACTGTTTTCGACGAGACCGTAGAGGCCGAGCTCAGCGAGTTGCGCTTACCGGGAGGGGACAATTGGTGCGACTACGTTGCAGCAGTTGCATGGGCCATGGGTGAGGCTGGCATTCAGGCAACCGGGGCGGATCTGGCGATCGCCGGAGATGTGCCAGTAGGAGCAGGACTCGCATCCTCGGCAGCTCTGGAGATGGCTGTGGCGCGCGCGCTATCGTGGATAGCCGGGCACGAATGGGATCCGGTGCGCATGGCATCGGTGTGTCAACGTGCAGAGAACATCTATGTAGGTGTGAACTGTGGCATAATGGATCAATATGCCGCATCGGTTTGTGTCGAGGGGGCTGCGCTCCTGCTCGACTGCCGGACACTCGAGCACGTGAATGTGCTTATTCCGTCGAGTGGGCGATTTGTGGTGATGGATACTGGTGTCCGGCGGTCTCTCGCGGCGAGCCAATACAACGATCGCAGAGGAAGCTGCGAGGCGGCAGTCAAGGTCTTGCGCAGGTCCAATCCAAATGTGCGTTTCCTCAGAGATGTCGATGAACAGACTCTTGCCGCCGCTGCAGGGTTGTTGGACGAAAAGGTGTTGAGCAGAGCTACGCATGTTGTGAGCGAGATCCGTCGCCCTGAGCAGATGGCGGCCGCACTGCGCGACAACGATCTGACTTTCGCGGGGCGGTTGATGGATGAGTCACATGCCAGCCTGAGAGACTTATACGATGTGTCATGCGTCGAACTCGACCTCATCACAGACCTAGCCAGAGGGCACGGAGCGTGTTTTGGCGCAAGAATGACAGGCGCCGGATTTGGGGGGTGTGCGGTTGCGCTCGTTGCATGCGACAGAGCTGCGGAGTTCGTTGCCACGATGACAGAGAAGTACTGCGAGGCGGCGGGAGTTGACGGCGCATTCTACGTGTGCATACCATCCGCAGGTGCTGCAATCCTCCGTGAATGATTCAGAGCCGTATCTACAGTGTACGGTCGGCGACAAAATCACCTGTCACCGCGTACTACTCACGAGTGTGAAAGGAAGCGACAATGTTGCGTTGTAGCATGCTGTTCGTTTCGACGTGTCTCGTAGCGATGATCGGTTTGATCCCCGCCAACCTCGCTGCACAGAACCCGCCGGTTCGTGGTTTCCCCCAGGATGCGCTAGAAGAACTGACTCGTCTCGAACAGGTGCTTCGCGTTACACCCGACACGGCCCTGCTACACGAATACATCCGCATCCTGAGCGAGGATCCGCACCACGCAGGCTCTCCCGGTTCGAAGGCTGTGGCCGACTATGTGCTCGAGAAATACGAGTCGTGGGGCGTGGATGCTTGGATCGAGGAGTTCCAGGTACTGCTCCCGACACCCATCGAACGGCACGTTGAGCTGCTGGGTCCAAACGGCTACACGGCGAGGCTCGAAGAAACTGCGTTTGCCGAAGACAAGGATGCAGCCGATTCAGGCCAACTTCCCTCATACAACGCTTTTTCGGCCGACGGTGACGTCACGGGTGAGCTGGTGTTCGTCAACTTCGGTCTTCCCCAGGATTACGAGACCCTGGATCGCATGGGAATAGACGTTGCCGGGAAGATCGTGATCGCCAAATACGGACGTAGCTGGCGGGGCATCAAACCCAAGGTCGCCGCGGAAAACGGTGCGATAGCTTGCCTCATCTACTCCGATCCCGAAGAGGACGGTTACTACGTGGACGAGCCGTATCCGATAGGGCCGATGCGCCCCGAGCATGGAGTTCAAAGGGGCAGCGTGATGGATATGCCGCTGCACCCTGGTGATCCGCTCTCCCCTGGGTGGGGCAGCTCGGAAGGCGCACGGAGGCTCGACAGGTCCGAGGCTGCAACGATAATGACGATCCCGGTGCTGCCGATTTCCTATGGCGACGCGATGCCGCTGCTCGATGCGTTGGGTGGTCCGGTCGCTCCCAACAACGATTGGAAGGGCGCGCTCCCCATCACTTACCACGTCGGACCAGGGCCGGCAAGAGTCCGTGTCGCTCTCAGCTTCGATTGGCAAATACGACCGATCTACGATGTTTTTGCTCGGATTCCCGGAGAGGTATATTCGGACCAATGGGTCATTCACGGGAACCATCACGACGCATGGGTGAATGGCGCGCAGGACCCATTGTCGGGTGCAGCTACGGTCATGGAATCCGTGCGTTCGTTCTCGACCTTGCTGGCAACCGGTTGGCGTCCGAAACGCACGATGATCTTCGCTCTTTGGGATGCAGAGGAATGGGGACTGATTGGGTCTACCGAGTGGGGTGAGGAACACGCTGACGAACTTCGGGAAAACGGTGTCTCATATTTCAACACTGACAGCTACAGCCGTGGTTGGTATGGAGTGCAAGGTTCCCATACGCTGGAGACCTTCTTCAGGGAAGTCGCCCGTGACTCGCGGGATCCCGTAACGGGTAGGAGTACGTTGCAGGCACTCGTCGATCGCGACCTCGAGCGCGCGCGTTCGGAGCGAGATTCACTCCGGGCGCAGGAGCGGGAGTTCAAGATTGGTGCATTGGGGTCCGGTTCGGATTATACGGTATTCGTCGATCACTTGAACATTGCCGCAGCCAATATCGGAATCGGCGGGGCTCAACCGACCGGCATCTATCACTCGATTTACGACAGTTACGATTTCTTCATGCGCTATCACGACTCCACATTTTCCTACGGGAAGATGCTGGCGGGCTCGATGGCCATGGCGATGCTTCGAATGGCGGAAGCGCCGATCTTGCCGTTCTCCTTTTCCGATGCAGCCCTCACCTATGCCGACTACGTGACGCAGATATCGGGAATGGCGACGAGGGAGTTCGGGAAAGACTCGCTGGACGTGGAACCGCTGCGTTCCGCCGTGGGAGCGCTGGCCGAGGCGGGTATGCAGTTCGACGCTGCGCTCCAAGGCGCCACGAGCCTCGGCTCTGCTTCGTTGGATCGGAGGCAAGTGGCACTGGAAGAAATCAATCGCATGATCTACAAGAGCGAACGGGACCTTGGCGTAGAGGACGGCTTGCCGCGTCGCTCGTGGTTCCGGCACATGATGTACGCTCCCGGCTTCTATACTGGCTACGGTGTGAAGACTATTCCGGCGGTCAGAGAAGCTGTGGAGCAAGGAGATCTCGACGAGGCACGCAGGTACACAGCAGTGGTAGCCGACGCGATCATGCGCATGGTGGGTACGGTGCGCGATGTGACGGCTCGAATGCAGGAGTTGCAGTGAGTGGTAAGTGGTAGGTAGTGAGTAGTGAGTGGTTCTGGTGAGTAGGGAGTTGGGGAATCGATGAACGAACGAAATTGAGGACGAAGGGAAAGTGCAATGAAGGCATTTCGTATGGTGGTAGTCGGGGGGCTCGCATCGGTACTGGCCGGTTGCGGAGGGGACGCTCAACTCGAGGCCGCTTTGGACACAATTACGGTGGAGGAACTGACGGCAGACGTGCAGGTACTTTCGTCTGACGCGTTCGAGGGACGCGCGCCGGCATCAGCCGGAGAGGACAGCACCATCAACTACATGAGGGCCAGGTTCGAGGCTGTAGGCACCCAACCAGGGAATGGGGACAGTTACTTCCAGGAGGTGCCACTAGTTTCGATCACTGCAGATCCAGGTGCATCGCTGCAGGTGAGCGGACGCGGCCGAACGATGCGATTCGAGTACGCAGACGAGTTCGTTGCATGGACTAAACGCGTCGTGGACACCGAGCAAATCCGCAACTCCGAGTTGGTTTTTGTCGGCTACGGCATCGTAGCCCCCGAAAATGACTGGAACGACTACGAAGGCTTGGACGTCACCGGCAAGACGGTGGTGATGTTGGTGAACGATCCTGGGTTTGCGACGCAAGACCCGGATGTCTTCAATGGCAACACAATGACTTATTATGGGCGATGGACATACAAGTTTGAAGAAGCGGCGCGACAAGGAGCTGCTGGTGCATTTGTGATTCATGAAACCGCGCCAGCGTCGTACCCGTGGGCTACGGTCAGGAACAGCTGGACCGGTCCGCAGTTTGCCCTGGTCGATGAGGACAACAACATGGGGCGGGTGGCCGTCGAAGGGTGGCTCTCGTCCGAGACCGCTGGTTCGATTGTCGAGCGCGCAGGTCTCGACTACGACTCACTGAAGGCAGCGGCCGAGCAACAAGGGTTCCGCGCGGTACCGATGGGATTGACGGCTTCGGTGTCGTTGAGCAACACCGTTGTGAGATCCATTTCCAACAACGTGATGGCATTGGTACCGGGAGCCGGCCGCGCGGATGAGTACATAGTGTTCACGTCACACTGGGACCACTTTGGTCTCAACCCCAGCCTCGAAGGGGATCAGATTTTCAATGGTGCCATGGACAATGCCACCGGGACCTCCGGGCTAGTAGAACTGGCTCAGGCCTTCCTGAGCTTGGAAGAACGCCAGTCGCGGTCGATCGTTCTAATGGCGGTCACCGCCGAGGAACAGGGGCTGTTGGGGTCCGCATACTACGCCGCCAATCCTGTTTACCCGCTCGAGAAGACCGTTGCAGTCATCAACATGGATGCGCTGAACATACTAGGGCCCATGAACGACATCAGCATAGTGGGGTACGGCAACTCCGAGTTGGATCAATATCTCATCGAGGCGGCCGCACATCAGGAGCGCGTTGTCAATCCTGAGTCGCGTCCAGAAGCAGGTTCCTACTATCGGTCGGATCATTTCAGTATGGCAAAGGTCGGCGTACCGGCTCTCTATGCGAATCCGGGCGTAGATCACGTGGAGCACGGAGCGGAGTGGACCAAGGAGTGGCGCGACTCGTACAGTGCGAACCACTACCATCAACCCTCGGACGAATACGATCCCAATTGGGACCTCGCGGGTGCAATTGACGATCTGCGACTCTATTTCAGGGTGGCCTACCGCTTGGCGAACGAAACCACCTTCCCCAATTGGAACGAGGGGACTGAGTTCAAGGCAATTAGGGATGCGATGATGGCAGGGAGGTGAGTGGTCGGTCGGGAGTGTGGTGTTGGGCGGTCCCGGTTTTGTGAACCGGGGCCGCTTCGGTCTTGATCATTTTGCATGGCCGTTCACCTGACGCTCAGCGTGTGGCGCGTCGAAGGTAAATTGTCTCAGTCGACCGTCCGGACTCACCTTGGAAGGATATATCGAGCTCCCGAACTCCGCCGTTCGAGATCACACGGGCGGGGCCGTCCGCGACAGATGCCAGCTCACCCTTCAACTCGAGGCGATACCTGCGGTCCGCTTCACCTTCCACAGTAAGGCTCCACCCCTCCTCGGAAGGGCCAAAATCGAGCACGCGCAAACCTCGACTCTCCTGGCCGGGTGAAAGTTCGATGCTCTCATGTGCGATAGTTAGACCGCCGTTCCATCTCAACCATACCGCCTTGGGGTCGCCTGACATGCGCAACTGATGAGATACCTGTACATCATGCCGGCCGTTCACCACCACCATGGGTTCCTGGTCGGCATTGCTCGCGCTCACTCGGCGGATTTCGCTGGCTCCAGGTGGCAGAGAGAGAACCAAGTCGAGGTCAATCCGCTGCCCCGAGTGTCGCACTAGTACCTCGAACGCACCTTCGTCGCGCACCAACTCCAACCCCAACCGTGCACCACCGACCATTAGGTTGTTGACGGCAAACCGCTCCCAGTCGCTTGGGAGTTGTGGCGCGAGCCGCGCCCGCCCGTTGGGCGCGTCGGGTTCCCAGCCGAGCATACCGGATATGACTGGAGAGATCAGCATAGAGGTCGCGAAGAACTGCTGGGGGACGGCCGTGTCGAGTGGTCGATAGTAGCGCCCGGATAGAAGCTCGGGGTGCCGGCCTCTGGACCAGTCGAACGTCATCTGCTTGAGTGCGTTTATTAGCGGGTAGCCCGCCCAAGGTCTCCTGTAGTTGTATTGAGACCACGCCACAAACCCGGTCACGAACGGCCACACCGCGCCGTTGTTGTAATGCATCGGGTCGTAGAGCGGACTTCCGGTCGACAAGATACGTGCACCCCAGTCGGTGCTGATGGAGTCTGCCGCAAATTTCACCAGCGTTTTTTCTGCTTGGTCTGCGTCCAGTAGCTCAAACGTTGCAGCAGTTGCCGGCCAGACGGTGAGGTTGTCGTTGGTGCCGCCGGATTCGAGGATGCCGAAAGCGTGGTGTCCTTCCTCATCTCGCCAATAATCGTTGTTCAAGGTCGCCAGTGCCTGGGCATGCAATACCGTGGCTTCGTCGGCGATTTCCGGTAGGTCCCGAGCCGTGGACATCTCGGTCATGGCCTGTAGCGCTTCGATCCAAACCCCGGCGAGGTAGATGTCTTGATGCATGCCCTCGCCGAGCTCTCCTACTTCGATCGCACCCAGATTCCCGGGACCGTTTTCGATGATTCCATCCCCGTCGGAATCCCGCGTGCGACACCAGCCATAAGCATGCATCACCGACGGCCAAAGCTCGTCCAGAAGATCGTCGTCACCAGACGCGCGCCAGTATCTCCAGAGTGCGACGATCCAGTATGGTGTGGTGTCGGCATGATAGTAGGCATACGGGAAATCGGTGAACCAGGGAATTCTGCCAGCCGATTGGGATATCTCGTGAGGAATCTTCCCGTCCTCGCGTTGATATTTAGCCAGAAAACCGAGGCCGTCAGCCACCTGCGTCCACAGGCCTGTTGCGTCCATCGCGAACGAGTTGATCGCAGCGTCGCCTCCGAAGAACCAACCAAAGCCAGGTCTTGTACCGGGACCCGAAGGACCCCAACCGGCCACGAGGCCGCACCCGAGGTCGGGATTACAGACGAGCGCTTCATCCAGGTTGATTTTCGACCAGGCAAACGCTTTGTCGAGCTCGTCGTCGGGTGTATCAATCGAGGTGGAGTTCTCGAGAAGGTCCGTCACGTGGGAGAGCTTTTCCCTGTACAACTCCCGAGCATCATCCAGGATCGACCGGTAGGCGGATACAACTTCGTCCCGATCAACAATTCCTGCAGCAATCGCAATCGGGATGAACTCATCGATTGCCCGCGCAGAGTCGACAGGTAAAACGAAAGTGTTGGGTGCGTCAGGCAGGGCGTGAGCCGGATGAGCCGACGCTATAGTCGCCCAAGGGGAGCCGATCATGGCGTTGTGCTCCCGCCGGCTTTCGGAGAGCACGAACGCTCTCTCGGCCTCGTTCCAGAACGCGTACTGCCCGCCGAACGCCCCAGGCCAGGCGTACTGGAATACGGTGTTGAAACTGACGTGAATTTCCAGGGGTCGGAACGTCTGAACGTCCAGCAGTACGAGCAGGCCCGGAGCGTGCACCGGAGCCAGTATATGCTGACGCACAGTGAACGTTGCGTGGCTGTACGTAATGGTTGTCAGCTCCGGTCTTACTTCTACTGCGCGGGCGATATCAGAGCCGTTGATCGGGTCTACGTAGTCCGGAATCTTGAAAGCGAGTTTGAAATCGCTCGCGAGCTTCAGCGGGTGTACCCAGATTTCCGCTTCACCGGTCTCGTTGCCCAGCCAGGCTGCGGCTCGCCCGAGGATCCCCAGGTACTGGCGCGGTCGCACATCGTAACTCAGTGAGAGAGGTGATGGTTCGATCTCGAACTTTGGAACGACGACGCGTTGTTGAGGCTTAGCCGTCGCGGGTAACAATAGAACGAGCAGGGCGACCATGGCAAACACAGTCGTTTTCGACATGAGGTGTCCTCGGTTTGTCGCGTTCATGGCCTGGCTTCGAGGCCCCTGGCGGCCGATTGAGCTACGGGATTACATCGAGCAATACGTCGCGCTGTTCTTCCACCTCTCCAATCTGTACCGCAACCGGCGTCTCTTGCTCCTCGAGGGCCCGCACGAGGTCATCTGCTCTTGATGGATCGACCGCAATCAACATCCCGCCGGAAGTTTGTGCGTCACAGAGAAGAAGTTGCTCGGCACCGGAAATGCCCTGCCCCCAATCGGTTACCTCTGAGACGTGTTCGAGATTTGTTTTTGTGCCGCCAGGCACAACGTCACGACCGGCTAGATCCAATGCTCCATCGAATGTTGGTACCTGACCGACGGAAATCCGAGCACTCCGGCTGCTCGAGGTGAGCAAGTTGCGCAGGTGACCCAAGAGCCCGAACCCTGTCACGTCGGTGGCCGCGTGCACTGCTTCTCCGAGTTGGCTCATGGCGAGTGCTGCCCCGGCGTTCAAATGCGACATCACCTCGATAGGGAACTTCATGTCGGTCTCAGAGATGATGTCGCGCTTCAGTGCTGTACTGAGGATCCCGGTACCCAACGGCTTTGTCAGAACGAGCACATCGCCAGGCTTTGCACGCGAGTTGCTGACAACACGATGCGGGTGTACTTCACCTACCGTTACCATACCGTACTTGGGTTCTGTGTCGTCGATTGAATGGCCGCCAAGCACGAATGCCCCAGCCGCCTTTGCCGCGGCAATTCCACCGTCGAGCGTCTCACCCAGCAGTTTGAGCATCTCTGGGTCGCGCGGCCAAGCCACGAGATTGAGCGCCAGGAGTGGCGTGGCTCCCATAGCATACAAGTCACTGAACGCGTTTGCGCCTGCAATAGCTCCGAAGGCTCGGGGGTCGTCGACGATAGGCGCAAAGAAATCCACAGACACGACGATGGCCCTGTCTTCCGACAACTTGAACACGGCGGCGTCGTCGCGTGTAACCGCATCGGCGAGGATTCGCGGGTCGTCGACATGCGGTACATGACGCAGTACCTGCGTCAGCTCAGCTGCACTGAGCTTGCAGGCTCAACCTGCGCCGTGCGACAACGTCGTCAGTCGAATGCGCGGTTTCTGATCGCGTGGCTCGTCGTGCATCTCTCTCCTACGGCTCTATGAGTTAGCTGTGCCGATGCTATAGCGGCCAAGTTAACACCGATTCCGCCTCGTGGTGAACCTGCTTCAACCACGTCCTCCGGCGAGCCGTGCTGCCTCGGGCGAACGCTTCAATGTCCGCATTGCCCAGATCCCGAATGCTGGACCGGGCGCGAGGAAGGCAAACACCCATTTCCATCCCACCAGTTCCAGCACGCTCGGCACCAGCCTGATCGACACCATCGTCAGCAAGAACCCCATCGCGGTTTGGGTGGTCAATTGAGTGCCGACGTATTCGCGATCCGACAACTCGCTGACGCTGGCGCTGAATTGAGCGGAATCGGCCACGATGCTGATGCCCCATATGATTGCAACCGCGGTTACGATGATGGGAGCCGCTCCGAAGCAAAGTCCGATCGACAGAGCGCACGAACCGCTGATCAGCATGCTGAGCATGGTGGTGCGGGTGCGTCCCCAACGGTCCGCTAGGTGTCCTGCCAATAGGCTGCCGGCACCCCCGGCCGATATCACGACAAACGCTCCTAACGACGCCAATGAGTGTGCGTGGCTGTCACCACCTTCCGCAGCCATGCCCGAGGCATGAAAAGAAGCGGCGAGAAAGAGTGGTATCCACGTCCACATCGCGTAGAGTTCCCACATGTGACCCAGATATCCGAGGTTCGCGAGTCGCAAGGGTCGAATGCCCAGTGCACGTCCCATGTGTTGCCATTTGAACTTCGGAGTCGGCGCCGCATGCGGCCCCAGCTCACCCGCGAACCAACCGATAGCGGCACCGACAATGGCAAGTACCGAAACCGCGTAGAGTACCAGCTCCCATCCCTGTGTACCGCCCAGCCCTCTGACCAGGTGCGGAGATGCGCTGCCCACGGTCAGTGCTCCGACGAGAAGCCCGATCGCAAGTCCACGTTCCCGGTCGGTCCAGGTCGCGATGATCTTCATGGCGACCGGATACACCAGTGCCAATGTCATGCCGGTGCCCAGTCGTAGGAACACCGCGACGGTGAACCCGACGTCGAGTGCCGGTATCGATGCGTTCAATAGTGCGCCGGCAAACGCGCCGATCGCAAAAACTTTCCTTGGAGCCCAAAGATCTGGAACGTTGAAAAGCGCGCTCAAAACGGCTCCCAACACGAACCCGAGTTGCACCGACATGGTGAGCCAAGCGGCGTCGCCCTCCGTGAGATTCCAGTGCGCCGTCAGGGCGGGAACTACGGCAGTGGCCGAGAACCAGAGGCTCATGGAAAGGAGGCAGGCGACGGATACGGCCAGGAGGACGGGCCATTTGCCCGAGGACGCGTCTGGTGTCAACTGACGGGTGCTGCCTGTCATTTGAATCCCGTCATCTGAATGCCACGCACGAGGTATCTCTGAAGCCGGCCCCGCAGGTGCTTCTGATTCAAGTGGACACCTCAAACGGTGGGCGGAGCTAGCTCGATGAGCTTGTGTCCCTCGAACTCTGTATGCTTCCCGATGGAGAAGTCGACTGGAAACTCGAATGCAGGCCCGTCGAACACGAATGTATGATACTCGCCTCGCTCACCACTCGGATCGATCCCGTCGCTGCATTCAATCTCCGTAACCAGATCGGCATCGAATTCCCGTCCCAAGAACTTTGTGGCGCTATGTGCGCGATTCACGCTGACCACCAGGGATTGGTATCCCCTCTCTACGACTTCCCAGGCTATCTCGATCGACGGATCTCCCCAGTTTGGCTCGATGTGTTCCAACCCGGCGGCATTGACTCTATCCTCGTACCATGTGCGCACGCTATCCAGGCTGATGTCTCCGAAGATCACACCCTCGACCCCGAGTCCGTTCAGTTCGTCGAGAGATTCTTGAAACGCGTCTTCCAAATCTTGAACCGCGGTCTGAACCATGATGGGTTCGAGTCCCAAACTTTCCGCTTGTCGTTCGATAAGGGCGCGGGGAGTGCCGTGGAACCTGGTGCGGTCGGGTGAGCCTACACAGATGGATACCAGATAACCGACATCCATGTGGTCACGGCGGGCGCGGTCGAGTGCGAGAGTCGAGTTTTTTCCTCCGCCACTCATCAGTGCGTAAGTCATGGCCTAAGGTAGCCTTCGGGGGCGGGGGTCTGCTAGGGTAGATGCCAACGCCGAAATGGCGTCGCTGGCACGGGACGTTGATGATACCTTCTATCGGTGTCGAATCCGTCTACGGCTTCTTCTTTTCGTCAGTAATTGCCGCCCACATCAACTCAGCAATCATGTTGAACCGTTGATGCTCGTACTCCAACTCTTCTGCAGACAAGTCGTCGACCCGATTCGAAAGATCTCGGATGTGTTCGAGCAGCCCATCGACTAGCCCGCGCAATGTCGGGTTCTTTTGGCGCTGCTCCTCGTGGAGCGGTGCAGTCTCCTGATCTTCTGTTTTGGAGATTGGTTCCATTGACGTCCCCCTGGGTTGTGAAAGAACCACTGCGAACGAGTTGAGTCAACTGTGCGATAATCGGTACCAACGAGAGCAAAAACGGTGAGGTGACTCCTTGGCCGCGTCGGTAGGTTTGGACGCGCTCCAACCGATAGGAACTGGATTCATGCTTGCTCGCATTCGCTCGGCTGCTGTGTTGGGCATTGATGCCTACCTGGTTGACGTCGAGACCGACATCACCAACGGCCTGCCATCGTTTACCACTGTTGGTTTGCCGCAAGGTGCGGTGAGGGAAGGGCGGGAACGAGTCGGCGCGTCGATTGCCAATTCAGGGCTACAGTTCCCGCTCAAGCGCATCACTGTAAACCTGGCCCCTGCAGACATAAGAAAAGAGGGGTCTGCGTTCGATCTTCCGATAGCACTCGGAATCCTCGCTGCAACCGAGCAGCTGAATGGCGCTGAACCAGATGGCCAAAGAAGCCTCTCCGACTACGCGGTTGTCGGCGAGCTTGGGCTAGAAGGGAGGCTCCGCCCGGTCCGGGGAACTCTGTCGATTGCCCTGGGGTGCAGGAGTGCTGGTTTGCGAGGGGTGGTCCTACCAGTCGACAATCTTGCTGAGGCAGGTGTCGTTAGCGGGATTGAAGTTTGGGGTGCGGAGACTTTGGGCCAGGTCGCCGAGTTCTTCTCGTGCAAAGGAGATCTGTTCCGCTGCGAGACGGACGGGTTGGCGTTTAGCGACAAGGCAGAGGTTAATGCGTTGGATATCGCCGATGTTAAGGGCCAGGAACACACCAAACGTGCTCTCGAAGTTGCGGCAGCGGGCGGCCACAACCTGTTGATGATCGGTCCGCCTGGATCCGGGAAGACGATGCTGGCGCGCCGCCTTCCGACCATCCTTCCGCAGGCAAGCCTCGATGAGGCACTCGAGACCACGAAGATCCACAGTGTTGCAGGTCTAATACAACCGGGAGCATCGTTGGTGAGCACCCGCCCGTTCAGGGCGCCGCACCACACAATCAGCGATGCGGGTATGATCGGCGGCGGTTCGTTTCCTCGACCTGGCGAAGTGAGCCTCGCTCACGGAGGAGTGCTCTTCCTGGACGAATTGCCGGAATTCAGAAAGAATGTGCTCGAGGTTTTGCGACAACCGTTGGAGGATGGTTGTGTGACCATTTCCCGCGCTCAGATTTCGCTTTGTTATCCAGCCCAATGCATGCTCGCCGCCGCAATGAACCCCTGCCCGTGCGGCTATTTCGGCGACGCGGATCGCTCATGCAGCTGCGGTGATCTTGGGATCGAGAAATACTTCTCCAAGATTTCCGGCCCTTTGTTGGATCGTATCGACATTCACGTCGAAGTGCCTGCCGTTCCATACAGAGACCTGTCGGGAGATCGTGCCGGTGCACCAAGTAGCGCAATCCGCGAGAGAGTGAGTCGTACTCGAGATCTTCAACTCGACCGATTTGCTGGCCGCCACGGTGTTTTCGCAAACGCACACATGGGGCCGCGCGACATCAGGAAGTACTGCTGTGTGAGCTCCGAGGCGGAAGCGATGCTGCAAACCGCAATACTGCGCCTCAAGTTGTCGGCGCGTGCTTATCACCGAATACTGAAGATCTCGCGGTCGATTGCCGATCTCGCTGGTATTGAGAAGATCGGCGCGAATCATGTGAGCGAAGCGATTCAATATCGGACCCTAGACAGACAGATTGGGTAACGCTGACGAGCATTGCAGCCTCAGAACCTGGTGGGAATTGCCGTGGATTATTTACTTAGGTAGGTGCCTGCTAACCAGGGCTGGATTTGAAATGGAGTGATATGAACGGCAACGCAAAACTCTTTGCGCAATCGAGTCACCAGGCTCGCAAGGTTGTGAAGCTCTTCGTGATGGCCTCGCAGGTGGCACTTCTTGCATGCTCTGTGGATAGTCAAGTCGAGGACCTCAGCCCCCACAGCTCCGCCGAATTGATAGCGGAGTTTCCCTCGGTACAACCGGGAGAACCCTTTACGGTGGGCCTGAGGATATCGCTGGATCCCGGTTGGCATAGCTACTGGCTCAATCCTGGCGACGCCGGCCAACCGGCAACGATCATCTGGGACATGCCGGAGGGCTACCGGGCCGGAGAAATTCAGTGGCCCCTTCCCGAAATGGTGGAGGAATCGTCGCTTGTGAGCTACGGCTATGAAGAAGAGGTGCTGCTGCTCACCGAGATCGTGCCGCCACAGTCTCTCGTTACCGGGCAGAGGGAGACGTTTTTTATCGAGGCACATTGGTTGGTCTGCAACAACATTTGTCTCCCGGCGTCTGCATCGTTAGAGCTCGAGGTTCAGATCAGCGATCGAGCTTCAGCGCCGAATCGGCGTTGGCGTGAGCTATTTTCGGAAACCCGCCGCAAAATGCCTGTCGTTGCTGAGGGGTGGGCGATGACTGCAACACGCATCGAAGTCGGCTTCACCCTGGATCTAGTACCCGCGCAAGTACCCCATTCTTCGATAAGCGGCGCCTTCTTCTTCGCGAGCGAACGAGGTGTGCTGGAACACGGAGCTCCGCAGAGCATTTCGGGCGAAGAGAGTCGAGTGCGCCTCACCTTGATGAGATCCCGCTATGCTCGCGGCGAGCCGGACCGTTTGAAAGGTGTACTGGTGATGTCCGATGAGGTGGACATCGGAACTGGCAAAGCGAGGGCGGTGAGTGTGGACGTGGAAATCTCAGGCGAACCCAACGAGAACTAGGCTACACCAAGACCAATACTCTCGCATTTGTCGGGCCTCTAGCGTATCTTCGCACGCCAACCAACGCAATTCCAATCAATCCGACGATCAGAGGCGCCGGTGGCAAGGCACATTCGATGACAGGCATAGAAGCGCTGCCGAGACTGGAGTTGACCTGCTTTGGTACGCCGCTCGTTCGAGTGGACGGGGCGGAACCGCCCTCAGACGTGCTGTGGCGAAAACACCATGCCTTGCTGGTGTATCTGGCACTCTCTCCAGGCCGGGAACGAACTCGCGACCACCTGATGGGCACCCTCTGGCCGGACAAACCGCAAGAGAAAGCTCGGCATTCGCTCAACGAGGCGGTGCGCCGGTTGCGCACCGGCCTTGGAGCAGGAAGGCTGGTGTCGCAGGGCGATACCGTCGGGTTGTCGGGCGATTGTCTCGAATTAGACGTAGAGCATTTCTCGAAGGCTGTCGAGCAGAACGCGGAAACAGCAGTGGAGTACGTCAGGGGAGATTTCCTGGAGGGGTTTTCTGTTGATGATGCCCCCGCGTTCGAATCCTGGATGACAACCGAGCGCATGCGGCTCCACAGTCTTGCCACCTCCAGTCTGCTCGCGCTGGGAGAGCGCGAACTCACAACATGCCTTTTCAGAGAGGCGCTCGACTCAGCAAAGCGTGCGCTGCACCTGAACGCTTTCTCGGAACCGGCAGTCAATCTGGCAATGCGGGCACTTGCTCTGTCGGGCGATACGACAGGCTCATTGGCGGTTTACCATGAATTTGTCAACCGGATAAAAGAGGAAATAGGCGAGGCACCGGGCAAGGAACTCGCGTCACTCTCGCAGCGAATTCGTGATGGTAGATGGCAGAGCATTTCCACAGCTCGCTCACAGGACGAACCGCCCATGACAGGGAGGGCAGCGGTCTGTTCCGAGGCCTTTGCACTCGTAGAGGATGCGCTCAAGGGCAGTGCTGGCGTTCTGGTGATTGTCAGTGATCCCGGTATGGGCAAGACGCGCATTCTCAATGACTGCGCGAAACGCGCTGCCCTCTCAGGTGCGATACTCACTACGGCCAGGCCACTGGTGAGCGACCACGATGCGCGCTGGAGCTCCCTCGGTCTTGTAGTGGGTGGTGGCCTCGATTCGGCTCCGGGGGTGGCTGGCGCTGACCCGACCGCACTCGAGACTCTTGCAGCTATCACGCCGAGCCTGGCCGAGAGATTTGCCAAAGGACAACCACGCGACACCGCCCATGTCGCATCTGCTTTGGAAGCGATATTGCGGTCAGTGGCAGACGAACAACCGGTAGCAGTAGTTCTGGATGACGCGCACCTCGCGGACGGCCCGTCGATTGAGGCTCTTGGTGCGGTCATGCGCAAGATCCGGGATATTCCGATCGTTCTCTTGATGGCGGCCGATAGTTCTGCGCATCGCGGATCGGCCGAATTCGCGCGTTTGAGGGCGAGCGTCGGTCGCGACCTTCCTGGAACGACACTTCATCTCAAGCCGCTCACGATCGATGGCACGGGCCAACTGGTGGAGACCTTGGCGCCTTGGTGTGAAGCTGGTGAGGACGCAGACCGACTCACTCGGAGGATTCACTATGAGAGCGGCGGTAGCCCGTTCCTAGCAGTCACACTATTGCACGGGCTCGAAAATGCGCCGACTCTCAAGGACGACCTTCTCGGTTGGCCGCAGCCAAAAGCCACGCTTGACAGCCCGCTCCCGTTTTCCATTCCCGATCTGGCTCGACTGGCCGTCATGGCACGGATATCGGAACTGGACGACAATAGTCTCAAAGTGCTGCGGTCTGCGAGCATCTGCGGCATCGCCCTGAATCTCGAATTGATCGAGGCCCTTGCGGAGATATCCGGCAAGGACCTGGAAGATGCGCTGGATGCTCTGGAGCGGCACCGGTTCCTTACCTTTGATGGTACCCGGTACTCGTTCTCAGCGCCGTTGTTCGCACAGGTCATTCGCGGGGAATGCCTCACCCACGGTCAGCGCCAGAGATTGCGAGGAACTGCCATAAAACAACTCACTGACAAAGATGGGTTGGAGTCACGTGTGCTTCGAGTGGAACTGATGGCCAAGGCTCGACCCGGCGAAGACACATTCTCGGAAGCCGTCTCGGTTGTAGAATCGGCGATCGACGCCGGGGCCGGGAGAACAGCTCGCAGAGCATTGGCTGCCGCGGAACGGGCAGCGCGCGGCCTCGACGACAGCGCGATTCCGATTTTGGAAGAACTCAGGTCAAGACTGCCCGGATAATCGTTCAGCGGTAGCAATCATCCTTCAGCGTAACTCCTTGTAAATCAATAGGTTATGAGATATCTGCAGTCTGCGGAGGTCCTGATGGACCTCTCGCTGCCGGTTGGTGAATGTGGGATTCCGCTGAATGGATGCTTGGCGTAAAGCCATGTGTGCCTTATAGTTGGAGCGCGCAAAGTCGGGGCTGGAGCCATTTTGACTCAACAATGAAGTACGGAGCCAGAGTTGGGCTGAGGATTCGGTAGCCAAAATGCCTTACGGAGACCTCAATGACGACTGAACTGGAGCGCACCCTCTCACAAATGCAGGCGCAGATCCACAGAGAGCGAATCTCTCTGGGACCGGATGATCGGAAGTTTCTCGGCTATGCCGATTGCGTCAGGTCTCAGCTGGTCCTGCCGATGCTCGAGGCTCTGGGCTGGAATTCGGCCGACGCAGATGAGGTGAGACTCGACTTTCGACTCGACGAGCAGAACGGGACATCTGACCTGATAGCTCTGTTTCTATCCGGCATTCCGTCCTTCTTGGTGGAACTTAGAGGCTTGGGAGATGAATTCCTCCCGGACACCGTCTTGAACCGGTTGTTGCCCCGGGCGGGTGACGCGGGCTTCGAGTGGCTGCTTCTCACCGACGGTGACAGCTACGATGTCTACAACGCGCATTCCGGGTTGCCCACTGAGCAACGCGCGTTCGATTCGGTACGGCTTTCGGTAGACTCACCAGAGGATGCTTTGGAACTCTTTGGACTCTTGTCGAAGCAGCGGCTCAAGGAGAATCGTATCGAATCGCAGTGGAGATGCCGCATTGTGGACCGTCAGGTTGAAGAGTCGCTGGTGGGCCTACTGACACCCGAATCGCCGCTGGTGCAACTGCTCCTCAGAGCAACGCATAACCTCTCGGCAACAGATGTTCGATGCTCGTTATCGCGCGCAACCGCGACGCTGGCTTTCGAATACGGGGGAAATAACAAGTCGTTCACAGAGGTGGAAGCAGAGCATACACTCGACTGTGCAACGGGAATGTCCGAAGCTGAGCTACGTATCGCCACCTGGCTGCAGAGACGGTCTATTGAGCGGTGGGCCAAAGGAGCTTCGGATGTTACCCGGAGCCGCAATTCGCAGAGACGGGTATTGGATCAACGGCGCTCATGTGAGGATCGTCGAAGCGGCGAGCATGACAGGAGGGTTGCACGCGTGGCTAGAGCGGAGGACCGCCGTGCGGGGAAGCAACGCCGCTCACGAGAGCGGCGTGAGACCACCGACCGGCGAGCGACCGGCGATAGACGGCGCGGGCGAAGAAGAGCCTGACTCCCCTTACCGGCGGGATTGACCAGCGCGTTTATTGATTTAGGTTCAGATGTAGGACTGCCGCCGGATGCCCGGCGGGAGTGTGTGTTGCGGAGAGAGATGCCAATGCCTCAACAAATGCAAGTCGAGCGTCGTATTGAAGAACGCAGGAAGGTTTCCCGACGCGTGGGAACCGAGCGACGCGTTGCCGATCGTCGTGTGGCGCAGGTATCGCTGCCGGTGGGCCAGCGAGGCGGCTACGACAGGAGAGCAGAGGATTGGCGTAGAGCTGCCGAGAGACGGGAAGGTGGCGACCGTCGGGTCTAGCCTGAACAGTCCCACTGGCAGAAGCATGTGAGTAGTTGACTGCCGTGAATGCCAAACACATGGCGCTCGCGGCATCTTTACATGAAGAAGTTGTTGCTGTCTCGAAGGGTGATATTGCGGACGGGCCCAAACGGCATTTGGCACTCCGCTAACGAATTTTCCGCCCGAGGCCAAAACTCAACAAAGGAGGTGATCCATTGTCTAGTCTAGAAACCGGCCGCAGCCTGGCGTGGGCAAGCGATCGCCACGGGGGCAACTGACCCGGACCGAATCGTACACTCTCGTGTGCGCCGGCTGATGCCGCTTTGGCATTGTGCCGGGCTGCGGAGGTGACTAAAGCGCCGTCGGTAATTCGGTACCGACGGCGCTTTTATTTCGGGCGTCCTTGCGGCACTGATTGTGAGAGATTCACTTTGATCGACAGGAAGTGAGAACTATGGAGGTGTGTGGCCGAAGTGTCCTACACTGAGATCGAAACGACCCTCGCAATTTGCTCCGAATCGCCCGATTTGGTGGTGAAGGATGTGGCCGAGCAAGCTCGTGTTGACCGGTTTCTGCTGAGTCCCAGGCCTGACCTCGCGATTCGTGATGTGTACCTAGAACTTCCGGATCGCGGCTTGAGATCCCACGGGTTCGGCCTGCGCTTGAGAGATGTCAATGAAGATCGGTTGGTCACCCTCAAGGGCAGGCCCGAGGAGTTGGCTGGTGGGGGACTGCGCAGAGAAGAGATCGAGCTCGCTTGGTCGAGAGAGGCGATGGATGTCGTTCTGGCGCGGTTATCCAATCTTGGGCTGAAGCTGACGCCCCCCGACTCTGCCTTCGATTGGAGCGACCCGCATGCGATCGTTTCTCGAATGGATTTCGTCGTTGACCAGATGCGAACCACTACGCGCCGACCGCGCGACGTATCGAGCGACGGGGATCCGGACAAAACGCTCGCCGAATTGGTCATCGACAGCGTGGATTTTCATCTCGAGGCCGGCACAGTACGGCACCATGAAATAGAAGTTGAAGCAATGGGTGGCGGAACAATCGACGACATTCAGGCCGTCTCGAGCGCGTTGATGAAACGTTGGCCCGATGCCCTGCGAGCTTGGCATTTCGGCAAACGCGCCACTGGCCGGGCGGTCGGCTCTATTTTGGAGGGTCGAGGGCCATCAGGGATGGTGTCTAGTTCAGGAGAACTGTTGCCCTCCGCTTACGACCTGATCCTGGCCCGTCTTCAGTGAGCGGTTGTTTCGGTTGGTCCCGCAACGCGGTATGAGGTCAGTGCCAGGTAACCCCAAGTGTGAGTAGGACCAGTGTGTTGGTAGTAGTCTGATCGACAGTCTCAAAGGTCTGAATCAGCAAGTCGAAGTTGGGCGTCAGGTACAAATTCCTGCCTAGCTTGATGTCCCACCCCAGGCCCAAAGTAGTGCCCACGCCCTGTTCGGATATCTTCGCATTTCCTGCCTGTAACTCGACGTTCGCGCCACCGATGCCACCCTTGAGGAAGAACCCACCGTTCGCGCTCGGAAAAAACATCGCTGTGAAGGTGGCGTTGCTTCGTGTCAGGGATACGGAATTGTCTCCCAAGATCGAATCTTCCTGCCGGCCCCAGGCGCTGATCTCGCCACCCAAAAGCCATCTCTGAGACAACGTCCCGCCCAGACGGACATATATGGCACCGCCTCCGCGCTTGCCGTCATCGACGTTTGCTGCCGTGTTCACCCCTCCGCCTATCCCGAACCCGATCCAGAACCCTTCGTGCCTGTGCCTGCTCTGTGCATGCACCGTGGATGTGGCAAACGCAACCAGGACGACGGTCACCAATGTTATGTGAAGGCGGTTCATTTCTCCCCCAATGCTGGTCGGTTACAGCTTGGACTCTACGATCGAGAGAATCTCCTGCTCCAGCGCAGTCGTTTTGTCCTGCAACTCTTTCCCTTTGGCAATCCTGTCTTCCGCAAACTCGCGGTCTTTCAAATCGGGCGTGTTGATTCGCACATTCAGGTATGCCCCCATTACGGCGGTACGAGCACACAAGGCGCCCACACCGGCATCGGAGACTGAGTTTGGATTCCCAGACTCTGCCATCGCTTTGATGATCTCCATCGAGTCGAACGCGGTTTGCATGACCCGGAATGGCACGTCTATGGCTGCTTTCGTTGCGTCCTCGATAGCCCGCTCCTTTTCGGCTTTTTCGGCGTCCGTGCCCTGAGGTAGACCGAAGGCTGCCATGACCTGATTGAAAGCGTTCGTATCTTCATCGATCAGAAACAGAAGTTCGTCGTGGTACTTCTTTCCGCGCTCGGCCCAATCGGAAAATTCCTCCCAGCGTTCGTCCCATCCGCGCTTGTGTGATGAGAGATTGGCGACCATGGTGCCCAGTGCGGCGCCCATGGCTCCGGCCGCGGCAGCGATCGAGCCGCCCCCCGGAGCCGCCGACTCGGACGCTGTTTCCTCAACGAATCCCTCGATGGTGAGATCGACTAGCTGCTCCTTCTTCTCTCCTGCGATGGCGTATTCTATGATCTTCTCTTCGGGCTTGAACTGATAGAGATCGTCCAATCCAAGCGATTTGACCGCGATCTTGATGATCTCCTTGTCGGAAATGCCTGTCGACCGATATTGCTTGCGCAAGAAGTACTTCCCGGCATCGAGCATCGCCTGAAGGGGAATCAGACCCACGAGCTCAGACCCGGTGACCCGAACCCCTCTCGCGTTTGCTTTGTTGAATACCTCATCGAATGCGATGTGCACAGGAGTCACGCTGATGTTGGTCAAGTTCATCGAAATCTGAGCCACACCATATTCTTCGATGAACCAACCGATGGCCTTGACCGCCTTTAGCGTACCAGGCAACCAAACCGGTTCACCATTCTCGTTTTTCACGATCTTGCCGGTTAGCGGATTCCCCTCGCGCTTGATCCGACCCTTCTCTCGCACGTCGAAGGCAATGGCGTTCGCGCGACGCGTTGACGTCGTGTTTAGGTTGACGTTATAGGCAACCAGGAAATCGCGGGCACCCACGGCCGTAGCACCGGCCTTTGGATTGAACTCGGCCGGACCGAAATCGGGCTTCCACTCCGGCATCGCCAACCGTTCTTTCAGTGCCTCATATTCGCCTTCCCGCACCGTGGCCAGGTTGCGTCGGCCTTCTTTCAACGCTGCATTCTCGTAGCAGAAGACGGTGATTCCCAACTCGTCACCGATCCGCTTGGCCAGCTTGCGAGCGTATTGGACAGTCTCTTCCATGGTGATGTTCGCCACGGGAACCAGTGGGCACACGTCCGTTGCGCCAAACCGGGGGTGCTCGCCCTGGTGCTTGCTCATATCGATGAGCTCTGAGGCCTTCTTCACAGCTTTTGCAGCCGCATCTAGCACCACATCAGGAGCTCCCACAAATGTGACGACGGTCCGGTTGGTCGCCTTTCCAGGATCGACATCCAGGAGTTTGACACCATCCACTGCCTCGATTTCATCGGTGATCTGCTTGATGATTGTGAGATCGTTGCCTTCACTGAAGTTGGGAACGCATTCAACTAGTTTGCCACTCATGTTCGTTGGATCCTCAGTTCACGTTGTCTACGATGTATCCGAGCTCTGCCGCGGGCGGCTGAGTAAATCTGAACGGTTTGTGCTATTGGAGTGCTACGAAGTGCTACGACAGAATACATGAATCGCCCGTTCGACGATGCTCTCGCACTCAACGAACTCCGCGATCGGCAGAGACTCGTTGGGCCGATGTGCCGCCTCTATGTTTCCCGGACCAAACACGGCGCACTGCATGCCCAATGTCTGTAGCCACCCGCCGTCAGTAGCGTACGACGCGCTGTGGGTAGATGTTTGGCCAATTTGTTCGGTGAGCATTCCGTAGATCTTTGCATCCGTTTCGAGCAGCAACGGGGGGGATTGGTTCGTAACTACAAACTCGAACTCTGATTCCCCAAGCGCTTGCTCCACAACGTCACGAACCCGGTCGATTACCGGTTGGGTGTCGGTGCCCGGAAGTGTGCGCAGGCTACAGGTCACCTCGCATCGATCTGGAACTATATTTGGGGCCGCCCCACCGAAGATGGTTCCGATATTCAAAGCTGCAAACGGAACCTCGGGGAAAAACTCCGAGTTGGGCGCCGAATCGGACTCTAGTCCGCTGCGGAATTGCTTCAGAGCCTGAATCAGTGTCCCAGCGGGCTCGATCGCATTCCTGCCTAAGTGTGGGTATCCGCTGTGCGCGCTCTTGCCAAAGATGACGACCTTGAAGCCCAAAAAGCCCTTGTGCATTCTGACGACCTTCAGAGACGTCGGTTCACCAATGATCGCAGCCGTCGGTAGTCGTCTTCGACCCTCGTAAGAGCGCGCGAGATGTTTGCTGCCAAGTATCCCGATTTCCTCGTCGTAGGTGAAGATCAGCATCAGCGGGTGCCTTAGCTCCTCGGTTCGAACGGAGGCGGAGGCATTCATGGCAAGAGCCAGGAATCCCTTCATGTCGCACACACCGCGGCCGAAATAGTGCCCGTCGGACTCGGTCATCGTGTAAGGGTCTGTGGTCCATTCCGGTTCATCCGCTGGAACAGTGTCCATGTGCCCCGACAAGACGAGACCACCGCCGCCGGGCCCGTCGGGCGGTCCTACATTGAAGATGAGGTTCAGTTTCTCGTCGTCAGGCGACGCTTGCCGTTCGACCGTCACACCTGGAAGGTCGAGGTAGTCGCAGATGAAATCGGCGATCGGTCTGTTGCTGTTCTGGCTCGTAGAATCGAATCCAATTAACCGAGCCAGCAGGTCGCGGTTGCTCAGAAGATTTGTCACGGCATAAGCATGTTGTGAACGACCGTTTCGGGCAAGTGTTCAACTCTTGCCTTCCACCGTCTCGCAAGTCAGCTTTGCCATAGGTTCGGCAGGACCGGTATCCGCCGCATTTGGAGATTCAGGAGTCACTTCGGGCACGAATTCGTGGGGAGGCGAACAAATGGCTGTTACTTTCACATTCCTAGGACATGCTGGGCTTTTGATGGACGACGGCACTTCATGCGTCGCCATTGATCCTTTCCTAACGGGCAACCCGGTAGCCACCCAGTCGGCTGACGACATCAAATGCCAGGCGATCATCCTAACGCACGGCCACGGAGATCATATTGGTGACACGGTGGCGATCGCGAAAGCCAACGATGCCACTGTGTATGCGCCCAATGAGATCGCGGAGTACGTGAGCGGTTTGGGATGCAAGGCAGAACCCGGGAATCCAGGCGGGAAGATCGCAGGAGATTTTGGATGGGTTGCGTTCACTCCCGCATTCCACTCGTCGTCATTCGACGGTCAGTATATGGGCATGCCTACCGGCGTGATAGTGAATATGGGTGGAGTGACCGTTTATCACCTGGGGGACACGGGGCTATTCGGTGACATGAAGCTGATGGGTGAGATCTACAAACCCGACGTCGCTTTCATCCCAGTTGGCGATCGATTCACGATGGGCCCGGAATTGGGCACCGTGGCGGCGGAGATGATCAAACCCAAGGTCGCCATCCCGATTCACTACGGAACTTGGCCGTTGCTGGTATCTGACATCTCCGAATTTGCACCCAAGGGGATGGACGTCAAAGTGGTGGAGCCAGGAGAGTCCTGGCAATACTGAGTCCGAAAACGACTCAGCCCTGAAGCCGACGGCCGTTGAGGCGGTTGTCGATCGCTGGCATCGTAAAGAGGTTGTCGGCGATCTCGGCGATCTCTTCCGCCTCCCGCCATCGGCGCTCCAACCACTTCAATCGACCCTGGAGAGCTTGACGCTCGGTCTCCTCGTGCGCGGCCATTTCGAGGGCCAGGCGGGTGGGCATCGGATAATGTCCGATGCCCTTTTCCTCGAGCTGTGACTTCCGAATCCGCTTTGCCACAGAATCGAAATACGCTCGTGCGTCTCCTACACGCTCGAGTTCCTTTACTGCCTCCACGACCTGGCTCTGCGACGCGCCGAAGCCGTTGGCTACCGGGAGAACCAGCCCCATGACGTGAATCGCCTGTTCGCCTGTGTACCCTTCCCAACCCACAGAATGGGGAAGTTCCAATCTCCATTCATCGTTGACGTCGTTTAGGCGTACATCAGGCACATGCCCGGTGCGTACGAAAGAGAAGTCGAGTGAATTGATGCGGACTTTGGCGATTATCCGACCCAGCATCTTCTCGATGCGTTCGGGACCGATCTCACGCCAGAGCTCTTCTGTTCCGGCGCCGGCAACCATTCCAAACCCTATCGCCGCCGGTGCGCCGACGAGAAGGGCAACGCCTGCGCCAACGAGCCCCCCTGCGCCTATCATCCACCCATAGTGGTCGGCAGCCTGCGCACCCACCCTGAGAATTGCTCTGCGTCGTCGACCCCTTAGCTCGTCCGCGTATCGCCAAACCGCAAGTTCCTGGCGAAACGGCTTGCCGATTCGGATCAGGTCGAGCGATCCATACACCACGGCGAGGCCCACGTTTTCCGTACATACACGCACTGCCGTTTTGCTGAAGAGCCGCTCACACTCTTCGATCGCTTCCCAGCGGTCGTCGAGAGGAGTGAGATTCCAACCACCACATTCTGGGCAAACGATCCACAGCCTTCCCTTTTGTGAATCGAATGCCAGGCGCCGCCCTGCGGTGCAGTGCTCGACCAGGTCATTCCTTCCCAGTTGACCTCTGCAGAAGAGGCACATGTATGCCGGGTGTGTATCGGTCGTGAGCATCTTACACGTAAGCTAGCAGGAAACCTGTCGTCTCGTGCGGTATCTTGGGCCGGTGCGCCATTCTGGGTTTTCTGGATGCGTCGTTGTCGTGTGTCATCTCAATTGATACTACTGAAGATGCACCCGTTTTGTGCCAAGGACGTCCGCGGTTATCGACCTTTTGTTATCCTTATTCTGCGCAACAGATCGAAGGAGGGCAGGGAGATCGCTCGAATAGGCGAACCCCGTCAGGGTAGATACAGCATTCGGTGGCGATCAATCCGTGCCGTATTGTTGCTGGTGCCTCTCTCCGCATGCGGTGGCCAGGCCGAACTCATCTGGCAGGTGGGAGACAACCTCCGCTGGGCCGAGCTTTCGGTACCTAGCAGAGGACGAGACGGATTCCAGCAGATGTCTCCCGACAAGACCGACATCACATTCGCGAATGACGTCACCGAAGAACAGGCCTTGCTCAACGAGCATCTGTTCAACGGCTCGGGTGTAGCGCTCGGTGACGTGGACGGAGACGGTCTCGTAGACATTTACTTCGCCAGTCTCGACGGTCCGAACGTGCTATACCGCAATCTAGGGGGCTGGCGGTTCGAGGACATTACGGACCAAGCCGGCGTAGGTGCGCCTGGTAGGTTCTCGACCGGAGCGGTGCTTGCCGACGTGGACGGTGACGAAGACCTCGACCTACTCGTCACTGCGATGGAAGGCCCCAATGCGTTTTTCCTGAACGACGGTACTGGTGTCTTCCAAGAACGCACAGCAGAATACGGGCTGGCGTCCGATTATTACGGAACGACTCAAACTCTGGCGGACGTGGACGGTGACGGCGATCTCGACCTGTACGTAGCAAACAACAAGGTCAAACCCGTTCGTGACATCTATCCACCCAACGTCATTGCGTTCGATCAGGTTGTGGAAGAAGTCAACGGCGAGTTCACCGTTAAGCCCGAATTCCGCGATCACTATCAATTGGTGCAACAACTCGGCCGGTTGATGCGATTCGAATATGCCGAACCCGACAAGTTCTACCTCAATGACGGCACCGGACATTTCGAAGAGGTGCCGTTCACGTCGGGGTGGTTTCTCGATGAAGATGGTGAACCACTGACCGAGACGCCCCGCGACTGGGGCCTCACCGCCCGATTCCAGGATGCAGATCGAGATGGCGATCCCGACCTATATGTGTGCAACGACTTCGAGAGCCCGGATCGCTTCTGGATCAACGACGGCACGGGCAGGTTCCAATTGATCGATCGCGTAGCGCTGCGTGCCACCAGCAATGCCACGATGACAATGGACATGGGCGATCTAGACAGAGATGGTGACGAGGATTTCATCCTGATCGATATGCTCGACCTGGACACCAGGCAACAAAAAACCCAGGTCCAGGCCATGGTCCCCGAGCCCACCGTGCTTGGCGATATCTACAACAGGCCACAGATCGGGCGTAACACCCTGTCCATCAATCGTGGTGACATGACCTTTGCCGAGATAGGACACTTCGCCGGCATAGAGGCGTCGGGATGGTCGTGGTCGGTTCTGTTCTTCGACGTGGATCTCGATGGGTTGGAAGACATACTGATCGGTACAGGGCACCGCTACGACTTCCTCGATTCCGACACACAGGAGCGTGTGCAGACTCAGCGGGACACCACCGACTGGCGCCGTTGGCGTTTTCTTTTTCCAAACCTGCATTTACCCAATGCCGCGTTTCGGAACAACGGTGATCTCACCTTTGACGAGGTTGCGGCAGAATGGGGGCTCGCCGACGAACGCGACGTGGCGCAGGGGGCCGCGACGGGAGACCTCGACCTCGACGGCGACCTGGATATCGTATTCAACAGGCTCGGCATGCCCGCGTCGGTATACCAGAACATGAGCAGTCGCGCTCGTGTCGCCGTGCGTCTGAAAGGTGAGTCGCCCAATACGCGCGGTGTGGGAGCGCGTGTCACGCTGTTTGGTGGTGCGGTACCTTCACAACACAAAGAAGTCCTCGCGGGGGGATTCTATACTTCCAGTCCAGACCCGCAGCTGATGTTTGCCGCGGGTGAAGCGGACACGCTATCGCTCATGGTCGAATGGAGAAGTGGGCGGAGAAGTGTCGTCGAAGGGGTGGTTCCGAACCGCATATACGAGGTAGACGAAACCGGCGCTGTGGAGCCAGCAGATGGCGAGACTCCATTTGCAGAGGCAAATGGGAGGGAGGAACTCGCACCCTACTTCGTAGATGAATCAGCTAGGCTGGGTCACACCCACGTCGAGGACCACTACGACGATTTTGCACGCCAGAAGTTGCTCAGGCACAAGCTCAGCCAACTGGGCCCGGGAATCAGCTGGATCGACTTCGACCGGGACGGCGATGAAGACCTCTTCATAGGTTCGGGGCAGGATGGCAGGATCGGCTTCTATAGAAACGACGGTGGCCGTTTCGTCCGTGTGAGCTTGGGAATGGCCAGCGCCGATTTCGACCTGACGACGATTCTACCGCGCTACGCCGGATCGAATACGACCTCGCTGCTCGTGGGTCAGATGAACTACGAGGCGATCAATCCGACTGCGGCGTCAAGTGCTGCATCGGTTCTGCGAGTGGATATCCCGTCTTCGGCGCGAAGCGCGCGTTCGGTGAACCCCAGAGTTTCCGGCGCAGTGCCGGGAGCCGAAAGCAGCACCGGCCCGATGGCGCTTGCCGACTACGACGGGGATGGCGATCTGGATCTCTTCGTTGGGGGGCGTACCTTGCCGGCCCAGTACCCTCTAGCAGCGACCTCACGCCTGTTCAAATTCCAAGCCGGTACGTTTGAGCCGGACGCAGAAAACTCCGAAACGTTTGCCGAGATAGGGATGGTCTCAGCGGTCACATTCAGTGACGTCGACGGCGATGGTGATTCGGACCTCGTGCTCGCCATCGATTGGGGGGCTTTGCGGCTCTTCGAAAACGAGAACGGTCGTTTCTCCGATGTTACCGAACCATACGGCCTGGCCGGATACCTCAGCATGTGGAATGGAATCACAACCGGCGATTTCAACGGCGATGGACTACAGGATTTGGTCGCCACGAATTGGGGGCGAAACACGAGGCTCGAGACGACAGCCGATCACCCACTCGTGATGTTCTACGGCGACTTCGAGGGGAATGGCATGATGGACATTCTCGAGGCACGCTACGAGCCGCGCCTCGGAGATTTGGCACCCATAAGAGGTCGCCAGCCCGTGACCGATGCAATGCCGTTCATCGCGAGGCGCATCCAGAGTTACTCTCAATACGCCGATGCCACAGTTCACGATGTGGTCGGGCCAGCTCTCGGGAACGCTCCCACAATCACGGTCAACACGTTCGACCATATGCTGTTCTTGAACACCGGCGGGAGGTTTGAGGCGCGTCCGCTGCCAAACGAGGCACAGTACTCACCGTCGTTCTACGCAGGTGTGGCTGACTTCAATGGTGATGGGCTCGAGGATCTTTTCCTCTCGCAGAACTTCTATCCGGTGGAACCCGAGATGCCGCGATACGCTGCCGGTCGGGGGCTATGGTTGGAGGGAGACGGAGCAGGCAACCTCAGCCCCATATCGGGTATGCGGTCGGGAATAAAGGTGTACGGAGACCAGCGCGGTGCTGCGTTGGCTGACTTCAACAGAGATGGTCGTGTGGATCTAGCCGTATCTCAGAATGGAAACCAGACCAAACTCTTCCGAAACGTGATCGCCGAACCCGGACTCCGTGTCAGGTTGATCGGCCCGGTCGGGAATCCGGACGCCCTGGGCGCCACCATACGGCTGGTGTACGGAGAACGTATGGGCCCGGCGCGCGAAGTACACGGAGGATCGGGGTATTGGTCGTTCGATGGGCCGGTGAAGGTACTCGGGAAGAGCGAGGAACCTACTGCGGTATGGGTACGGTGGCCGGGTGGGGAAGAAACGACGACGCCTGTGAGTGAAGGGGTTGGGGAAATCACAATCAGACGGCAACGCTGAATCGTGAGTGAGGTCTGCCGCGGAAGGACGCGGAACAACGTGGACGTTCGCTGATGTTTGTCTGAGGTTGGGTGGTGTGGCAACCATCAAGACTCATCCGCGTTACTCCGCGGCGAAGACCGCCGTGACCTACCCCTTCAGTATCTGCTCTAGTGCCCCCAGCAGGTAGCGCACATTGCGTTCGCTGGCACTGTAACCCATGAGGCCGATCCGCCAGGCCTTCCCTGCCAGTGGTCCGAATCCTCCTGCGATCTCGATGCCATAGTCGTTCAGAAGGCGTTTTCTGGTCGGGGCATCTTCCACGCCATCTGGAATCAGCACACAGGTGAGCATGGACAGCCGGTTAGCCGCGTCACCAAACAGCTCGAGGCCGAGGTCAGTGAGCCCCTGGTGCAGCATGTCTCCGACCCGTTTGTGGCGCGCTACTCGATTCTCGAGGCCCTCTTCTTGGATGAGAGTGAGAGCTTCTTTCAGCGCGAAGACCATTGGGCCGGGGGCGGTGTGGTGGTAAACCCGTTCGGTACCCCAGTACTTCTTGATGAGAGAGAGGTCCAAGTACCAGGTGTCGGTGTCTTGCTTCCGGTTGCTGATGACGGTCCAGGCACGGTCGTTGACGGTTATGGCCGAGATTCCGGCCGGACCGCCAACACACTTCTGGCCTCCGGTGTAGCATATGTCGATGAGGTAGTCATCTACCGGGATGTGGGCACCCCCCAGCGAGCAAACGGTGTCCACTAGGAATAGCTTGTCCATTCCCCGGACTAGCTTGCCGATTTCCTCGAGTGGTTGCCCGATACCTGCCGAGGTTTCGCCATGCACGACGCCGACCATCTTGGCGTCGGGGTTGGCATCCAGAGCGTCCTTTATCTGTCCCGCCTCGACTACCTGTCCGAAGTCCACTTCCACCTTGATGGCAGTACCGCCGTGGCGCTCCACGATGTGGGCCATGCGCTGACCAAAGAACCCGTGAATTCCAACGATCACTTTGTCGCCTGGCTCAACGACATTGCATACCGCTGCCTCCATGGCGCCCATCCCGGAGGCGGGAAGTGTGATTGCAAACTCGTTTTGGGTCTGGAAGAGATATCGCAAACGGGCCATGGTGTCGTCCATGGCCTCGAGGAATACGGGGTCCAGATAGCCCAGAATCGGACTGATCATCGCTTGGAAAACTCGAGGATGGACGTTGCTGGGCCCGGGGCCGAGCAGCACTCGTGGTTCGTGAGACAAGTTTGCTCCTAGTTGGTAGTTCCAGATAGTCGTCGAGTTCATGGAAAGTCGTTTGGAGGGGTGGGGTAGTCAATGTGGCGAACAGCGAACAGCGGTCAGCGTCGGCCGGAGATCGAGGGTCGCTGACGGTTGCTCGCTGCGCGGTGCACGCTGCTCGCTCTACGGCCTCCGCTCTCCTACCACCGCCACCCACTCACCATCCGGGCTCACGGCCAGCCGCGAGATTCCCTCGATTCCCTCTGCTGAGAAATCCGCCACCTCTTCCCAATCCGAGCCGCCTATGTACCGCCATTGGAATAGTTTCGAGCCGGAACCGGTGATCACCGATCCATCCGGCGTCCAGGCGTAGTATTCGCTCTCCATCAACTGCACCAGCGGCCTGACTGCGCGCGAGTCGATGTCGATCTCCTTGATCCAAAACTCGGGAGTTCTGTGCGTGAAGCTGATCTTGTGGCGATTCGGAATCTTGTGGATGGAGCGACCCACATTGTACGCGACTATCTCACCGACTCCGGTTCGCGTGTCGGCGAGCTGGAAAGTAGCCGGTGAGCCCAGTACAAAAATCCCCAAAGTGAATGCGTTACCCCATGCTTGATATCCGACTGGCATGATCTCGGGCAAGACGACCTCCGGGTTTGCACCGTCCAAGTCGAATTGCCAAAGCCGCTGCGTCGAGTCAGCCTCTACCCGGATCACCGTGAAGGTGTTTCCGTGCGGTGTGACCGTCGGGGAGTATTCGCTTTCCGGGCCCGTCTGAGTTACCGCGCTGGTTGTTCGAGTGCGTATGTCATATCTGTAGATGTCCGTCTGACCGTCCCGATTGGAGGTGTACAGAACGGCGGTGCCGTCTGCCAGAAACGATGGCTGGTTGTCATATCCGTCTCGGTCCGTGACATTGGTAACTGCGCCGAAACTCAGCACTCCGCCGCTCGAACTCATGGAGACGACATAAATGTCGGTGCCCGGTGGACCTTGGGCAGGGAGCGAAATAGGAGCGGCGAGCACAGCTGGCAGCAGTATCAGAGAAAGCGACATTTGGTGGTGCATGGCGTATTACCCCTCGTGACGTTGAGAAGACAATCGATGGGGATTGTGCAGGAACAAACAAGACGGGTCAAGTCGGGGAAGGGGATCAAAGAACATATGCTACAGAGAATAGGGAGCTTACTACTGCTCGGCGCCGCGTTGACGCTGGGTTCAACAGCCTGCGGGGACGAAAGCTTCGCCGCGGTATTGGGGGTAGATTTGGATGCAATGACTGAGACGGCTTCGGGGCTAATGTATCAGGACCTGGTGGTCGGAGATGGTGCGACAGCTCAAGCGGGCGACACAGTATCCGTCCACTACACCGGCTGGCTGAAAGACGGAACCAAGTTCGACAGCAGTGTCGATCGTGGGACGCCGTTCGATTTCCCTCTGGGGGCTGGCCAGGTCATCCCCGGCTGGGACGAGGGGGTGGCGGGAATGAATGTCGGCGGAAAACGAAAGCTCGTGATTCCGCCAGAACTCGGTTATGGAGATCGGGGCGCCGGCGGTGTAATTCCTGGTGGAGCCACCTTAGTGTTCGACGTGGAGTTGCTGGAGATACTCTAATGACACAATCGAGCTGATCCGACTTCCGGAGGGTGCAACATCACATGTCGTGCCCTCCGGCCTCGGTTCTACTCCCTAAGTTATCCCCGTTCCCACACATTGTTGCTCCGGTCGATATCGGGGAATACTCCCGCGGCATCGATTTCAACTCGCGTAACTGTCGATTTCACCGGAATCGATAGCTCGACCTTCGTTTCTCCGTGCAGCCAAGACTCGGCCGGGATCTCCCGTTCTAAAACGCTGCCGTCTTCCAACGTAACCGTCAGCCGAGCCGGCATCGGAACCAGACCGCGATCTTCCACAACGACCGTCACTAGGGTGTACTCCTGAATGACTTGTGCCACCGCCTGGTCGAGGGTCCAGTCCTCGTAGTACCAGGATCGCCAGAACCAGCCGAGGTCGCGGTCGCTTGCTGTGTTGAAGGTGTTGAAGAAATCCCATGGTTTGGGATGCTTGAACGCCCAGTCTGCAAAGAACTTTTTGAATCCGCGAAGGAACGTCTCTTCACCGAGTAGCCCGCGCAGGGCGACGAGAACTGTGGCTGGCTTCTGGTAGGAAACGACTCCCGAAACACCCGGACGGTGAAAGCCCGTCCAGCGCATCATGGATCCATCGCGGCCTTCGCTACTTGCGACCAGATAATTTTCCTGGTCGGGAATGTCGTGGTCGATTCCGGGGAAGAACTCCTTGCGAGCCTGGTTCTCGTTGAAGGTCGTCATACCTTCGTCCATCCAGCCGTGTCTGGTCTCGTCTGTGTTGACGATCATCGGCACCCACATATGCCCGAGTTCGTGCGCCGTCACGTAGTACAGGGCCGAGTCGCTGCGTGTGTTGTATTCGCCGATCAGAGTCATCATCGGATATTCCATGCCGCCACCGATTATGTTGCCTCCTTCCACTGCAGTCATGTGCGGCCACGGGTACGGGATGCCAGTCCATCGAGAAAGGAAATCGATGCTGTGCTGGGCGTAGCGACACGAATGCTGCCACTTGGGGGCACTCGGCCGCCAAAAGGAGTTGATGAGCGCGTATTCGGTTTCTCCGTCCCCGTCTCGATCTCCTACCGGAGTTCGAGCCGCGTCCCAATTCGAGGCGAGGAGGGCGCTGAATGCCACGTCACGAACTGAGTCGGCCCGGAACCGCCAGATCAGCTCACCGCTTCTGGACAGACGAGTTGCCGATCCGGGCCCAACATCGTTCTGGGTTACGATGTGGATGACGTCGTCACTCTGAAATGCGTGTTGGTACCTGCTTAGCACCTCGTCGGAGAGCACTTCCTCGGGGTTCTCCAGACGACCGGTGCCCATGATCAGCCATCCTACCGGTGCTTCGATCTCTATGTCGTAGTTTCCGAAAGAGCTGTAGAACTCGGCGTTGTCGAGAAACTGGTCGGTTTGCCAGCCGACCACATCGTCGTACACAGCCATTTGCGGATACCAGTAGGCGATGTGGTACATGTCGTCGGAATCCCAGCCCATCCGCCCCCCGGCCCCGACCTGAGGTACTCTGAACGCCCATTCGAACGAAAGATCGATGGTAGCGCCGGGTAGCACGGGTTGGGAGGGAAACACGCGCAGGACCGTCCCATCTACTTCGTATCCGGCTTCCTCGTTGCCATCGCGCTCGAATAGGTCGGCTCCGGATGCCCTCACGCGACGTAACTCGACCCCCCCGGTGACTTCGACTTGGCTACCTCGGGCGGCACCTTCGGCGTGCAGGTTCTGGAGCAAAAACAACGCGATATACGAGAGTGAGTCTGGCGAGTTGTTGTGATAGACGAGCTCTGCCGATCCCTCGACGCGCTTGGTGGAGGGTACCATGCGCCCGCGAATCGAGTAGTCCGTCCATTGCTGCCAATACTCGGCTCCGGGTTCGCCTGTGGCAGTCCGGGTCCCGTTCGATATCGCCTCGGCAAACTCATCCGGAACGAATACAGGGTAGGGAATCGGACGGGTACTCTGGGAATGTTGTGCGAAGGCAGGGCAGATACATGCGGCAACCGCGCACGTCAGGGCCACGATGGAACGAGCAAGGCTTCGATTCATACCGGCTCTCCAGGGGTTTCGACCTTCAAACATAGCTGCGCAGGCGTGCCGATGTGGCTAGTGAAGCAGTGCGATGACCGAAGCCTGTAGTGCGATAATGACGTCAGATGGTCTCCGTTGTATCCTGCTCAACACCTCTAAGTGGTTGTGAAACAACAGGTTACATGTTAGGAACTGGTTGGTTGGGTTCCAGGGTTGCTAAAAATCCAGCATTATGCTAATATTTTAGCAGTCTGCTAGAAATTTAGCACATTCAAGGTGGTCAAAACCAAGGGATGCAGTCAGGCGTAGGGAGGACAAATGTCACCAAAAGAAACCCACCTCCATCTCAGCCGGCGAGAACGCCAGATCATGGACGTGATCTACGCGCACGGCACCGTATCGGTTCAGGAGGTCGTGGACCAGATCCCCGATCCGCCGAGCTACTCGGCCGTAAGGGCGATGTTGAGGGTCCTGGAGGAGAAGGGGCATGTCAGGCACCGTGAAGAGGGGCCGCGTTACGTGTACTTGCCAACCGTACCCCGAGACGAGGCGAGTCGATCGGCTCTGAAGCAGCTCGTGCGGACCTTTTTCGATGGGTCGGCAGAGCAGGCGGCGGCTGCGCTTCTGGACATGTCTGGACCTGAACTCACGAGAGAAGAACTCGATCGGCTTACTGAGGCGATCGAGCAAGCGCGGAAGGAAGGGCGGTAGCCATGGATGCCGTATCGATTGCCGGATCTGGTCTCTTCGCGCTGCTATTGGATGCAGCGGTGAAGGGTTTTGTATTGATGATGGTTGCTTCTCTCCTCGTATTTTCGCTGAAGTGGGCCTCGGCGGCGACGCGACACCTCGTTTGGTCCGTCGCAGTATGTGGTCTGTTGGTTCTGCCGGTGGTGTCGGTCTTCGCGCCGAAATGGACGGTTCCGGGGGTGGAATTCAAATCGACTTCCAATCGACCTGAGGAGGTCGTGTCTGCTCAGGTGACAGTGGCAGATGTGGCAGTGATGGCAGAGGGGGCAGGAGAGGGAGAGGAGGGAGGGGAGGGAGTGGGTGTTGCCTCTGTTGCCCGAGAACTCCGCACTGGTATCGGCGCCCGAGGCAACGTGAGAGTGGTGGCGCCTGTGGTTGAAGCGCGGGCCACCGGTCAGACGATTGCTTCAACGACACCTTCCCCGAGCGTCGAGCAATCGGTGCCGATACCGCACTCCGCTCCAGCGGTGACATCGAAGACCAAAAGTGCTGCTAACTGGATGCTGGTGCTTCCTCTGGTTTGGCTGGCGGGTGCAGGTCTCGGAATTCTGTGGATCGCCGGTGGAATGCTTAGGGCGTGGCTGGTAGTTCGGTCGGCTCGTGAAGTGACGAATGGGCCAATCGTGTGGCTGTTCGACGACCTCGTAGATGGGATGGAGTTCGACGGGCACGTGGCATTGTTGCAAGCCAGAGGCTCGGCAATGCCAATGGTGTGGGGCGTGCGCCCGAAAATATTGCTTCCCGCGGAAGCAGACGACTGGACCGACGCCCGGCTTCGCGCAGTTCTGCTGCACGAATTGGCACACGTCAAACGCCGCGACTACCTGACTCAGCTCGTGGCGAGGGTGGCCGCGACACTCTACTGGTTCAACCCCCTGGTCTGGGTAGCGATTCATCGTATGAGGGTCGAACGAGAATTGGCATGTGACGATCAGGTGCTGTGCACGGGGTCGCGGGCATCGGAATACGCAAGCCATCTCTTGGAGATTGCACGCGGTGCAAACGGCCGTGCCTTTGCGTCGTTCGGCGGTGTTGCGATGGCCCGGCGTTCTCGGCTCAGCGACCGCCTTCTCGCTGTGCTCGACGACACGCGAAGGAGGGCAACTGTCACTCCGCGCATGTCAGCAGCAGCGTGGGTCGGGGCAGCGTGTTTTTTGTTGCCGATTGCGGGAGCGGGGCTTGGGGCGCCGCCAATACCGGATGACGATCCGATGGTGGTTGAGACAGCAGCTCCTATGGCTGCTGAAAGCACCGATCCGGAGACACGAAGTGATATCGGTCGGAACGAAGTTGCACCCCGGGCTCGCGCGATACAGCAAACGGTGATTCCGGCTCCGACGAGCACACCGAGGCTAATAGCATCCGTACCGATGCTGGCCCCTTTAGCACCAGGTCAAACTCGCTGCGACTGGTACGCACGTGACGCCAACACTTCCCATTGGATGAGCGGTGAGGACGACGACTACCAAGTTCGCATCACGATGGATGACTGTCGCCTGGAGCTGGAGATCGTCGGCGAAATCGTCTTCAACGATGCGGAAACCGACATCGTAGACATTTCCCGCCGCGGCTACTTCGAGATGGAGGAGCGTGTTGGCCGCTCCCGTCGGCGAATCGTGATCGAACAGGGCGACGGTGGTGATCTCGAGCGTAGGTGGTTCGTTGACGGTGACGAACGCGACTACGACAGCGAAGCAAGTACGTGGTTGCGCGAGATGATCCCCCTGCTATTCCGCCGAATTGGGCTGCATGCGAAAGAGCGGGCCGGGCGGATTCTCGTAAGCCAGGGCGTCGACGGAGTAATGCAGGAGATATCTCTGATTCCATCCGACTACATAGCCCGCAAATACTATCAGGTGCTTCTCACCGACGCCGATCTCGACACCACACAACTCCGTTCGATCGTGCGCCAGGCTGGAAACGAGCTGGAGTCGGATTATGAACTGGCTCAGCTCCTCGTCGAGGTCGCTGAGAACCAACCTGTAGATGAATCCGTGATGGTAGTCTACGTGGAAGCGGCTGGATCGCTGGAGTCGGATTACGAGCAGCGGAGAGTGCTCGATGCCATACTGAGCCGTCAGGACCTGAGCCCGGAGGTCGCTGAAGCAATGCTCCGATTGGCTACCGAGCTCGAATCCGACTACGAGCTTGCGGAGCTCCTAATTGCCATCATGCACCGGCACCCGATTGATGAGGCGCTCACCGCGGAATTCTTCGAGGCAGTTCACACTCTCGAATCGGACTACGAGCACAATCGAGTTCTCAAAGTTGCGATACATGAAGGCGCTCCAAGCCTGCAAGTGCTCGACCTCGCTCTCGCATCGGCAACGATGCTGGATTCTGACTACGAACGCGCGGAACTACTGCTCGAGGTTGCGAGGCTATACCCGGTCGATCGAAACATGCCGTCGTCATATCTAGCTGCGGCACAGTCACTGAAATCGGACTATGAACTCGGCAGGGTGCTGATGTCCTTGATCGAAAACCAGCGACTGGACGAAGAAGCGTTGGAGATAGTTCTCGACGCGTCTCTCACGCTCGATTCCGACTACGAACTAGCGAACCTCTTGCTCGTGATAATCGATCGCTACGACCTGAACGATAGCGAACGCGACACCTACTTCGAGGCAGTCACCTCAATGGACTCCGACTATGAGATCGGTCGCGTGCTCAAGGCAATCATCGTCCAGGGTCCGTTGACCGACGCGAACCTGCGTTCGGTGCTCTCCTCCTCCAGGGATCTCGAATCAGAGTACGAGCTCGCCAACCTGCTCATCGCAGTAGCTAACGAACACCGGCTCGAGGGCGAACTCAGGACAGAGTTCATGGGGGTTGTCGACTCAATCTCATCGGATCACGAGCGTGGGCGGGTGTTGTCTGCGCTGAATCCACGGAGGGAAAGACAAAGCTGACGGTTTGTCGGAGAGTTGGGGAGGGGAGAGCCGGAGCGCTACTGAAGTGGCGTATCCGGCTCTGGGCTGTTTAGAACGGAATCGATCTTCGTGAAGATCAGGTCTACGGCCACCTCGTTGTGACCTCCCTCGGGGATTATGATGTCGGCGTACCGCTTGCTGGGCTCCACGAACTCTATGTGCATCGGTCGCACGGTTCGCATGTACTGCCGAACAACCGAATCGAGCGTTCTATGCCGAGTGGCGATATCACGTTCCAATCGACGTATCACCCTCAGATCGGGATCCGTGTCGACGAAAACTTTGATGTCCATCATCTCTCTCAGCACACTGTCTACCAGAATGAGAATACCTTCGAGCAGAATCACTCGGCGGGGCACTGCCTGCACTGTCCGATTGGTTCGCAGGTGGTTTGCGAAATCGTAGACGGGAATCTCGGCAGGTGAGCCTGCAGTCAGCTGGCTGAGATGTTCCACTAAGAGTGGAGTCTCCAGTGCATCGGGATGATCGTAGTTGAGCTTGGCACGGTTTTCAGGGGCAATGTCGCCGCGATCGTGGTAATAACAGTCGTGCTGAATGTAGGTGACCTGTTTTTCCCCCAGCCGGTTTACGATCCGGTCCACCACCGTGGTTTTCCCGGATCCTGACCCGCCGGCAACACCGATAACGATCGGCCGCATTCCCGCACCTTTCGATTTTGTCATGTCCAAAGTTCACCGAGGTGAAATCTCGGACAATGTCTGGCTGGGGTGTGGAGAAAGCAAGAGGGCGGGCCCACTTGAATGTGCGCGAGCCCGCCCTCTGAGATCCCGCGAAGGGAGACTGTGTGCCTAGTGTCTCTGCCTCTTTGGGGTTTTCACAGTTCCACCCTCACCGTTGTGAACGTGGACTGATACGGAAGCCCTGATAGTCTCCGCCAGACTTTCGAAGAAGTCCTCCGACAAACCCAGATCCTCGAAAGACTCGATAGTCGTGCCGTCGAGTTCAGAGAGATGCTCATCGAGCAGCTGCATCATCTCGCTCAGCGTCACCTCGATGTCGGCGTGGGCTTCAGCGCGCAGTTGGAGATCGGCAGCGAGGCGACTTGCCCGTTCGATCGCCTCTCTGGGAATCCGGATTTCTATATCCTCAGATAGCGCAGCCAGGCTGCTGAGTTCCGAGAGTTCCGAGAGTTCCGAGAGTTCCGAAAGTTCCGAAAGTGCCGAAAGCTCTGCGAGCGCCGCGAACTCCGCTGCCTCCGGTACGGCCGGAATCGCGTGCACAGCCGGCACGGGTGCGACCGCGGGCACGGCCGGCAATGCAACGAGTCCATGCTCTTCGGCCTTGGCTGCCTGATGCTCGGCATCGGTACATATCTCCTGACCTGAAACGGCCTGATAGATCGCAAATCCGCCGATCAGAGTGATTGGGGCCAGAACGAATAGTGCACGCATTGTATTGTCTCCGAGTGTCCAAGTCGGGTGAAACTAGGCACACCATCCCTACGCTCGATTGTCCCGGGCGGTTTCGACTGGTGGCATTATTGGCTCGCCTTGCGTACTTTCACCGGCAGTAAGGCAGGTACCGTAACCAACCCAGTGTTTGGACCTATAGGCTACGTCCGAAATGCTCGCTGAAGGGAGAATCAATGGCCTACGTGATCGCTGAGCCGTGTATCGGCGTAATTGACAGAGCATGCGTGGATGCATGTCCGGTTGACTGCATTTATGAGGGTGAGGACCAGCTGTATGTGCACCCCGACGAGTGCATTGATTGCGGCGCCTGTGAGCCCGAATGTCCCGTTAGTGCAATCATGTCAGAAGACGACCTACCCGACAAATGGGTGAGCTTCATAGCCAAGAACCGCGAGTACTTCGAAGGCAACGAAGAACGCGAGGTAGCGCACCCGCGCGAAGACTGACTGTAACGGAGCCCCGGCAGCCTGCCGGGGCCCTATTCACCATTTTACAAGACGACTCTAGCATGCCGGAGCAAGAGGCTACTCGGTGATCCTGGTCGACCCGAGCGCTCGACCAATAATCGCGCACCGCGGTGCATCAGGGATCGAGCCGGAGAACACGCTGCTTGCGTTCGAGCGCGGCTTGGAGTTGGGGGCAGATGCCCTGGAGTTCGATGTTCGGTTGTCCGCCGACGGCATACCTGTAGTCATTCACGACCCGACCATCGATAGAACCACAGACAGCGCTGGTGCCGTGAATGAGTTCAGCGCCGCTCACCTCGCGGGGTTGGATGCGGGATCCGGACAAGGAATACCCTTGGTCGATCAAGTGCTCGAGTCATTCACAGATGTTCCCATGATCATCGAGGTCAAGGAGGTTCCTGCGGCCCGGCCGCTCGCGGAGTTGGTTGGGCACCACAATGCTGCAGCCCGGGTGTTGGTTGGGTCTTTTCTTCACGAGGCTTTAGCTTGTTTTCGGGAGTATGGAATCAGGCGAATTGCGTCAGAGCTGGAGAGCGCCAGATTCTGGGGATGGTCGCGTGTGAGGGCCGCATTCGGTACTAGGGGATATTCGGCATTCTCGGTGCCCGTACGCCATCGAGGCATACGCGTTGCTGATCGGGCTTTTGTGCGTACAGCCGCCCGCAGAGGTTTGCCAGTCCATGTGTGGACCGTTGACGAACGTGCAGAGGCAGAGAGCTTGCGCGCGCTCGGAATTGCTGGCATCATCACAAACCGGCCCGACCGTATGACGGGACTTGCAAGGAGCTAACGACGGAAACTGCCGACCTCTTTCTGCTCGGATCCGCTGCAGCGGCGATTGTAGCCCTGATCCTGATCTTGCGATCTGACAAGGCCAACCAGGTCATTCGTGAATCCGCGACCAGAGCGTATCCCGCATCACCGGCTCAGGGCAACGGCCTCAAACCCTCTGAAGCCCCGCACGAGTTGCTCGTTGCGTGGGTGCAGTTTCTCAAAATGGATATTATGGAAGCGGTCAATACGCTCCACAATAGACTCAACGTGATCTCTCACACCGTGTCTGACGCGAAATCCCAAGATCTCGCGCCGGAGACCAGGCAGGCTTTGGAGAGGATCCGAAGCGAGGGCGAGAGAGCCGCAAAGATCACTACAGGGCTTCTGCATAGAGTCTATGCGTTAGCGCCCGATACGATACCGCCAGTCCTGTTCGACTACGACGGGTCGAAAATGCCGTCAGGACGGATTCTGCTGGTGGAGAGCGATGAGGGCAACCGTTCGGTCATCGTCAGGATCTTCGAGAAGTTGGGCCAACAGGTCACCGCTGTCTCAAACGGCTTCGAAGCATTCGCCTCGATGGAAGATGCAGAGCCAGATTGCATCATTTCCGACGTCAGGCTGCCGTATCTCGACGGACGAACGCTGTTCGAACAAGTTGAGCATCAGAAGCCACACCTGGCAGCGAGATTCGTGTTCGTGACCGGTGACTATACGAACCCGGCGACCGTCAAATTTCTTCAGACCACGGGTCAGCCGTACATAGGTAAGCCCTACGAGATGGAGACTCTGTTGGGTGCAGTTGCTGCCATACTGCAGGATCGAATCAGAGGCGAGTCTGAAGCTGCTGTTTGAAAACGCGGTGTTCGCGGAACACTGAGAATACGAGAGGGCTGGCAAAATGGCATCGGCAAACGGTAAATCGATTGCGCCGTTCGTGCGGTTGGTTCTCTACTATGCGGTTTTGGTATCGGTCGGGACCCTGATTCGTCAGTTGTGGCCGGACGTGTATGCGATGTTTGCGGCGGGCGCGGGCGATGGTGTCGGCGTGGGTCCGGCGTTGTTTGGCGACGTTCCCTTCGATCCGACCGGACCGCTCACAGCTCCTTATCCGATAGTTGCGACTGGCCTGGTGATCGCGGGAGCATTGGCCGTGATGATGCCGGTTGCTTGGGTGTACATGATCACGAAGCAGCGCGAGGGATACGATCGTTCTGTCGTTCAAACCCTGATTGTCCTCCCCACCGCCATATGCGGCGTCGTGGTGATCGTGCAGAACAGCGTCGCGCTTGCATTCGCATTGGCGGGAGTCGTTGCGGCCGTGAGGTTCCGCAACACTCTCAAGGACACCAAGGATGCGGTGTACATCTTCTTGGCTATTGGCGTCGGACTAGCTGCCGGTGTGCAATACGTGGACATGGCTCTGATAGTCTCGGTGTTCTTCAACATCACGATCATTGGGCTTTGGGCCACAAACTTCGGCAACGTATACGCAGGTCAACTCGGTGACCCAGAGCTGCAGGCATCTCTCCCGTCCGAGAGTGTCGATTTGATGGCGGCAGGGTCGGAGAAAGTCAAGGAACATCTCAAGGCCACGGAAGGTCTTTCCAAAGGCAAACGGCCCAACGCACTTCTGACGGTTCGCGTGTCGGATGTCGAGGCCGCTCAGCCAATGATCGAAACGGTGCTCGAGCCAGACACCAAGGTCTTTCAGTTGATCGATACCAGGGAAGAGGATGAAACCGAAACGACGCTGGAGTACTTGATTCGGAAAAAGAAGCCGGTCCCGACCTCCGCCCTGTTGGACAGATTGGAAGGGCAATGTGCTCCATACGTTCTCGGGGTTGAGTACCGGGTACTTCCCGGCATAGAATGAAGGCGAAACACGGAGAGGTCGTACGAGGAGTGAATGCCGACTGAAGCGCTCATACGCCTAGCGGTACCCACCAAGGACGCGCTCATGGAAATGAGCTCGGCCCCGCTACCGTTTGGCCTTCGGGGAAGCAACCTGGTGCACAGCTTCTTCCGCGACGTCTACTACGACACGCTGGACCGCGACCTCGATCGCAGGTCTGTGTCGTGCAGGCTGCGAATCCCGATGAAGGGTGCTCGGAGTCTGGAAGTGAAAATCAAGGGTAGGAAGAAGGACGGAGAAGGGCTGGTTTCGAGCAACGTCTTCGAGGCGCTGCTCCCAGACGACGATGCGGACATGTTCGATGAGGCACTCGAACCTGCCCGCGTGCTGAGAGCGATAATCGACCCGGGCAGGCTGAGCCCGAGTATCGATTTGGAGACCGACTGTTTCACCAGGGTTGCCCGCCACAAGTTGTTGCTCTACCCGCAATACGATTTCTGCTACGACACAGTGGTTGCCCGTGCGAGTGAACTCGCTGAGACGTTTTACGACATAAGCATCAGGCAACTCCGGCCTGGTGGCCCCCCGCTCGAACGGCTCGCGGACGCAATTCGGGAAGAACACGGGTTCAATCTCATACTCGGCGATCGGCTGGCGCGTGCGCGAGCACTGCTCGACAGCTTGGAGCTGGAACGGCTCGAGCACGGTGTGCGGCCGGCGCACGAAGTCGCAGTCGTTCCATTCGATGACGATCGCATGGGATTGAGGTTCCAAGATGGCGCTCTCACGATTCTCTCGGGTCCGGGTGGAGGAGAGGAAGCGGCGCGCCAGGTGATCAAAGACTGGTTCGGAAGCTCCCAGGCTCAGATGCGCCTGCTCGGGAGGTCACCAGCTTCGGCGAGCCATGCTGAGTTGGAGGTGTATCTCGTACGGCGCATACCGACGAACCTGAAAATGGAGCGACCGCTCGAGTGGTTGCTGCCCAACGATGTGGTTCAACTTGTAGGTTCGCCGGCAATTCGCGATACGCGCACCCTTGCCGCACTGCACGTCGCCGCACGATCTGATCTGATGCGGGAGCGCCCGGTGTGGGCCCTACGGGCACCTGTTCGTCCATCCATTTCTATGGACGGTTCCGACACATTCAGCATCGCTGAGCTACAGGGTGGCTCGGAACCAATCGTGAAGCCCATGGCGGCACTCGATCGATTCATCAACAGAGATTTCAGCCAACTGGCGTTCAACACGCGAGTTCTGGAACTATCCGAAGACGGTCGGCTTCCCCTTCTCGCGCGACTGAGGTTCTTGTCGATTTTCAACTCGACCATGGACGAGGTATTCATGGTGAGGGTGGGGTGGCTGAAACGGGCCGTATCGTCGGGTAAGGCAAAAAAGAGTATCGACGGGTTGAGCGCTTCCGAACGCCTCGATGCAGTTGGGATCCGCGCTCGGCGCCTCATGGAACGAGCATACGCTTGCCTGCGCGATACCCTCACTCCGGCCTTGGAGGCGGAGGGAATCCAGATTTTACGCTGGGACGATTTGGACGAAGGCCAGCAGTCTCACCTCACGAAGTCATTCGAGGAACGGCTGTTTCCCGCGCTCACTCCTATGGCTGCAAGCCCGAGTCATCCCTTCCCTCACATACCGAACTTCACAACCGCCATCGCTGCAATGGTTCGGAATCCGGAAACAGGAGTCGAGCATTTTGCTGCAGTACCGGTTCCCGACACTCTGCAGAGGTTCCTGCAACTCGAGGGTGAATCCTCCTTTGTCTCAACCGTAGACGTGATCACGCGGCACGTAGATACTCTCTTCCCCGGTCTCGACGTCATTCTGGCTCACTGGTTCAGGGTGACGCGCAGCAGCGACGTCAAAGTGGATGAATGGAGTTCGCAGGATCTGCTTCAGGCTATCGTGGAGGAGGTCGAGAAGCGTCCCTATGGGCCAGTGGTTCGCCTCGAAATCGACAACACCATGCCGCAGGCGATGCGTGAGTTGTTGGTGCAGGAGTTCCGATTCGAGAACCCCGACCAGGTCAGCACACTTCGGGAATCGGACCTCTTTCTCGTAGGCGGGGTTTTCGACCTGAACGGTCTGGATGAAATCGCCAAACTCGATCGTCCCGAACTGCACTACGAGCCGTTCACCGCTGCAGAGCCGGTAGACACGTCTGTCTCGATGATGGATGCCATCACGCAGCAGGATGTCCTGGTGCACTTCCCATACGACTCTTTTGAGTCTACGGTCGAGAGATTTTTCGCTGAGGCGACTGACGACCCGGACGTGCTAGCAATCAAGGTCGCTCTGTACCGGACCAATGACGATTCGCAGATCGTCAATACTCTCGCCCGCGCAGCAGCATTCGGCAAACAGGTGACCGTCCTCGTGGAGCTAAAGGCCCGATTCGAAGAGGAGCGCAACGCAGAGTGGGCGAAGGAGCTCGAGCACTCCGGCATACATGTGATGTACGGGCTGTTTGGTCTCAAGACGCATAGCAAAGCAGCGCTGATAGCTCGCAGGGAAGGTGAGGAAGTACAGCGCTACGTATACATCGGCACCGGCAACCTGAACGCAGTGACGGCAAAAGGTTACACGGACCTCGGCCTCTTCACGAAAAATGCCGACCTGTGTGCCGATGTGAACGACCTCTTCAACGTCGTGTCGGGCAACTCGGTTCACCCGGACTACCGAAAGCTCCTCGTGGCGCCGTCGAACATGTTCACGCGCTTTTTGGAGATGATCAATCGGGAAATCGAACATGCGAAGGCGGGACGGGGCGGCCGCATCAGGATCAAGGTGAACGGGCTGGGAGATCCGGAGATTCTGGCCGCCCTCTATGAAGCGTCGCAGGTTGGTGTCGAAATCGACCTCATCATTCGAGGGATCTGTTCGCTCTGCCCGCAGGTGCCCGGCCTGTCCGAACGCATTCGTGTGATCTGCATACTTGGCAGATTCCTAGAACACTCCCGCATCTACCATTTCGGGAACGCAGGCGAGGACGAGTACTACATTGGATCCGCTGATTGGCGCACCCGCAACCTCCGTCGTCGGGTAGAGGTAGTCACTCCGGTTTTGGATCCCCGCTGTCACAAAAAACTCGACCAACTTCTGGAGATGCAGATTAATGACCCGCTTGCCTGGGAACTCTGCGCCGACGAGGCGTACGAGCGACGCAACGAGCAGGGAATCGGTACCCAGGAAGCACTGGTCGCTGCGCTCGAGAAATGAAAAGGTGATCTCAGCAACTCTTCCGTTACCGTAACAAGAACCCAAAATGAAAACTCTCAGCTTCGTAGTCGCGTTGGCAGTTCAACTTGTCGTGTCGCCTCTCTCATCTCAGGTGTCGAGGCTTTCGGTGGAGTCCATCTTCGGCACTGACTACTTCGCCAGCGAGCTCGTGCCGGTGCAGTGGTCCACAGACTCTCGGTACTTCACGGCCACCGAAGAAGGAGCAGAGAGCACCGTCGATCTCTATCGAGTGGATGCACGTACCGGAGAGCGTGACTTGGTGTTGCGCGGTGCCGACCTGACACCTCCGGGCGGGCAACAGCCTATTGAAATCGAATCCTATGAGTTTTCGGCGGACGGTTCGAAGCTGCTGATCTTCACCAATTCGGTTCAGGTTTGGCGTCAGAATACCAAGGGTGAATTCTATGTCTGGGATTTTGGCCGCAGGCGTCTGATGCCGGTCAGCACCCAGCCGGGGCTGCAACAGTTCGCGAAGTTTTCTCAGAACGGGCGCCTCGTGGGCTTCGTGCGCGACAACAACCTATTCGTCACGGATCTCAGGTCCGGCAGGGAGACGCAGATCACGAGCGACGGCGACGAGAACATCATAAACGGGGCAACCGACTGGGTGTACGAGGAAGAACTCGGGCTGCGCGACGCGTTTCGATTCAGTCCCGATGGACGCCGCATAGCGTTCTGGCGGTTCGACCAGACGGCGATCAAGACCTATTACATGACGGATGCACTCTCGCTCTACCCCGAATTGCTTCCGGTTCGCTACCCGAAAGCCGGCGAGACGAACTCTGAAGTACGCGTAGGAGTGGTTGAGATATCGTCGGGCAACACCACCTGGGTGGACTTAGGATCGGATCCCGACATCTATATCGCTCGATTGGATTTCGCCAACTCTTCGGATGAGATATGGCTGACGCGCATGAACCGTCACCAGAATCAGCTCGACCTCATGCTCGCAGACGTTCGCACCGGTTCGTCCCGAGTGATTATGACCGATACGGATGAAGCCTGGGTAGCGAACACCGCTCCAATGTGGATCAATGACGGCGAGCAGTTTCTCTTTGAGAGTGAACGCGGCGGCTTCAACCAGGTGTACCTGTTCGGTCGCGACGGATCGTTGGTCAATCTCGTCACCTCAGGTGAATGGGACGTACTCGACGTGTATGGAGTCGACGAGGAGAAAGGTGCGCTTTATTTCACCGGGGCGGGGGATGGCCCGACCAAGCGCCCCCTCTATCGGGTGGACCTGGACGGCCAGAACTTCGTGCGGATGTCGACGGGCAGCGGTTCTCACTCAGTTCTCTTCAACGTAGACTATTCGCTCTACATCGATACCTACTCCACGGCCGGTGTCCCTCCCACGCAGACGCTACACTCGGCTGACGGTCAGGTGGTGAGGACGATATCCGACAACCGCCGCCTCGCGGAGAGGGTTCAGTCGCTCAACTTGCCGGCTCCGGAGTTCATCACCGTGCCCGGTGCAGACGGTACCCCGTTGAACGCCTATATAGTCAGACCCGCCGACTTCAATCCTGGCAGGCAGTACCCGCTGTTGATGTATGTGTACGGCGGGCCGGGATCGCAGACCGTGCGCGACTCGTGGGGCGGTGTGCGCTACCTATGGCACCAGCTACTGGCGAGCGAGGGGTACCTCGTCGCGAGTGTGGACAACCGCGGCACGGGAGCGAGAGGGCGGGAGTTCAAGAAGCAAACCTACCAGCGTTTGGGCGAACTAGAAGCGGCCGACCAGATCGCTGCGGCGCGCTCGTTTGGCGAGCAGCCGTTCATCGACGCCAACCGTATCGGAATTTGGGGCTGGAGTTACGGCGGCTACATGTCTTTGATGTCGATGTTCCTGGGTGAGGGAGTGTTCAAGGCGGCAATTTCGGGAGCTCCGGTTACCGACTGGCGGTTGTACGACACCATCTACACTGAACGTTACATGCGGACTCCGCAGGAAAACGCGCGCGGATACGATAACGGAGCTCCTCTCAACCACGTGCACAAGCTCGCGGGCAACCTATTGGTCGTGCACGGCACCAGCGACGACAACGTGCATTTCCAGAACACCGTGCAGTTGGTGAATCGACTCGAAGAAGCGGGAAAGCAGTTCGACATGCGGATCTACCCCGGACAGCGGCACGGATTCAGGGGAACCGCGATACGGCTGAATCAATACGAACTGTTCACGGAGTGGCTGAAGCGGAAGCTTTAGGCTTCGTCTCGTGAGCGGAGGTACGCTTTCAACCTGAGCTCCTCCGACTGCTCCCGCCTCTCGACGTAGTTCTTCACGAGGCGCGCGTGAATCCAGGTTGACAAGAATATCGTCGATATTGTCGCCACCACGAGAGTCCAGGCGAGAGGCCTCACACGTGAAAGCCCGACTCCCGAGCCCACGAGTGTGACCGCTCCGAGGAGTGCCTCGATTACTGCAATTCGAGAGTAGCCGGTGGATTGCCGCACACGTGACCTGAGCTTCAATCCGCCCGAGGCGAGCCCGAGCAATCCAACCAATATCAGAAGAACGCCCATGTTGCCTTCAGGCCATCAGGCATTCTTTCATCGTGGGTTCCATGGCTTCCAGGGCCGCCTGGAAGTGGGCGGGCTGGTTCCCGAATCCCAAACGTATGTGCCTCTCGAACCCAAAGTGATCGCCGGGCTGCAGTAGTACGCTGTGTGCCAACCTCACCTTTTCGGCAAGCTCCATGGCGTCGATGCCGCTCTGGTATCCTGCGAAACAGATGGCGCCGCAGTCGGGATCGACATAGTCGAAACCATCGCCAAACTGCTCGAGCCAACCCGTGAGAATCGGGTAGTTCTCGTTCAGTATCTTGCGCGTTCGAGACAGCACCTTGTCTCGTGATCCGAGCGCGCAACGAGCCAGAAAATCGCTGACCGGAGTCGGGCAGATGACGGTGTAATCGTGGCGCTGATACACGGCTTGACGGAATTCCGGCGGACACACCACCCAGCCTATGCGCAGGCCAGGTAGTCCGTAGGCTTTGGAGAGGCCGTTCACGACTAAGACGCGGTCGTACGATCCCCAGAACGATTCGGTCCTCTCCGCTAGGCGTTCAGCGCCCTGATAGACTTCGTCGCAAAGCAGCCATGCGCCCGCCGCCTGTGCCTGCTCGACGATTAGTTCGCGCGATTCTTTGGAAAGCACGTGCCCCGTCGGGTTGTTGGGGTTCGTTACCACCACGAGTTTGGTGTGCGGAGGGATGGCGGCCTTCACATCTTCGGGATCGAGCTCCCAGCCGAGCTCCCGTTTCAACGAGAACTCCGCGACAGTCGCTCCAAACGTCTTTGCCAATCCCCAAGTTTGGCGGTACATCGGCACCAAGGTAGCGACGTGGTCGCCCGGCTCGATTATAGTCCAGCTCGATATGAAGTTGGCCTCGCTACTTCCGACGGTGACGATCACATTGTCAATTGACGCCCCGGGGTACAAACCGGCTATAGTAGACCGAAGCTCGAGAGTACCGTCGGCCTGTGAGTAGCCCAGTCCTATGTCTTGAAGGGCATCCGGGCTTTCCCCAGCCAGGTCGAGGAGCTCGCTCACGCTGAGCGGATGAACACCACTCTCGGAGAGGTTGAAGTTGACATGGTGTTCCCACTCGCTCTGCCAACGCTCCAGTTCAAATGGAATAAACGTCACAAGTCCTCCGGATTGGTGGTTTTTCGTAAGGTAAACGTTGGACGCAATGGCCGCTCCCCCCGTACCGGGGTGTGACGTTTGGCCGATCGTTCGGGTATAGGAGGTGGTGAAGGCAGGCCGCCTCACCTACACTCGTTTAAGTGGATGGAGAACGCGATGCGACTCGTCCGATACCCACGGGCTGTTGGGAAGATCACGTTGGTTTTCTTGGTGTTTCTAATGTGCGGTTGCTCCGGTTTGTTTGACCCGACCGAAAACGATCTCGAAGAGAACCTCTCAAAGTGGCAGGCAAGTGGAATCGAAGACTACAGCTTTCGGTTCCAGCGCCTGTGTTTCTGCATCTCGGTGGAAGCATTGAACGTTGAGGTGGTAGATGGGGAGATCGTGTCGGCCACGGTTGCGGCGACAGGGGAAACGCCCCATCCGGCCGTCGTGGATCAGGTCCTGACCATAGATGGCATATTCGCGGCAATCCAGGACGCAATCGACAGAGACGCGTTTTCGCTCTCAGTCACATATCATGAGACGCTAGGGTATCCCACGATTGTCGACATCGACTACAACGAACAGGCGATCGATGAGGAGATGTCGTATCGGGCTAGTGAGGTGGCGGAGTCGAACTGAATGTTTGCGGCGGAACAACGCGGAAGGCCGCGGATTACAGCAGGGTTTGGGTTTCCCCACCCAACCCCCCAACATCTCCGCGTACATCCGGGTTACTCCGCGGCTAATCTACGAAGAAGTCGGAAAGAAACCCGCCCGGGCGGCACATGACCACCTGGGCGGATTCTCTCCTTGAAGGTGACGCTCTTACCGACCCGACAGAATCCTCACACTTCCAGAGCCAGTGTCGATGAGCAGCCGGCCTCCACCATCACCGATCGTCCCCTGAACGTGGTCGCGTTGCCAACGCCTCATCGTGATCGGCATATCCAGTTCGATGCCACCGCTTCCGGTGTCGATGTCCACTCGTGCGCCGAACGATTCGGGAACCGTGACTCTCACGCCGCCTGACCCGGTATCGATCTCGATGTGCTCGGCATTGCCGGTGACCTCCAGCTCGACGCTGCCGCTACCGGTGTCCAGCAGGATGTTTGGCGCGGATACACCATCGGCGGTGATTCCACCAGAACCGGTGTCGATGTGCAGTTCATCGACATTGACGCCGCTGGCCGTGACCCTGCCTGAGCCGGTGTCGATATGGAGTAGGTCGCCGGATATGTCGGTCGCTTCGACTGAACCCGAACCCGTATCCAGATCTACCTCGCCTTGGGCATCCCGCACTTCTACGGTGCCCGACCCGACGTCGACATGCAGCGACCCCCTGGTGCCCGAGGCATACACTGGTGCCGAGCGCGTGTCCATGAGGATGTTCCCGTCGACGTTCTCGACAATTGCCTCACCTACGGCAAGGTACACCGATACTCGCTGGCCGGCGGGGACTGCAATCGTGAGGTCGGCGTAGGCTTCTAGGCCGCCGCCGCGCCCCGTGATCTCCACCTCGTCGCCACGGGTCCGCCCCCGCCAATCAGAATCGCCGAAGGTGCCGTCAGCTCGGACACGCAATTCAGTTCGGGAGCGCCGCCCCCACTCGGAGTAGGTGATCCGGTCATCGGGATAGATGACGCGAAGAGTTTCAGCATCGTCGATTCCGCCAGTTTCGACTCGCAGCGCTTCTCTGTCAGGCCCGCCGAAGTTGACGTCGACCGTCACTGCCGAACCTCTCGCAGGTTGGACGTTCACTTGTCCGATCAGGTTGTAGACGGCAACGTGGCGGCCGGAAATCTCGTAGCTCTGGGCCTCTGTGAACGTCGTTGCCATCGCGGATATCGAGATTGCAGAGAACAGAGCAATCGCGGTTCCGATGGCTGGTCTTGGGGTGCGAGTCATCTACCTGCCTCCTGCGGGTGATTGGAACTTGTCTACCGGTTAGATACTCGAACTCGCGAAAGCGTTGAAATCAGAAACCTGTTGACTGCTGCCAGAATCACTACGACAGGAGACGTCGCATCGTTTCGGAGACGGTGGCAAAAAGTGAGCGGCCGGTGAGCGGCTAGCGACCGTCTATGGACAAGATGTCCTCGGGTGCATCCAGCCAATAGTCGGGAGAGTGGGGCACCAGAGAATCGCGATCGAACGGTCCCCAGAGTGCTGCTGCCGTTCTCACTCCGGCGGCTCTCCCGGCAGCCATGTCGTGAGGTGAGTCGCCGATGAAAACCGTGCTTTCGGCGTCGGCGCCTAAGAGCTCTAGTGCCTTCAGCACGGGTGTAGGGTCGGGTTTGTGCTTTTCGACATCGCTTGCTGACACTATCGCTGTGAAAAGACCCTCCAAGTCACACGCTCGCAAACCCTTTGCCGTTCCCGTGCGGGCCTTGCTGGTCACGATGCCCAAGGCCTTGCCGTCAGCTTTCAATGACTCGACAATCGCCCGCACGCCGGGAAACGGTCGTATCATCGCGTCGTGGTTCTCGAAGTTGAATTCTCGGAAGGTGTCCACGAATCGCTCGAGCTCTTCGGCGTCGTCCACAAACTCTGCCAGCTGTGTCCTGAGTGGCGTGCCTATCCCTGCGATCCAGACTTCATCCGGCGGAGCGGCACCTCTGTGCACCGTGAGCGTGTGGCGGTACGAATCCAAAATCAGCTCGAGGGAGTCCAGCAGGGTGCCGTCGAGGTCGAAGAGGTAGGTGTCGAGTTGAAGCATGGGGGAATGTAATCAGGGTAACGGAACAACGAACAACCAACAACGGACGGCGGTCAGCGGAGTCGCCGTTGCTTCACCCTCTGTTGGCTATTCGCTGCTCGCTGCTCGCTGTTCGCTGCGCGCCGTTTTACCTACTCAACCAATAATTGACTTTGACCAAGAACGTATTCTGCTGATCGTCCTGAAGCAGGTTGCTGAACTCGTCCCACACCCGGAACGTCGGGTCGCTGGCGTAGCCAGACTGTCCGTGGTTCCACACGACAAACAGCGTCGATCCCGGTAGGTACTCCCATCGCAGTACCAGGTTGCTGCGCAAAGAGCGGAACCTGAAGTCGGGATTGCCGAACGCCATTTGTTCGGCGGGCCCAGTTCCATCGGGGTCGGCTATGTAAGCGTTGTCGGATTCGTCAAATGAGAGCGTGGATCCGTTGTCGATTCCGTAGGTCAGGAACTCGTGGGTCCCGGGAGCTGCGAGTTCTTTGAAATCCTCATAGTCGCCTGCTGCGATCAACGGTTGTGCATAGAGCTGGATCGACAGGTCCGGCGTGAGAGCCACGTTCACTCGAATTCGTGCGTTGACGCTGTTCTGCTCGAGTTGGCTGAACAAATACCTGCTGCCAAACGTGGCCATTGCGGTGGGGTCTGTGCGCTGAGTTACGTAGAACGCCGCTGACCGTGACGCGTCGAAACTTGGCCCTAAGCTGACATTCACCGCGGCTGTCGGACGGATGTTGATGTTGGTGCCAATGCTGCCCATCCAGCCATCGTACTCATCGCGCATGTAGTTGCCGAACGTGCCCACAGAGATCGGCTTTCGGAAGTCGCTGCCTACAAAACCGTGGACGTTCATGTTGCTGGGGTTTTCCATGAGCGGCCCGCCGCGCGTTGCCTTGTCGCTCTGACCGCCAAGGCCGTAACTGCCACCCAGGTTGAAGTGCCAGTAGTTGAGCGTCGTCCCGCCGAAGCCGAAATATGCCTCACGCCACTGAGGTGTTCCCCCGAAATTCCACATCTGAGCAAACGTTGCATTTACTCTGAAATTGCGGAACAACTTCCCAGGATCGAGCCAACGGCGGCCGAGGCGTATGCCGTTGAAAACCCTGTCTGTCTGGTTTTCGAAACCGGCGTCGTTGATCTCGAAGCCTGGCGCGTACGCGAAGAAGTCTAGGCCAAACGTCCAATTGCCAGCGACTTTGCCGCCGGTCATGGAGGCGGCGTAACCGGTCATGGACCGCGCGGCGGGATCGACCGATACGTAATCTTGGTCGGGGCGCTGGTAATACCGCGCAGACGACCGTTGTGCAGCGGTGATCGCAAGCGAGTCACCGATGATATGTGACGCACTCAGCGATCCGTTTATCGCGTATTGGTTGTCTCCGAATTTGTGAAAAAAGTCGACACCGGTAGAGTATGCCTGCGAACGGATGCCCTCGAACAGGGGATCGTTGAGGTGACGTTGCACTCCCGTCGCGAGAACGCCGATGCCGCTGCCGCCCTCACGCATGTCCCTGCGCAGACTCACCACGCCAAAGTTGGTGAGCGGTTCCACCGCTTCCGAACCAGCGGTTCCGTCGTGGAATTGAATGCGCGCAGATTCGCGCGAGGTGACTGCCTCGAGCACGCCTATCGACCAGCCTCCGGTCTTCCCCGACATCTTTGCCGCGCCGAGTATGCGGCTCGACGTTGGGTTGTCGACGTAGGCGTCGCTTGCCGAGGCGTGCCGGGAAGGTGATCGTCCGATCCTCCTCGAGTAGAAGAGCTGAGGCGCACCGAAAACAAAACCACCACTGCCGGCACCGAACTCGAACAAGTTCGAGCCTTCGACGAAGAACGGACGACGCTCATCGAAGAAGGTCTCGAATGCGCTGAGGTTCACCACCGCGGGGTCGGCCTCGACCTGGCCGAAATCGGGGTTCACGGTTGCATCCAGGGTGAGTTCGCTAGTGACTCCGTACTTGAGGTCAAACCCTCCGGTTATGTCGTAAGCGCTGCCGTCGTTGAACGGGTTCGATGGATCCGCGCCCTCAGTGAATTCGCTCTTCGTAACAGTGTACGGCAAGATCTCGAGGCCACGAGGTGCAGGCACGTCACGCAAGCCGTGCAGGTGCCCGAATAGCGATGCGTACCCCGTCTCGGTGTTCGGCGCCCAGCTCCAACGTACCAGCTCATTCTTCCTGAACACAAAGCGGCTGAAATTGATGCCCCATTGCTGTTCTTCGGCGTCCGGAAACCTGATCTGAGAGAATGGAATACGCATTTCTGCGACCCAGCCGAGCGAATCGACGGAGCTCTTGAGCTCCCAAACCGGATCCCAAGACATGTCCCCATGAGAATTGTCGTTCGACGCGAGATAATCGGTTCTGACCCCCGCCGGATTCGCCTGAAACTCGAATGTCGTGCGGTGATCGTGGTATGAGTCGATCATCACGTTGAAGAGATCGCTCGGACCGTGCTGATCTCGCCTGCTGAGCGTTGCCAGGATCGCGTCTGGCTCGGAGTCGTAACAACGTGCACCCACATAAATGGCGTCCCTGTCGTAAACGATGCGCACTTCTGTACGCTCGGTGGGATCGGTGCCGTCGTTGGGTCTGACCTGCGTGAAGCCGGTGATCACCTCGGCTGTCTGCCAGACAAGGTCATCGAGCCGACCATCGATGTTTGGCGTTCCCGGTTCCGCAAACACCGCGATGGCGATCGGTGCTGTAGGACTCCGTGCTGTGGTTCCACGAATTGACTGCTGTTGTGCGAAAGCCGGTTTGGCGAGAATGGTCAGGACCGAGGTGGCCGCGACCCATACGACAATACGGACCCAGCCTTTGGCTGAGCGTGTGGTTACATTATGCAACGGTCCCTCCCACCGTGTGCAATTTCTGTCTTCTTGCGGGCAGCAAGTTTGGTTCTACTACATGGTAAGACGTTGATAGTGCCTGAATAGTTGCACTCAAGTGTAGGGGACTGGATTGAACTCAGTTGACCGCCATGTTTGTCGCCGCTAAGTTCATTAGCTCTGCGGCATTAGGTAGCCGTGGTGGCTGTAGCTCAATTGGTTAGAGCGCCGGATTGTGGTTCCGGAGGTTGGGGGTTCGAGACCCCTCAGCCACCCCTATAGATTTCAGAATGCAGAATGCTGATTGCAGAATTGGGAGGTGTTATCCTCATCGCCAATCTGCAATCTGCAATCTGCACTCTACAATCACTCAGGCTCGTAGCTCAATTTGGCAGAGCACCGGTCTCCAAAACCGGGGGTTGCAGGTTCGAGTCCTGCCGGGCCTGTTTTCTAACTCGTTACTATTTAAAGAGTTAGAAATCGTCAAAACGCGAGCACTTGCGACCAAAGTACCCTCTGGTGACGTTTCCAGTGACGTTTCAGCGAAACGAGGGTGCTTTTTCTTATGCCACGCAAAGCCCAGGCACTTCCCATCTACAAACGCGGTGGCGGTTGGTACGCCGACCTCCGGCGCTACAGCGACGTTGGTGGAAAGCGGATCGCGCTTACTCTGGAAGGGGAACGCACACCGGTAGGCAACCGCAAGGTAGCGGTTGAGATCTGCAAGCAACGGATCAAGGAGTACGAAGAAACCCGCAACGATCGGAGGCCGATCGACGGGCCAACGTTGGGGAAGAGCATCGAACGGTTCCTGGAATGGAAAGCCGAAAACACCTCAGTGACCGAACGGACGCTCGAGGAAGACGAACGTCACCTTAACGAGGCATGCGATTTCTTCGAGGTGGAGGCCTCGGTTCCGATAGCAGCAATCCGTCCGCATGATGTGGAGCGTTGGGTCGACCAGCTCCGGCATTCTGTAAGACCGCACGATCGCTCCGTCGGCGTGAGCGGCAACACCCTTCGGAATCGTCTTCATTCGCTATCGTCATTTTTCCGCTGGGCGGTCTATCGTGAATTCACAGTGATGAACCCGGTCGGTGCACTGATAGGGCTCGCCAAACCAGGCGCCGAGATGCAAGAGGCAAAGTTCCTTCAGCCCGATAGCGTCGCACTGTTGTTGGAGGCGGCCCGCATCATCCCTGGTGTACATGAATTCCAGCATGCGTTGGTCGCCACGTTCGCGCTGACGGGAGGGCGCCGTACCGAGGTGTGTGGTTTGGAAGTGCAGGACGTCGACTTCGACCGCAAGACCCTCACGTTTCGGCCGAACGAATGGAGGCGGTTGAAGACACACAAATCGCTCCGCGTGATTCCACTGTGGCCACAACTCAGCGTAGTTCTCAAGAAGTGGATCAACAAGAACCCGTCTGCGACGTTGCTGTTCCCGTTGAACAACGGCGGCGAAGAACGAATGCTGACGGACCTGCGCCCCGTGTGGCGGCAGCTAGGTGCTGCGATCGAGTGGAAGGCCAAGCACCCACTGGACCCGCCAAGACTGAGCGCGAAGGCGCTCCGCAATGCCTATGCGGCGCAACGTCTTCAAACCCTCGACCGTGGTGAGCCGATCGCAGTCTACACTGTCGCCCGTGAACTCGGTCATGCATCGACTGAAATGCTCGAGCGCATCTATGCCCATGTGGGAGTCGAGCGCAGACGTTCGAAGGTCGTAGAGTTCAGGATCGCTCACTACAAATCGATAACGGAGCAGGTGAAAGAGTTGCGGGCGCGGCAGCGCGCCGCGGGTGCGGAGCGTTCAGCCAAGTAGCAGTGTATCGGACGGTGCTCAGTTGTAGTTGACAGAGCACCCCGGTTCTCCCAATTTTACATGACGGAGGCGTCGATCGACCCTCCATCCACGGCGTTGGATTCCGAACATCCCCATCGGGCTTCGGAGCAACCCTGAAGTTGCCGTGACAACAGTTAGGTGACCGTTGTCACACAGGGGGAAGCCCGAGATGCCCACCCGCGACTCTGAAGATCTTCGACCGCTTTGGACTGCGGCACAGGTCGCACGCCGTTTACAGATTCCCAAGCAGAGAGTCTACTTTTTCGCGCGAACCGGTCGACTGCCGTGTATTCGCCTTGGGCTTGCAGTCCGATTCGATCCGGATGTGGTGCGGGCATGGGAACGCGCCGGCGGTTGGGCGAGCCCCAATCTTAAACGCAAGCAGCCGTCGAAGAAAAGAGGCCGAGAGTGAATCGGTCAGCATTCCTCGCGGCGTTAAACGCGATGCCGGACGACGCAGCCGTGACGCTCCCGGTTCCGGTGTTTCGCGCGCTGCTGAACTGCGGTGAGCAAAGGAGCCTCCTTACTGTCGATGACGTGGCAGCGCTCTGCAAACGCACTGCGGGTGGCGTGAGGAAGTGGATTCGGCAAGGCGAACTCAAAGCGACGCGCGTCGGCAGGCGCTGGATGGTCGCACGCAAGGATCTCGACTGTTTCCTGTCTGCCCGCCCGGGGCGTGTCCAAGAACAACTCCACCCTTCTCGACCGGGGTTCACTCCTGAGGAACTTGCGTCGGAGCCCAAAGACTGGCGGGAGGTTCGTGGAGTGGGTACGGGGCCAAGTGGACGGCGTGATCATTCCCGAGGTGCAGAATGAACACCAGCATTCTGCGACCACATACGTGCCCAGTGTGTCGCATGGACACTCTGCTGGTCGCAAGGCAGGGAAACAAAACGTTTGTTGCCTGCGAAGATGGTTGCCCGGCGGAGCAGGTCAGAAGCAGTGTCCCCGTGTCGTGGCGTGCGAAGAGCATGGCGCTGTCACTCCAGAACGCGGTGGCGCAGGTCTCCAATCATGTCTCGGTTGTCATTGACGGGAACGGCGGTGCGCCCTATGACGATGTCAAGAGCCTCGTTGTCGAGTGGGGTGATCTAGATCAAGATCGGTCCGTCGACGCGAGCACTGGCGCTCCGTCAGAGGCGGAACATGCCGCGAAGGTTGAGGAGTCTCTTGGGTCCGCCGCAGCCAATTACGCTGCTGATGGGATCTGCGTCATACCACTGGCCACGAATAGCAAGGCGCCCATTGAGAAGGGCTGGCAGAGAATCGACAGGCGATCACCGGCAGAGATCACGGAGCTTTGGAAGCAGAATCCTGCCTGTAACGTTGGCCATATCCCCGGTAAAGCCGAGCGGCCGATAGTCGAAGTCGACATCGATGGTGCTGATGCGAAACAGAAAGCCATCGAGTATGGCCTCTACGCGGAACCGACTCGAACGATCAAAACCCCTCGTGATGGTGAGAGGCTTCAGTTCATCTGCCCAGAAGAAATCCGGGATGAGTCAAAAATCGAGCTTTGGTCCCAGAGTTCGCAGCACGTGGACCGGGAGAAAGATGAGATCGTACTGAGGGTGAACTTGAATTGCGTTCTCCCTCCTTCGGTGTGGAACGGCAAGACCTACACGTACCTGGACCCCGATGAAAAATTCCGGCCGCTGCCGCAGAGAGCACTGGATGCCGCGCTAAAAAAGCTCGGGCGGCACGACGGCGGTGACGATCGAAAACAGGAAACGGCACAGCGTGTAAGAAAACGGGAACCGCATGCCGCTCGTGCGAAAAAAATCTCTGACGCCTTAAGTGGATTGAGTAATGAGAGAGCCGCATCCTATGACTCCGCGGTCCAGGTCGGGATGGCCATCCACGCAGAGTTGCCCGATGACACCGGGCTTCAGCTGTTCGACGAGTTCTGCCGGCGATGTCCCGAGCAGTACGAAAGGGATCGCGAGTGGCCGTCAAAGAAGTGGGGCACGTTTTCCGAAGCGGGAAACTCGAGCGGCAAACTCGGGTTGGGATCCCTGATTCGGTGGGCCAAGGAGGACGGAACACCTGCAGACGATGTTGTCGAAGTGGTCGTCACCCAACGGCCACCGGCGCCCGCTCGTGCTGAGGCGTTCCACGGACCGTTGGGAAATTTCGCACAGAATGTTGCCCGGGAGAGTGAAGCCGACCCACACGCGGTTCTCGCCCAGGGGCTGGTGTACTTTGGCGCAATCGTCGGCCGAGGTCCTCATGTTCAGCTTGGTGGCAGTGCACCCCAAAGGGCAAACGAATATGCAGTAATCGTTGGTCCAACCGGTGTTGGGCGAAAAGGTACAGCTCTCTCACACGTCAAACACTTGATAAAGCACTCTGGTGTCGCTGTGAAGATTGGGTCGGGGCTTCAGAGTGGAGAAGGACTCATCCACCACGTCCGCGACGCCGAGGAGGAATCTGGTCGCCGTGGGAGGGCGCCTGATCGAGGAATCTCTGACAAGAGACTCCTCGTGGTCGAGACCGAGTTCGCCGGTGCGTTGAGCGTGATGAAACGCGATACGGCGACGCTGAGTCCAGTGCTCCGGGATGCATGGGACGGTGAGGATCTCCGGAACCTCAGCAAGAACAGTCCCGAGCGAGCTACCGCTGCTCACATTGCCGTTATCGGTCATATCACCCTTGCTGACCTCCGAGACAAGCTGAATGACACAGAGAAGGCCAATGGCTTCGGGAACCGGTTCATGTATGTCTATTCGTGCAGAAGTCAGCTTCGGCCGTTCGGTGGGCTCGATCCGGATGACGAGCTTTACAGGTCCTTCGGCAGGCACTTCCAGAGTGCGGTGGAAGCGGCCTCACAAGTCCACCGAGTGGATTTCACTGCCAAAGCGCGCGAACGCTGGGCTCGAGTGTACGCGGAGCTTTCTGCTGAACGTCCCGGGTTGGTTGGAGCACTCACCCACCGCGCCGAAGCTCACGTTGTTCGCCTTGCTCTCATCTATTCGCTCCTGGACCTGCACAGTCAGATCGATGTCGTGCACCTAAATGCGGCACTGGCATTCTGGTCGTACTGCGAAGACACCGTGAGATGCCTGTTCCAGGATCAGATGGGTGATCCATGGCTTGAGCGCGCACTCGACAAGCTCCACGATGCTGGGGATCAGGGTGTCACGGATACCGAGTTCTACGAGGCATCGGGTAAGCACAAATCTGGACGCTGGACCAGCGAGCAGCTTGTCGCGTTGGGCTTCGGCGTTCGCGAAAAGCTGACATCCGAAGGCAAAGGGCGACCTGCATACCGCACTGTCCTGAACCGAGAACACACGCAAACCACGCATATCACGCAGGGGGATATCCCTCAGGATGCTGATCCAGCGGCACCTGAGCAAGAAAGACGTGCGTGATAAGCGTGAAAAACAAGTTTCTGTGTTTGCAGTACCACGGGAGGGTGGGGTGGGCCGCGTGATTGGCGTGAAATGCGTGTGATGTCGCCAAGGCTAGTGCCCTGAGACAGGCGCTAAGTGGGCACGCCTGAACGTAACGCGGGGGCGCGGCTGGAACCTCGATTAACCGAGAGCAGCCGAGCCACACGAGTGAGGAGACGATATGAGAAAAGTTGATGGCCGGACAGTCTGTGTTCACCGGCACGATCCGCTGCCCGATAGCGGTCGTGTACCGACTGAAATCCGGTTCAACCGGACCGCGATTCGGAAGGGTGAGTACGTGCATCTCCGGCGCTGGTACTTGCCGCCTGAAGGCGGCGAGGAGTTCAGGCCGTCGAAATATGGAGCTGCAATCCCGATCGATAAGGTGCCCGATCTCCTGGCCGGAATCGAACTCGTTTGCCCCGAGGCGATCGAGCGATGGTTGGCCGGAGACTTCGAGGGTTTCGAGACCGTCCGCGATCAGCGGGCATGGCTGCCTGTGGACGCGAGACGCGCTATCACCCTGGCGGAAAAGGAGGAGGCGGAGCAGCGGGAGCGGCAGGAGAGGGAATACGAACGACTGGCGAAGGGTTTGAATGGGCCATTAGGAAAGTGCCACATCGAACCGACTGGAAAGGAGTGACGGCATAGTTGGATACCTAGCGGAGGAATCGTCGGCACCGGCCGACGATCAGTTGCAGTCGCCATCACCAAAGAGAGGGGCAATCCGATGATTGCGAGAAGGAAGATTCGCGTGAAGATCGTAGACAACAACTGCATCACCCGATTCCCGTGTGACGTCTGTGGTGGACAACAGGGGAAAAACTCTAGACTCGCGGTATTCACACTCGAGGATGGTCTGGAGCGGCTCATCTGCGAGAACTGTCTGATCACCGGCGCGAACCGCATCGAGGACAGGCTCATTGAGCGGGCGCGGAGGTTGGACGCCGAGACGGCTGAGGCTCGCCGCTGGGCTACGGATTATGACTTCGTCTTCCCGCCTGATGAGGTATTGGAGGAGGCCTTCGTGGGGTTCTCGACGTTTCGAGAGTATGGCTGTGCTCCCGTGTGACCGCGCAGCCTGCAGCACGCCACCTGAACAAACCAGTTTCATCGAGGTGATATCATGGCAATCAAGAAGAGGTACCGGGACGAGGGGAAGGACTTGATGGATGGGTTCATTCCTACCAGAGAGGAGTTGGAGGTGTTGGCGCGGCATTACGTTGACGAAGTGCAACGCCTGTACTGGCTTGAGTATGCATGCTACATGGGAAGTCTTGATAGAAGTGACGCCGCTGACGGCATCTTTTACTGCCGTCGGCTCAAGAGGATTGAGAAGCACCTGGATCCGGGGGATTTCCGTGATGCAATCGAAGAACTCGACAAGAAGTTGGTTGACGGCCTCGAGGAGTACAAGAAGAAGTCAATCGTATGCCAACAGTCTGGTGCCCAGCGAATAGTGAAAACGGATCCCGAATGTCTGAGGTGTAACGATGCCGACATCGAAAATGGATCCTGCGACAGGTTGATGCTGGCGGAGGTATAGTAATCGTGGTGGCTACGCCGGTCCGGCGTTGCCATTGGGGCTCTACGCGGCGCTCTGTTGTGCCGCGTGGAGCCCTGCCGGTTCAATCACCTTCTTCATTGTTGCGTGCCGCCGGGCGCCGCCCTGCTTCGCTAGAACACCCTTCTAGTTGAGGTTGGTAGCGATCCGTCGCATCGAGGCACCGCGGCGCGATGAATCAACCATCGAGTAGGGAGGCTTCGTGGCAGGCAAATCAAACATGCAGGCATTGGAGGATGCAATCGACGCTGAGGGCGGCGAGGATTCCGTGTTCGACAGGATTGCGTCCGGCGAGACGATCAGCAGGTTGGCTGATGAATTTGGTGTATCCCGCGGATTGTTCTACAAGTGGATCAGACAGTCTGAGCAGCGTCGTGACAGGCTACGCGAAGCGCGGCAAATGTCTGCGTCAGTTCTGGCCGACGAGGCCAGGGACATCCTCGAGACGTCTACGAAAAGTACAATTCCTGTTGATCGAGAGCGGGCGAGATTGCGGATGTGGTTGGCCGAACGATTTGATCGGCCGACGTTTGGTGAGAAGAAGGACGAGGTGAACATCGAGGTCAATATCGGGTTGATGCACATTCAGGCAATGAAGAGACAGCGCCTTCTCGACGAGCAAGCGCAGGCGGGCGAGGAGGGAATGGCAGTGGAGTTACCCCGACCCGATTCACGACAGTTACCCGCGGCCGGTGAGAATACTATTCCTGCTGAGGATAGTCGTGAGCGATAGCCCTCTGTTATGCCTGACCCCTGCTGGCCCTGAGATCGATTGGCATGGGTCGATTAGACGACCATAATCGACCCGTCGCCGATTTTGTGGCACCGTGTTCAGATCGCGCCGGCGTACACGCCCGTGCGGATGTGTACACTGAGCCCCTCAGACGGTCTGTAACGTCTTCTCGTACCAACCCCGCCGGTCTACTACTCCTTTGACCGTGGACGCATGCCAGTGGCCACCTCGCTTCGTTGGAACCGCATCAGCGTTGAGGGTTGTGGCAATCGAGCGCAACGACGAACCCCTGCGCCACAGGTCCAGAATCCGGCGCACGATGTTCAGCTCATCAGGTACAGGCACCATTCGGTGCTTCTTGCCGTTGTGCCGGAATCCGAGCGGCGGGTGAGAGGTGGGCTGACCGTTCTCACGCTTGTACTGGAGGGCCGATTTGGTGCGTTCGCCGATCAGCTCACGCTCCATCTGAGCGAGACCGCCGAATAGGGTGAGCACGAACCGGCCATGCGGTGTTGATGTGTCGAGAGATTCGGAGACCGAATGGAGTTCGATCTGGCCGGCCAGGAACACGTCCTCGACTAAGGTGAGCAGGTGCTTCGTGCGCCGGGTCAACCTGTCGAGCTTCCAAACGATCACATGCTGGACCTGTCGATCGCGGCACATGTCGAGCAGGTCCTGCAATCCAGCACGCTTCAGGTTCTTGCCGGATAAGCCTTCGTCAGTGAAGACTTCAATGAGGTCTAGACCCTTGGCGGTGGCGTACGCCGCGATCCGCTCCTTCTGCACATCGATGCTCACTCCCTCTCGGGCTTGCTCATCTGTCGAGACTCGTACGTATCCGACTGCCTTTGCGCTCAACCGCTCCTCCACATAGCATCAGTTCCTGGATATCAAATATACTGCCATAAATGGCAATATTGCAGTGGGTGGCAATAGACAATAGGTTGAAAGAATGACGATTCGGCTGCGGTTCCCCGAGCTGTTGAAAGAGCATGAGGTTACCGGCTACAAGCTGGTGAAGCTGTCGAGTGGGCGACTCGCGATGTCCACGGTGTATCGGTGGATTCGGTGCAAGGGGAAGGTCGGACGGTCACTCGACCTCGTTGCGCTCGAGGCGTTGTGTGATGCGCTCGATGTCGAGCCTGGTCACGTCATCGAGCGGACGAAGCGAAGGAGCCGCGGGAAACGAGAATCGCTCCGCCTCCTGCGCTGAGTTCGCCGATCGGCTTTTGCCCCCCCCCCGGGTGCCTCGATATCGGGGGCGGGTGAATGTGCGAGTGGACTGGGGCCGACTGCACGTCCGCTCCAAGGCCCCCCCACCTCCTCTGTTTCACCAGGAGTGTTGCCCGCTCGGAATTTCTGGTTGGTTCACGCAGAACAGGTTCCCGACAACCTTCATTCACATTCGTTCCAGCTCGCCCTTCCGCTGCCTTGGAGAGAAGTGCATTCTACTGCGGGTCATTCGTTAAGTGTCCGCGTCATCGCGGCGTAACAGTAGGTTAGGCGGCCCGGGAGCAGTTCATGGGCATCGCATCTGACGAGCAGAATCTCTTCGACGAGTGGTCGGAAGGCCGCGACGATTTTGTGAGAGATGGCGTCGTGGACCATGACGCGTTCTCGTCGTCGTCGCTCCGGATCCTACTCGTCCTGAAGGAAGTGAACGATCTGGGCGGAGGAGGCTGGGATCTCCGTCAGTTTCTCCGCGAAGGCGGGCAGTCACGGACCTGGAACGTAGTCGCGCGTTGGGTACGCGCGATTCGGAACCTGCCGAAGGAGACGCCCTGGAAGACCCTTGAACCAATCTCAACTGAGGACCGAGTTGCTGAGCTCACTTCGATCGCTGCGATGAATCTCAAGAAGTCTCCAGGAGGGCACACGGCGGACCCTACAGAGATTGACGCAGCAAGCCGGCGCGATTCTCTGCTTATCTCGCGTCAGTTTGGTTTGTACGAACCAGACCTGGTGATCTGCTGTGGTAGTGCTGTCTCAGACGGCCTCGTTGGGGCTCGTTATCCAGACGGCCGGCCAGATTGGGAGATGACCTCGCGCGGTGTCTGGTTCTATGAGCATGCAGTAGGGGGGCATACAGTCTCGTTCGCGCACCCTGAAGCACGGGTAGCGCAGAATGTCCTGCACTATGCGCTCGTTGACGCGGTTCAAGAGATTCGCGGGGCCGCCTAACACGCGAAGCTGGCGAACGCCGCAGGAGTAGTCGATTTGTGCGCTGCGTAACATCGCAGTTCGCTCGTACCTCTGGGTGCTGGAAGGAAGTTAGTTCGCAGCTAATGCGCAGGTCGCTAGACGGCCGAGTGTGAGGGAGATTCAATGAAAGCAGTGGCGTCCATCGACTCCTTGCGCGAGCTACCCATCGTTGCGACTGCCCCTGCGGACGGGCGCCTGGTGCTGCTTCACCAATACTTCGACACTCAAGATCAAAGCTGGCATCTGTTCCTTCCGGTGAACGATGAAATTCAAGACGGCAAAATCGCAGATCTAGCATCCGGCACCTACCTAGCCACGGCACCTGCAGATGCGAGCCGTGATTATCTTCTCACACTCGAGACGCTGTTGTTCAGACATCTCTCATTTCCGCGAGTTACCGGGGCGTACGAAGCACTGAGTTCTGACTTCCACCAATGTGCCGCTGTCCTCGAACTCTATGAGCGATTGGCCGCAGAATCGCGAGACGAAGCGCATTCCTCGTTTCTTGTTGCAGCTCAACTTGAGTATCTCGTGTTCCTGCTCCGCGCACTCTATGACAGTCTTCAAGGTGTGATCCGCGCAATCGCCGATCATGTCGTGACACTCGATGAGGAACAGCGCAAGATTGTCAGGAACCTCCCAGGAAGCTTCGCCGATATTGCGCTGAGGAAGAACGCACCGCGGGATCCTGCGGACATCACGGCGAAGTATGGCCTGCCGCAGCAGTTCGCCGAATGGTACCACAGCGAGGCTCCGACGTTCGCGTTCATGAGGAATATTCGTGACGACATTGCTCACCGCGGACGTGACTTTCCTCTTGCATTAAAGCTTCCCGAAGGTTTCGCGGTCGATATCACCCAGCATCCATGGAAGGGAATGCAGCTTTGGGAGCCGGAGCTGCTGCTGAAGGGCAACCTTGGGTCATTGCGCATGGTCTTTGTCTCGCTCATTGCCCACGCAATCGCCGCGACAGACAGGTTCGGGTCGGTTACTCGCCAACTCGTTCGTCTGCCTCCGGCCGTTCATCCAGATTTGGCGTGTTATCTCAGAAGTCCATTCGGGAGGCATCTCGTCGGCCTAAGCAGCGTTCGGAAACAGCCGTGGGAGGGCCGAGATGCGGCCGTCTAACA